>NZ_AKKU01000010.1 GCF_000272005.1 Alishewanella agri BL06 | reverse complement strand
AATCTGAGGGGGCCATTGGCCCCCGGTTTTTTTCCAGCAAAGGTCCACAAGTTGTAATTAAGGCGTCTGAGTCAGGCGGGTTGGGTAACGCTGATAAATCAAGGCTACCGAATCATTAATGGCCTGCTGTGGATTTTGCATCGCTTTATTGGATAACCGTCCTTCCAGCACGCCTTGCCAGATAACACGTTTGGCGTTGGCATCAATGACATCAATCAGAATAGTCCCGACTTTATAGTTCACCTTTTCAACCCCGCCACCGAATAACGGAAAGCCGAAACTAAAGGCGCTGTTGCGGCCAAAATAGCCGTAGCCGGCGTTAATAGTAAAAGGGGAACTGCGCACATCTTCGCGATTTTCAACATTGGTTTGATAGTTAACCAATAACTGCGGTGCCGCTTCATCCAGCCGGTAGCCCAAGGCCGCCATCTCACGGGTAATAGCGGCTTTAAAATGCTGGTCCAGCAGGGGATCGTAAGCCGGTTTTTCTGCTGGTGTGTTATCAGCGGCTGGGGTGGCAGCTAATTCCTGATAGAAGGCAAAGGTTTGGTACTGACTAAAGTCAACTGTACGGTCATAATCAATATTCGCTTGTCGGGGGCTGGCGCAGCTGGCTAACCCAAACACCGCCGCGAGCAGGAATAGCGTTTTTATATGCTTAAACATAGCGAACCTCATGCTGGAAAATAATGACACTGTGATAACTTTATACAGTGTACCTGAAATTTAGATTGCCCAGAATGAGTTTAGTTTAGCGGAATTAGCTGAATGGCGAATGAAAAACGCCCCCAACTGGGGGCGTTGCCTTGAAACCGCTTAAAAGCGGTGGTTGTACTGTACACCCAGCAAGTAGGCTTTATTGTTATAGCGCGCTTGTAAGTTGGCAGCACCCAGTTGTTGGTCCAGGGTGTTATATTCAAACTCGTTAATTTTCACTTCGTCCATTTGCATCACACCCGCGGCCAGATCCAGGCTGCGTAGTGGCGATAGCTGTAATGTCAAGCCTGTACTGAGCCACAGACGATCTGAGGTTGGGATCCGTGCCGTTTTATGCTGGCTGGAAATCGGATTCTCATCATATGCCAGACCGGCGCGTAGCGTCAGATCCGGGTTGACCTGATAGGTTGCACCTAATGCCGCTGCGTAGCTGTCGTGCCAATACTCCGGAATATAGCCAATATAGCCTTCACCTTGCAGGCTGCTGCTGGTGCTAAGCGAAATCGATGGCTCAGCGTCGGTGCTGATAATATCGATGCTGCGGAATTTACTCCAGCCGGTCCAGCTAAGGCTGGCTTGCAGTGACCATCGTGCGGATAGCTGCTGATCGACACTAAAGGCCAGGCTGGCCGGGGTGGTAAGTGCCAGCCGGCTTTTCTCGCTTAAAAAATCCCGCGCGGCAAAGCGGCCTGTACTGGCATCGACCAGTGGTAACCCCGGCGCAACGGCAATCAACCCCGGCGTGTCGCCGGCAGTGGCCGCGGTAATAGGGGTGTTGGTAATTTCAGAATCACCGGTCAGGGTATAACGTACTGCCGAATGATAAACCAGCGCCAGCCGCGTGCCGCTTACCGGCTCGGCATGTAACGCCAGGGTATAACCGAGGCTGATATCATTACCTGCAACTTCGTAGTGGCTGTCGCAGAACGCCGGATTTGACAGATCGCGGCCGGCCAACTGCGCAATACCGCTGCCCAGCTCACATAAACCGGAATGATCTTTATATTTGGACAAGGTGCCTTCGGCGCGATTCAGGCTGATAGCACCACCAATCGATAACCAATCCGTTAATTTGTAACCAACAGCGGGTTGCAGGCTTAACACCTTAACGGCGGTTTCATCGGCAAAATACCGGCCAGCCCAATCTTGCTGGTAGTCAGATGACAGCCCAAATGGCACATAAAAACCCAGGCCCCAGCTCAGACGCTCGGTTAATTGTTGGCTATAGAATGCAAAAGGCACCACCTCTGTTAATAAGACATTACCGGAGTCGCGACCCTGAACCGGCAGGCCGCGGGCATTTACGGCATTAACATCATCATAGCGGGTGCGGGCATGGATCAGGTTTAGGCCGCCGGCAAAGTGCTCGCCCTGAAGCTGGGTTAAGGCGGCAGGGTTAGAATAAACCAATGTCGCATCAGTGATTTGCGCACCGCGGCCAGCATAGGCATTGCCCATGCTGCTGACCGATTGTTCCAGTAATTTATAGCCTTCTGCCTGAGCAGACAGGCTACTCAGTGCCACTAAAACGGCAGCGGCAACCGAGGTTTTTCTTAGCATAAGTGAGACACCTTGTTGAGACAAAAGGTACACAGTATAAAACGATTATTATTTAGAGTACAGGCTCTAACCTGGGTTTGCCGCAAGCTGGTCAGACCGGTACCGGAGTGCGGTCTGACCAGTGTGCCTGCGAGGCTTTTGCTAAAAGTTGGTGTTTTTTACTATTTTTTGGTGTTTCTGTTGTCGTGATTTGTAACAATTTAAACCTAAGTGACTGATCTTAAATCTATTAAACTATTGGCATAGTGGATGCAATTTATTAATCGTCAGATTAACTGTAACGGGTTGCTAAGCGCACCCAAGCAAGGAATAACGAAAATGAAAACTATTATGCCGCTTGCGGCTGCCGTGCTGTTCAGTAGTATGTTTTTAAGCGGATGTAACCAGGCGCAAAGTAGCGTGAATGCTACCGCTGCAGCTGAAGTTGCCGTTCCGGTTGAAATTTCCCGCGCCAAAAATGGTGCTATTAGCAGCAGCTACCGCACTAATACCACGCTGGCCGCTCGTGCTGAAGCCGAAGTGATGGCGAAAAGCAGTGGTATTGTGCAGCAAATTCTGGTGGAAGAAGGCGAGCAGGTTAAAGCTGGCCAGTTGCTGGCGGTACTGGAGAATGAACGGCAACGTCATCAACTGGCAAAAGAGCGTGCTGAGTTAGGCCGGCTGAGTTCAGAGTTAACCCGGATGACTGAGATGCACCAGCGCAAACTGGTCAGTACTGATGTTTATGAGAAATTAAAATGGCAGGTTGAAGCAATGCAAGCCGCCGTTGAGCTGGCTGAGCTGAATTTACGCGAAACCGAAATTCGGGCACCGATCTCTGGTGTGGTAGCGCGGCGCTATGTAAAGGCTGGTCAGCTGGTTAATCAGTTAACGCCACATTCGCTGTTTCATCTGGTGACCGAAACCGAGCTGGAAGCTGTCGTGCATTTACCTGAACAGCAGGTACTGCAGGCGAAAGCAGGGCAGGAAGCCGTATTAAGTTTTGCCGGCGTGCCGGAAGTTAAAGCCGCGGTCAGCCGTGTTGCACCGGTGGTGGATGCCAGCTCTGGCACCGTACGTACCACCTTGTTGATTGATAACAGTAGCCGCCAGTTAAAAGCCGGTATGTTTAGTCAGGTGGAAATCAAGTTTGATACCCGCGACAGCGCTTTGTTAGTGCCAAAACGCGCACTGTTAACACTGGACAACTTACCTGGGGTACTGGTGCTGGACGCCGAAAGTCGCATCGTGCGCCGGCAAGTCACTTTAGGTTACACCGCGGATAACGTCGTGGAAATCTTAACTGGTGTCGAAGCGGGAGAGCAGGTTGTCGTGGCTGGGCATGCAGCGTTGAAAGAGCAAAGCCTGGTAAAAGTGGTATCTGAGCGCGAATTCTGACAGGGACGAAAAGATGAAATTAGTTGAAACTGCCGTGGCCCGCCCGGTCACGGTCTGGATGTTCACGCTTGCCATCCTGTTGTTCGGGATGGTGTCAGTAGGTCGGTTAGCGGTTAATTTATTACCCGATCTGTCTTATCCCAGTTTAACGGTGCGCACCACCTATGTTGGTGCCGCACCGGCCGAGGTCGAGCAGCTGGTCAGTAAGCCGGTGGAAGAGGCTCTCGGGATCGTCAAAGGTGTGCGCAAAGTGACCTCAGTTTCCCGCGCCGGACGTTCGGATGTGGTGCTGGAGTTCGACTGGGGCACCGATATGGATTTGGCGCTGCTGGAAGTGCGTGAAAAACTGGATGTGCTGTTTCTGCCATTAGATGTAGAAAAACCGTTGCTACTGCGCTTTAACCCCAATCTGGATCCGGTAGTGCGCTTATCTTTATCCAAGCCAGAGATGACGCAGGCAGATCTGGTCGCCATGCGCACTTTCGCCGAAGAAGAATTTCGTCGCAAACTGGAGTCTTTCCCTGGTATCGCTGCCGTGCGGCCAGATGGCGGCTTAAGCCAGGAAATTCAGATCCTGGTTGATCCGCAAAAACTGAGTCAGTTACAGCTGGATATTAGCCTGATTACCCAGCGCCTGAAAGCAGAGAACCTGAATTTAGCCGGTGGTCGGCTGGAAACGCCAGCCTATGATTATCTGGTACGCACTATTAACCAGTTCGCCAATTTATCTGAAATTGAAAATCTGTATTTAACCACGGTGGGTAATAGCCAGGTAAGATTAAAAGATGTGGCTCAGGTGCGTGATGCTTATGCTGATCGCTTAAGTATCAGCTATATCAATGGCGCTCAGGCGATTGAGCTGGCGATCTATAAAGAAGGTGATGCGAACACGGTCAAAGTGGCTGAGGCGTTATTATCGCGATTAGATGAGCTGAAAAAGATCTTGCCAGCCGGTTATCAGCTGGATGTGCTTTACGATCAGTCGCAGTTTATTAAACAAGCCATTAGCGATGTTAAATCGGCGGGTATTGTCGGCGGCATCCTGGCGATGCTGGTGTTATATCTGTTTTTACGTAATGTTTGGGCCACGGTGATTATTTCGGTCTCAATCCCGGTATCGGTGATCGCCACCTTTAATCTGATGTACGGTCAGAATATTACCCTGAATATGATGAGCCTCGGTGGCATTGCACTGGCGGTGGGTTTGCTGGTGGATAACGCTATCGTGGTGTTAGAAAATATTGCCCGTTACAAAGAGCAGGGCATGCCAGCGAAAGAAGCCGCGCGCAAAGGCGCGGGGGAAGTGTCGATGGCCATTACCGCCTCAACACTGACTACCGTTGCTGTGTTTTTCCCGCTGGTGTTTGTTGAGGGCATTGCCGGACAATTGTTTCGTGACCAGGCCTTAACCGTGACCTTTGCGCTGTTAGTATCGCTGGTTGTTGCCTTGACTTTAATCCCGACTATGGCTGCCCGCAGTATCCAGCGTAGCAACACGTCTGATACTGTGCTGCCGTTACCATCATTAAAACCCAGTCGTTGGTATCACTGGCCGTTATTATTAATCCGTTTACCGATCCGAGCCCTACACCTGTTGCTATTAGGCGTGGTCACCTTATTGAGTTTACTGTTTGGCTTATTGGCAAAAGGCGCTTACTGGGTATTTCGTCCGGCGGTGTTGTTGGTACAAGGATTATTAAAAGCCATCGAGCGCGTCTATTTACGGTTATTAGCGGCGGCGTTACGCGCCAGAGCTTTAACGCTGACGCTGACCTTAGCGGCGGCAGCGCTGTGCTTTAGTTTACTGCCACGGCTGGGAGCCGATGTCATTCCGCAATTAAGTCAGGGCGAGTTTTATGTCGACGTACAGTTGCCGGTGGGCACGGCCATTGAACAAACCGATGCATTATTAAAGCAACTATCAACCCAGCTTAAGCAATTCCCGGTGGTGGCGCGCAGCTATGGTTTAGCGGGAACCGGCGCGCAGATGTCAGTGGATCCGGCGATTGGTGGCAGTCACTGGGGCCGTTTGCATGTGGTGATGTTAGCTGACAGCACCGCGGACGACGAAGCGCTGGTGCAGGAGGAGTTACGCCGCAATTTAGCGCAACTGGCCGGGGTGACCAGTCGGTTTGACCGGCCGCAGCTATTTAGCTTTAGTACTCCGCTGGAGATTGAGATCAGTGGTTATGATTTAAGTCAGTTATCTGAATCAGCAGAGCGTTTAGTCTCTTTACTGGCTGCCGATCAGCGTTTTACCGACATTAAATCCAGCCTGCGGCCAGGTCAGCCGGAAGTGACGCTGTATTTTGACCATGCCCGCTTATCGCAATTGGGGATGACCGCACAGCAAGTAGCACGCCGCGTTGCCACCTATATAGGCGGTGAAGTCGCCGGGCAATACAGTTTACATGATCGGAAAATTGATATTCGGGTGCGACTGGACGAACAGTTCCGCCAACACGAACTGCAATTGGCAGAGTTAATCATTAACCCGGGCGCAGCCGAACCGCTACCGTTAAGTGCGGTCGCGCAAATTCGCCGCGAGGTAGGCCCGAGCGAAATTACCCGGGTGGGCCAACAGCGGGTTGCGCTGGTTACTGCCAATCTGGCTTATGGTGATTTGGAGCAGGCGACCGCTGCCGCCGAAGCCGCTTTGTCACAACTGATCCTGGCACCGGGCCAGCAAGCGGCAGTAATGGGGCAAAGCGAAGAAATGCAACGTGCATACAGTTCATTATTGTTTGCGTTGTTACTGGCGATTTTCCTGGTTTATCTGGTGATGGCATCGCAGTTTGAGAACCTGCTACAGCCGCTGTTAATTCTGTTTACTGTACCCTTGGCAGGAGCCGGGACAGTCCTGGGGCTGTGGCTAACTGATACCCGGTTATCCGTGATCGTGTTTATCGGTTTGATAATGTTGGCGGGTATCGTGGTTAATAACGCCATAGTGTTGATTGATCGCATAAATCAACTCAGAGCCGAAGGTAAAGCCATGGCAGAGGCGATTGTCGAGTCTGGTCAAAGCCGCTTACGCCCGGTGTTAATGACGACACTGACCACAGTACTGGGGTTATTGCCGATGGCACTGGGTACCGGTGAAGGCAGTGAAATCCGTGCGCCCATGGCTATTACAGTGATTGCCGGTCTGTCGATTGCGACCCTGTTGACGCTGGTGTTTATTCCGGTGCTCTACAGCCTGCAACGTGACAAAATCCCTGCGACCGCAGCTGAGGAGGCGCTATGAGCCAGCAACCACAGCTTGAAACGCCTGAAAACGTGGCAGAGAGCAAACCCATCTGGTTAACCCGCCTGGCATTAAGCCGGCCGGTGACCATCTGTATGTTGTTTATCTCAATGTTATTGTTCGGTGGCCTGGCGAGCCGGTTATTGCCGCTGGAGATGTTTCCGGGCATTGATATTCCTGAGTTGTATGTGAATGTGCCTTATCCGAATGCTACGCCAGCCGAGGTCGAGCGGCTGATCACCCGGCCGCTGGAAGAAGCGCTGGCGACGGTCAGTGGTATTAAGGAGCTGCGCAGTTTTGCCAATGAAAACAGTGGCGATGTGTCGCTGCAATTTCGCTGGAGTGAAAATATCAGCAGTAAAAGTCTGGAGGTGCGGGAACGCTTAGATACGGTGCGCCATCTGCTGCCAGCCGATGTAGAGCGGGTATTAGTATTCCAGTTTAATACCAGTGATATGCCGATTTTTCAGCTGCGGATCTCATCAGAACGCGATCTGGCGATGGCCTATGATTTGCTGGAGCAGCAAATTAAACGGCCATTAGAGCGGGTGCCCGGTGTATCTAAGGTAGAGCTGTATGGCGTGGAAAAACGCCAGGTAATTATCCGTTTAGATCCGGATAAGTTAAGGTCGCTGCAAGTTGATCCAACAGCGTTATTAACCCAGTTGCGCGGCAGTAATTTTGCGTTAAGTGCCGGGGAGTTGCGTAACCCGGAGCAAAGTGTGTTGGTAAAGCCTCTGGGTGAATATAAAGAGCTGTCAGAAATTGCTGCCCTACCGATCCGCCCGGGATTGCAGTTGCGTGAGGTGGCCAGTATAGAGTTGGAGCTACCCAAGCGTGAGGATGGCCGGCATTTAAACCAAACCTATGCGGTAGGGATGAATGTGTATAAAGAGTCGGGCGCGAATCTGGTCGAAGTCGCTAAAGCGGCGATGCAGGTGGTGGCCGCTGCTGATGCCAATCCGGCGTTTAACGGCATTAGTTTGTATGTGATGGACGATCTGGCAGATAACGTTAGTAAATCGCTGCGGGATCTGTTGCAAGCCGGTGCCATTGGCGCCTTGTTATCTTTTGTGGTGCTGTACTTATTCTTACGCCATTTGACGACCACGCTGGTGGTGGTGTTGTCGGTGCCTGCGGCCATTATTGTGGCGTTAGGCGCGATGTATTTTCTGGGGTATAGCCTGAATATCCTCAGCATGATGGGCCTGATGCTGGCCATCGGCATGCTGGTGGATAATGCGGTGGTGGTAACCGAAAGTATCTTTCGTGAGCGGGCGCTGGGTGGCGATGTGCGCACAGCAACAGAGCGTGGTGTCAAACGTGTCGGTTTAGCCGTATTGGCCGGTACCGCAACTACGGCAATAGTGTTTTTACCGAACATTATCGGTGAAAAAATGCAGCTGACGATTTTCCTTGAACATGTCGCTATCGCCATTTGTTTGTGTCTGGCTATTTCGTTATTACTGGCGCTGACCCTGATCCCACTGCTGACCACCCGGCTAAAGGTGCAGCCAGTAGCAGAGACACAGGGATCGGCGTTAGACCGGTTTTATCGCCGCGCGCTGACTAAGGTGATGAACTGGCCAAAAACCGCGACCGCCCTGGCGATACTGGTGTTGTTAAGCGCGGCTTTACCATTATCGCAACTGGGCAGTAGTAATGAAGACGAGGAAGATCGCAGCCGCTTATTTCTAAACTACAACATCCAGGGCAATTACAGTTTGGAAGAAGTTCGCGCTGAAGTGTCGGCGATGGAAGCGTTTTTATATAGTCGTCAGCAAGACTTTTTTATCGAGTCGGTCTACAGCTATTACCGCTCTGGTCATGCCATTTCGATTATTTTGTTACAACCTGATGTCGATATTGATCTGAATACCCTAAAAGAACAGATTCGCCAGGACTGGCCGCCATTAGTGCGGGCGCGCCCCAGCTTTAGCTTTGGTAATAACAACAATGCGTTGCAGTTACATTTGTTAGGTAATTCCACCGAGCGTTTGTTGGAGCTGGCGGCAGAAATTGAGCCAGCCTTACAGGTGCTGCCGTCGATAGCCGAGGTTAGCTCGGATCTAGCGAAGGGGCAGCAAGAAGTCCAGATCCTGTTAAACCGGCCAGAGTTGGAGCGCTTGGGTTTATCGGCGGAGCAGGTGGCACAAAGCGTGTCGCTGGCGCTGCGTGGTGTTAATTTACGCACCTATCGCAGTGCCGAGCAGGGCGAGCTGCTGATCCGACTGATTTATGATGAACGGACCAGTAAATCCTTGTCGGAATTATCGGCGCTGCCGGTTGCGGCGGTGGCCGGTGTCAGTATTCCGTTATCGCAACTGGCGGAATTAAAGGTTGTACCGCGGTTGCAATCAATTCGTCGCTTTAACCGCGAAACCGGTGTGGCGCTGCAGCTGGCCCTGAATAAAGATATCAGCATGGAGGATGCCCGCAAGGAGATTTCCAACCTGATGCAACAGGTACAGCTACCGGACGGCTATCGCTGGTCATTTCAGGGCGGTTTTGTACGCCAGAACGAAGAGCAGCAGGTGATGATCGTCAATATGCTGCTGGCGCTGGCAATGATCTATATTGTGATGGCTGCGTTATTTGAATCCTTATTAATGCCCAATGCCGTCATCGGCAGCTTGCTGTTCTCCTTTGTTGGCGTGTTCTGGACCTTTTTTATCACCGGCACTGGCATGGGCGTAATGGGGATGATCGGCATGCTGGTATTAATGGGGATTGTGGTCAATAACGGTATCGTGCTGGTTGACCGGATTAATCAGGATCGGCAATTACTACCGGACCTGGCGCTAAAAACGCTGATTATTGAAGCTTGTACGGCACGCTTAAAGCCCATTTTGATGACGGTATCGACCACGGTGTTAGGTTTGGTACCGTTAGCGCTGGGTAGCACTGCTATCGGCGGTAATGGCCCCAGTTATGCGCCGATGGCAATTGCGATTATCGGCGGCTTGCTGTTCTCTACCTTGACCAGCTTATTATTGGTACCGTTGAACTACTATGGTTTGGTCAAACTTCGCAGTGCGACGGGTAATTTGGTGGCACGTAGCAGATTATGGCAGCAGCGCTTAGTCGGTATTAAAAACTGAACGCTGACAATTAGCCTTTACCGCAAAAATACTTCGGTTTCTGGACTCTTTTCAGCAAAGTTACTGCTATGCTGATCAAGAGTCCACAACCCGGTGGCTGCTGTGAGGGCATATGAAGTATATTCGCGCCTATCTATTACTTAAGTTGTTTCTCGCTATCGTTGTGCCATCCTTTATCGTTGTTATTGTGATGTCTCCGCTCTATCAACGCGTTAGCAACAGTGCGCAAGCACAAGAGCAAATCGTAACGCATTTTGAAAATAGTAATATGATTACCGCTCTGGGTCAGTATGTTATCGATGCTGAAACCGGAGTCAGAGGCTTTGCTTTAACAGGCAGAGAGCCGTTTTTAGAGCCTTATTTTGCCGCCTTAGTGCGGTTAGAGCAAAATACAGCGCTGCTCACACAACGTTTTGCCGGACAATCACAGCTGTTAAGTCAGCTTGAAGAGCTGCAGAGAAACTTTGAGCTGTGGCAACGTAATTTTGCCGAAGAAGAAATTACACTGATCCGACAGGGATTACCGGTAACCGAACTCCTGGCACCGGCGAAGCAGCAAATGGATCTTGTAAGACAACAAGTCCGGCTGTTGTCCCAAACGCATAATACGTTGTTACAAGCCAGCCGCTCGGCACAGATTGAACAGACACAGTCAGCCGTGCTGCTGGCATCAGTAGGGTTAGTTGCAGCATTATTAATTGGCTTACTGCTGGCGTTTTTAATTGCCTATTCTATTTCAGCCAGGGTGCGAGAAATTAATCATGTAGCAACCAAAGTTAAGCAGGGCGATTTGAGTCAACGCTTAGTTATCCGGGGTAAAGATGAGCTGTCGCAGTTGGCCGATACCTTTAACGCCATGGCAGAAACCTTGGAGCGAAAAGTACAGGTTGAGCAGCAAGCCAGAGTAGCGCTTAACCTGCAAGTGGAACAATTGGTTGCGGCTAAAACCCGTGAAAGTAAATTGATTAGTGAGTTCAGTGAGTTGTTGCAAGCGTGCGAATCGATAACTGAAGCGTCCGCGGTAGTAAAGCAAACGGTATTGCGGCTATTTAGTGGTAGCAGTGGCGCCTTGTACTACAGTAGCGATGACAGTGCTGAATGTCTGATTAGCTGGGGAGACTTAACCGCTCCAGCTTTCTGTCGTCATGATGATTGCTGGTCGATGCGTCGTGGCAAAAACCATTTATTTGCCAGAAGCCGGCATGATTTGGCTTGCGCACATACCACGCCTGACAGTAATGCGGCACTTTGTGTGCCCTTGTTAGCCAGGGGCGATGTCGCCGGCTTTTTGCATCTTTGTGTGCCGTTACATCTTACCCCGGAGCAAGGCATCAGCTGGCTGGAGCAGGCAGAAGATGTCGCGGTGAATATTGCTGAGCATATTGCGCTGGCACTGGCTAATCTGCGTTTGCGGGAGCACCTGAAAGCACTGAGTTTTCGTGACCCTTTGACCGGTTTGTACAACCGTCGTTATCTGGATGATTATGTGGAGCGTGAACTAGCCCGGGCCGCCAGATCCAGTCAGCCGCTGGCATTTCTGATGTTAGACATTGATCATTTTAAACAGTTTAATGATCGTTATGGTCATCAGGCCGGCGATGAGGTGTTGTTGCAGGTAAGCCAGTTGCTGCAGCAGCAAATCCGCAGCTCTGATCTGGTTTGTCGTCAGGGTGGAGAGGAGTTTGTTGTGGTGATACCTGATTTACAGTCGGCAGATGCGATCGCCAAGGCTGATGCAATTAGACAGCAGATCGCCCTTTACCCTTTTGATATTGCAGGACAGCAACTTGGTGTGACGGTATCGATTGGCGTAGCTTGGTTTCCCGCTGCAGGTGAAACGCTGGAAGAGATTTTGAAACAAGCGGATTCAGCACTTTATCTGGCGAAACAACAAGGGCGTAATTGTGTACGCAGTTTTAAAGATTTGGCAGGGCTGCAAATCCTGGCTAGCTAGTTGCCTTTTCAAAGAGTGCTCTCTATACTAACGCCCTCTTTAAGGGAGTAATCGGCCGTAAGGCGCCTATATCAACATACTTGTGCCGCATGCATATGGTATAGGCAGCAGGTTCAGCAGCGCTGGCTTGTGTGATGAGACTTAAGATAAGACACTGACCGAACGCGGGAGTCAGTTCTTATCTTTTGTCGATAATATCCCGCGCTAATGCAGGATGTTATGGACGCTCTACTATCTTCTTTTACCGCTGTCGCCATTGCTGAAATCGGTGACAAAACTCAATTGCTTTCGTTATTTCTGGCGGCGCGTTTTCGCAATAAAACCGCCATTATCGCCGGTATTCTGGTTGCCACCTTATTAAACCATGCGGCATCAGCCTGGCTGGGTGTCTGGGCGGCGCAGTTTATCCCTGCCGGTTGGGGCCCGTGGTTGTTAGGTGGCTCTTTTATCGCTGTGGCGCTATGGCTGCTGATCCCGGATAAAGACGATAGTGAAGACACTGCTATGCTGAAATATGGCGCCTTTGTTGCCAGTTGTGTGCTGTTTTTCCTGGCCGAGATTGGTGACAAAACTCAGGTGGCAACGGTTATTCTGGCGGCCAGCTTTGAAAATGCGCTCTGGATGGTGGTGTGGGGCACAACGCTGGGGATGCTAGCGGCTAATGTGCCGGTGGTCTATGCCGGTAGCTGGTTACTGCAGAAAATTTCGCTGGATTGGGCGCGCCGTGCGGCCTGTGCGGTATTTATTTTACTTGGGATCTTCACCATTTTGTCAGCCAGTTAGGGCTGGGCTGGGCCGTTGCTGCTGCGGGTTGCAGCGCAACGGCAATGGCTTATTTATTGCGGCGGGACAGTGCCACCATTCCCAATAACAGTAAGGCCAACAGACTACTGCTACCGCCGCCTTTATAGTTATTGCTGTGTACAACTTTAATCTCGTCAGGCTGGTTTTTCAGGCGTTCAGTAAAACGTTCCAGCTCCAGCTCTAAATTGGTGATCATCTGTTTGCTAGCCTCAGTAAAGCCTTGTTGACTATCGCGGCGTAACTCTTCACTTAAATTCACCGGTGTAGCACTGCCTTTTACCTGGCTAACGCCCGGGGCCCGGAACAGCAATTTTCGACTGTTAATATCATAAACGGCGGTATCCATCAGCGTGCTGGTATCGTTTTTTTGACCTGACACCAGATAGGCACCGACCAAGGTCCAGTAACTTAGAGCCCCTTTCGTTTCGTCACTAAATTGCAGCTGGTCATAAGACACCAGGGCAATCACATCAAAACCAAACATCGACTTTAACTGCTCCAGGTTGGCAAAACTACCTTGCGGCCTGAGATAGGTGCCGGGAATAATCTGGATATCACTGATATAGTCCAGGGACCGGAAATGGCTGGCAATATTTTCCATAATTCGCTGTTTTGCGGTCTCATCCAAAAGATTGGCGCCGTGTTGGCTCAGCGCCCAGGCGTTGCCACCGCTACTATGGCTGCGATCGGCGGGGACAAAGGCAATGCCGACTCTAAGGGGCAAGGTTAATACCGGGGTTGCCGGCTCGATATTCACTTGCTGATCTTGCGGATAGAGATAGTCAACGACACTGCTACGACTGCCCATTTTCTGGCTGGCGCAACCGCTTAATCCTAAAACCACGATTAACCCCAGTAACAGGCTACTTGAGCTGCGAAACGAAGCAAACAACGCTGGCATAGTGAAATTCTTTCTCATCATTCAATACGCATTACACTAATCGCAACCGCATAGTTTTGCTACTGTAATTTTATCAACACGTCTCCGGTACCGGTCTGACCAGTTGCAAGGGGCGTTAAAAAGCTTCAGGTGGCATTCAGGTGTCTTGCTAATAATCGACAGAGTAATTTGATGGAGAACTTTATGCGTAAAATGGTCTTAGCTGTGGTGCTGGCCACTGCCAGTGCTGCGACATCGGCGGCTACTGTGTTAACCGAACAAAATATTGCTAAACTGGAAGCCGTGTTGCCGGAGCTGTTAGCCATTGAGCAGGATAACCCGCAGGGGCTGACTAAACTGCGGCTGAAAAAGCATTGCGACTGGCAGCAACATGCCAGTGATTTACGCCAGCAGGAGCAGGGCAAGGGGTATGTGGCTGAGGTTGATCAGGTGTTGGCAAAACATCAATTAACAGCGCCGCTGTTTTTAGAGTTAACCGCGAAAGGCAGTTGGCCACTATTACAATCGTTACAACCGGTACAACAATTGACCCGCCAGAGCTTACCCTTTTTACCTGAGCCACAGCGGCGCATCGCGGAGCAGAAAATTCAGCAAACTGAGCAGATGCAACAGGCGATAGAACCCTGTTTAACGGCTGCCGATAAGACAGCGCTACAGCAACATCAGCAGCGGCTGTTAAAGTTAGCCACCAGTCTACCGGGGGCCGCGTTTTAACGCCCACCAGGTAAATACGCTGGCACTGCCAAACATCAGTAAACTGTAAACGCTTGGTGCAATCGACATCGCTGAGCTTTGCAAAATACCAGTAGTAATTAGTAGTGCCAGGGTGCCATTTTGTAAGCCTACCTCCAGACAGATGGTCCGTGCTTGTTGCTCGCTATGCAGCAACCAGCGCCCCAGACCATAACCCAGAGCCATCGACAGCAGATTCAGTGCCAGCGCCGCCGGGCCGCTTAGCAGCAGATACTGCCAGAGCGTATCGCCTAAATCATAGGCAATACTGACAATCAGCAGCAGTAATACCAGTACCGAAAAACGGCTGATTTGTGGCTGGGCGCGCTCGGCAAAATGCGGAAACTTCGCTTTGACTAACATGCCGATTATCACCGGGAGCACGCCAACGACCAGTAAGGTTAACCAGGTTTTGAGTAGTGGTAGCTGCAATAAACTCTCGGCGCCTAAAAATTGTTGCATCGCCCAGGCTGCTAAAAATGGCAGGGTAAAAGGAGTAACGAAACCCACCAGCGCCGTCAGGGATACTGATAAGCCAACATCGGCTTTCGATAAATAACTATATAAGTTCGACGTCGTGCCACCCGGACAGAGTGCCAGAATAAATAAACCAACTGCCAGTTCGCCCTGAAGTTGAAACACCGCAATCACGCCAAGTGCCAGCAGCGGCAGTAGCATCAGTTGTGCCACCGCCCCGACGAAAAACGCTTTCGGTTGGGTTGCGACTTGGTGAAAATTCTGCGGTCGCAGGCTCATGCCGACACCGGTCATAATAAAGATCAGCGCTAGCGGTAAACCAATCTGAGTCAGAGTTTCGAACATAGGTGTTTAATTTTAAAAGCAGAATGGCTTTTAAACTAACCTGTTGTTCCCTTTAGCGCAACCTCAACTTATCCACAGGTGTCCGGTACCGGTCTGAGGTCAGAGGTCTAGCCGGTACCGGAGTGCTGTGGATAAGTCAGGGGTGGGGTTCGATGTGGACGACAAGCTGTACGTTTTGGCTGGCAAGTTGTTGTTCGGCTTGATCGGCCAGTTGATGCGCGCGTTCGACGCTCCAGTGGCCTGGTACCAACAAATCGGCTTGGGCGAAGGCCTGGGTTGCTGCAGTACGGGTACGCAGATTAGTAAACTGTACCTCAGGCCCGCCAATGTCTGCCAAACTGACGTTGATTTGCGCGATCCGCTCCGCCGGCAGAGCGTTATCCATCAGGCCGTTAATGGCTTTATGTAAAATGCGGCCGCCTTCACGCAGAATGTGCAGGGCAACCAGAATGGCAACCAAAGGGTCGAGCCAGTTTTTTTCAAATATCACCGCCAGCGCAACACCGAGCACCACACCTGCTGTGGTCCAGACATCAGTAAGCAAATGTTTGCCATCGCCTTCCAGCGCGGGTGAGTGCCAGTCTTTACCGCCACGGATCAGCAATAAACCAACGGCGAGGTTCAGTAAACTGGCCAGGACCGTTAAAATGGTACCGAGACCCAGGGCGTTGATAGGCTGAGGATTAAGAAGCCGCTCACCGGCGGTAAACAAAATCGCCAGTGCCGCCAGAAATATCATGCCACCTTCAAAGGCGGCTGAAAAATACTCGGCTTTACTATGCCCAAAGGGGTGGCCATCATCTGCTGGCCGTCGGGCGATGGTCACCATCCATAAGGCGAAGCCGGCACCGGTAACATTAACCAGTGATTCCAGCGCGTCGGATAAAAAGCCAACAGAGTCGGTCAGATACCAGGCCAGGGTTTTCAGCGCCATGGTTAAAAAGCCGGCTAACAATGACAGCGCCAGTAATTGGCGGGGGCGAAGACGTGGCATCAAAGGCTCCACTGGGTGCGTTAAGTTCAGTGTACGGTGCGCGGTAATTATTGTCAGCTGGCAGCGTGAAGAAATCCGCGTATTCGCCTTTCTATAGCTTAACTTGTATAATATGCGCCCTTGCGATCTTCAGGTGCTTGTTTTATGTCCACTGCTACTGCTCCCTTATCCCGTAAATCTGCTCCGGTAGCGCGGATGGCGCCTGAACGCGACCTGTTTTCCTATCCCAAATACTGGGCTGAATGCTTTGGTCCGGCACCTTTTTTACCAATGTCACGCGCCGAGATGGATAAGCTTGGCTGGGACAGCTGTGATGTGATCCTAGTGGTGGGCGATGCCTATGTCGATCACCCGAGCTTTGGTATGGCGGTGGTCGGCCGCATGCTGGAAGCCCAGGGCTACCGCGTCGGCCTGATTTGCCAGCCTGATTGGCACAGTAAAGACGACTTTATGCGCCTGGGGAAGCCGAGCCTGTTTTTTGGCGTTTCTGCCGGGAATATGGACTCGATGATTAACCGTTATACCGCTGATAAAAAACTGCGGCATGACGATGCTTACACACCGGGTGATATTGGCGGCAAGCGGCCGGATCGGGCGGTGACGGTTTATACCCAGCGTTGTAAAGAAGCCTACAAAGAGGTGCCGGTGATTATCGGCGGTATTGAGGCCAGTTTACGCCGCATTGCGCACTATGATTACTGGTCAGAAAAAGTACGCCGTTCAGTGATTTTTGATGCCAAGGCCGATATTTTAATCTACGGCAACGCCGAGCGACCGCTGGTAGAAGTAGCACATCGTATTGCGTCGGGCATACCTGTTAGCGAAATTCAGGATGTACGTGGCACAGCGGTTATTCGCAAAGAGCCGTTACCGGGCTGGCGCGGCGTCGATTCCACCGCTATTGATAAAGTCGGTAAAATTGACCCTATCCCGAATCCTTATGGCGCCGATGATGTTGGCTGCAGCAGCTATTCCGAATTTGCTAAAGCCGGTATTGATTTAACCAAGCCCGCTGAGGTTGAAGCTAAGCCAATTATGGTGCAGGCGCCGCGGCAAAAGCCGTGGGAGCAAACGTATGTTAAGTTACCCGCGTTTGAGCAGGTCAGTGTGAATAAGCCGCTGTATGCGCATGCATCACGGATCTTACATCAGGAAACCAACCCTGGCTGTGCCCGTGCCATTATGCAGCGCCATGGCGATCGGCATATCTGGGTTAATCCACCAGCCTTTCCGCTCAGTACTGCGGAAATGGATCTGGTATTTGGTTTGCCGTATCAGCGGGTGCCGCATCCGGTGTATGGCAAGGCGAAAATTCCTGCCTATGAGATGATTAAAACCTCGGTCAATATTATGCGCGGCTGCTTTGGTGGCTGCTCATTCTGTTCGATTACCGAGCATGAGGGACGAATTATCCAGAGTCGCTCGAAAGAGTCGATTATGCAGGAGATCAAGGATATTCGCGACAAAGTCCCGGGTTTTACCGGGGTGATCTCCGATCTGGGTGGCCCGACCGCCAATATGTATCGTCTAAACTGTAAAAACCCGAAAGCCGAACAAACCTGTCGTCGCCCCAGCTGCGTCTATCCGACGATTTGCGAGCATATGGATACCGATCAGAGCCCAACGGTTGAACTGTACCGTGAAGCCCGGAATTTACCGGGCATTAAAAAGGTACTGGTCGCCTCGGGGGTGCGTTACGATTTGGCGGTAGAAGATCCGAATTATGTCAAAGAGTTAGTGCAGCACCATGTCGGGGGCTATTTAAAAATTGCCCCTGAGCATACTGAAGAGGGACCTTTGTCGAAAATGATGAAGCCGGGCATGGGCGCCTACGACAAATTTAAAGAAATGTTCGACCGCTTTAGTAAAGAAGCCGGTAAAGAGCAGTATCTGATCCCGTATTTTATTGCCTCGCATCCGGGTACCACCGATCTGGATATGATTAATCTGGCGCTGTGGTTAAAGGCGCGCGATTTTAGGTTGGATCAGGTACAGAATTTCTACCCGAGCCCAATGGCCAATGCCACCACCATTTATCATACCGAAATGAATTCGCTGAAAAATATCAATAAAGCGAATACCGAAGTGGTGCCGGTGCCTAAGGGCGAGCGGCAGCGCCGGCTGCATAAAGCGATCCTGCGTTATCATGATCCCAAAGGTTGGCCGATCATTCGCGAAGCGCTGATCCGCTTGAAAATGCAGCATCTGATTGGCCGGGGTAAAGACTGTCTGGTGCCGCCAGAGACGAAAGACGAGCAGCAGCAAAGACCACAGCGCGGTGGTAAGCCGGCATTAACGCGGCACACTGGCTTAAATCCGGCTGCGCAGGCCACGGCAAGGTCAAAGCACAGCACAGCGAACGGCAAAGCAAAGGGTAAAGCCCAAGCCGGGCAGGTGGCATCTAAGCCGGCCAGCCAGGCACCGGTAAAAGATAAGCCGGCAGCCAAAGGTAAACCGGTAGTCAAAGGTAAACCGGCAGCAAAAACCGGCCGCACTGGCAGCTGAGCAGTGGAAAGCCGGCGGCTGTTCTTTAGTTTGTGTTTTTCGGCGCAGCAGCAACAGCTATTAGCGCCTTATCAGCAGCAGGCGCTGCAAGCTTGTCCCGGCGCCAAAGCGGTAGCGGTGGCGAACTTGCACCTGACGTTATTTTTTCTGGGGCAGGTGACGGCTGAGCAACAGCAGCTGTTATTGCAGTCAGCAGCTAAGCTTCGTTCTGCTGCATTCGAGCTAGAGCTTGATTATCTGGCGGGCTTTAGGCAGCCGAAAATTCTGTATCTGGCGCCCTCATCGATACCACCAGCCTTGCTATTGCTGCAGCAACAGCTGGCGCAGTTTTGTCAGGTACAGGGCTTTACCGAGCCACATGCTGAGTATCGGCCGCATATCACGCTGGCGCGCCAGGCGCTGTTTGAGGGGCAACAGCGCGTCACGCCGCTCAGACTTAAGGTTCGGGAGTTTGCGCTCTATCATTCGCGGCGTGAAGGCGAAGCCTTAGAGTACCTGCCATTGCAGCGCTTTAAATTAATCAGTTAAGCAAAGCCTGAGGCCGCTTTCGGTAAAGTGCCGGCAATAACCGGCAAAATGTCATGAAGCGGTCAACAAAAATCAGTACACTTAATGGTTTTCTGCCTGAGTTGCTAAGATCAGGCTAATTTCGATCCGGATCTGATACTTATGAAGTTTTTTGTGTTTTTTATCAGTCTGTTACTACTTAGCTGTAGTCAGGCCCCAGTAACACAAAGTACGGCTGCTGCCAGTCCAGGTAGTCTGCTGATTATCTCAATTGACGGTCTGCGTCATGACTACCTGAGTTTGCATCAGGCACCGATGTTAGCCGAACTGGCGGCGGGCGGTGTGCATGTCAAACAATTACAGCCGGTCTTTCCAAGTAAAACCTTCCCCAATCATTACTCACTGGTTACCGGTTTACACCCGGAGCGGCACGGTATTGTTGATAACTCGATGTATGATCCTGAGCATCAACGGCATTTTGCGATGAGTATGGCGGATCAGGTGGCAGATGGCTTCTGGTGGCAGGGCGAGCCGATTTGGATCACGGCTGAATTGCAGGGCGTGAAGGCGGCCACTTATTTTTTCCCGGGCTCGGAAGCAGAAATTAAAGGTAAGCGGCCCAGCTACTGGTTTCCCTATCAGCATGAGACACCAAACCGTGAGCGCACCGAGCAGGTACTGGCCTGGTTGGCGCTGCCTGAAGCCGAGCGGCCAAGAGTGATCACCTTGTATTTTAGTGATGTGGATAGTGCAGGTCATAACTATGGCCCGCGCTCAGAGCAGGTAGCTCAGGCTCTGGCCGAGGTAGATGCTGAGCTTACCTATCTGGTGCAAACCTTACGTGAGCGTGGTCAGGCGGAGCAGGTCAACCTGATCATCAGCTCCGACCATGGTATGGCAGAGGTCGATCAGCGCAAATATATTATTGCTGATGAGTTGTTTGATGGCAGTTTAACGCAGAATGTTCGCTTTTCACGTGAAATTGTCAGCATTTTCCCGAAAAGTGGCCAGGAAGAGCTGCTGTATCAGCAAATTGCCGGGCGTTATAACCCAGAGCAGATGCGCCTGTACCGCAAGCATGAGTTGCCAGAGCGGTTTCAGCATCAACAACATGCCCGCATCGCGCCGATTATTTTGCTGGCGGAGCAGCCCTGGATCTTTGTCCGGCGCAGCTTATTACCCGGTTTAAAGGCTGACCCGTCTTTCTTCAGAGCACGTGGCAGCCATGGTTATGACAATACCGAGCCGGATATGCAGGGAATGCTGATTGCCTATGGACCGGCCTTTAAACAACAGGCGACGGTAGCGCAATTAAGCATGGTCGATTTTTACAATGTGATGGCCAGGGTAGTGGGCCTGACACCGGCGCCCAATCAGGGTGATCCGCGCGCGTTATCGCTGTTATTGCGGGACTAAGCGGATGCATTGCGCGCATTTTGTTGCAGGCCGTTGTCAGTCCTGTCAATGGCTGGCGATGCCCTATGCCGAGCAGTTGGCATTAAAGCAGCAACAACTGTTGCAGTTAGTCTCTCCTTTGGCGCCGCTGGAGATCTTGGCGCCGGTGGCAAGTCAGCAACAGGCGTGTCGTTATAAAGCCAAGATGGTGGTGCAGGGTAGCTGTGAGGCGCCGCTACTGGGGATCATAAATCAACAGGGGCAGGCAGTTGATCTCGCCGATTGCCCCTTATATCCGCCAGCCTTTGCGGCCGTTTTTGCGGTGATTAAGCAATTGATTAGCCGTGCTCAGCTTACCCCGTACGATATTGCCGCCCGCTGCGGCGAGCTCAAGTATGTGCTACTGCAGCAAAGTTATCACAGTGGTCACTTTATGCTGCGTCTGGTACTGCGTTCAAAGAACTGTCTGGCGGCGTTGCAAAAGCATTTACCCTGGTTATTGGCAAGCTTACCGGCGTTGTCGGTGGTCAGCGTTAATTTACAGCCCAAGCCGGCAGCGCTGCTGGAAGGGCCGGAAGAAATCCTGTTAACAGAGCAGGCTTTGCTGCGCGAGCAACTTAATCAGGTACCGCTGTATTTAAGCCCGCAGAGTTTTTTTCAGATCAATCCTGAATTGGCGGCCAGGCTCTATGCCACTGCTGCAACCTGGACTGCGGAACTTACGCAACAAGGCGTGCCGATCCGGCACCTCTGGGATCTGTTCTGTGGCGTGGGCGGTTTTGGTTTACATTTGGCCAGCAATCAGATGACACTGACCGGGATTGAAATTGCGCCCTCCGCCATTGCCAGTGCCAAGCAGGCCGCGGCTGAGCTGGGGTTTACTCAGGTCGATTTTAGGGCGCTGGACTCCGCTGCTTTTGCCACGGCGGCGGTTAGCCCACCGGATCTCCTGGTCGTGAATCCACCCCGCCGCGGCTTAGGCGTCGAGCTGGTGACGGCGATTAAACAGCTGGCCCCCGCTTATATTATTTATTCCAGCTGCAATGCCAATAGTCTGGCAGCGGACTTGACCTTGTTGGATAACTATCAGTTACTGCGGGTGCAACTTTTTGATTTATTTGCCCATAGTAGTCATTACGAAGTGCTGACCCTGTTACAGCAGCGGGCTAAAACCGCCTGATCCGCTTTTGTAAACCCGCTAACCACACACCTTTGCCCACAGTCTACAGCCTGTGGGGACTCTATGGGTGCTTGCATTTTTAACACCAGCAAATATACTGTATTTATAAACAGTATTTTGGTGGTCTATGCACAGCTTACTTGAACAACTGACGCAGCGGCAATGGCTCTGGCAAGGCTCAGCCTTACCTGCTGCCGGTCAGCAGCTAAGTTCCGGTTATGCCGAATTTGACCGGCAACTGGGTGGCTGGCCGGCGTCCGGTTTGCTGGTATTGCAAAGCCAGCCGGCAATTGGCGAGTTGCGTTTACTGTTACCCTTATTCAAACAACTGCAGCAGCAAGGCCTGCTGGGGCTGATTAATCCGCCGCAGTTACTCCAAGCTGAGCCGTTGGCGGCACAGGGGATTAACCCGTCACAGTTGCTGTTGCTTTCCGGCCTCAGTGAAACAGATGCACTCTGGGCTGCAGAGCAGTTATTACAAAGTGGTTTATGTAGTCTGGTCCTGCTCTGGCAGGGGACGCTGGCGCGCAAAGCGGCACGTCGTTTACAGCTGGCAGCTCAGTCGCAGCAGGCGTTAGTGCTGCAACTGACCACGCATCAGCCGGAATTAACGCTGCCTTTAGCACTGGCGCTACAGCTACTGCCACAGCCTCAAGGTTTGCAGCTTAAAGTGTTAAAACGCCGTGCCGGCTGGGCCGGGCAACAATTTTATCTTAACTGGCAAGATGAATGGCCTGAGCTTTATCCGGTACTGACCCGCACCCACGCGGCTTTGGCTGAGACCGCCTGAGGGCTTTGTCATGCGCTGGCTTTATCTGTATTTCCCCAGCCTGCAACTTGATCAACTGGCAGTACAATATCCGGCACAGCCGATGGCGCTGGCATGTCCGAAACGACATCAATTGCTGGGGGTTAATTCACTGGCAGCGGCAGCCGGGGTCAAGGTCGGGCAAAGTGTGGCAACGGCCGTGTTACTGTGTCGTGAGTTACAGCTGTTTAGTCCTGAGCCGGCACGGGTAAAGCAGCTGCTGCAGCAACTGGCGGAGCGGTTATATCAGGTGACAGCCGATCTGGCGCTTCAGCCGCCGGATGCCTTGCAGATCCGGGTGAGTAGCATGCTTAAACTCTACCCGGATCCTGCCCGTTACTGGCAGCAACTCCAGCTGCAACTGGCAGACTGTCCCTATCAATATCTGGCTGCAGCGGGGCAAACTCCGCTGGCTGCAAAATTACTGGCCCGCTCCGGGCAGGCCGAGCTGTACTTAACGCCAGCGGCAGAGCAGGCCAAGCTGGCACTTTGTCCGTTAACTGCCAGCGATCTGCCGGCGGCTAGCATTGAGCAGTTAGCCCGGTTGGGGATCCGGCAGTTAGGTCCCTTACTGGCATTGCCGGCAGCAGAGCTGGCGCGGCGTTTTTCTCAGGACGTGCTGCAATATCTGGCGGCATTAACGGGCAGAGTACTGCAATTACCAAAATTTTACCGACCCCGGCTGCAATTTAACCGTGAATTACAGCTGCATTATGAAATTACTGAAAGTCCACAGTTATTAAAGCCGTTACAGCCATTGTTACAGCAACTGCAGCAGTTTTTACGCCGGGCCAACTTACTGTGCCAGTGTTTGCAGCTCACCCTGCAGTTTCGCCAGCATAGCCCCTTACCTCTGCAGATCCGCGCCCGGGCCGGTGAAGCCTGTGCTGCGAACTGGCAGCAATTACTGTCCCTGCACCTGGCGCAGCTGCAGCTGCCAGAGCCGGTGTATGCGCTGCAATTTTCGGCAACAGACTATGTACCCGATCAGCGCGCAAGTTGTAATTTACTGGCACAACGCTCACAGCCGCTGAGCAAAGCACAACTGCTCAGTGTGTTGGTGGCCCGCCTGGGGGAGCAGGCGGTGGTGACACCGGTGCTAAGCCTGAGTCACTGGCCGGAGGCAGAGTCATCAGCATCAGCTGTAGCGGCGCTGCCGGCACTGAATGCGGCGCTTTGTTATCAGCTCAGGCCTATTTTACAACTGCCCAAAGCCCTGCCTTTAACCGAGGCGGTGACGCTGTTAAGTGGTGCCGAGCGTTTGGAGCAACTGTGCTGGCAAAGTGGCACCTTATTGCAGCGGGATTATTATCTGGCCCGCACTGAGCAGGGGCAGCTTTGGTGGGTATACCGCACACCCCAGCAGCAATGGTATCTGCAGGGTTGGTTTAGCTAAGGGGGGCCGATGAGCGAAACGTCAGCGGCAGCGCCGCCATCCGGGGCCGTAGCCTACGCGGAGTTATTTTGCCGTTCGAACTTCAGTTTTTTACAAGGCGCTTCCTCGCCGGAGGAGTTAGTTAGCACGGCGGCGGCTTTGGGCTATCAGGCGCTGGCACTGACCGATGAATGTTCGGTCGCCGGGGTAGTGCGGGCACACCGGCAAATCAAGCAGCAGCAATTACCGTTAAAACTGATCATTGGCAGTTATTTTCAGCTGCCTGGCCTGTCTTTAGTACTGCTGTGTCCGGATCGGCAAGCCTATGCTGAGTTGTGCCGCATTATCACCAATGCCCGGCGACGCGCTGAAAAAGGCCACTACCAGCTGGAAGAATGGGATTTACGCAGCAGCAAGCATTGCCTGGCACTCTGGTTGCCGCAGGGGGAGGCAGAAGTGGACCAGTACTGGGGGCAATTATTAAGCCGGCATTTTAGTGGCCGCCTGCACCTGGCGCTAGTACGGCAATTGCGTTATCGCGAAGCGCGCTACCTGGCGTATTGCCAGACGCTGGCCCACGATTTTGCGCTGCCACAGCTGGCGGTAGGTGCGGTATTAATGCATCAGCGTGAGCGACTGGCATTACAGCAAACTTTGACAGCCATTCGCCTGAAAACGCCGGTCCAGCAATTAGGCCGCCAGTTGCTGAGTAATGCTGAGGCCTGTTTAAGACCCCTGAGCAAACTGGCGAAGCTCTATCCCGCTGCTGCACTGGCGCAGAGCGTGACGCTGGCTGCAGCGTGCCAGTTCTCGCTGGATGAGCTGCGTTATGAATATCCATCTGAGCTGGTGCCGTCTGATCTTAGTGCCAGTCAGTATTTGCAGCAACTGGTGCAAGCCGGAGCCCGGCAGCGTTTTGGTACAGCAGGGCCGGCAGCGTCGATCCAGGCGCTGATTGATAAGGAATTGGCGCTGATTGCCGAGCTGCGTTATGAGTACTTTTTTCTGACCATCTATGATTTGGTGCAGTTTGCAAAAGCGCGCGGCATTTTATATCAGGGCCGCGGCTCTGCCGCTAATTCGGTGGTCTGTTATTGCCTGGAAATTACCGCTGTCGATCCGCGGCAGATTAATGTGCTGTTTGAACGCTTTTTATCCCGCGAGCGGCAGGAGCCGCCGGATATAGACGTAGATTTTGAGCACGAAAGGCGCGAAGAAGTGATGCAGTA
Organism: Alishewanella agri BL06; assembly: GCF_000272005.1. Taxonomy (GTDB): domain Bacteria; phylum Pseudomonadota; class Gammaproteobacteria; order Enterobacterales; family Alteromonadaceae; genus Alishewanella; species Alishewanella agri. The sequence continues at coordinate 115,653 of NZ_AKKU01000010.1, read as the reverse complement.
TCTGTATCAGAAATATGGCCGCGAGCGGGCAGCGCTGGCGGCAACGGTGATCAGCTACCGCTTGAAAAGCGCGATCCGTGATGTTGGGAAGGCGCTGGGGATTAATGAAATGCAACTGGAGCATTTTATTAAAAACCTGAACCGCCGCCATGATGTGGTCAGCTGGCAACAACAGCTTAGCCAGCTTGGACTGAATACCGAACAAGGTCTGGGGCAGCAGCTGGTGCAGCTGGTGGAGCAAATCCGTGGCTTTCCGCGGCACTTATCACAGCATGTCGGGGGCTTTGTGATCTCGGCCGGCCCTTTGTATGAGTTGGTACCGGTAGAAAATGCGGCCATGGCTGAGCGTACTGTGATCCAGTGGGATAAAGACGATCTGGAAACCCTGGGGCTGCTTAAGGTCGATGTACTGGCACTTGGCATGTTAACGGCAATCCGCCGCTGTTTTCAGTTGGTGCAGCAACACTATGGCTTGACGCTTAGTATTGCGGCAATTAATGGCTATGGTGATGATCCTCAGGTGTACCGGCAAATTCAACAGGCGGATACAGTGGGGGTGTTTCAGATTGAATCCCGGGCACAGATGAGCATGCTGCCAAGGCTCAGGCCAGCCTGCTATTACGACTTGGTGATTCAGATAGCGATAGTGCGGCCAGGACCAATCCAGGGCGATATGGTGCATCCTTATCTGCTACGGCGTCATGGTCTGGAAGCTGTCAGCTATCCATCGCCAGAGGTTGCTGGCGTATTATCCCGTACCCTGGGCGTACCGATTTTTCAGGAACAGGTGATTCAGCTGGCAATGGTGGCCGCTGGTTTTAGCGGTGGCGAAGCGGATCAACTCAGACGCGCCATGGCCAGTTGGAAGAAAACCGGTGAGCTGTTGCAGTTTAAAGAAAAGCTGATCAATGGCATGCTAAGCCGCGGCTATCAGCAAGACTTTGCCGAGCGGATCTATCAGCAAATTTGTGGCTTTGGCGAGTACGGTTTTCCGGAGTCGCATTCCGCCAGCTTTGCAGTACTGGCCTATGTTTCTGCCTGGTTAAAACATTATTTTCCGGCGGCATTTTATACCGCCCTGTTAAACAGCTATCCCATGGGGTTTTATAGCCCGTCGCAGCTTATTCAGGATGCCATACGTCATCAGCTTAGGGTGCTGCCGGTCTGTATTAATGCCTCCGCTGCTGCTCACCAATTGGTCCTGCATCAGGGCGATTGGGCTATCCGGCTTGGTTTACAACAGGTTAAGGGCTTAAGCCCACAGACGCTGCAACAGCTATTACAGCAGCGGCCAGCGGCGGGCTTTTGTCATCCGGTGCAGTTAAAGCAACTGGGATTAAATGCCCGCGAACTGGCGGCGCTGGCCAGTAGCAATGCCTTGCAGAGCTTAACTGGTGATCGTTATAACAGTCGCTGGCATTTGCTGGATCAGCAAACGCAGCTACCGTTATTTGCCGCTGTAGCTGAACCGGCGACGCCGCTGCTGCAGCCACCCAGCGAGCGCGAAGCGATGCTGGAAGATTATCAGGCGCTGGGGTTTAGTCTTGATTATCATCCACTGCACTATTTGCGCCAGCGTGGGAAGTTGGCTGGTTGTACGTTGGCTAGCGACTTGGCGACAGTGCGACAACAGGCAGTGGTTAAGGTCGCCGGCTTAGTGACTTGCCGGCAGTGCCCGGGTACTGCCGCTGGCGTTACTTTTTTAACGCTGGAGGATGAAAGCGGTAATATCAATGTGGTGGTATGGCAGGGGACGGCTCTGGCACAGCAACAGCCCTATCTGACGGCGAAGATCCTGCAGGTAAATGGTATTTTAGAGCGCGAAGGCGAGGTTATTCATGTGATTGCCGGACGTCTGACCGATCTGACGCCCTTACTGGAAGCTCTGCCGGCCGGGTCACGGGATTTTCACTAGCCAACAAGGCTGGCGGTTAACCGCTGAAGTTAGCGTTTAAAGCCAATCCGAAAGCCGCCCCAATGCTTGCCATTAACATAGATAGGTACCGATAAGTCATGCACAATTTCGCCGGTATCTCTTTTATAGGTTTGCAGTAGCATCGGCTCAGTGTTGCTGCCACAGCGGCTACCGGTACGGTCACTAAATATCCGTTTGGTGCGATTTTGCAGCAAATCTTTATCGTAATTACCGGTCAGCGGCTGACTGAATTTTTTATTATGGGTTGGGAAGTAACCCTTGCGATCGACTGCGCCGGCATAGAGTACATTCTGATGCCGGCTTAAAATCGGCTCCTGAATAGCGGGGAATAATTGATCAGTCAGCTTGTCATAGGCGGTACTGAATTTTTGTGGGTTAGTATTGGCGATAGGTTGATATTTTTCGGCAAATAACTCTGCTTCTGAGACCTTACCTTCTTTAATCAGCTGGCTTAGCGTCGCAGCGACCGCCGACGCCGCTTGTTTGGCCTCTTCAAAAATCGGTTGGTAAAAGCTGTTACTGGCCTGAGTGCTCAGTTCCCGGTAGATGGTTTCAGTTTCAATTGATACCTCTACTGCCTGACCGGCAATCCGGGTGCCTTTTTGCTCAATTTGTACCAGCGCACTACTGATATTGTCGATAGCACCACTGATTTGGCTGCTATTACTTTGCAGGGTGTCACTTAATTGTTCAATTTCCCGCAGAGCACCTGATGCTTGTTTGACTTCCTGGCTAATATGATTGACGCCTATTGCCACCTGTTGTAATTCGTCTTGTGCTTGATGGCTGGAATGTTCTAATTGCTGCATTAACTCGGCAGTATGGCTACTTTGGTTGCGGATCTCCTGCAGCATATTCGCAATATCCTTGGTTGCGCCGGCTGTTTTACCTGCCAGCGCTCGCACTTCGTCGGCCACCACCGCAAAGCCGCGGCCTTGTTCACCGGCGCGAGCGGCTTCAATGGCGGCATTTAACGCCAATAGATTGGTTTGCGCGGCGACGTTATTAATTACTTCGGTGATATGCTGAATTTTATCAGCGCTGCTGCGCAGGCTTTGTAATTCGGCTGCCGCATTGGCGACCGCTTGCGCCAATGCTTCAATCCGCACCACACCATTTTGCAGGTTTTTATCTGCCTGCTCTGAAGCGCTGGCGGTTTGATTTATCGTTTGATTAATGGTTTGCAGGTTATGATTTAAATCACTGCTGCCGGCTGCTACACTCTGGCTGGCATTGGCCAGTTGCTGGCTATCATCGCTGCTATGTTTAATATCTTTAATCAAGGCATCAATATAAAAAGACACTTCTGCTGCCCCAATCGCCATTTTGGAGGTGGCTGCAGTAATATTACGGTACATTGTTTCTTGTGATGGCGGAGCCAGAGGAGGTTTGGCTATTTCTGAGCTGGGGGCTGGAATAAAGAATAAATAACCTGCAGTTAGCAGCAGCGTAAGCACAGCGGCAATTAAAGGATTAACCAGCCAAAACAAGAGGCTTTGCAGCAACACCAGTAACAGCAAAAACACGGCATGACGGATCAGCAGGGCAGGCATAAAGACTCCGATTATACTAATACTTTTGGCAGGGTGGAGAAAGCCGCGAATATTGTAAATAGCCAGCGGCCGCTTTTAGACTAAAGTCTATCGGAAAACCTAAATTTTTCCAGTCACCTACGAGAGATGCTATGCTCTGCGACCTGTTAGCGGCTTGAGTAATTTTGTGGCGTATTTTTCACTTTTTGTAACCGGATTTATCGCGGCAACGCTGTTTCCCGCCTCTTCCGAAGTGTTGCTGCTGGCGCTATTAGCTCAAGGTTTAACGCCACTGTGGTTGTGGACTGCTGCGACCTTGGGTAATACTCTGGGCTCCTGTGTGAACTGGTATCTGGGGCGCGAATTGCTGCGTTTTCAGCATAAAGCTTGGTTCCCAATTTCTGCCGCCGCGCTGCAACGGGCTACAACACAGTTTCAGCGTTATGGCCGCTGGAGCTTATTGTTGGCCTGGTTACCGGTAGTTGGTGATCCACTGACGATGGTGGCTGGGGTGTTACGGGTGCCGTTTCGGCTGTTTATCATACTGGTAGCTTTGGGCAAAGGGCTGCGCTATGCAATTTTGCTCTGGCTGGGCGGACAGTTCTGGTAAGCATGACGAACAAAATCAAACCAGCAAACGTCAACAAGCCCTACTTTCTGATAGCTTTTAAGCGCCGGATCCGTCATCATTAGCAGCATTAACAAGCAAAGAGATCTCACCATGGAATACCAACTTACTGCTGCAGAATTAGCACGGATTACCGCGCTGGATGCCGAGCAGCGTTATGAATATTTTATTAAAGCCGTTGCGGATTTGGAGCAAGTCTGGATTCTGACTGACGACGAAGGCTTTGTACTGGTTAGCGCCGAAGATGAGCGCTGTATTCCGGTATGGCCACATGCTGAGCTTGCCGAGCAGTGGATTGAAGGTGAATGGTCAAATTGTTCCGCCCAGGCGGTTGACCTTGATACCTGGCTGGAAAAGTGGACAGAAGGCTTAAATGGTGATGAATTAAGTGTTGCTGTACTGCCGGATGCCGAAGGTCCTGGCGTAGTGGTAACACCGGATGAATTGGCTGAAACGCTGGTGAATGAGTTAAGCGACGAAGCCTAAGTTTCAAGCCCATAAATAAAAACGGCAGGATTTCCCCCTGCCGTTTTTATTTAGCTATCAGGTAGTCAATTGACCAGCTCGTTACCATTACTTAAGCCCGAGGCATAAGCCAATAGATTGTCACTGGTAATTTGGCTGATTTGCTGCAGTGCTTCCCGGGTAAAAAACGCCTGATGGCCGGTAATCAGTACATTGGGGAAGGTAAGTAAGCGTTTAAAGACTTCATCATCAATCATCTGCTCAGACAGATTCTCAAAAAAGATATCCGCTTCCTGTTCATAGACATCTAAACCCAGATAGCCGATTTTCCGGTTCTTCAGGCTGTGGATCACGGCTTTGGTGTCAATCAGGCCGCCGCGACTGGTATTAATCAGCATTACACCGTCTTTCATCTGTGCCAGACTATATTGATTAATCAAATGCTTAGTTTGCGGGGTAAGCGGGCAATGTAAGCTGATAATATCGCTTTGCTGATACAGATTTTCCAGCGAGGTGTAGTGCGCTGTCAGTTCAGCGTCTGGCTGAATATCGTAACAGAGCAACTTACAACCAAAGCCTTTCAGAATACGGGCCGTTGCCAGGCCGATACGGCCGGTGCCGATCAGGCCAACGGTTTTGCCATGCATATTAAAGCCGAGCAAACCATCCAGGGCAAAGTTATCATCCCGTACTCTGTTATAGGCTTTATGTAGTTTGCGATTTAAGGTCAGCATCATGGCGATAGTGTGTTCGGCGACCGCTTCTGGTGAATAGGCCGGCACCCGGGCTACTCTGATCCCTAACGCCTTGGCGGTATCCAGATCGACATTATTAAAGCCGGCACAGCGCAGAGCGACCATTTCGATGCCCATTTCCGATAGCTGCTGCAACACCGCTGCCGATAAATCGTCATTAACAAAAACACAAACAGCATGACAGCCTGCGGCCATCTTTACCGTCTCAACATTCAGACGACTGTCAAAGTAGCGAAACTGCAGGCTGGCATCAGCCCATTGGTTAAAGCCGTCCTGATCATATTTTTTCGCACTGAATACCGCGATTTTCATGGCATCTCTCCCATCGTGATGATGCGAGGATACCGGATCCTGATTTTGCATATTTAGCGCCAGATCAAAGTTACAGTAATTCTTCGATGGCTTGCGCTATGCTGGCAGGTTTAGTGCGCGGGGCATAGCGTTTTACCACCACTCCCTCTTTGTTTACCAGAAACTTGGTAAAATTCCACTTAATTGCCCGGCTTTTTAACAAACCACGGGCATGATCTTTCAGGTATTCAAATACCGGCGCGGCTTCAGGACCATTTACGTTAACTTTACCCATCAGCGGAAAGGTCACGCCATAGTTTACTTCGCAAAACTGCATAATGTCGGCATTCGAACCCGGTTCCTGGCCACCGAATTGATTACAAGGAAAGGCCAGAATCACCAGGCCACGTTGCTGATATTGCTTATGCAATGCTTCCAGCTCTTTATATTGTGGGGTAAAGCCACATTTGCTGGCAGTATTAACAATTAATACAACCTTACCGCGAAACTGGCTCAGCTCAACCGACTTACCGGCGTTGTCCTGTACGGTAAAATCATAAAGTGTGGTCATGGGTATTCCTTAAGACTTTCAATTCTGCTGATAACTTTGTAAGCTCGACGTCCACTATGTCACAGCTATAAGTCATTTTTATGTCAAATACCAGTAATAAAAAAGTCGCCTTTATTGGCTTGGGAGTTATGGGGTATCCAATGGCCGGTTACCTGCAACAAAAAGGCTATGAAGTTTGTGTATATAACCGTACTACGGCCAAAGCAGAGGCTTGGGTCAGCCAATATGGCGGCAATTATGCTGCCACTCCTGCTTTAGCAGCACAAGACGCTAGCCTGGTGTTTATGTGTGTGGGTAATGATGATGATGTGCGCTCTGTGGTTTATGGAGAACACGGAGTACTGGCTACCATGGCAGTAGGCACAGTGTTGGTCGATCATACGACGGCGTCAGCAGAACTGGCGCGTGAATTAGCTGCAGCTTGTGCTAAACAGCAGTTGGGCTTTCTGGATGCACCGGTATCTGGTGGCCAAGCAGGTGCTGAGAAGGGTATTTTGACGGTAATGGTTGGTGGCAGTGCAGCCGACTACAGTCTGGCTGAGGCGGCGATGCAGAGCTATGCCCGTTGCGTTAAGTTGCTCGGGCCGGCCGGCTCTGGCCAGTTGGCGAAGATGGTTAATCAAATCTGTATCGCGGGTGTGGTGCAGGGGCTGGCTGAGGCCCTAAACTTTGCTAAAAATGCCGGTTTAGACGGTGCCGCTGTGGTCGAGGTGATCTCGCAAGGTGCCGCATCCTCGTGGCAGATGCAGAACCGCTCACTGACGATGCTGGATGATAAGTTTGATTTCGGTTTTGCGGTCGATTGGATGCGGAAAGATCTGGCGATTGCGTTAAATGAAGCCCGCAAAAATGGCAGTGCTTTACCGCTGACGGCGCTGGTGGATCAGTTTTATGCTGAGGTGCAGCAAATGGGCGGCGGGCGCTGGGATACGTCGAGTTTAATTAAGCGGTTGAGCCGGTAGAGAAAATTGCTACCCAGCTAAGGGTGTTGCTAATATCTCAACGCTGCATCTTGGTTATCGCACACAGATTTTGGTGCAAAGAATGAAAAAACGGCTAGCAGCTTAGTCCGCTAGCCGGTTCTATTTATGGATTACTCAGCGGTTAAAACCCACTCGGTTAACAAGCGCACACCATAGCCGGTTGCACCCTCAGTTTGTAAGCCACGGTTGCCACTGCTTAGAGCGTTACCCGCGATGTCTAGGTGCGCAAAAGGCGTGTCTTTAACAAACTGCTGCAGGAATAAGGCGGCAGTTGATGCGCCGGTGCTGCTGCCGGTGTTACGTAAATCGGCGATGCGGCTCTTTAGCTCTGGCAGCATTTCGTCGCTAAGCGGTAAGCGCCAGACTTTTTCCTGCACCTTATCACCCGCTTGTGTTAGTTGTGTAACTAGCTTGTCATCAGTACTGAATAACCCGGCGTAGTAACTGCCGACAGCGCCCACTTTGGAACCGGTTAAGGTAGCGATATCAACGATAGCGCGCGGTTTAAAGTTTGTCTCAGCATAGAACAAGGCATCGGCCAGCACCAAACGGCCCTCGGCATCGGTATTGATAATCTCAATCGTTTTACCATTACCTGCGGTGATCACATCACCGGGCAGGTAAGCGCGGTCAGAAATCATATTTTCAGCCATTGCCATTAAGCCAACAACATTGACCGGGGCTTTTTGTTTCGCCAGGGTGTGCATGGTACCGAGTACTGCCGCCGCGCCCGCCATATCACTGGTCATTCTTAGAATAGAGTCACCCTGAGTTTTCAGGTTATAACCACCGGTATCAAAGGTAATGCCCTTACCAACCAGTGCAACCGGCGCTTCTTTGCTGCCTTCCCATTGCACAATCACCAGACGTGGCGGACGGGCGCTACCGCGGCCTACGGCAAGGATGGCACCAAGACCGGCTTTTTCCAGTGCTTTTTCATCCAGTACTGTGACTTTGGCACCAAGTTTACGCAGCTCCAGTGCCTGTTTGGCAAAGGTCTCCGGATAAATACCATTACCGGGTTCATTCGTCAGGTCCCGGGCCAGAGCAACACCCTCGCTTAGCGCGCTAATTTGAGCCAGACGCTGCTCTGTTGCTTGTTGCTCGGCGGTCAATAAATGCAGATTAAGTACTTTTTGTGGCTTTTTATCGCTGTGATAGCGGCTAAAGGTATAGCTGGCTAAATCGACGCCGTGGCTGATTTGTGCCAGTAATTCAGCCTGACCAATCGGAGCCTGAATAAGGGAGGCGTCAAGTTGAATGGAGCTGGCACTGCTGCCTTTTAAGGTGCGCGCTGCGGTTGCGCCCAATAAGCTGGCCTGATATGAGGTTAATTTCGCGGTATCGCCAGTACCCAACAGCAATACGCGCTGGTATTGGGAGTAAGGTGCTGACGGAGCCAGCCAGCTCAGAGTTTTGCCATGCGCAGCGGTAAAATTTTCTTGTTTGCTGATGGCTTCAAGCTGTGGATTGGCTGTTAACTGGTCTGGGCTCACCAGCAATACCAGCGTATCAGCGGCGGTAGCAATGGTGTTACTGGCTTTGATATTAAATTGGTCTGCCACGGCAGTAAAACTGCAGCTGGCGGCAAGGATGGCGGCGATAGCGCTTAAACGAAACATAGACAAGACTCCTGTTAATTCAGTTTGTCGCTATAGTGACGAAAAGGCTGCATTTATACAACAAAACGGCGGGTAATCTGTCGTGAATTTCTGCGGATACAACAAAAAGGCGCCATAGCGGCGCCTTGTCTGATAGGCATTACGGCTTAGTTAAACTGCATTTCCGGAATATCGCCGTTAATCACCAGCTTACCGGCGGTTTTCTGCTGAATTTCCTCAACCGAAATGCCCGGTGCGCGTTCCAGCAGGTGGAAGGCGCCGTCTTTGACTTCCAGTACGGCCAAATCGGTCACGATCTTCTTAACACAACCAACGCCGGTTAGCGGTAAAGTACAATTTTCCAGCAGTTTACTGCTGCCGTACTTATCGGCGTGGGTCATAGTGACGATAATATTCTGGGCGCCGGCCACTAAGTCCATGGCGCCTCCCATGCCCTTAACCAGTTTCCCCGGGATCATCCAGCTGGCGATATTGCCGTTTTGGTCTACTTCAAAAGCCCCCAGTACCGTCAGATCAACATGACCGCCGCGGATCATGGCAAAGCTTTCGGCTGAACTGAAAATCGCCGCGCCTTTAATCGCGGTGACGGTTTCTTTACCGGCGTTAATCATATCGGCATCAATTTCGGCTTCGGTTGGGTAGGGGCCCATACCGAGTAAACCGTTTTCCGATTGCAGCATCACTTCAATACCGGCTGGTACATAGTTTGCGACCAGGGTCGGGATGCCGATGCCGAGGTTAACGTAGTAACCGTCTTTTAATTCCTGTGCCACCCGCATGGCGACTTGTTCACGTGATAAAGCCATTGTTGTCTCCTTAACCCTGACGAACCATACGGCGTTCGATGCGTTTTTCAAAGTTGCCTTTGATCACGCGCTGCACATAGATACCCGGCGTATGAATTTGTGAGGGTTCTAATTCACCCGGCTCAACAATTTCTTCGACTTCGGCCACGGTAATTTTACCGGCAGTCGCCGCCATCGGGTTAAAGTTCATCGAGGTATGACGGAATACCAGGTTGCCGTAACGGTCGGCTTTCCAGGCGCGTACTATGGCAAAATCACCGGTAATGGCTTCTTCCAGTACATAGTGGCGGCCATTGATTTCGCGGGTTTCTTTGCCTTCAGCCACTGGCGTGCCGTAGCCGGTGGCAGTAAAGAATGCCGGTATTCCGGCGCCGCCGGCGCGCATCTTTTCTGCCAGCGTGCCTTGTGGGGTTAATTCCACTTCCAGCTCGCCGCTAAGCAGTTGTTTTTCAAACAGGGCGTTTTCGCCAACGTAGGAGGCAATCATTTTTTTAATTTGCCGATCTTCCAGCAGAATGCCTAAGCCAAAGCCGTCGACGCCGCAGTTGTTTGAGACTACTGTCAGATCTTTGGTGCCCATTTTTTTAATCTGGGCAATCAGGCCTTCCGGAATACCACATAAACCAAAGCCACCGGCAATAACGGTCATGCCGTCTGTCAGGCCGGCCATGGCGTCTTCGTAGCTATGTACGACTTTATTAAACCCTGCCATTTGTTGTCCTCTGTTTTTATCGCAATTTTCGTTTACGAATACTTTGCTATTTCTGTCCCACTGAGGGTGTTGCACTCATCGACAATAGGTCAGCTAGAGTCCTGAGCATCCGATGACGAGCACACCGTACAACTTTGCCGGGACACGCTGTGAATACCTCCCTTACGGTTACAAACTTCATCCTGAAGTTTGCCCTTCGGGCCAGCGTGCCGCTGTTCAAATTTGTTCCTGACAAATTTGTGCATTTTTCGTCCCTGAAAAATACATTCCCTTGCAAAGTGCACGGAATGCTCATCATCTCGTTCGCTATTCTTTTATCAGTAAGCTCTTCTCTGTGTCTTTTTGCGGTCCTGTTTTCTATCCATGAAAAAGACGTCCCCAAAAAAGTGCACTTCGTACTTGCCACCTCGTTCACTCTTTTGCGAGTCGTCATTACTCACCGATATTCGTTTAGCCCTTGGCTGCGGTAGAATTTTCGTAACAGCAGCATGGATGCTGCGGAGGCTGAAAGGGCACAGGGATGTGCTCCTTGAAGCCGGTGGAGAAAATTACTACCCAGCTAAGGGCGTTGCACCAATCTCAAATCTGCGGTTACTTATCGCTAAACAAATGGCGAGTCCGTTGCATCCGGCAGCAAGCACACCGTACAACTTTGCCGGGACACGCTGTGAATACCTCCCTGTACGCTTGCATTTTTCATCCCTGAAAAATACAGTCCCTTACAAAGTGTACGGAATGCTTACTGCCTCGTCTTGTCTCTGTTTTGCTCTAAGACCTTTTCTGTCATGACATCACTGATTTTCGTTAATTCCATGACTGCGTTAGAATCTTCTTAACAGCCGCATGGGCGCGTTATCAACTAGTTTGACTGCACTTGGCTTGTAACGCCAATCCTACTTTAGAACTAGGCTGCTTCCCCAGCTCGCGGGTGATAAACCAGCCGGCCTGCGCCAGCAGGGTTAAATCTACGCCATGTGCAATGCCAAGACCATTGAGTAAATACACCACATCTTCGGTAGCGACATTCCCCGAAGCACCGGCAGCATAAGGGCAACCGCCTAAACCGGCGACTGCGCTGTCAATCACGGCTATACCGCGACTGAGCGCCACATAAATATTAGTCAGTGCCTGGCCATAGGTATCGTGAAAATGCACCGCCAGTTGTTCCTTCGGTACTACTGCCAGCACCGCATCCAGCATAGCATTGACTTTAGCCGGGGTGCCGACACCTATGGTATCACCCAGTGAAATTTCGTAGCAGCCCATGTCCAGCAGGGCTTTGGCGACGAAAGCCACGTCAGATGGTGTAACCTCACCCTGATAAGGGCAGCCGACCACACAAGAGACATAACCGCGCACTTTGATGCCGTCAGCTTTAGCCGCTTCGAGTACCGGCGCAAAGCGCTGCAGGCTTTCAGCTACCGAGCAATTGATATTTTTCTGACTAAAGGCTTCCGAAGCCGCACCAAAGATCGCCACCTCTGTGGCGCCGGCGGCTTTGGCCGCTGCATAGCCTTGCAGATTTGGCGTGAGCGCGGCGTAAGTCACACCGTGATGCCGCTTTATCCCTGCAAAAACTTGCGCTGAATCGGCCATTTGCGGCACCCACTTGGGTGAGACAAAGGCGCCGGCTTCGATATACTGATGGCCGGCTGCACTGAGCAGATCAATCAGCTGAATTTTTGCGCCGCTACTAACGCTGCTTTCGTTTTGCAGGCCGTCACGCGGCCCGACTTCGACCAGCCGGACCTGTTTGGGAAAACTCATGCTTCCTCCGGGCTAAAGTCCACCAGTTGAGCACCATCTTTTACCAGATCGCCGGCAGCATAGAATACGGCATTGACGGTACCGGCTTTAGGGGCTTTAATCGCATATTCCATCTTCATCGCTTCCATAATCACCAGTGTTTCACCGGCTTGCACCTGCTGCTCTGGCTGACAGAGCACGGCAACGATGGTGCCGTTCATCGGCGCGGTTAAGCTGCCGGCGTTATCGGCGGCATCGGTAACCGTAGCGACTTCGGTCTGATAGACAATGTCGTAGCGCTGATGTTTGATAAAGACACTGATGGTGTCCTGATACTGGCTAACCCGCACTTTCATCCGGTGCCCGGCGAGGATAGCGCTGAGCTCATCGCCATTTAAACTGGCCTGACAATCCAGCGTCTGACCGTTTAACGTCAGGCTATAGTGTTGTTGCTGCGCCGCTACGTTAATCAGCTGCTTGTCATCACCCAGCTTTAATTCCAGGTTTAAGCTTGGGGTTTCGTTTAGCCGCCAGCCATGGCTGAACTGCCAGGGGCTGCTGGCCGTTTGACAGCTGGGTGCCTGCTGCTTACTGACAATATAAAGTGCGGCCAGCAATAACGCCTGGCTTTGCTGGTTATGCGCCGGCGCAAACAGACTGGCCTGATGCTTATTGATAAAGTTGGTATCCAGCTCCGCCGCTTTAAAGGCCGGATGTTCTACCAAACTGGTTAAAAAACCGAGGTTAGTAGTAACACCGGCAATGCGGTAATCATCCAGTGCGCGCAGCATACGGCTGATGGCGCGGTCGCGGCTTTCATCCCAAACAATTAGCTTGGCGATCATCGGATCGTAGTAGGGCGTGACTTCGTCGTGCTCGACCACACCGGTGTCCACCCGTACATGCCGGCTGTGCTCTGGCTGGCGCAGATAGGTCAGCTTACCGGTAGCAGGCAGGAAGTCGTTATCCGGATCTTCGGCATAGACCCGCACTTCAATAGCATGGCCATCCAGCTGAATTTGCTGTTGCGATAGCGGCAGTTTTTCCCCGGCTGCGACCAGTAATTGCCATTGCACTAAATCCTGACCGGTAATCATCTCGGTGACCGGGTGTTCAACCTGTAACCGGGTGTTCATTTCCATAAAATAGAAGGCGCCGTCTTCGTCAAACAGGAATTCGACGGTACCGGCACCACGATAATCAATCGCCTGAGCTGCTTTTACCGCCGCTTCACCCATCGCCTGACGCTGTGCCGGGGTAAAATTCGGTGCCGGTGCTTCTTCAATCACTTTTTGATGCCGGCGCTGAATCGAGCAGTCACGTTCGGCCAGATAGACCGCATTGCCGTGGTTGTCGGCAAACACCTGAATTTCGACATGGCGTGGTTTGGTCAGGTAGCGCTCCAGCAACATTTTGTCGTTGCCAAAACTGGCCTTGGCTTCGCGGCGGGCGCTGGCCAGTGCCGGTACAAATTCATCGGCGTTCCAGACCACGCGCATACCTTTACCGCCGCCACCATAGGCGGCTTTTAACAGTTGCGGATAGCCAATTTTGGCAGACTCAGCAGCCAGGGTGGCATCACTTTGATCATCGCCATGATAGCCCGGTACTAACGGCACACCGGCGTGCTGCATAATTTTCTTGGCCGCGCTTTTTGAACCCATGGCTTCGATAGCTGGTACCGGTGGGCCAATAAAGACCACGCCTGCTTCAGCACAGGCGCGGGCAAAGTCTTCGTTCTCAGATAAAAAGCCGTAGCCCGGGTGAATCGCCTCGGCGCCGCTTTGTTTGGCAATAGCGAGGATTTTGTCCGCCCGCAGGTAAGAGTCTTTACTGGCGGCAGGGCCAAGTAAAAATGCTTCATCGGCCAGACGCACATGGCGGGCGTTGGCATCGGCTTCTGAGTAAACTGCCACACAGCGAATACCCAGCTTGTGTGCGGTGTCGATCACCCGGCAAGCGATTTCGCCGCGGTTTGCTATCAGTATTTTACGGAACATACTTCCTTATCCTGCTGAATTAACGGGTTCACTGACCAGTTATTGTTATTTTTTGCATTGCGCAACCTGCAGCTGACGCATTTTTAATCCGCCAGCCAAGCCGGTTTGCGTTTCTCTAAAAAGGCCGTCAAGCCTTCCTGACCCTCTGCCGAAACGCGGATCTCGGCAATCGCCTGGGTGGTATGCGCAATCACATTGTTACTGATTTTACGGTTATAAATGTTGTGCAGCAGTGCCTTGGCAGCGCTAACCGCAGCCGGGCTATTTTGCAGCAGACTAGCGATCAAGCTTTCAGCTTGAGATGCCAGTTCACCGGCAGCAACAACCTGATGCAATAAGCCCATAGTTAAGGCGCTGTCTGCACTAAAGCGCTCGGCAGTTAAAAAGTAACGCCGGCATTGGCGTTCACCCAGCGCCCGCATCACGTAAGGGCTTATTACCGCCGGGATCAGGCCGATTTTTACCTCGCTCAGACAAAAACTGGCGCCTTGTTCGGCCAATGCCATATCACAGCAAGCGACTAAACCCACAGCGCCACCAAAGGCGGCGCCCTGTACCAGCGCGATGGTCGGTTTAGGAAATTTATCCAGCTTATGCATCAGTGCAGCCAGTTCGTTGGCGTCGTCCAGATTTTGCTGGTAGTTTTTTTGCGCCATCGAGCGCATCCAGTTTAGATCAGCACCGGCAGAGAAGTTTTTACCGCGGGCGCTTAGCGTTAATACTTTGACCTTATCGTCGGCAGCCAACTGGTCCAGTACCCTGATCAATTCTGCGATCATCTGGTCGTCGAAGGCGTTGTGGACTTCCGGGCGATTTAGGATCAGGTTAGCGACACCGCGGGAGTCAATGCTGATTTCGGTATAATGTTGGCTCATAATGATGTCGCTCCGTTCTAATCGTTTTATACCGCTCGTGCCTCAATTAAACATGATGACACACAAGAGTTTTTAAGCCCTTGGCTGCGGTAGAATTTTCGTAACAGCAGCATGGATGCTGCGGAGGCTGAAAGGGCACAGGGACGTGATCCTTGAAGCCGGTGAAGAAAATTACTACCCAGTTAAGGGCGTTGCACCGATCTAAAATCTGTAAATTAAAATCCGGTGCATCCGGCGGCTAAACACGCCGTACAACTTTGTCGGGGCACGCTGTGAATACCTCCCTGTACGCTCTTGTTTGGCATCCATGCCAAACAGGTCCCCGAGCAAAGTGTACTCTGCGTTTACCGCCTCGTTTACCTTCTGTGAGTCGTTATGACTTACTGATATTCGTTAAGCCCTTGGCTGCGGTAGAATTTTCGTAACAGCAGCATGGATGCTGCGGAGGCTGAAAGGGCACAGGGATGTGATCCTTGAAGCCGGTGGAGAAAATTACTACCCTGCTAAGGGCGTTGCACCGTTCTAAACTCTGCTGAAACTAACGGCTAAGCCAGTTCCTATCCGGAGCATCAAACGGACAATTACATCCGGAACACGCCAAAGCGGCTATCTTCAATCGGTGCATTTAACGCAGCAGCGAGCGCCAGGCCTACCGTCATCCGGGTTTGCGCCGGATCGATAATGCCATCATCCCACAGCCGCGCACTGGCATAATAAGGGTGCCCCTGCTGCTCATACTGCTCAATAATCGGCTTTTTCAGCGCAGCTTCGGCTTCCGTTGATAAGGTTTCACCCTTACGTGCCAAACCGTCTTTCGTTACCTGCGCCATTACACCGGCAGCTTGCTCGCCGCCCATTACTGAAATGCGCGCGTTGGGCCACATCCACATCATGGTTGGATCATAAGCGCGGCCGCACATGCCGTAGTTACCGGCGCCGTAGCTGCCGCCAATCAGTACGGTAAATTTCGGTACTTTGGCACAGCTTACTGCCATCACCATCTTGGCGCCGTGCTTGGCAATACCTTCGGCTTCATACTTTTTGCCGACCATAAAACCGGTGATATTTTGCAGGAACAACAGCGGGATCTTGCGCTGGGCACAGAGCTCGATAAAGTGCGCGCCTTTTTGCGCTGATTCTGAGAATAAAATCCCATTATTGGCGACAATGCCTACCGGATAGCCGAAGATGCGCGCAAAGCCACAGACCAGGGTCGCGCCATAGTACTGCTTAAACTCATCAAAGTCTGAGCCATCGACAATTCGCGCTATCACTTCTTTAACATCAAACGGCTTACGCAAGTCGGTACCGACAATGCCGTACAGCTCTTTGGCATCGTACAGTGGTTCTGCTACCGGCTTCACGTCCAGCTGCGCTGGCGCAGGGCGGTTTAAGCGTGATACCGCATTGCGTGCCAGTTGCAGCGCGTGTTCGTCGTTTAGTGCGTAATGATCGGCGACGCCGGAAATTTTACAGTGCACATCGGCACCGCCCAGCTCTTCGGCGGAGACTTCTTCGCCCGTCGCGGCTTTAACCAGCGGTGGACCGGCCAGAAAGATGGTGCCTTGTTCTTTGACGATAATGCTTTCATCAGCCATTGCCGGCACGTAGGCGCCGCCGGCGGTACAAAGGCCCATTACCACAGCAATTTGTGGGATACCTTTGGCAGACATATTCGCCTGATTAAAGAAGATGCGGCCAAAGTGCAGCTTATCCGGGAAGACTTCATCCTGTCGTGGCAGGTTGGCACCGCCGGAGTCAACCAGATAGATACAGGGCAGGTGACAACGCTCAGCAATTTCCTGGGCCCGCAGGTGTTTTTTTACCGTCAGCGGATAATAGGTACCGCCTTTGACGGTGGCGTCATTGGCGACAATCATGCATTCGACGCCGCTGACACGGCCGATACCAGCGACGACACCGGCGGCAGGGACATAGTCGTCGTAGCATTCCCAGCCGGCAAACTGGCCGATTTCCAGAAAAGGTGAGCCCGGATCCAGCAACTTTTGCACGCGGTCGCGGGCAAAGAGTTTGCCGCGCGCCACATGGCGGGCGATCAGGCTTTCGCCACCGCCCAGTTTAATTTGCCGGACTTTGCTTTGCAGATCATCGACCACCGCCTGCATCGCTGCCGCGTTTTTCTGAAACTCGTCGCTGCGCGGATTAATTTTACTGGTGATTTTTGCCATCTTAGTTCGACTCAGTAAACAGCTCACGGCCGATCAGCATGCGGCGTATTTCCGAGGTGCCGGCACCGATCTCGTATAACTTGGCATCCCGTAGCAAGCGGCCTGTCGGATATTCATTAATATAGCCATTACCGCCTAATAACTGGATGGCATCCAGCGCCATCTGCGTTGCCAATTCAGCCGCATACAGAATCACACCAGCGGCATCTTTACGGGTGGTTTCGCCACGGTCACAGGCTTTAGCAACCATATAAACGTAAGAGCGGGCGGCATTCATTTTGGTGTACATATCGGCAACCTTGCCCTGTACCAGCTGGAATTCACCAATCGCCTGGCCGAACTGTTTCCGATCATGGATATAAGGCACGACCACATCCATACAGGCTTGCATTATGCCCAGTGGGCCTGCTGACAGTACCACGCGCTCGTAGTCCAGACCGCTCATCAGTACCTGCACGCCGCGACCAACCTGACCCAGTACGTTTTCTTCCGGTACTTCGCAATCTTCAAATACCAGTTCACAGGTGTTGGAGCCACGCATTCCCAGTTTGTCGAGCTTTTGCGCCTGCGAGAAACCTTTAAAGCCCCGCTCAACGATAAAGGCGGTGATGCCTTTGCTACCGGCGTTAACATCGGTTTTGGCGTAAATAACATAGGTGTGGGCATCCGGACCATTGGTGATCCACATTTTGTTGCCATTCAGAATATATTTATCGCCTTTTTTGTCGGCGCGCAGTTTCATGCTGACGACATCAGAGCCCGCATTCGGCTCACTCATCGCTAAGGCACCAATATGCTCACCAGAGCAGAGTTTCGGTAGATATTTTTGTTTTTGTGCTTCAGTGCCGTTACGGAAGATCTGATTTACGCACAGGTTGGAGTGCGCGCCGTAGGACAGTGCTACTGAGGCCGAAGCGCGGCTGATTTCTTCCATCGCTATCACGTGCTCTAAATAGCCCAGGCCTGAACCGCCGTATTGTTCATCGACGGTAATGCCCAGTAAGCCTAAATCGCCGAATTTACGCCATAAGTCATTGGGGAACGCATTATCATGGTCAATTTGTGCTGCACGCGGGGCAATTTCTTCGCGGGCAAAGCTGTTTACCTGCTCGCGGATCATATCTACAGTTTCGCCCAGGTCGAAATTCAGGCCTTTATATGTACTAATCATCTTATTCCCCGTTTGCGTTCTTTTGCTGTTTGGCTTCGGCCAGTGTTTCGCGGCAACGTTTTTCTACCGTCACCAGCTCCATCAGCACCACCTTGATATCGTCCAGCTGCTGCTGCAGCTCGGACTTTTTATGTTCAATTAACTTCAGCATAGTGTTGAGCTGGGTCACGCTGCTTTTATCGGCATCGTACAGCTCAAACAACTGGCCGGTTTCGGACAGACTAAAGCCCAGACGTTTACCGCGCAGGATCAGTTTCAGCCGCACCCGATCGCGTTTGCTGTAAATGCGGGTTTGGCCGGCGCGGGTTGGCGATAACAGCCCCTGATCCTCATAAAAGCGGATACTGCGGGTGGTGATATCAAACTCTTTTGCCAGTTCACTGATACTGTAGGTTTTTTCGTCTTTTTCTTTCATTGCAGGCCTTCCCGAAAAGTGCAGGCAACTATAAGTGAAGTTTACGTAAAGGTAAAGCTGTGGGCGCGCGAATTAAGGCCTGCAGACGGGCGAAACGGTAAAAATGTAAAGATAAGATGCCAAATAGCCGGCACTTTTCGGGACGAAAATCGCCGCTGCGTTTTCCGGCTACAACCATAGTGTTATGATGTTGACGTTGGCGTAAACGTAAATTTGGTGTAGGCTCTGTGCCAGAAAAAATGCCGTAACGGGAGAGAACCGCATGACTCAGCAGAATAGTATTGTGATTGTTGCCGCTAAGCGCACCGCCATGGGTGGCTTTATGGGCGGTCTGGCCGAGGTGGATGCAACCGTATTAGGTGCCACGGCAATTAAAGGTGCTTTAGCAGATGCCGGCATCGCGGCTGAGCAAGTCAGCGAAGTCATTATGGGTAACGTGCTGCCAGCCGGTTTAGGCCAGGCGCCAGCCCGTCAGGCAACCTTAAAAGCCGGGCTGCCACTGAGTGCCGGCGCCACTACTATTAATAAGGTATGCGGCTCCGGCTTAAAAGCGGTGATGTTGGCTGCTGACTTACTCAATGCCGGCAGTGCTGATGTTGTGGTTGCCGGTGGTATGGAGTCAATGAGCAATGCCCCGTATTTACTGGATAAAGCACGCAGCGGCTACCGCATGGGCCACGGCCAGATTAAAGATCATATGATGCTGGATGGGCTGGAAAATGCCTATGACGGCAAAGCCATGGGCTGTTTTGCCCAGGACACGGCGAACGAGAAAGGCATTAGCCGTGAGCAGATGGATGCCTATGCGGTGGAATCATTACGCCGTGCGCAGCACGCGATTAGCAGCGGTGCTTTCGCCGCTGAAATTACCCCGGTGGTGTTCCAAACCCGCAAAGGTGAAGTTAGCTTTAGTGTCGACGAACAGCCGGGTAATGCCAAACCAGAAAAGATCCCTTCGTTAAAACCGGCTTTTGCCAAAGACGGTACCATCACTGCCGCCAACTCCAGCTCGATTTCAGATGGTGCAGCGGCGCTGGTGTTAATGCGTGAAGCCGATGCCAAAGCGCAAGGCTTAAAGCCACTGGCGCGGGTCGTTGCTCATGCTACGCACTCGATGGAGCCGGCGCTGTTTACGGTAGCACCGGTCGGTGCCATGCAAAAAGTATTGGCCAAAGCCGGCTGGCAAAAACAGCAGGTTGATCTGTGGGAAATTAATGAAGCCTTTGCCATGGTGACCATGCTGGCGATTAATGAGCTGGGCTTAGAGCACAGCAAGGTTAATGTCAATGGTGGCGCCTGTGCCCTTGGCCATCCGATTGGTGCCTCTGGTGCCCGGGTATTAGTGACCTTAATCCACGCCCTGAAACAGCGCGGTTTAAAAACCGGTGTTGCTTCACTGTGTATTGGTGGTGGTGAGGCCGTTGCTCTGGCTGTGGAAGCGCTGTAAGTCAAATTAGCTGTACCACTATAACAAAAAGCGGTCGGGGAGAAGCGCCGCAAATTGCCTGAATAATAATAGGTCAAAAGATCAGCCAGGCACGCTTAACAGGGTAGGAACCGGCCAACAACACAAACAATAAAGCGCCGGCCGCCCGTTTACTAATAGCAGTTAAAAATCAAAGAGATACTAAAATGACACAACAGGTTAAGCTTTTTATTGATGGTGAATTTGTGCACTCGAACAGTGACAAATTGATCCCGGTAACCAATCCGGCCACCCAGGAAGTGATTGCACAGGTACCTTGTGCAACTGCCACCGAGATGCAGCAGGCGATTGACTCTGCCAAAGCCGCCTTTAAAACCTGGAAAGAAGTGCCAGTGTCTGAGCGCGCCCGTTTAATGATGCGCTACGCCCAGTTGTTAAAAGATCACCAGGGCGAAATCGCTGCCATTATCTGTGAAGAGCTGGGTAAAACCGTGGAGGATGCCAAGGGCGATGTCTGGCGCGGTATTGAAGTGGTGGAGCAGGCAGCGAATATTCCGTCGCTGATGATGGGTGAAACGGTGGAGAACGTCGCCCGCAGCATCGATACCTACAGCTATATTCAGCCATTAGGTGTCTGTGCCGGTATTACGCCCTTTAACTTCCCGGCGATGATCCCATTGTGGATGTTCCCGATGGCGATTGCTTGCGGTAATACCTTTATTTTAAAACCGTCTGAACAGGATCCGATGACAGTAAACAAGCTGGCGGAACTGTTTGTCAAAGCCGGTGCACCTAAGGGCGTATTACAGGTGGTGCACGGTGCCAAAGAGCAGGTCGATACCATTTTGCATCACCCTGATATTAAAGCAATTTCATTTGTCGGTTCGGTCAATGTCGGCCAGTATATTTACAAAACCGGCACTGACAATTTAAAGCGCGTACAAGCCTTTGCCGGTGCGAAAAACCATATGGTGATTATGCCGGATGCGAATAAGCAGCAGGTGATTAATGCGCTGGTGGGTGCCTCTGTCGGCGCGGCCGGTCAGCGTTGTATGGCGATCTCTGTGGCGGTGTTTGTGGGTAGTGCAGCTGAGTGGATCCCGGAAGTAGCTGCTGCCATTGGCAAGGTAGGTCCGGGTCATTACAGCAATGACAAAGCAGCCTATGGCCCGCAAATCAGCCCGCAAGCAAAAGCCCGTATTCTGTCGTTAATTGCCCAGGGTAAAAAAGAAGGTGCAACCTGCCTGTTGGATGGCTCTGACTGTCAGGTTGATGGTTACCCGAACGGTAACTGGGTTGGCCCAACGGTGTTTAGCGATGTCACCACCGAGATGGAAATCTACAAACAAGAGATCTTCGGTCCGGTATTAACCACTATGACAGTAGCTAACCTGGATCAGGCTATTGAGCTGGTAAATAGTAGCCCGTACGGCAACGGTACCTCGATCTTCACCGCCAGTGGTGCCGCAGCCCGTAAGTATCAACATAATATCGAAGTGGGTCAGGTCGGTATCAATGTGCCGATCCCGGTGCCGCTGCCGTTCTTCTCGTTCACCGGTTGGAAAGGCTCTTTCTACGGTGATCAGCATGCCTACGGTAAGCAAGCCGTGCGGTTCTACACCGAAACCAAAACCATTACAGCGCGTTGGTTCGATGACGATATTCAGGTCAGTGGCCCGAATATGTCAATTAACCTGCGTTAACCGGTGACAGGAGCAGG
The DNA here is from genome assembly GCF_000272005.1 of Alishewanella agri BL06. Lineage (GTDB taxonomy): Bacteria > Pseudomonadota > Gammaproteobacteria > Enterobacterales > Alteromonadaceae > Alishewanella > Alishewanella agri. The sequence continues at coordinate 93,810 of NZ_AKKU01000010.1, read as the reverse complement.
CGTGGCGACGTCTAAAGTAAAGACAAACTAAAAAAATTTTGCAGCTTTAGCGTCGCCCGTTTTGCCTTTTACTGAGCACTTTTACTGTAATTAATCTGGTAGTACAGGACAGTAACGATGAATTTCAATCTGACTGAAGATCAACATGCCTTTGTTGAGGTCGCCCGCCAGTTCGCTGAGCAAGAGTTAGCGCCGCATGCGGCGACCTGGGATCGCGAACATCATTTCCCGAAAGACGTGCTGCAAAAGGCCGGTGAGCTGGGCTTTTGCTCGCTGTATACGCCGGAAGAGTTTGGCGGTATGGGCTTATCCCGACTGGATTCCTCCATTATTTTTGAACAGCTGGCAATGGGCTGTACTGCGACCACAGCGATGCTGACGATTCATAATATGGCAACCTGGATGATTGCCAGCTTCGGCACTGAGGCGGTTAAAGAAAGCTGGTTACCCAAGCTGGTTACCGGTGAGCAATTAGCGTCCTATTGTTTAACCGAACCGGGTTCAGGCTCAGATGCCGCCAGTTTACGCACCAGTGCCCGCAAAGACGGTGAACACTATGTGTTAAACGGCTCAAAAATGTTTATCTCTGGCGCCGGCTCAACTGAAGTCTTAGTCGTGATGGCACGCACCGGCGAAGCCGGCCCGAAAGGGATTTCTGCCTTTGTGGTACCTGCTGATGCGAAGGGCGTGATCTACGGCAAAGCCGAAGAAAAAATGGGCTGGAATGCGCAGCCGACCCGACTGGTAACCTTTGAAGACGTGCGTATTCATCAGTCTGCGCTGTTGGGTAGTGAAGGGCAAGGCTTTAGTTTTGCGATGAAAGGCTTAGATGGTGGCCGGATTAATATTGCTACCTGTTCTATTGGTACAGCGCAGCAAGCCCTGAATACGGCCCGTAATTATATGCTGGAGCGGCAGCAATTTGGTAAGCCGCTGGCGGCGTTCCAGGCACTGCAGTTTAAACTGGCTGATATGGCGACCGAGCTGGTCGCCGCCCGTCAGTTAGTACGCTTAGCCGCCTTTAAACTGGATACTCAGGATCCGGAAGCAACTGCCTATTGTGCGATGGCCAAGCGGTTTGCTACTGACGTCGGTTTTAGTGTCTGTGATCAGGCACTGCAGCTGCATGGTGGTTATGGTTATATTAAAGAATATCCGCTGGAGCGGCACTTCCGTGATGTACGGGTACACCAGATCCTGGAAGGCACCAACGAAATCATGCGGCTGATTATTGGTCGTCGCCTGCTGGATGAAGCTGCCGGCGCTATCCTGTAATACAGCCAGGTTAAACTCGGGTAGGTTGTTGCAAAGCCTAGCCGTGGCCGTCACCGCTTAGCCAGACGCTATGCGGCGACGGCAAGCGCTGCGCCTTACACCTGCAGCCAAACAGAAGGACTCATCATGCTTGAACACTCTGTTGCTCCGGTGCTCTATCAGGAGCTGACCGCAGTTAATGGCAAAAAAATTGCCGTCGCTACCCTTAATTCTGAAAAATCCTTAAACGCGCTTAGCCTGCCAATGGTGGAGTCATTGCTGCCACAAATGCTGCAATGGAAAGCCGATCCGCAAGTGGCGCTGGTAGTATTACAAGGCGCTGGCGATAAAGCCTTTTGTGCCGGCGGTGATATCCGCGATCTGTACCAGGCGATGAAAGATCAGCCTGGTACTTATCAGCCCTATGTCGAAGATTTTTTTACCAAAGAATACCGGCTGGATTATTTAATTCATACTTTTGACAAACCGGTACTGGTTTGGGGCAACGGTATTGTGATGGGCGGCGGGCTGGGTTTAATGGCCGGAGCCTCGCATCGCGTAGTCACGGCGAGCAGCCGGATTGCCATGCCGGAGATGGCCATAGGCCTGTATCCGGATGTTGGTGCCAGCTGGTTTTTAAATCGTATGCCAGCGGGCTGCGGCCTGTTTTTAGGTTTAACCGGCGCCTCAATTAATGCTGCTGATGCGCGCTTTATTGGTTTGGCTGATGTCTTTATCTGCCATGAGCAAAAAGCCGAGCTGCTGGATAAACTGTTGACGGTGAATTGGGGCAATACGGTGGCACTTAATCATCAGAAACTGTCTGATGTACTGCGTGCGCAGGAAGAAGGTTGTCGCACCCAGATGCCACTTAGTCAAATCCGGCTGCATCAGGATGCGATCAGCCGCTTACCCGGGCAAGCGGATCTGGCTGGCGTAATGGCAGCAATAGACGCTATGCAGGGTGAGGATAAATGGCTGCTAAAAGCCAAGGACTCACTGCGCTACGGTAGCCCGATTACGGCACATATTGTGTATCGCTTATTGCAACTGGGACAAAGCTTAATTCTGGCCGACAGTTTCCGCTTGGAGCTTGGCTTAAGTGTGCAATGCGCCAAACTGGGCGAGTTTCAGGAAGGGGTGCGGGCGCTGCTGATTGATAAAGATTTACAACCCAAGTGGCAGTATCCGGATGTGAGCACGGTGCCGCAGGCGGTGATCGATGAGTTATTTCGCTCCCCCTGGAGCGCCGGGCAACATCCGCTGCAGGATTTAGGCAAGCTAGAACACTAATTTATGGCGCTGGCCGCAAGGCGGTCAAACCTGATAACAAGGACAAGACAATGGCAAAAGTAGCTTTTATTGGTTTAGGTAATATGGGCGGCCCGATGGCGGTCAATCTGGTTAAAGCCGGTCATCAGGTAGCGGCTTTTGATTTATCAGCCAATGCGTTGGCGCAGGTAAAAGCCGAAGGGGCAGCGGTAGCTAGCTCGGCAGCCGATGCCGTTGCCGGCGCTGACTTTGTGATTTCGATGCTGCCTGCGGCGAAACATGTGCTGAGCTTGTATCTGGGTGAGCAGGGCATTGCCACCCACATTGATAAGAAAGCGCTGGTAATTGATTGCTCGACTATCGATGCGGATAGCGCCCGTAAACTTGGTGCTGCTTTGGCAGAGCAAGATCTGGCCTTTATTGATGCGCCGGTTTCCGGTGGTGTCGGCGGCGCTAAAGCCGGCACCTTAACCTTTATCGTTGGCGGCAGTGACGCGGACTTTGAGCGGGCGAAAACCGTACTTGGCAATATGGGGAAAAACCTGTTTCATGCCGGCGCGGTTGGCGCCGGGCAGGTCGCAAAAATTTGCAACAATATGCTGCTCAGTATCCTGATGGTCGGTACCTCAGAAGCGCTACAAATGGGGATTGATAACGGTCTGGATCCGAAGGTTTTGTCGGAGATTATGCTAAAAAGCTCGGGCCGTAACTGGACCCTGGAATTATATAACCCTTGCCCGGATGTGCTGCCAAATGTGCCGTCATCTAATGGCTATCAGGGCGGCTTTATGGTCGACCTGATGGTCAAAGACTTAGGTCTGGCGCTGGAAGCTTCGCTGCAAAGTGGCAGCAGTACGCCGCTGGGGGCTTTGGCGCGTAGCTTGTATGTGGCGCATCAGCGGGCCGGTAATGGTAAGCTGGATTTTTCCAGTATTTTTACCGCCTTCGAAAAAGTTAAGAATTAACACTGAGAAAACTTTCTCCGAACCGCGGGATGACTGCGTACATTTTTTCTGAGACACGCCGTGAACCGTCCCTGGGGCTCGATTCCGGCCATCCATGGCCTCCAACGGTCTCAGAAAAAAGTACATCCGCCATCCCGCTTACTACGGATGTACCCTTAGATTTTCATCTGAGACAGATGCGGATGTACTTTTTTGACGGAACGTCTTTCGCATGGATGCGAAAGAGGAGCCTACATGGATGTATTCACGGCGTGTCCGGCAAAAAATGTACGCAGTATCTGTCGTAGCCCGATAGAAGTGGTGAATTTATTATGAACTTAAAAGATAAAACAATAGTAATTACCGGTGGCGCTCAGGGCTTAGGTCTGGAAATGGCGCGGATGTGTGCTGCAGAGGGTGCCAAACTGGCGCTACTGGATATGAACCCGGAGCAGCTGGCAGCGGCGAAGGCGGAGCTGTCAGCGCAAACCCAGGTAGAAGTTTATGTTGCTAACGTGGCGGATGAGGCGCAGGTCGAAGCCACTTTTGCCCAAATCGATGTCGATTTTAACGGCATTGATGGCCTTATTAACAACGCCGGTATTTTACGCGATGGCTTGCTGCTGAAAGTTAAAGACGGTGAACTGGTTGCCAAGATGCCATTGCAGCAGTTCCAATCAGTCATTGATGTTAACCTGACCGGTGTATTCCTGTGTGGTCGGGAAGCCGCGGCACTGATGGTTAAACATGGTCGTAAGGGGGTTATTATCAATATGTCGAGCGTGGCCCGTGCCGGTAATATGGGGCAAACGAACTATGCTGCCTCTAAAGCCGGGGTAGTGGCGATGACTGTCACCTGGGCACGTGAATTAGGCCGTTACGGCATCCGCGTGGGCGCTATTGCTCCTGGCGTGATCCGCACCGCCATGACCGATGCCATGAAGCCAGAAGCGCGCGAGCGCCTGGAAAAAATGAAACCGGTTGGCCGTTTAGGTGAAGCTGCAGAGATTGCGCATACAGCTAAGTATATCTTTGAAAACGATTTCTTTACCGGCCGGGTGGTAGAAATTGATGGTGGTATCAGTTTCTAAAGCGTTGTTTTCTCTTTGCTAAAGAAAAGGCGCTGCGGCGCCTTATTTAATTGCATTATTGAGTTGCAGTATTTATATTGAGATTTAACATTTTGTGGTGCAATAACGCATCACTTTTGCACCAGAGGCGCGCAATGACGAGACAGAGTGTAACACTTAGCCAAGCGAACGAGCAGTGGCTACAAGAAAAGGTGCAGAATGCTCATGAATATAGCAGTAAAAGTGAGCTGATCAACGAGTTAATCCGCAACGCAAGGCGAGCTGATGCCATCAATCAAAAACTCGCGGCAGCAGAAGCGGCCGGCTTTACTGATAAAAGTGCGGAGCAAATACTTGCAGAGTTTAAAAAAAAGCTGTTGATTAATGACTGAGTCTTATCAATATCGCTTATCAGAATTAGCAGTAGCTGATTTAGAGCGGATCTATGCTTACGGGATTTGCAACTATGATGTTTCGCAAGCGGATCTTTATTATTATGAATTTTTTCAGATGTTTCAGAAAATAGCAGAAAATCCTTTTTTATTTCAAACGATTGATCACATAAGACCAGGATATAGACGCTGTCTTTGTGGTCGTGACCATATTTATTTTCGCATTAATGGGCAAATAATTGAAATTATGGCAATAATAGGTTCTCAATCATTAGAGTTATGGCTACCTTAACCGGCGTACGGAGTTTATATGCGAGCTATCTTTATAACCTTGTTATTATTATTGTCCTCTACTGCTTATGCTGATGATAGGGCCGAGCTGACTGCTTTACTGGCCGAGTTTTTGGATGGCGCGACTCGTAATGACCCTGCAGTACACGATAAGTATTGGGCGGAAGAACTCATTTATACCAGTTCGGCCGGGCGGCGTTTTGGCAAAGCCGAGTTAATGCAAGGGGTTAATAGTCGTGGTGAGCTGCCAGCGGCTGAGATTAACATGCGTTATAGCAGTGAAGATCTGCAGATCCTGCAATATGGCGATACTGCAGTGGTCGCTTTTACCCTGGTTGGTACCTCAGCGCAGGAAACCTTACGTTTTTTAAATAGCGGCACCTTCGTCAAACGAAATGGCAAGTGGCAGGCAGTAAATTGGCAGGCGACGCGAAAGCTTGATTGATTTATGCACAAAGTTTTCTTTTGCAGCGATCTAGTTGAAAAATCGCCGCGTAAATTTAGCAGGGTATCTCGATATATCTAGCTAAGCAGGAGCTAATTATGCCTTATCATCGCGCAGAGCATCTTAATCATCAGGATGTACGGATTGACGAGCTGGTGGTGCATTCTTACGAAATGGGGGTCTATCTGGTCGAGGCCGACTACGATGGTCGTCGTGGTTTTTTGGTTAATGATGACAATCATCCACAGCGGTTTCACAGTGTGGAGCAGGTGAAGCAATCGCTGAGTGATTGTACCGTGCGCCAGGCCTGGTTGGTGCATCAGTCGGCCTACGACGAGATGTGTGGTGGCCCGGAAAAGACTGACAACACTTTAAAAGTGCCGCTTTGGGTCTGAGTGGCTCCAGCTGGACTAATACCGGTTAGATGAATCTGTTTATTTCAGCACAGGCCGGGCGCTACTGGCGCCATGCCTGTGCTGCGTATTTAACTGCTTAAATGACCTGCGCCAGACGCTGCCACATTTTCTGGTTACGCTGTTTTAGCGTAGCCGCCCGCTCTGCCACCACTGCAGCTAAGGCATCTTTTTCGTGCAGTAGCTGCGCTAAGGCATCTAATAAGCTTTGCTCTGACAGTTCAGCAACACAAAAATCACCCATGCCAAAATCACTCATCATCGCATGATATTTGTGGCTCCAGCTGGTAGCGATACAGGGGACACCCTGGCTTAGTGCATTTACTGCACCGTGAAAACGTGAACTGACCGCCAGCTCCGCCTTACCAATAAAATATTTTACCGCCAGCGGATCTTCGATTTGTACCAGGCCGCAGGGCGAACGGGCGGCGATTTCGGCGCATAGCTCAGCATCTTCCTTACCTTCGTGGTTGACCAGCACCGGCTGAATGCCCAATGCCGTCAGATAATCGGCCGCAGCAGCGAAAGCCGCAACATAGTCGCTGCGCATCGCTTCAGCATTGGCATGGTTAAACTTGGAGACGACCTTGGAATTTGGGATCAGCGCCGCGAAAGGCACCTTCAGCTCCGGCACCTCGGCATTGGCTTCGGCGCTTAAACCGACGGTAAAGTCCGGGGTTAACACCACATGCTCTGGCAGCACCTCGACACAGCTTTGTAAATGTTGCAGTGAGACCGGATCACGGACAAAAATCAGCCGTGCGTGCTGAATAATATCGCGCATTGCCGCTTTACTCTCCTTAGAGCTAAAGGGGCCAAAGGCTTGCGGCATAAAGACAAAGGGTTTACCGGCTTTGCTAAAACGCACCACTTCTTTGGCGGTATTCTGCAAGAAAGTCAGCGGCCACTGGTCACCATAAGCAAAGCCACTGGCCTCCAGAATCAGATCGACATCGCGCTCGGTAACCATACCGTAACGTTTAAATAAACGTAGTAAAGGCCCGGGTAGTTTGCCCAGAACACCGGTGAGATCCAGGCCTTTGCGCCGGAATGAGAGTTTTTGCCAGGCGCCATGGCGGGCACGCTCCGGGTAAGGCAGATTGGGGCCGGGAGACAGCACCAGCTCAAAGGATTTATTCAGTTTTTTCAGGCCTTGCAAACAGGCCAATAGCATCAGATAGGCGCCTTTGTTACGGAATTGCACGCCTTTAATTTCGACAAAATAGGGTTTAGTCATAAGGTTTCCTTGATCAGGCTTTTACCCGCAGCAGTTGCCAGAACTGTTCGCGGGTGCGCTTGGCGAAAAATAAAAAGAAGAAAGAGGCATAGGCATAAGAAATCAGCGTCGCCCAGGCGGCACCGACAATGCCGTACTGAGGGATTAGCCATAAATTCAGCCCGACATTTAAAAGCGCACCCATACCATGGCTAAATAGCGATAGTGGTTCTTGTTCGGTGATTACCAGGTGCTGGCCAATCAGATAACGGACAAAGATAAAACAGCCGGACCAGATATGAATTTGTAATACGGTTACTGCGGCGCTAAAGGCTTCACCAAATAATAGCACCACTATCCAATCTGCTGTCAGGCTCATCACCACCGCGATCGCCAGGGCAGCACTAAAAAACAGCAGCGCAAAACGGCGTAGCTTGATTAAATAACCGTCCCAGCTTTTTTCATAGGCTTTTAGCATATCCGGGTAATAGCGCACGGCCAGCGTGGCCGGAAACACATACCACAGCTCCGACAAACGGCTGGCCGCGGCATAGATACCGGCTTGCTCAGTGCCGGCCATTGCACCCAGCATCACAATATCAATTTTCAGATAGATAACAGAGACAATGCCGGATAACCACAGCCAGGATGAGCGTTGTAACAACTGCTTGCCATAGGCCAGGCTAAAGTATTTTGGGTGATAGCCCGGCCAGCGCTGTTGCTCTTCTTTAAAAGGCCGGTGTTTCTGGCGATAGATCCAATACTGGGCCAGCGCGACAATCAAAAACTCGCCGGCGTAAATCAGCAATAAACTGGCAATACCGAAGCCCTGATAGAGCAAAACCAGTTTTAAGCCAAAACTTACCAGTGAAATTATCGATTTAACATAGGCCGGGGTGCGGAAAGTTCCCTGATAATTCAGATAAAATTCAAACAGCAGAAAGCCAAAAAACGCCTGCAACATAAACAGCAGCGGTATGGTATAGCTTAAATGGCCGCTAAAGAGTTCGGCGTTAAGCAGGTAGAATAGCGCCAGCATCAGGGCGCCGCCGACTAGCCCCAGCCCCAGCCGGATACTGACGGCGGTGTAGAGCATCGTCATGGCTTGCTGACCGCTATCTAGCTTAACCATTTGCCGCACGACCAGATTATTTAGTCCCATGCTGGTTAGCGGCACTAAAAAGGCACTCCACGCCATCACGATAGAGTATATACCCAGCTCACTGGCACCCAGCATCCGGGCGACAAAAATGGTTAAAACTGCGCCGGCACTGAGTTTAACCAGCTTGTCACCCAGCATCGCCGTAGCGCGGGCCATTAAGATTTTCTTGAGTAGCTTCAACGCCGAACTCCCTGTAAGCGCCGGCGCAGTGCCGATAATATCCGCCAGATATTTTGTAGTAACTGAATATATCCGGCAAAAACCAGGATAAACAGCAGCAGCATAATCCCTTCTGGCACCAGCAGATACTCACCAATAATGCCGATACAGGCAAAGATACAAGCCAGAGCGGTAATCAGCGTTAACGATTCGCGGGAGTTCAGGCCCAGACGCAGCGAGATATGGTGTAAGTGTTCGCGATCGGCCTGAAAGGGGGACTGGCCTTTGCGGATCCGTCGCACCATAATAGCGACCATATCCATCAGCGGTATGGCAATTAACCACAGTGCAGTAACGGGCCGGAAACTGGCACTTTCACTCTGGGTGCCGACGATCAGCAGCCAGATCACAGAAAAACCAATTAACATGCTGCCGGCATCGCCCATAAAGATCTTTTTACCGGGCACCAGCTGTAAATTAAACGCCAGATACGGCAGCATAGCGCAGATCAGTACCATCGGTAGCAGCGCCTGTTCAACCTGACCCCACAACAACATAAAGCCGGCAATGGCAACAAAACTAACCAGACTGAGCATGCCGGCTAAGCCATCGATACCGTCAGTCATATTAAAGGCGTTAATGGCGGCTATCACCGCAATCAGGGTGACAGGGATACCGAGAAAACCGAGCCTGACATCGCCATAACCAAATAAATTACCCAGATTTGCCAGGTGCAGATCGAGTACATAGACCATGGCTGCACTCAGCAGTAACTGCACCGCCAGGCGTAATTTCACACTTAGATCCAGATAATCATCAAAGGCGCCGAGGATCACCAGCGCACCGGCAAGTGTCAGGTAGTAGCCGGCATGTAAGTCCGCAACCGGAAACAAGACAAAGCCAAGCAGCATGCCGGTAAATACCGATAAGCCGCCGATCAGCGGAATGGCGCCCTGATGTTGCTTACGGCCACGCGGAATATCGACCAGACCAATACGTTGCGATAACGGATAAAAACTTAAAATGGCAAGCAGGCAACCGGCAAACGCCGTTATCATCAATAGAAGCTGAGTTGTCATAGTGGTTTCTTTTTCATCATCTTTTTATTCAGCTGGCTGTCAGCAGCACTCTGGTGTAATGATACTGCTTAGTGCGACAATAAACGACTAGCTGGCCGCGGTCCTGACAAATAAATTAACGGAACCGGCAATTATCCGTCTTCTCAGGAGTAAAGCACAGGGTGACTGCAACACAACCCCGGGTCCTCGTGATCACTAATATGGGTCCTAAACCCTCATCACCGTTTCAGGGCAACTTTGTGCGCGCCCAGGTCACGGCATTACAGGCTCAGGGTCTGCAGCCTGCCTATCATTATATGCGCTGGCACCGTGACTCTTGGCTGAACAGGTTATTGAAGTATCCGGTTTTTTTCCTCGATTTTTGCCGGCGTTTTCTGTTTAGCCGCCAAGGCTATCAGATATTGCACGTCCATTTCTTTTATCCGACAATCTGGCTAGCGCTGGTATACCGTTGGTTACGCAATCCGCAGGCGAAAATTGTCGTCACCTGCCACGGCTCAGATATCTATCATTATCAGCCACCCGGGCGCCTGTATCGCTGGTGCGCGCGGCAGGTGGATAGCTGGATCTTTAGTAGTGAGGCGCTGGCGCAACAATTTTTTATGCAGCCAGAGCGGGCGCAGGTGTTGGCGGCTGGTATTGATAACCGCTATGCTAGCGCGACCTGGCACAGCAAAGCCGATAAAGATATTGATCTGCTCTATGTTGGTACACTGGACCAGAATAAAGGGATGGATCGCTTACTGGCTATGTTGCCACAGCTGCAAGCCTGGCGCGTGGTGATCGCCGGTTCAGGGCCCTGGCAGGCAGCACTGGCACAAGCCACTGCCGCCTATCCCAATATCACCTTGCTTGGCCCACAAAGCGGTGCGGATTTGCTGGCGCTGTATCAGCGCGCCCGTTGCTTTATCAGTTTATCGCGCAAAGAATCTTTTGGTCTGGTAATGGCTGAGGCGATGGCGTGTTATACGCCTGTTGTGGCGACCGATACTGATGGTGCCAGGGCGCAAATACGGCAGGGCGTCACCGGTTATGCTGTGTCACAACAGGATGAAGCCTTATGCCAGCGGCAGTTGCTGGCTGCGATCAGGCAATTACTGGCGCTGGATGAGACCGCCTACCGGCAGTTGCAACAGCAGGGCCGGATGCAGGCTGAGCAAATCTTACTGCCCGTGATCGTGAATAAACTGTGTAAACATTATCAGGAACTTATGTTATGACGAGCACATCCTCGACTGCTATCGCTGAAATTGGTATTGGTCCGGTTCAGGTGTCGGCCTTTGCCAATATGGCGCAATTGCTGTCCTATATTATCCGTGATGATGGCTCCGTCTATGCCGGTTCGGCCATTGCCATTAATCCGGAGAAAATTCTGACCGCACTGGAGAACCCGCAGGTGTTAGCCGTGATCCAACAAGCCGATCTGCGCTATGCCGATGGAATTGGGGTGGTTAAAGTGATGCAAAAACGTCTGCAGCGACCGGTGGAGCGGATCCCGGGTTGTGAACTATGGCAGGCGTTGATGGTGCGGGCGGCAGAGTATCGGGTACCGGTGTATCTGGTCGGTGCCAAGCCCGAAGTGCTGACGCAAACCCGCGATAAGTTGCAGCAGCTTGGGGTGCCGGTAGTGGGCGCGACCGATGGTTATTTTAAAGATGAAGCGCAATTGCTGCAGGCGATCAAAGCCAGTGGCGCCCGCTTTGTCAGCGTGGCGATGGGTTCGCCCAAGCAAGAGTTGCTGATCCAGCGCATCCGGGCAGTCCATCCGGATTGTTTTTATATGGGCGTCGGTGGCACCTATGACGTCTTTACCGGCAACGTAAAACGCGCTCCGGCACTCTGGTGTAAGCTTAATCTGGAATGGGCTTACCGTTTATTGGCGCAACCAAGCCGCATTGGTCGCCAATTACGCTTATTCAGGTACCTGTGGTGGGTGCTGATTGGAAAAATTTAAGGAGCAAAGGGTGAGTGCATTACCGTTAATCAGTGTCTATATGCCTACCTATAACCGGGCTGAGATGGCGTGCCGGGCTATCGACTCGGTACTGGCGCAGGATTATCCGAACTTTGAGCTGATCGTGGTGGATGATGCGTCAAAAGATCAGACCTATGAGCAGCTGAGCGAGCGTTATGCTAACGAACCGCGGGTACGGATCCTGCGGCAGGAACAGGGGCAGGGCGCCTGCGCCGCCCGTAACAGAGCCATTAATGAGGCCCGTGGCGACTTTGTCACCGGCCTGGATGATGATGATGAGTTCTTACCGCAGCGCCTCAGCAGCCTTTATGCGGCCTATGATGATCAGTTCAGCATGGTCTGTAGCGCCTATATCTGGGATTACGGTACCTTTAGCAAAACCTTGTTTGCCGATGAAGCTACGGTAAGTTTGAGTGAATTACTGGATTTACACACGCTGTCAAATCAGGCGCTGGTGCGCCGAGAGCGGATGTTAGCGCTGGGTGGTTTTGATACCGGTCTGGCGGCGTTTCAGGATTATGATATGTGGGTGCGGGTGGTCGCGGCCTATGGCCCGGCGAAGCGGATTGCCAATGCCAGCTATAAGGTGAATGTCGGGCATGAGCTCGGCCGGATCACCGATTCGCCAAAACGACTGGATGCACATCAGCAATTTGTTGCCAAACACCGGCCACTGATGAGCGAGCGTAATCTGCAGAATCAGATGTTTTACCGCTTAACGATGCAAAAGAAACCGCTGGCATTTTCTGAGTTATTGAGTCTTTGCCGGTATGGTTTATTAAACCTGAAGTGGCGTTATTATTTAAAACATAAACTGTCCTGGTTTAGTGCGCTGCGATTACGCTTAATGAACAAGGGGCTGCGGGGCCTGCTAAAAAAATGACGTGGTCTACCCGTTTCCCCCGGCCAACTGCCTGTCTGCTTGACCGGACTGTTCTGCTGTTGGCCACAATCTTTGTGGCCATTGACTGGCTTAATGGACTATTACGTTACCTGTCGCCACACTCGGTACCGCTGTCGGCAGTGCTAAAGGCTGTATTATTAGCCTTAATTATCTGGCGTGGCTGGCAGCTATGCCGGCGTGAGTTGCAACTGCCACTGTTACTTATGCTGCTCATGCTGCCTGGCCCGCTATATATCAAATGGCTGACCGGGCATCCTTATTTAGTTGCCGATTTGCAACTGATTGCTAAAGCCGGCGCTATGCTGTTGGCCTTTGCCTACTTTAGTGTGCAGGCGCAGCAGCGTGGCGCGGACTTTCTGCGATGGGTCGATTTTCTGATGTTAGCAGCTTTTGCGCTGTTGCTGGTCAATGCCGCACTTGGCCTGACCGGCTATGGTGGCACCGCCTACCAACCGATGGATGAGGTCAGCCAGAAGTTTCTTGGTGTAAAAGGTTTTTTTATCTCGACTAATGAGTTATCGGCGTTGCTGTTGGTATTAAGCGGCTGGTTATTTTGCCGTAGTTGGCAGCTGTGCCGCTGGACTTATCCTTTGCTTGGGGTAGCGTCAATCTTTATCGCGGCGTTATTGCTGACTAAAACCGGGTTATTTGGCGTGCTACTGTTATTTATTGGGATACCAGTATTACTCATGCGCCGCGAGCAGTGGCAAGCCGCAAAAATTTACCTGCTATTTACGCTGGCTATCTTACTGATACTAATAGTACTAATACTACTTAATTGGCGTCAGCTGCTGCAGGCGATTGGTTTGTACAATAAGCTGATGTTTGCATATGAACAGCGCGGTTTTTTTGGGATCCTGTTATCGTCGCGGGATTTTTATCTGCAGCGCAATTTTACCCTGGTAGCAGAACAATATCCACATTGGCTGCAACTCTTTGGTGTCGGTCAGGGGGGCGTTAAATTGTGGCTGAAAAAGTACTTTATTGAATTAGATTTTTTTGATTTGTTGCTGTTCTATGGTTTGGCTGGCGCTATGCTTGTGGCCTTAAGTTTTATCAGACTGTTTAAAGCCTTGTTTAGCCGCTTAACGCAAAGCCCGCTGGTTAAGCCATTGCTGTTGCTAAATGTGATTTTATTTACGGTAGCAATGTTGGCCGGTCATGTGCTGACTTCGGGGATGTTGTGGTTACCCTGGGCCTTGGTTAATGCAGCTATCTTTGTCGATTGGCCACAGCGTCAGTCTGAGCAAGCGGTGCCGCTGGAGCATGCCTGATGAAAGATTTACTTGAGCCTTTTCTTTATCCGCATAATCTTCTGCTGTATGCATTATTGCTGGCTTGTATTTGCTATCGCAAAAAAGGGTTGTGGTTGATTTTTGTCTGTTATTACCTTGTTGGCAATACCTATCTCGCTAATCAGGCACGGCTCTGGTATCAGCAAGGTATAGCGGCGCCTAAGCAAGCGGCAAGCCTGTATGTGGTGCTGGGCTGTGGTGGCTCTGCCAAGCACTTACCCGCCTGTGCTGCTGCCCGGATTCAGCAATTAAAGCAAGAGTTTACACCTGGCCAGCTCCCCGCGGTGATCCTGACTACCCGCTATTGTCAGCCTTATCTGGATTATTTGCAGCAGCAACTGCCGCAGGTCGTCGCTGATTGCTTTGATGCTGGCGATAACACCTATCAGGAGTTTGCCAATTTAGTGCCCAGATTGGCGCAACAACGGCAAATCCGCTTTATTACCAGTGATTTTCATAGCTGGCGGGTCAGCCGTTTGATCAACGAATATCAGTTGGATGCCAGTATTGGTGCTGCTAGTACCCAAACACTGCGGCCGGTGAATTGCAGTCTGAATTGTTTTTTCACGGTGAATCTGTCTAATCTGGACTTTTACAGCAAATTGATTGCCGAATTCAGCAGTTACGCGGTCTATAAGCTGGGCGGACGCAAGCTCACTGGCGCCTGATATAGCGCCAACTTAGCAGGGCCAGCAGTACGCCACTGACAGCACCGTAAAGATGAGCATCAATCGCCACCTCGGCCGCAATTTGGGCACTGAGTTCGGGATCCGGACCTTGCCATTGTTCAGCGCCGACTTTGATGGCAACGCCAATTAAGATTAGCGCACCTGAACGGTAGCCCTGGCGCAGATCTGCTGTAGCGCCGTAGCAAAGTAAGCCGTGTAAAATTCCGGACAAGCCGACATAAATTTCTATGTCTGGAGCCAGCCAGAGCAGCGCCAGGCCAGTACTGAGCGACAGCAGCAAAACCTGCCAACCCACAGCCAGCCGGCCAGGCAGTTTGCCATGCAATAACATCAATACGACTAAACCCAGCAAGTTCATGAGTAAATGCAACAGATTACTGTGCAGCAGATGGCCGCTTAACAGCCGCCAGAGCTCACCGTGCTGGATAGCGTCGGCTTGATATTCCAGCAGTTGTTGCCATGTTGTCGGTAAAACATACAGTGCTGTACTTAAGGTCAACAGCAGCAGATAGGGTAGATAAGACTTTAGCGTAGTTGATAACATTGGGCGGTTGAATTTGCTGTCATAACTGGTTAGGGTGTCAGGGCGCCATTCATTAGTAAAGTGCTTATTATGAAAAAA
Source organism: Alishewanella agri BL06 (assembly GCF_000272005.1). GTDB lineage: Bacteria > Pseudomonadota > Gammaproteobacteria > Enterobacterales > Alteromonadaceae > Alishewanella > Alishewanella agri. Next base: position 78,628 of record NZ_AKKU01000010.1, on the reverse strand, counting down.
ACCTCGCTCTCTTTTAGCTTACTGTTTTGTGTCTTATTGCCGCTACAGACAATCGCGGCTTCGCCCCAGGAAACCCGTGAACCGGAAGCCGCGACCGGACTGGTCAAACAGCAGCTTACTCATTATCCGCGGGCGATGGTGGCTGCCGCACATCCGCTGGCAGCCGATGCGGGTAAAAAGATTCTGGCTGCCGGTGGCAGCGCTATAGATGCCGCTATTGCGACACAGCTGATGCTTGGCTTGGTTGAACCCCAAAGCTCTGGTATTGGTGGTGGGGCTTTTATTTTACATTTTCAGGCGGATACTGGTCAGTTAACCAGTTTCGATGGTCGTGAAACCGCGCCAGCCGCCGCCGGCCCCTGGCTGTTCAGCGACAACGGTAAGATGATGGGTTGGCGCGAGGCCTATGTTGGTGGTAAATCTGTGGGGGTCCCCGGCGTATTAAAAGCCCTGGCTGACGCGCACCAACAGTTTGGTAAACTGCCGTGGGCGCAGTTATTTGCGGAAACGATCACCGTTGCAGAGCGGGGTTTTGTTGTTAATGAGCGGATGGCGAAGCAACTCGCGCTCGGCTGGAATCAGGGCTTAAAGCAACTGTCACCAGCGAAAGATTTTTACTATCCAAATGGCCAGGCACTGGCTGCAGGTACAGTGTTGAAAAATCCGCAATATGCAACCTTGTTGCGTAAAATTGCGACGGAAGGTGTCAGCGCTTTCTATCAGGGCGAGAATGCTGCCGCCCTGGTGCAGGCAGTCAATAACGCGACGATTAATCCCGGCCAGTTAAGTCTGGATGATTTGGCAAATTATCAGGCGCAGCAGAAGGACGCCGTCTGTATTGCTTATCGGGTTTATCAGATTTGCTCGATGACGGCTCCAAGCTCCGGCGGTATCGCCGTGTTGCAAATTATGGGTTTATTGGAGCAGTATGATTTAAAAGCGCTGAAGCCCAATAGCCTTGATGCCGTACATTTAATCAGTCAGGCATCACGCCTAGCCTTTGCCGATCGCGATCGTTATCTGGCAGATCCGGATTTTGTTACGGTACCGATAGCGGGCTTACTGGCGCCGGACTATCTTAAGCAGCGAGCCACCTTAATCGGTGCCAGAGATCAGCAGTTTGTGGCTGGTCAGCCGCAAGGCGCGATTGCGCTGGCCACAGGCACGGTACCAGAGTTTCCTAATACCAGCCATTTATCCATTGTCGATGCTGCCGGTAATGCCGTGAGTATGACCACCAGTATTGAAAACGTCTTTGGCTCCGGTTTGATGGTAAATGGCTATTTGTTAAATAACCAACTGACCGATTTTAGCTTGGAGCCTGTAGTGGATGCTTTGTTGGTGGCGAACCGGGTTGAAGGGGGCAAGCGTCCGCGCAGTTCAATGGCGCCGGTGATGGTGTTTGATGCTGATAATCAGTTAAAACTGGTGATAGGTTCACCCGGTGGTAGCCGCATTATTAACTATGTGGCGCAAAGTTTGGTGGCGGTTTTAGATTGGCAACTGGATGTGCAACAGGCGATAAGTCTGCCACGTTTTACCCATCGTAATGACTATCTGGCGCTTGAGGCCGGCACTGATCTGGTTGAGTTAGCGCCGGCACTGCAGCAGTTGGGCTATGACGTACGGTTACAGGATTTAAACAGTGGTTTGCATGCGATTGAAGTGATGGCAGATCAGTTAGCAGGTGCCGCCGATCCGCGGCGCGAAGGTAAGGTAGCGGGGTTCTAGCAGAATGATTCAGCAGCAGTTAGCCGAAGGGGTTTTGACCCTGAGTATGCAACGTTTAGACAAGAAAAATGCGCTTAACCTTGCCATGTATCGCCAACTATCGGCAGCTTTACAGCAGGCGGTGGCGGATCCTACGGTACGGGTAGTGTTGTTACAGGGCAATGAACAGTGCTTTAGCAGTGGTAATGATTTGCAGGATTTTCTTAGTGCCGGCGAGCTTAACCGCGAACATCCGGTGGTGGAGTTTTTGTACACTGTTGCGGCTTTTCCAAAACCACTGTTAGCCGCGGTAGCGGGCTTGGCCATCGGCATTGGTACCACGGTGCTGCTACATTGTGATTTGGTTTATGCCGCGCCGGGTTGTCGGCTGCAGCTGCCTTTTACTCAGCTTGGTCTTTGTCCGGAAGCGGCGTCCAGTTTGTTGCTGCCACAAATTGCCGGTTATCAGCGTGCCGCGCAATATTTATTGCTCGGTGAAGCCTTTAGTAGTGAACAAGCTGCCGCCTTTGGTTTGGTAAATGAAGTGGTGCCGGCATCGGACTTACTGGCGTATGCTGCCAGTAAAGCGAAAACGCTGGCGGCTTTGCCAGTGGAGGCGGTGCTGCGCAGTAAGGCTTTGCTGAAAGCGCAGCAACCGCAGATTGAGCAGGTAATAGCTGCAGAGTTGAATGATTTTGGTAAGCTACTGCACAGCGACGCCTGTCAGCAACGACTGCAGGCGTTTTTTAGTCGTAAGTAGGGCGTGTTGACGATAGACTAACGGATTGAGGTGCTAAATTTATCGGCCTGCACCTCATTTACCAGCCATTTGCCGCGTTGGCGCACCAGCACCACGGTACGCACTTCCTGGATCCGTTTACCATCAAACTCGCCGTCCAAAATCAGCTGAATAGTGGCGTCATCTTGATATTGCTCGCGCAAATTACGGCCACTACGATTGACGTTGATCTGTACGTTATCAAAATTCATATTAAACAAAGTGCGGCCGGCCTGACGCGCTGAGCCATAGCTGCTGAGTAAACTGGCATAATCCGCCGTGGCCATGCCTTTTGCTTTAGTCAGATCTTTTTCATTGTATATCGCATGAAAAAACTCACCGGCGATGTACTCTGGCGTCCCGAGCTGAGCATTAACTTGCGGGTTACGTTCGCAGCCAACCAGCAATAAAGCCAGCACGCCGATAAAAACCAGATAATTACGCATAACACTACCGTCTTATTGATGATGCTGTCTGGAATAATGCGTGCTTTTGTCAGTTCTGTAAAGAAAAAGGGCCGCAAAAAGCGGCCCCTAACCTGAAATCAGCGTTAAGCCGATAGCTCTTGCTCGCTAAAAACATTAGCAAACAGCGGACTCGTTAAATAACGTTCGGCAGCGCTGGCCAGGATCACCACGATATTTTTACCGGCATATTCGGGTAATTCCGCCAGACGGGCGGCAGCAACCACCGCAGCACCTGAGGAAATACCGGCTAAAATCCCTTCTTCTTTCATCAAGCGGTGCGCCATAGCAATAGCATCATCGCTACTGACTTGCTCAACCCGATCAATCAAATCCAGCTCCAGTACTGACGGAATAAAGCCGGCACCGATGCCCTGAATTTTGTGCGGGCCAGGTTTCAATTCTTGGCCCGCTTTGGCCTGGGTAATCACCGGTGACTCCACCGGTTCAACAGCAACACTAAGCAACGGATGCTGTTTTTCCTGTTTAAAGAAACGGCTAACCCCAGTGATAGTGCCACCCGTGCCCACACCAGCCACAAACACATCAACCTGACCATCCAAATCATTCCAGATTTCCGGGCCGGTGGTTTCAAAGTGGATCTGTGGGTTCGCCGGGTTATCAAACTGGCCGAGGATCAGGTATTTATCTGGGTTAGAAGCCTGAATTTCTTTGGCTTTCTCAATAGCGCCTTTCATGCCTTTCGGGCCTTCGGTCAGCACCAGATTAGCCCCCAGTGCTTTTAACAGCTTGCGGCGCTCCAGGCTCATGGTCGCAGGCATAGTCAGGGTGAGTTTATAACCGCGGCTGGCAGCAACGAAGGCCAGTGCAATACCGGTGTTGCCGGACGTTGGCTCCACCAACTCTTTCTCCGGCGTTAAGATCCCGCGCTTTTCGGCGTCCCAAATCAGCGCTGCACCGAGGCGGCACTTAACGCTGAAACTCGGGTTACGGGCTTCAATTTTGGCGTAAACATTAGCGCCTTTAACCACCCGGTTTAATTTGACCAGCGGGGTGCGCCCGATCGACAATGTGTTATCAGCGTATACATTAGCCATAAAAAACTCCAGAATCAGAAGATATTGGTTATAAGCATACGCATCTTAATAAAAAACTGAAGAAGCATTTGGCTATAAGTTATAGCAGATTGCACTTTAACCCGAGGAAGTTATGTCATTTCACAGTACTGAAAACTATATCGTTTCCGCTGAGCTGGCGCTGGCGGTGAATGCCGCTATCACACTGGAAAAACCGCTACTGTTAAAAGGCGAGCCCGGTACCGGTAAAACCCGGTTGGCAGAAGAGCTGGCGCAGAGCCTCGGTACCGATTTGATTCAATGGCATATCAAGTCAACTACCAAGGCACAACATGGCTTGTACGAGTATGATGCGGTGTCGCGGTTACGGGATAGTCAGTTGGGTAGCGACAAGGTGCATGATATTGCCAACTATATTAAACCCGGCAAGCTGTGGCAGGCATTTAGTGCCGAGCGGCGGCCAGTGTTGTTAATTGATGAAATTGACAAAGCTGATATCGAATTTCCGAATGACTTGTTACACGAGCTGGACCGGATGAGCTTTTATGTGCATGAAACCGGGCAGCAGGTTAGCGCGGCGCAGCGGCCGATTGTACTGATTACCTCGAACAACGAAAAAGAGCTGCCGGATGCGTTTTTACGCCGCTGTTTTTTTCACTATATCCGCTTTCCGGATGCCGACACGTTACGCCAGATTGTCGCGGTGCATTTCCCGCAAATCCGCCAACAGCTACTCAGTACCGCCCTGGAGGTATTTTTTGAGCTGCGCGAGCTGCCGGGGCTGAAGAAAAAGCCTTCGACCTCAGAATTACTGGATTGGTTAAAGCTGTTGCTGGCAGAGCAAATCCCCGCCGAAGTATTACAGCAAAAACAGCAACAAGGTGGCTTGATGCCGATGTTCGGAGCCTTACTCAAAAACGAGCAGGATGTGCAGCTGGTTGAAAAACTGGCGTTCTTAGCTAAGCGACAAGGGCGCTAGATGCTGGTCGATTTCTTTTTTACACTACGTCGGCAGGGGGTGAAAACCAGTATCACGGAACTGCTGGACTTGCTTAATGCGCTGCAGCAGCAACTGGTGTTTGCCGATACCGACGCCTTTTATCAGCTGGCCAGACTTACGCTGGTAAAAGATGAAAGCCAATACGATAAGTTTGACCGGGCTTTTGCCGAGTATTTTGAGGGCGTTGCCGCCGTCGATTTGGCCAGTCAGATCCCGGATGACTGGTTAATTCCGGATCTTATCCGGCAACTGTCGGCAGAGGATAAAGCCGCCTTGCAAGGTATGGGGAGTTTGGAAGCGCTGCTAAAGCAGTTACGTGAGCGGCTGGCAGAGCAGCAAAAACGCCATGCTGGTGGCAATAAATGGATTGGTACCGGCGGTACCTCGCCTTTTGGTGCCTATGGTTTTAACCCGGAAGGGGTGCGGATAGGTCAGCAAGGTAGTGGTGCCCGCCGCGCCGTCAAGGTTTGGGATAAACGTGAGTTTAAAGATTTAGACAGCAGTAGTGAGCTGAATAACCGCAGTATCAAACTGGCGCTCAGGCAGTTACGGCGGTTTGCCCGCAGCGGTGCAGCAACCGAGCTGGATTTAAAGGGTACGATTCAGGCGACATCAGAGCAGGCGGGGTATCTGGATCTGCGCTTTGTGCCAGAGCGGCATAATGCGGTGAAAGTGCTGATGCTGTTTGATGTTGGTGGCTCGATGGATGACTATATCGCGTTGTGCCAACAACTGTTTGCCGCGGTGCGCAGCGAGTTTAAACATCTGGAGTTTTTTTACTTTCATAACTGTGTTTATGAAGGCGTCTGGCGCAATAACCAGCGCCGGCATACTGAGCAAATCAGCGTGTTAGATCTTATTCATACCTATGGCAGTGACTACAAGCTGATTTTTGTCGGCGATGCGACCATGGGACCTTACGAAATTGATTATCCCGGTGGCAGTGTTGAACACTGGAATCAGGAGCCGGGTCGGGTGTGGCTTGAGCGCTTGCTGGCGCAATACCCAAAAGCCGTCTGGCTTAATCCGCAGCCGGCTGAGTGGTGGCGGCATTATCATTCGATCAGTATTATCCGCGAGATTATGCAGCAGCGGATGTTTTCGTTAACGCTGGATGGATTAAGTGCGGCGATTAAGGTGCTTGGCTAAGGTAGCAAACAGAACAGGACATGATGGTGACTGCTGAACTTGCGGTAATTCTTTTAAATCTGGTGCTGGTCTGCAGCGCCTACTTTTGGTTTTATCCGCGGGTGGCAGGAGCTGATCTGCGTAAAGTGGCGCTGTTTGACGTGTTAACCACGGCTTTGGCGTTACTGATTGTTGGCAGTAAATTTTGGGGCAGTGGCCAGCAGTTTGATTTGGTGTTTGGCAACAGCAATTGGTTCTGGTTTACGCTGGTAACCTATCTAATTCTGGAAACGCCGTTGGCGCTGTGGTATCTCAAACGCTATGGTATTCATAAAAGCTAAGCTTTTTATCGCTCAGTCCGATGGATGTTGCTGGCGCTCACGCCTTGCTGCGGCTTCGTCACTGGCAGCCTGGATCTCTTGTAACACCGCATCCAGGTCAACGGCAGCGGCAGTTTTGCTAAAGACGCCGGTCAACGTCTGGTTCGGATCCAGATTCCCGGATTCAAATAAGTCCCACAGCTCATCAGCATAACGGGTGGCGGCAAGCTCAGGCGCGAAGCGGGCGTAGTAGGCGGTAATATTATCGACATCGCGTGTTAACATCCAGCGCGCATTATTATTGGCTGCGGCATCCACCGCCTGCGGTAAGTCGATAATTACCGGGCCAGTCGGGTCCTGCAACACGTTAAATTCTGACAAGTCGCCATGCACCAGACCGGCTGCCAGCATCCGCAAGATAGCCTGCATCATTGTCTGGTGATCGCGCCGTGCTTGTTCCGCGCTTAAGCTGATATCATTTAAGCGTGGCGCCACATCGCCATCTGCATCCCGCACCAGCTCCATTAACAGCACGCCATCATAGCAACCATAAGGTGTTGGCACTCTTACACCGGCAGCGGCTAATTTAAACAGGGCATCAACTTCAGCCGATTGCCAACTGGCTTCGGCTTGTTGACGGCCATAGCCTGAGCCTTTTTCCATTGCTCTGGCGCGGCGCGAGCTGCGCTCTTTGCGACCTTCCTGATATTGCGCCGCTTTTTTAAAACTACGCTGTGCCGCGTCTTTATAAACTTTGGCACAACAGATACGCTCACCACAGCGCACCACATACACCGAGGCTTCTTTGCCACTCATTAACGCATACAGCACGTCATCGATTAGTCCCTCATCAAGTAGTGGTTGTAAGCGTGGTGGGGTTTTCATAGTGTGGCCTTAGCGTCGTCACTAATAGTAGTTAATAACACTGGTCAGACCGGTACCGGAGTGCGGTCTGACCAGTTGTTCAGAGTTCGAGATAATGTGGCCAGCCGAGCAACGGGCTCTGCAGGCCATGTTTGTGCTCGAAGGCATCCAGCTTTTCCGGAGTAGCGTCAGTCTGCTGCAGACTTTGATAATCACGGCAAAACTGCAAGGTGCGCAACAAGGCAGGAATAAAGTGCTGTCCCAGATCGGCACGGATCGCTGCAGCGTTTTCCGCTGGCAGCTCGCTTAAAACCGCCTCGGTCTGCAATAGCAGATAGGTTTCGCTAAACCAATGCTCGGCCAGGTTGATCTGCCGCAAGCGCTTTTTCAGATCCTGGCGGACTTTATCGCCACTGCAGATCGCCCGGTATAACACCACTTCGGCCAGCACTTCTTCCAGACTAAAGTGTTCAAATTCATCAAACACTTGTTTTTGGTAAAACTGTTGCCGCAGCAGTTGCATCGCCTGATGCCGGTGGTGTTCGGTCAGTGCTTGCTGATAAGCATGCCAGCCCGGCCAGTCTTCGGCATCCGGAGGGGAGGAGACTTGCTGCAACAGCTGCTCATCGACCTCGCCATACAAGGAGTTTTTGCCTGGCGTTTTACGGCTTACCGCCGACAGCATGGACCAGCCTTTCTGAAAAGGTTTAACGATACCTTCCTGACTCAGCAGTGCCTGCAATGCTTGCTGCTGATCACCGTCTGACAGAGCCCGTAAGCCGAGACTGGTAATACCAATCACGTCATAAGCCGCTTGCTCCAATAAATGCATCTTATATTTATTGTAAAATTTATCGGCAAATTTCAGGCTCATCAGCACCGCTTTGCTTTTTATTTGTTGCAATTGCAAGGCGCTGAGTTGTTGCTCCGACAGTGCTTGTTGCAGTACCTGACTTAAAAATGGACCGGCTGACGCTTCACGAACCACTAACTGCATGGCGCTATCCCTTAATCCAGAAAGCTGAACATATCGTCCACTTCGGCAAATTCATCTTCGACTTTGTTTTTCTCTTTTGCCTGCATCACCAGCTCAGTGGCAAACTTGCTGATAATGCTTTCCCAGCCTGATTTTTCATCGCGGATCAGGGCTTTAATCGAGGTTTCAACTTTCGGGGTTAATTGCCGGATCAGTGCCAGCAGACTTTTAGGGTCGTCATATCCAATGTTATGGGCGTCTTCTGCCAATTGCCGTTCGGTGTAGGCTTCTGCTTCTTCCAGATGTTCTTCATCTTCGTACAGTTTGTCTTCCCAATAGTTCTCGTATTCGAGAATTTCACCACGGTAAATTTCGATAAAAGGGATCGACAGATAGAATAAACCAGCCGGATCTTCGGCGATACACTCCAGTATTTCAGCCTGTTTCTCTTCGGTTTCCTGCGTACGGATCAGATAAGTCAAAAAATCGAAGGTATGTTGTTTCAGCTCTTCGGCATTGTTTTTGATCTTTTCTTCCCAGTACAGCGGTTGCTGACAAACGATGTCACGGATCTTCTCCGGCGTCATCAGCTCAGAAATAATCGATGGAAAAGACAGATCGTGCTGACTGTTGATCTGGGTCAGAGTGACGATGTCAATTTGTTCGATGACTTCGGACAGCTGCGCATCACTCATGGTGTTGGCAATGATCTCAAAGCGCTCGCTCGCTTGTTTTGGCTCGACCAACGCCAGTTGCCGGATTTCGTCAGCCGCGATTTTAATCAGCTCAGTACTCATTATTAGCCCTCGTGCTTAAAGCGGATTTCATCATATTGATCGTCATAGCCTTCTTCGTCGCTGTCGTCATCCTCGGCAGCGTAGCCATCATAATCGTCGGCGGTATAGTCTTCATCTTCGTCCGCTGCCTGCTCATCTGCTTCGTAGCTATCGTCGTCAGCATCTTGTTTGGCTTTACGTTTGGCGGCGGGCAGCGGCTTATCTTCAGCCAGTAAAAATAATGCAGCACAGGCTTCAATCAATAAGCTTTCAGAGTGGGCTCTGACCGCTTTGACTAAAGGCAGATCGGCATTATTAAACGCAATTGAAACTTTAAACTCATCCCATGACGGCATTTTGCCGCTGGCCAGCCATTGTCGCCATTGCGTTTTGGCTGCAGCCGGAAATTGTACCCGGCCGGCCAGGGCCAGTGGCAGGTATTCAGGCACGGATTCCAGCATTGCCGGATCAGCTAACAGTACCGCTTTCATTTTACTGGTGAACTGTTCCAGCGCTTTCGGGTTTTCCGGATCGCTGTAAGATTCGATATTTTCTTTAGCATCAGTTTGTAACTGGCGGATATGTGACAGATTTAACTTTTTTGCCATCTGGCTTCACCCATAATATTCATCCCACAGCTCACGCATCGCGGCAGTAGGATCAGAAACGATAACGTTATTGAAATCTTTTAAAAAAGCACTGCGCTGCTTGGGATCAGACAGCACCTCATAAGCTGTTTTGACGCGCTGCAATTGCATCGCGGCTTGTGCCTGTTCCTCTTCGGTCTGGCCATGTAGCTTGTCCGGGTGATACTTATTGGCTAAGCGTCGGTAGGCCTTTTTAATTTCATCCTCACTGGCATTGGATTTTATTCCCAGTACCCGAAAGTGATTTTGCATAGCTGTTAATCCTCAGACCGCCAAAGACGGTTAGCGCCGTATCGCAACTTTTTTGCAGCAAACTTAGCTGCAAAGCTAAAGCGCAGATCATAGCAGATTGCCAGGGGCGGGGCATAGCGACAGTTTTTTTATCACTGCCTCTTGTTAATTTTGCCGGGCACCGTCATCATTAACAAGTGGATTCCCTGCCGGGAACCCTGTCTGTTGCGGAGATGTATGCGCTGGTTTAGCGGTTTTGCCATCCTGTTGTATTTAAGCTTGTTGTGCACGCCACAAGGCTTTGCCGTGCAAGATTTACGGCTGGCGCCACTTGCTGATCATCAGATAACGGCCGTCACCGCAAAAGTTTACAGCTTAAATGAGCGTGCTACCGCCGCTGACGACAATGATGATACTGCCAGTATCAGCCCGTTAGCTATCGCTGTAACTGGTTCCCAGCTGCTTAATGCTACGGTTTTTTACTTTTATCAGACCCCATTCCATCCCAGCTTTAGTGCCCGCGCACCACCACAACAATAAACCTGTTATCGCTTGCTGTTTTTGTTGCTGGGTCAGTCACTGATCCGCGTTAGCTATGGTTTATTGTTATGGAGCTGTTATGCAGCTATTTAAGTTTGATACCTCTTTAAATTTTATGCGTTTTCGCTGGTTTGCCGTCGGGCTTTCCTCGTTATTGGTACTGTTGTCTATTGTGCTGTTACTTACCCGGGGGATTAACTGGGGTCTGGATTTTACCGGCGGCACCGTGCTGGAATTAAGTTTTGCCCAGGCGGCTAATCTGGACTTATTGCGTCAACATCTGACACAGGCCGGCTATGCCGAAGCGGTGGTGCAGTTTTTTGGCAGCAGTAACGATGTGCTGGTGCGCTTACCTTCAGGCGCCAGCGCTGTGCAGCAGCAGCTTGGCGAGCAAGTGTTTCAGCTATTGCAGGCACAAAGTGATGTCGCGATGACGCTGAGTCGGGTTGAGTTTGTCGGCCCGAGCGTCGGTGAAGAACTAAAACAGGATGGTGGGCTGGCAGTACTGGTTGCCTTACTGGGGATCCTGGTTTACGTTGGTTTTCGTTTTGAATGGCGTTTATCCTTGGGTGCGGTACTGGCGCTGGCACATGATGTGATTTTAACGCTGGGCTTGTTTTCACTGCTGCAAATTGAATTTGATTTAACGGTACTGGCAGCCATTCTGGCGTTAATTGGTTACTCGATTAACGATACGATTGTGGTGTTTGACCGGGTACGGGAAATGTTCCGTAAGCTGCGGGATGAAAGCGTATTAGAAACGGTCAATCAGGCCATTACCTCCACCCTAAACCGCACCGTGATCACCTCGGCGACCACTATGCTAGTGCTATTTGTACTGTATTTTAAAGGCGGTGCTTTAATCCATGGCTTTGCCACTGCACTGCTGTTTGGTATTGCTGTGGGAACCTACTCTTCCGTTTATGTTGCCAGCTCGGTGGCAGTGTTACTGGGGCTGAGTCGTGAAGACTTGATGCCACCGAAGCCGGTTGAAACGGAAGAAGGTGAGCCTTTAGTCTAATTAAACCAGCGTGGGTCAATAGCCAGCTTGAAGATTAGCGGTGAGAATTGCCGAAACGCCGCAGCATTATCCGGACATTGAATATTCTCCGGATAATGCCGCTGCCATGGATCATTGACGAGCGCCACCTGATCACCTACCACGGCAACACCCTCGATCGAGGTATTAGCCAGCGGCTCATAGGGCGGGCAACTGGTGTCTGGACGGGTAGGCGCGTAAAAGCGCAGTGGAACCACCTTTGCCGGTTGCTGCCGGCTTAAATCCAGCACCCAGAGCTGATCATCATTGCGTGCCGCAGCCAGCAGATAGCCGGGATGCCCCTCTTTTCTGGCCGGCAGAAAGTCCAGACCATTGATCGGGTGATCTTTGGCATCCGGTACCGGCAGCGGCAACTTGAGGTCAGTAATCTTAACAAAATCATCGCTGAGCCAGAAATCGTCGCTATAGGGCGTGACAAAGAGCATCGGCGCATTGGCCTGATTCTGCTCCAGCGCCAGATACAGGTTACGCTGATTGTCAAACGCCAGGCCTTCAATGCCATCATTTGGGAAGTTACCAACCTGAGCTGCTGCCGGGAACTGTACTGGCCGCACTGCCACGATTTCGGCAAAGCTTAAGGCTTTATCGGTTCGGATTTTTACCAGTAAGGTCGGATAGGCGGTGGAATGGGTAACGCCGAAGCGCCGGGCGCAATCTGCGGTTAAGTGAAATTTGCTTGAGTCTTCGGTGACGCTGATTAGCGTGCTGTCGTCCAGACGATCCCAGGTCAGGGATTCCCAGTCTGGATCGCCGGCTAACAGCTCGGCAAAGCAGCTCTGTTTTAGCGCCGGGTTGACGCTAATGGCGAGCGGGGGCGCGACCAGCTGCCCGGTTGCCGGGTTGATCCGCAGCAGCTTGTTTCTTAGTGCTGGGGTCGCGCTATTATCGCCAATATGTACCAGTTCACCATGGCGGTAGGTTAACCCTGAGCTTTGTGGGTCTGGGATCGTCTGCCCATTGCCATCGGTGAGCCATTGGCCAGCGAGATGCTGTTCGGTTAACCATAGCGCAGGCGTATCTGCCGCGACAGCATGGCTGCCAGCAAGGTTGCCAGCAAGGTTGAGAGTGCAGCCAGCGGCGAAAAGTAAAGACGTAACAGCAGGTTTCATTAGCGAATAGTCCGGAAATAAAAGGCGTATTCTGCCAGTGTCGGATGACAATTCAAGTTTTGCTGTGCCAGAGCACCATATAGTTTAAAAAATCGACACCAGCGAGAGCCAAAAAGCGCGCGGGCAAGGCAAGTTTTTGAAGGTTTAGTGGGCCTAAATCGAGAAAACTTAACGCAGCATGCGCGTTTTATGGCCTCGCCCTTCGGGAATGCCTGAAAAAACCTCACTCTGCGTTCTGATTGCTCGAAAGAGCGCCACTATTCCTTCGCAATCACGCCTTGATTGAGGTTTTTTCAGGCATTCTGGTACGCATTTTTTAAACTATATGGTGCTCTATTGACAACAAAAAACCCGGCGGACCGGGTTTAGATTGTTGGTGCTTGGCTTGATCTACGCTTGGCTGTGCGGTTAATAACCCTGAGCGTGCACATCGCGCACGGCACGACCAGACGGATCCGTCAGCTCGGCCATTTTGGCATCCCAGGCCAGCGCTTCCGGCGTCGAGCAGGCGACGGATTTACCGCCCGGTACACAGGCAATGGCGCCAGCATGCGGGAAGTGCTCTTCAAAGATCACCCGATAGTAATAGGCTTCTTTGCTATCCGGCGTATTGACCGGGAAGCGGAAGCTGGCGGTCGCCATTTGCTGATCACTGATCTCTTTCGCAGCATGGGCTTTCAGGCTGTCGATCCAGTTATAGCCAACGCCATCCGAGAATTGCTCTTTCTGACGCCACAGGATCTCATTCGGTAGTAAACCATCAAAGGCCTGACGCAGGATATGCTTTTCCATCTTACCGCCACCGCACATCTTCGCTTGCGGGTTTAAACGCATCGCCACGTCCATAAATTCCTTATCCAGGAAGGGCACCCGGGCTTCAATACCCCAGGCTGACATCGCTTTGTTGGCGCGGTTACAGTCGAACATATGTAAGCGCTCGAGCTTACGCAGCGTCTCTTCGTGGAACTCTTTGGCGTTGGGCGCCTTATGGAAATACAGATAGCCGCCGAAGATTTCGTCCGAGCCTTCGCCCGATAACACCATCTTAATGCCCATGGCTTTGATTTTGCGTGCCATCAGATACATCGGGGTAGAAGCGCGGATGGTGGTAACGTCATAGGTTTCTAAATGATAAATCACATCACGCAGCGCATCTAAGGCTTCCTGTACACTAAAATGGATGGTGTGATGCACAGTACCGATGGCGTCCGCGACCTTTTGTGCAGCCGCCAGATCCGGTGAGCCGGGCAAGCCAACAGCAAAAGAGTGCAGCCGTGGCCACCAGGCTTCGCTTTGATCATCATCTTCCACCCGGCGCTTGGCAAATTGCTGGGCAATGGCCGAGATCAGTGACGAATCCAGACCACCGGATAACAGCACGCCATAGGGCACGTCTGACATCAGGTGGGTTTTAACACTGTGTTCCAGCGCGGCTTTTAACTCCGCCTCGCTGGCCGGGTTATCTTTTACCGCGTCAAACTGCATCCAGTCGCGCTGATAGTATTTACGCAGCTCGCCAATTTTACTGTCAAAGTAATGACCTGGTGGGAATTCTTTAATTTGCTTGCAGACCGGTACCAGCGCCTTTAATTCTGACGCCACAAACAACTGACCATGCTCGTCATAGCCATAGTACAGCGGAATAATACCGATATGATCACGGGCAATCAGGTAGCGGTCTTGTTCAGCGTCATACAGCACAAAGGCAAACATACCATGCAGGCTGTCGATAAACTCAGCGCCGTGCTCTAAGTACAGCGGTAGAATGACCTCACAATCCGACTTGGTTTTAAACGGATAGGGCGTGGCCAGATTTTTTTCCAGTTGTTTGTGATTGTAGATCTCACCATTCACTGCCAGAATGTGATTTCGATTATCATTAATGAGGGGTTGGGCACCATTTTCAGTATCTACGATGGCCAGGCGCTCGTGCACCAGAATGGCATTGTCGTTATTCCAGATCCCGGACCAATCCGGGCCACGATGACGTAATAACTTAGATAACTGCAGCGCCTGCTGGCGCAATGCTTTAACATCGGTTCTGATGTCAAGCACCCCAAATATCGAACACATGATAACCTCTGATAATCAAATTAAATAACACATAGTTTGGCAGTATGTACGTCTATACGTACCCTCTGACTGTGCCATGCCCGCTTAAAATTGCAAGTGCTTTTTGGGCTGCTGGGCGAAATTTATCACTGCTCCGATTACTGAAAGTCAACAATGCTGAAAAATTCATCAAAAAGCCGTTTTACCCCACCTGCCGACTGGTCTGCCGCCTTACTAACGGCCAATCCCATTTTTACTGATTTGGTGGCGCGTTTTCCTCTGCAAAACCAGAGTCAGTGGCCCGAACCGGCTCAGCTTAACCACTGGCGGAGTAACACCGACTTTAGCTTTGTTGAAAATGCGCTATTGGAGCAGGATGGCCGTTACTATGAAGATTTTATTTTCGCCACCCGGCAAATCCCGACCCGGGCAGCAAACTGGCATGACTTTTTTGGGGCGCTGATTTGGTGTTTGTTGCCCCGCAGTAAGGCGCTGTTAAACCAAATGCATATCGCGGAGATCGCCCAGTATGGCCAGAAACAACGCACGCCGCTGCGCAATAAGCTGACGTTATTTGATGAGTGTGGTGTGGTGCTTTGTCTGGAACCCTCAGCGGTGGCACATGCCGGCTTACTGCGCGATCACCAGTGGCAACAAAGCTTTTGGCTGCAGCGGGCTGACTGGTGGCAGGGGGTGCGGCCGCTGATTTTTGGCCATGCCATTTATGAAATGGCAACAGTGCCTTTTATCGGTTTAACTGCCAAAGCACTATTTATCGAGGTGCCAACGGGCTTTAGCCAGTGGTCTTTAACAGATGCTTACACTTTTCTCGATGAAAAGCTGCTGCTGCAAATTGCTAACAATCACTTACTGCTTGATAATCTGCAGCTAACACCGCTACCCTTGCTGGGGGTACCGGGTTGGTACGCCGCAAATCAACAGGCGGAGTTTTATGCAAATACGGATTATTTTCGTCCACGTAGAAGGCCATAACAGGACAGGCAGATGATTGAAATAAAAAATCTGGCCAAGGCATTTGCTCTTGGTAAAGGCAGCAAACTTTCTGATACCGAAAAACAGGATGTGCGCTATGCCGATAAAGAATTTCGCTCGGTGCGTGATGTTAGTTTTCATTGCGGGCAGGGCGAAGTATTGGGTTTATTAGGCCCCAATGGTGCCGGTAAAACCACCACCTTGCGCATGCTCTCTACGGCATTGAAGCCGGATGCCGGCTCGGTACTGATTAACGGTGTCGATGTGCTGCGCGAGCCGGTTAAAGCGCGCAAACAAATTGGTTTTTTATCGGCTGATACCGGCCTGTACGGTAAGCTGAGTGCCTATGAAAATATTGCCTATTTCGGCCGACTGCACGGCATGAAGGAGGCCGCTTTAAAGCAACGGATTGATGAGCTGTTCACCATGCTGAATATGCATGACTTCGCCAGCCGTCGTGCCGACAATATGTCGACCGGTATGAAACAAAAAACTGCTATTGCCCGCGCGGTGGTGCACTCGCCGAAGGTGGTGATCCTGGACGAACCCACCACCGGCCTGGATATTATGACGGTACAGACGGTACTGGATTTTATTAAAGGCTTAAAACAGGTCGGTACCCCGGTGATTTTCTCTACGCACCATCTGGATGAAGTGGCCAGCTTATGTGACCGGGTGGTAGTGATTGATAAAGGGATCAGTGCGTTTTCCGGTGATCTGGCGGAGTTTAAAGCCCTGGCACCGACCGGTGATTTGCGTGACGCCTTTTTAGCTGTGTTAAAACAACAATCCAATGAGCAAGGAGCAGCCTGATGTGGCAGGTTTATTTAAAAGAACTCACTGAGCTGATGCGCGATCGTAAAACGCTGATCTTTGTTATTTTGCTACCGATTTTTATCTTTCCGGTGATTTTCGGCATTATGGGGCTGGTCTTATCCTCTACCACAGCCAAAGCTGCGCAGGAGCAACATAAGTATGTGATTGTTAATGCAGAGCAGGCACCTGAATTCGCTGAAGCCCTGTTCTATCACAAGAACTTTACCCGCGTTGAGTCGACGTTAACGACGCCGGAGGAGCTGACGGCCGCAATTCGTGCCGGTGAGTTCGCGGTGGCGATAGTGATCCCGGACGATTTTCAGGCTAAGCAGCAGAGTGTTGAGCAAAGCCAGTGGCAGCTGATTTATAATCAGTCCAGTCAGCTGGATTTTATGTCACGTTACTTTAATGAGTTACTGGAAAATTATACCGGCCAGTTACAACGCCAGTCTTTATCAGCACTGGGGGTCGATCCGGTAAAACTGACCGCTATTTTAAAACCGGTGTCAGTACAAAAAGTTGATACGGCCGATAAACGCGAAAATATTGGTGAAAAGTTTGGCGCCTTGATTGCTTACATCCTGATTCCATTGTGTTTGCTGGGTGCATCTTATCCGGCCATTGATATGGGCGCCGGTGAAAAAGAGCGCGGTACGCTGGAAACCTTGTTGATTTGCCCGGTAAGCCGTTCAGCGATTGTATTGGGTAAGTTTTTAACCGTGCTTACCACAGGTTTAGCGGGGGCACTGATCACCGTGGCCAGCTTTGGGATCTGGGGAGCCATTATCGGATCTTTTGCCGGTTTTGCCGTAGTGCAGGAAGCGATGGGCGCCATTGCTACGGTTGAGTTGTTATTAATTTTCCTGATGATTGTGCCAACTTCAGCCATTTTTGCCTCCTTGCTGCTGGCGATTTCGATTTACGCCAAAACCTTTAAAGAAGCACAAAACTATATGAGCCCGTTGTCGATTCTGATGTTTGTGCCACTGGCGGCAGCGATGATGCCGGGAGTTGAGTTGACCGGGAAAACGGCGTTAATTCCGGTAATGAATGTCGCACTGGCAATTAAGGAATTGATTAAAGGTACAGCAGACGGCACCATGATTGCGCTGATTTTCGGGGCGACTGTCGCTCTAGCGGCAGCACTGATTGCCTTCTGTGTGCACTGGTTCCAGCAAGAAAAAGTGCTGTTTCGTTAAGCAGGGCTCTTTTTGTCAATCAGCATCAAAAAGCTATTGATAACGATTCGCAATAATATTATGATGGCGCAGTTTTCTGAGAAGAGGCTGCGCCATGTTTGTTTGTATTTGCAAAGCGGTAACGGATAAAGCCATTAAGCAAGCTATTGCCGGCGGTGCCGAAACGATGCGTGAGTTAAAAGCAGAGTTAGGTGTCGGTAGTCAATGTGGCAAATGCGTCTGTCAGGCGCAGCAGATCCTGCATAATGAGCTGATAAAACAGCAACAATTAATCGACAGTCTGGCCAAGCCAGCTGCGTAAGTATGAATTAATCTGCAATCCCCACCTTTTGCTTATTTTCATTACAACCAAACAACGCCATAATAAGCCCTGATTTTTATCAGGGTTTATCGTTTTGGCATTTTGCTGGCCGGCGGCACTTTGACAGTTAGGAGTTGGGAAATGGATCAGATCAAACAGGTTGCCATTGTTGGCGGCGTGCATGGGAACGAATTCTCTGGCATTTACCTGGTAAAGCAGTATCAGCAACAACCTGAGCAAATTACTCGCAGTAGCTTTACTACCGAAACCGTTTGGGCTAACCCGGAAGCGCACTACGCCAACAAACGCTACCTGCACAGTGATTTAAATCGTCAATTTAAAACCGTCGATCTGGCGAATCCTGACCTGAGTAATTACGAACAAAGCCGTGCCAAGGTGCTGAATGCGCAACTGGGGCCAAAAGGCAATGCCCGCATTGATCTGCTGATTGACCTGCATAATACCACCAGCAATATGGGCGCCTGCCTAATCCTGACGCAAGCCGGCCCCTTTTATAATAAGCTGGCTGCCTACGTCAAAATGAAAATGCCGGAAGCCATTATCTCGCGTGATGAAGATCATTTTGCTGCTGAAGATCATGCGCTGATGTGTACCTTGGGTCGCTATGGTGTGCTGGTAGAAGTTGGACCACAGCCACAGTCGGTATTACGACAAGATGTGCTGGAGCTAATGCACCGAATGACGCAGCATATTTTGGATTTTGTCGAGCTCTATAATAAGGATGCGTTGCCGGCCTTACCAAAACAAACCGAAGCTTTCCGTTATTTGCATAGTATCAAGTTGCCGATGAACGAACGTGGTGAGCGTATTGGCATGGTACATAAAAATGTGCAGGATCGGGATTATCAGCCGATCCATCCGGGAGACCCATTGTTTACCTTATTTGACGGTACCGTCGTTCCCTATCAGGGAGAGACGGTGGTGTATCCGACTTTTATCAATGAAGCCGCTTATTATGATAATAATCTGGCTATGTCATTAAATGAGAAAGTCCTGATTGAATTGTAAGGATGTTTGGCTGTAAGCCATGCTTGGCAGTCAAAAGCTGAAATAACCATAACAGGAAGTTAACTCAGATGTCATTGCGTTACCGGGTGTTGTTACTGGCGTTGTTGTTGTCAGGTTTTGCTGTGTCGGCTGCTGAAAAGTGCAAGCAAGAGCAGTGTCACAATACGGTGGTCTTTATCACAGAGCACAGTATGCCCGGCACTTACCTGAACGAGCAGGGCGTACCGGCCGGTGTCATGGTTGAGCTGGTACAGGAGCTCAGTCGCAGGATGCAGCAACAGGGAGCGTATTTTTTAATGCCCTGGGCGCGAGCGATACAGCGAGCGCAACAAACCCCAAGATCGGTGTTGTTTGAAACGGTGCGTAATCCGGAGCGCGAAGCCTTGTTCAAATGGGTGGGGCCGGTTAAATTTTTCGATATGCAGCTTTATGGCCCGGCTGAGCTCGCTGGTTTAAGTATCAGCGCCGCTGAACTCAGCCAACGCTATGTTGCTTGTGGTTATCGCGGTGCTTCTTATCAACAAGCTTTAGAAAGCATGGGCTTTAACGAAGGCCAAAATCTGGTTCTAATGTCACGAGCCGGCGATTGTGTGCAAATGTTACGCCTGGGGCGGGCTGAGCTGACCCCACTTAACGTGCTGCGCCATGGACCACGTTTTACGCAGGCCGGGCTGAATCTGGTGCCATTACAGCCGATTAGCGAAGTATCGCTTTATCTGGCATTTTCTTTGGATTTTTCGGACGCTGAAATTGCGCTATGGCAGCAACAACTCGATCTAATGTTCAATGATGGTACGGTGCGCAAGTTGTATCAGGACACTTTTTCAGATGAATTGATTCAGCGTTTAGAGCGCGCGGCGCAACGCAGAATTGCAATACAGCAAACCGGGGCAGAGCGTGCTCCGTCAATAGAGGCCGCGCCTGGCCAGGAGCCATAAGCGCGGCTGCTAAGTTTACAGTTGCTGGTAACTGGCTTTTTTCTGAATTAACTCAATCGCATAATTATCCGGATCCCGGACAAAAGCAATCTCGGTCGTACCACCTTTAACTGGCCCGGGTTCCCGGCTGATGACGCCGCCCTTGGCGCGGATTTTGTCGCAGGCGTCGTACACGTTTTCCACCTCCAGCGCAATATGGCCAAAGGCTGAGCCTAAATCATAACTGTCTACACCCCAGTTATAAGTCAGTTCCAGTACAGCGTTACTGCTCTCATCACCATAACCGACGAAGGCCAGCGTATATTTATATTCCGGGTTTTCCGATTGCCGCAGCAATTTCATTCCCAATACTTCGGTATAAAAGGCGATGGATTTTTCCAGGTTACCAACCCGTAACATCGTATGCAGAATGCGCATTATCTACTCCTATTCGGTTTTCGTTTTGAACTCGCAAAGGTCTTCAATCAGGCATGAGCCGCACTTAGGTTTACGGGCGACACAGGTGTAACGGCCATGCAGAATTAACCAATGGTGGACATCCAGTTTAAACTCGGCCGGTACCACTTTTAGCAGTTTTTGTTCCACCTCATCGACATTCTTACCCGGCGCCAGTTTGGTACGGTTAGATACCCGAAAGATATGGGTATCGACCGCTATCGTCGGCCAGCGAAAGGCGGTATTCAGTACCACATTAGCCGTTTTGCGGCCGACACCGGGCAGGGCTTCCAGCGCTTCGCGATTTTCCGGCACCTCACCGTTATGCTGTTCTACCAGAATGCGACAGGTTTTGATGACATTTTCAGCTTTGGTATTAAACAAGCCAATGGTTTTAATATAATCTTTAACGCCGTCAACCCCCAGTGCCAGCATGGCTGCAGGCGTACGCGCCACCGGAAATAGCTTACGGGTAGCTTTATTCACACCCACGTCCGTCGCTTGCGCCGACAGCAAGACGGCGATCAATAACTCAAAAGGTGAGCTGTATTCCAGCTCGGTGGTTGGGTTCGGATTTGCCGCACGCAAGCGGCTTAATATTTCGATACGTTTTGTTTTATTCATTAGTGTCTTACTGTACTGAGCCGGTGACTCTGGCACGGGTAATGCTGCCTTTCTCGATGGTTTGGCGGCGCGCCTGGCGCTGGTCAATGACATTTTTCAGGGCGATCAATAAACCCATGCCGAGGAAGGCGCCGGGGGGTAACATCGCCAGCAGGAAATGATTGTCACTATGGAATACTTCGATACGCAGTACCTTAGCCCAGTCACCCAATAGCAAATCTGCACCATCAAATAACGTACCTTGCCCCAGCACTTCACGCATCGCACCCAAAGTCAGTAATACCAGTAAGAAACCCAGCCCCATCATCAAGGCATCCAGCGCTGCCGGGCCCAGCGGATTCTTTGACGCAAAGGCTTCGGCACGGCCGATGATGGCACAGTTGGTGACGATCAGTGGAATAAAGATCCCCAGTGACTGATACAAGCCAAAGGTAAAAGCATTCATCAACAGCTGCACCACGGTTACAAAGCTGGCGATAATCAGTACAAAGATCGGAATGCGGATCTCATCCGGTACGTGCAAACGGACCAGGGAGACGACGATATTCGAGCCCAGCAGCACCAGTAAGGTTGCCAGCCCCAGCCCCAGGGCATTGGTGACAGTACCGGTTACCGCCAGTAACGGACATAACCCCAGCAGTTGCACCAGGCCAGGGTTGTTTTTCCACAGACCTTGCAAACTAATTTCTTTAAACTGACTCATTGGCGGGCCTCACAATTGGCTGACAGGCTTGCCAGCTCGGGGTGTTGCTGCACAAATTGTGCGGTACGATATACCGCATTGACAATAGCGCGTGGTGTGATGGTGGCACCGGTAAACTGATCAAAATCGCCGCCATCTTTTTTTACTGCCCAACGGGCTTGATTGACCTCCGTAGCGTCCTTACCACTAAAACTAAAGATCCAATCACTGCGCCGGCTTTCAATTTTATCACCCAAGCCGGGGGTTTCCTGGTGGTTTAATACCCTGGTACCGAGCACCTGACCTTGTGGGCTGATTGCAACCAGTAAGTCGATATTGCCGCTGTAACCGTCTGGGGCCGTGGTTTCCAGCACATAGGCTTGTAGCTGCCCGGCGTCACGCCAGCGATATACCGCCTGAGCTGTTGGTCGCCCCAGTGCTTCGGCATCGGTGATCAGAACGCAGTCGGCCAGCAAAGTTTTAACATCAGCCCGTTCGGGCAAAACTTCTTGTAATAATGCTAACCGGCTCAACAATAATTGCTGTTGGATCCGCGGTTGTGATAATTGATTGACAATACCTAAAATAGCCACACAGATTAACGCGACTGCAGCCAGAATCAGCGCATTTTTACTGATAAACCGAATCATTTAACATCTCGCTTGGCTTTATGACCGTAAGTTCTGGGTCGGGTATAGTAATCGATAAGTGGCACGCACATATTGGCCAGTAATACCGCGAACGCAAAAGCATCCGGATAACCGCCATAACTGCGGATGATATAGACCAGCAGACCAATCAGGGCACCATACCATAAACGGCCACGATCAGTGGTCGATGCCGATACCGGATCAGTAGCAATAAAAAAGGCAGCCAACATGGTCGCGCCGCTAAACAGATGAAACAGCGGACTTGGACTGGCGCCGGAGGATCCGAGCCAGAACAACAAAGCTGGGACCGCCAGGCCGGCTAGCAGAGCCAGCGGGATACGCCAGCTAATCACCTTGAGCTTGATTAACAGCATGCCACCGAGCAGATAAGCGAGATTAACCCAGAGCCAGCCAGTACCGGCGAAGGCAAAAAACACCGGGCGTTGCAGGCTTTCACTGACCGTCAGGCCATTATTCAGATCCTGACGCAGCGTATCGAGCGGAGTAGCCAGCGTCGTACCATCAATACCCAGCTGTAATTGGCTCAGGCTAAAACCGCTGCAACTATACTGCATGAACACCATACAGAATGCATCCAGTGGGCTAAGCGCAGCCTGTTGCAGACTAACCGGGGGTAGCCATTGCGTCATTTGTACCGGAAAAGAGATGAGCAGCATAACATAGGCGGCCATTGCCGGATTAAACAGGTTATTGCCAAGGCCACCATAGAGTTGTTTCACCATAATGATGGCAAAAGCCGTGCCTATTACTATTAGCCACCAGGGAGCGTATGGCGGGATAGAAATTGCCAGCAATACCGCAGTAACCAGCGCACTATGATCCAGTAAGCGTGGTAACACTGGTTTTTTACGTAGCCACAACACCAGTGCCTCAGACAACCAGGCTGTGCTAATCGCTAATAGCAGTTGCACAATCACGCCATAGCCAAAGAATACGGCTTGTAGTGCGATCCCCGGTAAGGCGGCTAAAGCGACCCATTGCATCAGCTGCTGAGTGCTGCGCTGACTATGGTGGTGGGGTGAACTGGCTATTTTAAAACTCATTCCGTTTGGCTCCCGTTCCCGTTGCTCAGTGCTTTACGGGCTTTGGCCCTGGCCAACGCCGCTGCGACCGCAGCTTTGCGGGCGTCCGGCTGTTCGGCTACTGGTGTCGTGGTTTCAGCGGCTGAGCTTGACGTGGGCTCTGGGCTGCTTTCTGCGGATGCTGCGGCCTGTCTGGCTTTCGCCCGGGCCAGTGCCGCAGCCACGGCCGCTTTTCGTGGATCATCGCTGACTGGCGCCATCGCAGCCGGTTCGGCATCAGCAGGACTAACAGGCTTTGTCTCAGCTGTCGCTGCTGGTGTCAGAGGTTCGGCCGCGGCGCGCTGCGCCTTAGCTCTGGCGAGTGCAGCAGCCACGGCTGCTTTACGTGGATCCTCTGCTGCCGCAATGGCAGCGGCTTTACTATCTGCTTCTGCAGCGGCGCTCTGAGTCGTGGCAGTATCGCTGGCAGCAGTTGGGGTCTTAGTATCTGACTGTGTTGCCGCACTCTCATTGGTTTGGGCTTTTTGCGCCTGATAGGCCAATGCTTGTTGCTTTCTCAGTTCGCGTTCAGCCAGAATCTGTTCACGACTTTTCTCTGCGCTGGCGTCTTGCTGAGCCTTAACTCTGGCCAGTGCGGCTGCGACAGCATCCTGGCTGTCAGCAGGTTGAGCTTGTTGCCGCGTTGCTGCCAGCTGTTGATTGCGTGCCAGCCGTTGTTGCTTTTCTGCTTCGAGCCGCGCATTACGGGCTTCAAAACGCGCCTTGGCTTGTTCTGCTTTCAGGGCTTCACGTTGTTGCTCGCGGATTTCTGCTTTCGCGACCCGATAATATTGCACCAGTGGGATCTCACTCGGACAAACATAAGCGCAGGCGCCACATTCAATACAGTCTGCCAGATGATATTCTTTTAACTTATCGGTATCTTTGGCCTTGCTGTACCACAACAATTGTTGCGGCAATAAGGTCGCCGGGCAGGCATCGGCACACTGACCACAGCGAATACAATCCAGCTCTGGTCCGGCATCCGGTAATTCAGTCGTGCTCGGCGCCAGAATACAATTGGTGGTTTTAACGATGGGTACACTCAGATCGGGTAGGGTAAAGCCCATCATCGGCCCACCCATAATGACCTTTTGTCGTGGTTCACTCTGAAAACCACAGAAATCCAGCAACGCACTCACCGGCGTGCCAACCAGAGCTAACACGTTTTGCGGCTGCAGCACGGTTTCACCGGTCACTGTGACGATACGGGAGAGCAAAGGATGATCATCCAGCACTGCCTGCGCTACAGCAAAAGCGGTTGCCACGTTGTGCATGACTATGCCGATATCGGCCGGGCGCCGACCCGCGGGGACTTCTTTATTAGTCAAAAGCTGAATTAATTGTTTCTCGCCGCCAGACGGGTACTTAACCGGGACTTCCCGCACATAGTAATGTTCGCGTTGGCTACAAGCGGCTTTTAACGCTGCAATCGCAATAGGTTTGTCGGCTTCAATGCCAATTAGCACCGCCTTGGGGCTGAGCAGCTGGCACAGAATATCGATGCCTTTGACAATCGTTGTCGGCGCCTCCTGCATCAGCGCATCGTCGGCACTGATATAAGGTTCGCATTCAACTGCATTGATAATCAGGTAGTCAACCGGTTGTGTCATACCGGCTTTTAAGTGGGTTGGGAAGCCTGCACCACCCATACCAGCAATGCCACTATCCTGTAAGCGTTCTAAAATACTGTGCCGATCAGCGGTAGCAATGTTTAGCGGACGCCGATCGCGCCATTCCTCTTTGCCGTCCGGCGCCAGTATAACAGTGGTTTCAGGTAAGGCTGACGGGTGAGCGCTGGTATGCTCTGTAATTTTTAAAATAGTGCCAGAGGTCGGCGCATGCACCGGCACCGCCATGGAGTTGTCGGCCACCGTCAGCGGTTGACCTTTTAACACCCGTTGACCGGCACTGACAATCAGTCGGCCGGCAACACCGATATGCTGTCTTATGGGGATATAGAGCCGGTCAGGCAAGGGCATTTGCACCAGAGGTTTACCACTGGTTTGGGCTTTACGCGCCGGAGGATGAATGCCACCATGAAAATCCCACAGGGTTCCGGCTTGAATTTGTTGAAATAAAGTTGGCACCGCTCGTTACTCCACCAGCTTGACAGGTATAGTGTTGAGATCCCACTTCCAGCGTTCGGCTGTGACGGTGACCGGGATCATATCAATACAATCAACCGGACAGGGTTCAACACAGAGATCGCAACCGGTACATTCGTCGGCGATCACGGTGTGCATTTGTTTCGAGGCACCCAAAATCGCATCCACCGGGCAAGCCTGAATACATTTAGTGCAGCCGATACATTCCTCTTCCCGGATAAAGGCCACGCGCTTTACTGCGACTTCCTGGGCGGCATTTAACGGCTTAGCTTCTACCCCAAGCAGTTCGGCCAACTTTTTAATCGTCGCTTCACCGCCTGGTGGACACTTATTAATATCATCACCATTGGCGATCGCTTCGGCATAGGGCCGACAGCCGGGGTAACCACATTGGCCGCACTGGGTTTGCGGCAGGATATCGTCAATCTGCTCGACCAGTGGGTCACTTTCTACTTTAAAACGAATCGCTGCATAGCCGAGCAGAGCGCCGAATAATAAGGACAGCACGCCAAGCGCGAGCAGAGCATTTAACAATGTCATAACGCTTTCACCAAACCGCTAAAGCCCATAAACGCCAAAGACATCAGCCCAGCGGTAATCATCGCGATTGCCGCACCGCGAAACGGCACGGGGACATCAGCGGCGGCTAAACGTTCGCGCATCGCTGCGAACAGCACCAGTACCAGAGAAAATCCTACGGCGGCGCCAAAGCCGTAAAGTGCAGAGTTGATAAAGTTATGCCGGGCATTGACGTTTAACAGCGCAACACCTAATACGGCGCAGTTAGTGGTGATAAGTGGCAAGAAGATGCCTAACAACCGGTACAAACTGGGACTGGTTTTATGGACTACCATTTCGGTAAATTGCACCACCACGGCGATAACCAGAATAAAGCTCAGGGTGCGTAAATAAAGTAAATCCAGCGGACCCAATAAATAGGTATCAACCAGATAGCTACAAATCGAGGCCAGGGTCAGTACGAAAGTTGTGGCCATAGACATACCGATCGCCGTTTCCAGCTTACCGGAGACCCCCATAAAAGGGCAGAGACCGAGAAACTTTACCAATACGAAGTTATTGACCAGGATGGTACTGAGCAACAACAGCAGAAATTCAGTCATAAGGATATGTTACGTAAGTTAGGGCCTATATTATGCTACCTTGGCACAGGGCTTACAACCCGATAAAACAAAGGGTTTTACCTCGCAGTAAAACCCTCGTAGCCCGGAGTAGCGTTGGCTTTACATGGGTGTTGGTTTGCCGATGTAATAGCCCTGGTTACCGTCGATGAATAACGACTCCAGCATATGTTTCTCTTCCTGAGTTTCGACGCTTTCGGCGAATACCCCTACGCCAATCCGGTGCGCCAGATCTATCATTAACCGCATAAAGTATTGATTGTTCTTGTCACTATCGATATGTCGGGTATAGCTACCGTCCATTTTCACGTAATCCGGTTTCAAATCACGGAAAAACTTAAAGGAGGTAATGCCAACGCCAAATTTTTCGACGGTAATACGCGCACCGGCACGGTGTACCATATCAATAAAGCGCTTACTGGTCTTCAGGTTTTGTTGTAAACCAAACTCAGACACTTCAAACACCAGCTTGGAAGCAATATTGGCATCTTTTAATAACCGCCGCTCCAGCCAGATCACAAATTGATCGTCATGCACAGTACGCGGTGACAGATTAATGCCAAAATACTGGTCCTGCATATTGCGCTCTTTAATGGTTGTCAGCGCAGTTTCGATAATCATCCGGTCAACAGCAATAATTTTATCCAGTTTCTCCGCCATCGCTAAAAAGGATGCCGTTGGCAGGATTTGGTCTTCATGCGTTTTAAAACGCACCAGGATCTCGGAGTAGGCTTTGGCGGCGCGACTCGATGGCTGAATGCTTTGCAGCAACAACGTCAGGCGGTTATTCGTTAGCACATCTTCAATCACATTACGCCAGTTTTGATTGCCATAGCTGTTACTGGCATTTTCCAGACCACTACTTTCTTTTTGCAGGTGCCAGGCATTCGGTTGTTTAGTTTGTGCCAGGCTGATTGAGGTATCGGCAGTAGCCAGCAATTCACCCAGAGCTTTGCCTGTCTCATAACTGACAAGACCGGTGTAGGCCACTGAATCGAGTTCAGCTAACTTCTGATACTCGTTAAAACGGCTTTGCAGCTGCAGCGCAAAGTTCTCCGCCTCTTTGGCGGTAACTCTCGGCAATAAAATACCGAAATCTGAACTGTTTAAACGGAACAAGGCTGCATTTTTGTAGGTTGCGGTAACTTTCTTAATAATGTCGGCAACCTGACTGACGTAGTTGTCACCTTCCTGAAAGCCCCGGGTTTGGTTAAGGGTTTGCAGTTCAGTACAGCGAGTGATCGCAAAAATGCCAAAGTCAGTTTGGCTGTCACCTTTGCTAAATTCTTCGTAGGTTTGTACAAAGCGATTCCGGTTCGGCAGGCCAGTTACCGGGTCTTTATAGGCGGCTTCGGCAATTTGCTGCGCATCGGCAGTCATTTTTTCATACTGTTGCCGGTTATGGGCTGCCAGGCGTTGCAATGCCTGAGCCAGATCATTAAATTCGGCTGGCAGTTTCTGAAAAGCTTGATTATCCGGCTTTTGCTGATTTAAGAAGCCTTCAATGGCATGATTAACGGCTTCCGCGGCCCGGCGATATTTGCGCTCCATACTGCTTTTTACAAAAAACACCGGTAACCAGCCCAACAGTAACGGCAGGAAGACGATTAACCATAAATGGTTCTGCAAAGCCTGTAACTGTTGTTGTGGGTTAAGTTCAAAGCGGACACGAATTTCCTGCTGTTCGTCACGTACTGTTTGCGCCTGAAATACCTTACCACTCACGGTAAGCAAGCGTTGCATCAAATTTGGCTGACTTGGTGCGCTGTTTTGCTCATAAAGGATAGTGCCATCCAGTTTACTGATTTGCAGGCTCTTTAAAGCCAGACTGCGCTCCAGCTGACGACTTAGTGCTTTACCGTCAGAGATAATCTGGCCGCTAAGCATTTGTTCCACCACGATCTGAGCCTGCGTTTCCTGTTGTTGTAACTGCTGCTTGCCGAATTGCAGAAACGCCAGCACAAGAATAACAACCAATAATAATGCAGCAACAAGTTGTGCAATGAGTAGCGTTCGAAAATTCTTCATAATTCCTTACCACCGGACATAGCATTATCCCTGAAAGAAGCTTGGAAGGTCAGTGTTGCAGATATTGTCTATATTAAAGCAAAAAAAACTTTAAAAATAAATAAATAACCTTGATTTGACGCCAGCGTGAGGTAAATGTAAAAACAGTTTAGGCTTGGTGCCTGACAGAAGTAAGTGGCTCCCCAGACTGGACTCGAACCAGTGACCTACGGATTAACAGTCCGCCGCTCTAACCAACTGAGCTACTAGGGAACAGAAAGGTATTTAGGATTTGGCTCCCCAGACTGGACTCGAACCAGTGACCTACGGATTAACAGTCCGCCGCTCTAACCAACTGAGCTACTAGGGAACGCCGAGAATGCTTTGAGGGATTGGCTCCCCAGACTGGACTCGAACCAGTGACCTACGGATTAACAGTCCGCCGCTCTAACCAACTGAGCTACTAGGGAACAGCATTCAACGGGGCGCAATACTAATGCCAGCCAACAAGACTGTCAACACTTTGCCAAGCTGATTTTCAGCCGAAGAGTTCACTTGCATAGAGTTTCGCCACTATGCTGCTTTTGCCAGCGTTTTCTACCGCTATCGTTGCTGTTGCATTGCCAGTTAGCTTGTCGCGAAAGGGTTGGCGAAAGTTACTCACAGAAGCTGTGGATAAGTCTGTGAGTTATAGGTTATCTGTTGCCGCTAAGCCTTACACTGGATGGCTTTGGCTCGGGTCAAGTACTTTGCGGTGAATTTTTTATTCCTTTAAATACAGTCACTTACAAAATTTGTTTATGGCAATAGTTCGCTGTCGTTGCCAAGAGGAGCCGCAGCGCATGATTTGTCAGCAATGTGTACTTTATCCGGACGATCATAGCTAAATAAGCCTGATCCATGGTAGCGGGCGCCAAATTTGACTACAATAAGCGGCCCTTATGCTGCAGTGTGTATCATGTCAGAGACCAAGCCTTCTGTTAATCCGTTACTTAGCGCCGAAATCGCACCTTTGATGCAACGTCTGACCTGGCCGGTGCTAGGGGGCATGTTAACGCTAATGAGTTTTAATCTGGTCGATACATTTTTTATTAGTCTGTTAGGGACTGATCAATTAGCGGCGATCAGTTTTACTTTTCCTGTTACTTTTATGATTATCAGCCTGGCGATTGGCTTAAGTATCGGGACTTCCGCTTTGATTGCTAAAGCCCTGGGAGCCGGGGCTACCGAATCAGCCAAGGCCGATAGCTTGGCAGCACTCTGGTTATCGGCCTTATTGGTGACGATTCTGGCGCTGCTTACCGCATTATTTCTAAAGCCGCTGTTCACTTTGTTAGGTGCACCTGCCGCTATTCAACATTATATTGACGACTATATGCTGGTCTGGCTGGCCGGTTCAGTGTTACTGGTCACACCAATGATTGGTAATGCTATCTTACGGGCGGCAGGGGAAACAAAAATCCCCAGCCTGGTGATGGCCAGTGGCGGCTTAGTAAACGCTGTGCTGGATCCACTACTTATTTTTGGTCTTGGGCCTTTCCCAGAGCTTGGCATGCAAGGTGCGGCGCTGGCGACGGTGATTTCCTGGTTAACCGGTTTCTTATTTATTCTGTATTGGCTTAGCGTTAAACGTGGCCTTTTGGACCGCATCTGGTTACCTGTACCGATAATGCTCGGCATCTGGCGCCGGATTTTACATATCGGTTTGCCGGCTGCAGCGGCGAATATGTTAACGCCGGTCGCTATGGCGATTTTGACAGCTATAATGGCCAGTTATGGACCACAAGCCGTTGCCGCCTTGGGTGTGGGGATGCGGCTGGAGAGCATTGCCTGTTTGGTGGTACTGGCGTTGTCGATGACGTTGCCACCAGTGGTAAGCCAGAATTTCGGTGCGGGGCAGTTGGGACGGGTGCAGCAAGCGTATCTGACCTGTTGTCACTTTGTGTTGAAGTGGCAGGCCGCTGTCTATTTGTTACTGGCCTTGCTGGCGTATCCAATCGCTGCTGCTTTTACCCGGGACCAACAGGTCGCAACCTATATTCATTATTTTATTTGGCTGCTGCCATTATCTTATGGTTTACAGGGTATTATTATTCTGACCAATTCGTCATTTAATGCCTTACACCTGCCGGCTAAAGCAATGATTCTAAGCCTGATCCGGTTTTTCGTTTGTTATATTCCGCTGGCCTGGCTGGGCGGTAAACTGGCCGGCGTTCCCGGGGTTTTTATCGGTGCTACCCTGGGTAATCTGTTAACCGCGGGTTTGGCGTATCATTGGTTTCGACAAGTTGTGCAACGTTATCAGTAGGGAGTGTTATGTCACGCGCATTTGAATTAGTGTCGGACTACCAGCCGGCAGGCGATCAACCTGAAGCGATTCGCAAGCTGGTTGAGGGGCTGGAAGCTGGCCTGGCGCATCAAACCCTACTTGGCGTCACGGGTTCCGGCAAAACCTTTACCATGGCGAATGTGATTGCGAAAGTCGGGCGGCCCACTTTGATCATGGCGCACAATAAAACGCTGGCGGCACAGCTATATGGTGAGATGAAAGCCTTTTTTCCGCATAACTCGGTAGAGTATTTTGTTTCCTACTACGATTACTATCAGCCGGAAGCTTATGTGCCGTCGACGGATACCTTTATTGAGAAAGATGCGTCCATCAATGAACATATTGAGCAGATGCGTCTATCGGCAACCAAAGCGCTGATGGAGCGTCGTGACGTCGTCATTATCGCCTCCGTCTCTGCCATCTATGGTCTGGGTGATCCACAGTCCTATATGCAAATGTTATTGCATCTTAAGCAGGGCGACATCGTCGATCAGCGTTTTATCCTGCGCCGCCTGGCTGAGTTGCAATATACCCGTAATGATTTGGCTTTTGAGCGCGCTACTTACCGCGTGCGTGGAGAAGTGATCGATATTTTTCCAGCCGAATCGGATGATATCGCGGTGCGGGTAGAGCTGTTTGATGAAGAAATTGAGCGAATTAGCTTATTTGATCCTTTAACAGGTGCTATTGAGAAAATTGTCACCCGCTTTACGGTTTATCCAAAAACCCACTATGTCACGCCACGCGAAACCATTTTAGCGGCCGTCGAGCAAATTAAAGTCGATTTGGCTGCCCGGCGTCAGGAGCTGTTAGCCGCGAATAAATTGCTGGAAGAGCAGCGGATCGCGCAGCGCACGCAGTTTGATATCGAAATGATGGTGGAGCTGGGCTATTGCTCGGGCATCGAAAACTATTCCCGCTATTTGTCTGGCCGCGAACCCGGTTCGCCGCCACCAACCTTGCTGGAATATTTTCCGGCAGATGGCCTGATGTTTATCGATGAGTCACATGTCACCATCTCGCAAATTGGTGCCATGTATAAAGGCGATCGCTCGCGTAAAGAAAACCTGGTGAATTATGGTTTTCGCCTGCCATCAGCATTGGACAACCGGCCATTGAAATTTGAAGAATTTGAAATGATCGCGCCGCAGCGAATTTATGTTTCCGCGACACCGGCGGCCTATGAGCTGGAACATTCCGCCGGCGAAGTCGTCGAGCAGGTGGTCAGGCCAACCGGGCTGGTGGATCCGGAAATTGAGATCCGGCCAGTGGCGACCCAGGTTGATGATTTGATGTCGGAAGCGATGCGACGGGCAGAGCGGAATGAACGGGTGCTGGTGACTACCCTAACCAAAAAAATGGCCGAAGACCTGACTGAATACCTGAGCGAGCACCAAATCCGGGTGCGCTATCTGCATTCTGATATCGATACGGTAGAGCGGATGGAAATTATCCGTGACCTGCGACTTGGTGTTTTTGATGTGTTGGTTGGGATTAACCTGCTACGGGAAGGTCTGGATATTCCGGAAGTATCGTTGGTGGCCATCCTGGACGCCGATAAAGAGGGCTTTTTACGCTCTGAGCGTTCATTAATTCAAACCATCGGTCGCGCGGCGCGTAACCTCAGTGGCCGCGCCATCCTCTATGCCGATCGCATCACCGATTCCATGCAACGGGCAATTTCTGAAACAGAGCGGCGGCGTGCCAAACAGCAAGCGTTTAATGCCTTGCATGGTATTGCGCCTCAAGCCATTAAGAAAAAAGTGGCCGATGTGATGGATTTGGGGCAGGCGCCGCAGCAGGGTGATACTAAACTCCGGCAGGTGGCGGAGCAAAGCCGGTTGCGGCAGGGCAAAACGCCTTATCAGTTGCAGGCGGAAATTAAGCAACTGGAGCAAAAAATGCTGCAGCATGCCCGCGATCTGGAGTTTGAGCAGGCAGCGGCGTTACGGGATCAGATCCACCAACTAAAGCTGTTATTGCTCGAATTACCGGCAGATTAAGTGGTGGCTGCTTAAAGTCTAAACGTTTTCATAGGGTTATTCAGTTTTCATTAAGTTGCAACGCCTAAGATGCGCTCAGTTGCACAATATCAATGGAAAACTGACTAAGTGAGGTCAACTATGAAACGTACTTTAATCGCCACCGCTTTATCTCTGTGTTCTGCCGGCGCGCTGGCCAACAGTTTTCAACACCAGACCAACCTGGATTATCAATGGGGCGACATCCTTAATGCTGAGCTGGATAGCTACAGCTTGTCTCATCAGTTTTATTTAAGCCCGGTACAAACCCCGAATAATATGCCTCGTGCAGAAGCCGGCTTTTTAAGCCGTAGCAGCAGCCTGTTATTCGGTTATCAGTACAATCAGTTTGATTTTGGTACCCTGGGCAAAACCAGTTTAAGTGGCTGGAGCCTGGGCGGCGAATATCGCGACGTTAGCCATAATTTCTATGCCAGTTTGTTATGGACTGAGCTGAACAATAGTGATGACCGCGTCGGTCAGGCTAGCCTGGGTTACTATGTTGACCCGAGCTGGTTAGTGAAATTAGATGTTGAGCATCTGCGTCCGGATGGTGACGGCAGTACCACCCAGTACGGTATTAGTACCAAAAAGTTAATGACGCTGGCGCATGGTGATTTTATCAATATTGAAGCCAGCTATATGGATTTAGCTGACAGTTCGCTGGGCCGCTTTGGCGTCGCTGCTGATTACTATTTTGGTCAGAATGTGTCATTAGGCCTGGCCTATGACTGGACCACCAAAGGGGTATTTGATCCGGAAGCGGATGCCTTTACCGTTCGCGGTCAGTGGTATGCGTTGCCCAATTTGGCGCTGCGTGCCGGTGTAACCTTTGATAGCGTTGATACCGGCGATGATTTATTTCATCTGGGTGCCAGCTTCCGTTTCTAATTTCTGCAACCGTTCTTGCTGATGTTGGGGGCCTTTGGCCCCCCTTTTTTATCCTTTACTGGCTATATAGTAAGGCCCCAATCTTGCCAGGCTTGCTGTGCCAGCTGCTCCTGAAATTGTGGTGCAGCGATGGCAATCAAAGCTTTAGCGCGTTCGGTCAGGCTGCGGCCCCGTAATTGTGCAATACCATATTCGGTAACAATATAATTCACATGAGCTCTCGTCGTTACCACACCGGCGCCGGGTGTTAACAGTGAGCAAATGCGCGAGACTGTGCCACCCGCAGCGGTAGCGGGCAGGGCAATAATAGCCCGGCCACCTTCAGATAAACTGGCGCCGCGGACAAAATCCATCTGACCACCGACACCGGAATAGATCTTAGTACCGAGAGAATCGGCACAAACCTGACCGCTAAGATCAACCTGCAGCGCACTGTTAATCGCCACCACTTGCGAATTCTGGCGGATCACTGCCGTATCGTTGGTGTATTCCACATCTAAAAACACGACCTGTGGATTGTCATCGACAAAATCATATAAGGCTTGTGAGCCCATCGCGAAGGTGGTGACAATTTTACCGCGATGTTTCTTTTTATTTTGATTAGTAATGATGCCCCTTTCCAGCAGCGGCAACACGCCATCAGAAAACATTTCGGTATGGATCCCCAAACGCTGGTGCGATCCGAGGCAGGCCAGAGTCGCATCCGGGATAGCACCGATGCCCATTTGCAAACAATCGCCATCGCGGATCAGGCTGGCAACGTGCTGGCCAATTTGCCGGGTTACCGGATCCAATTCCGCCGACAGATGCAGCGGCATCGGCGCACTAAACTCGACATAGCGGTCAATTTGGCTTAGGTGAATAAAAGAATCGCCATGGGTACGCGGCATTTGCGGATTAACCCAGGCGATCACTTTTTTCGCCATTTGCAGCGCGGCCCGGGTGGCTTCGACCGAAATGCCTAAGCTACAGTAACCATGTTTATCGGGCGGCGACACCTGAATTAATGCTGCATCGAGAGGTTGCTCACCACTGCGGAATAGTTTGGGAATTTCAGACAGAAAAATTGGTACATAATCTGCCTGACCACACTGAATGGCATTACGGGTACTGCTGCCAACAAAGAAGCAGCGCTGACGCAGATGGCCTTGTAGCTCGGGTTGGCACAAGATTTCGCTATGTTCGGTATGTAGCTGTAGCAGTGTAAGGTTCTGATAGCGTGGTGCCAGTTTCGCCAGGGCCTGTAATAAGAACCATGGCGTGGCGGCCATAGATTGGCACCAGATTTGCTCATGATCGGCGAGGATACTTAACGCCTGTTCGGCGGTTGCACAGCGCATAGCGGCTCCTAAGGGTACTAAAGCCTTAGTGTAGCTGCTTTTGTGTTTAGCAAAGCTGATAGCGATCAAGTCGCAGCCATAAAAAAGCCCCGCACGGGGCGGGGCTGTTTCGAAAAGCGACAATTACTTGTTAGCTTTCTTTTCTTTTTCTTTGGCGATAACCACTTCAGCCACGTTGTTTGGACATGGTGAGTAGTGATCGAATTCCATTGAGAACTGACCACGACCAGAAGTCATAGTACGCAGGTGGCTGATATAACCGAACATCTCGGCCAGTGGTACGTGCGCTTTAACGCGAACGCCCATAGCGCCTGATTCCTGGCCTAAGATCATACCACGACGACGGTTCAGGTCACCGATCACGTCACCGATGTTGTCTTCTGGTGTGAAAACGTCGACTTTCATGATTGGCTCTAACAGCTGTGGACCGGCTTTCGGCATAGACTGACGGAAAGCGCCTTTAGCAGCGATTTCGAACGCGATAGCTGATGAGTCAACAGCGTGGAAACCACCGTCGAACAGCTCAACTTCAACGTCCAGTACCGGGAAGCCTGCCAGAGGACCAGTAGCCATCATTTCTTTAAAGCCTTTCTCGATAGCCGGGAAGAATTCCTTCGGAACGCTACCGCCCACTACGGTTGACTTAAAGGTGTAACCGGTATTGACTTCACCCGGACGAATGCGGTAGTCGATCTTACCGTACTGACCAGAACCACCAGACTGCTTCTTGTGCGTGTAGCTGTCTTCAACTTCACGGGTAATGGTTTCGCGGTAAGCAACCTGTGGTTGACCTACAATCAGCTCAACACCATAAGTACGCTTCAGGATGTCAATCTTGATATCCAGGTGCAGTTCACCCATACCTTTGAGGATGGTTTCGCCAGAGTCCTGATCAGTTTCAACGCGGAAAGTTGGATCTTCAGATACCAAACGGCCGATAGCCACGCCCATCTTCTCGATAGCGCCTTTATCTTTTGGCTGTACTGCGATAGAGATTACCGGCTCTGGGAATACCATTGGCTCCAGTGTACAAGGGTTTTTCACGTCACACAGGGTGTGACCGGTTTGCACGTTTTTCAGACCGATCAGTGCAACGATGTCACCTGCCTGAGCCGTAGTCAGGTCGGTACGGTCGTTAGCATGCATTTCTACCATCCGGCCAACGCGCTCGGTTTTACCGGTGAACGAGTTCAGAATGGTATCGCCTTTGTTCAGTACGCCAGAGTAGATACGGATAAAGGTCAGGGCGCCGAAACGGTCGTCCATGATTTTGAACGCTAACGCACGGAATGGCTCGTCGGCAGAAACGATAGCGTACTGGCCAGTTTCGTTACCTTCTTCGTCAGTCAGTGGCTGTGGGTTAACTTCAGTTGGAGAAGGCAGATATTCAACTACGCCATCCAGCACCAGTTGCATACCTTTGTTTTTGAAGGCTGAACCACAGAAAGTTGGGAAGAAAGCCAGATCGCGGGTACCTTTACGGATACAACGCTTGATTTCTTCGATTGAAGGCTCTTCACCTTCCATGTAAGCCATCAGCAGGTCATCGTCCATTTCCAGCGCGGTTTCAATCAGCTGCTGACGGTACATTTCAACGTCATCAGCCATATCTGCTGGCACGTCAGTTACAGTGTAATTTTCTGGTTGGCCAGACTCGTCCCATACGTAAGCTTGTTTGGTTAACAGGTCAACAACGCCAGTGAATGTATCTTCACGACCGATTGGTAACACCATGATCAGTGGGTTAGCGCCCAGTACTTTCTTAACCTGTTCAGTTACACGGATAAAGTCAGCACCGATACGGTCTAATTTATTAACGAAAATCAGACGAGATACTTTAGCGTCGTTCGCGTAGCGCCAGTTGGTTTCTGATTGTGGTTCTACACCACCAGAGCCACAGAATACGCCGATACCGCCGTCCAGAACTTTCAGTGAACGGTATACTTCTACAGTGAAGTCAACGTGACCCGGGGTATCGATAACGTTGAAACGGTGACCTTTCCAGTAACAGCTTACAGCCGCTGACTGGATAGTGATACCGCGCTCAGCTTCCTGTTCCATAAAGTCGGTAGTCGATTCACCTTCGTGAACTTCGCCCAGCTTATGGATTTTACCGGTTAATTTCAGGATCCGCTCAGTGGTAGTGGTTTTACCGGCATCAACGTGCGCGAAGATACCAATGTTTCTATATAAGGATAAATCTGCTGACATAGTAGTCTCTATAAGCTAGGGTTTGAAAATTAGGGCGACAATATACAGGATTTTTTTTCAGTTTGCCCGAAAAAAAATCAGTGAAATTTGTTAAATTTCTATGTAACTGTCAATTCTTCGGCACGCTGTGTTATTCGACCAGCGTTGCCCATAAATCATATTCATCCGCATGTTCTACCACCGCCTGCACCAGTTGACCTGGTTTTAGGCTGTTTTCACCATTCAGATACACCGCACCATCAATCTCCGGCGCATCAGCAAAACTACGGCCAATAGCGCCTTCGTCGTCTACTTCATCAATCAGCACACTGATGGTGCGGCCGACTTTAGCTTGCAAGCGCTCAGCACTAATCGCTTGCTGTAGCTGCATAAAACGATGGTAACGCTCTTCTTTTACATCCTCTGGCACCGGATCCGGCAGCTCGTTGGCTTTGGCACCGTCGACCGGGCTGTACTTAAAGCAGCCAACCCGATCCAACTGCGCTTCTTGCAGCCAATCCAGTAACAGCTGGAAATCTTCTTCGGTTTCACCCGGGAAGCCGACAATAAAGGTAGAACGGATAGTCAGATCCGGGCAAATTTGCCGCCATTTCTTGATCCGCTCCAGTACCTTTTCCGCC
This sequence comes from Alishewanella agri BL06, assembly GCF_000272005.1. Taxonomy (GTDB): domain Bacteria; phylum Pseudomonadota; class Gammaproteobacteria; order Enterobacterales; family Alteromonadaceae; genus Alishewanella; species Alishewanella agri. Next base: position 40,521 of record NZ_AKKU01000010.1, on the reverse strand, counting down.
TGTCCCGGCCGTTTCATCAATTTTAAAATCCGTGGGCTGGCGTGCTGGAACGGGATATCCAGATAGGGTAATACTTTACCTTGCGCCATCAGAGGAATAATGTCATCGACATGCGGATAGGGATACACATAATGCAGCCGCACCCAAATGCCCATTTCGCCCAGTGCTTCGCACAGCGATTGCATTGAGGTTTTTACCGGCTGACCATTCCAAAAGCCCGTGCGGTGTTTCACATCAACGCCATAGGCACTGGTATCTTGCGAGATAATCAACAGTTCTTTTACGCCGGCGTTTTTCAGGCGCTGCGCTTCATCCAGCACTTCACCAATCGGCCGGCTGACCAAATCACCGCGCATTGACGGAATAATGCAGAAAGTACAGCGGTGATTACAGCCTTCAGAAATTTTTAAATACGCATAATGCTTCGGCGTCAGTTTTACACCGTGGTCCGGCACCAGCATGGTAAAGGGATCATATTTCGGCTTCGGCACAAACTCATGCACCTGCTTTAGCACATTCTCATAACTGTGCGGGCCGGTAATCCCCAGTACATTAGGGTGCACTTCACGAATTTCATCTTCCCGGGCGCCTAAACAGCCGGTGACAATAACCTTGCCATTTTCCGCCAGCGCTTCGCCGATGGTGTCTAAGGATTCCTGCACCGCAGAGTCAATAAAACCGCAGGTGTTCACGATCACCAGCTCGGCATCATCATAGCTTGGTACGATATTGTAGCCTTCAGCTTTAAGTTGGGTCAGGATCCGCTCTGAGTCGACCAGATTTTTCGGACAACCGAGCGAAACAAAGCCTATTTTGTTGCCCGTGCCGTTGCTGGCTTGTTCGGCTAAGGTTTTGGCCGGGGTATCCAGCGTGGTGGTTTGGCTGGGATCGAATGTCTGAACGCTCATAGTTGCCTGTGCAGGGTAAAGGAAAAACCGGGCGCGCATTATACCTAAAGCGCGCTAAAGATACAGTGGCTGCTGTTTAAAAAAGCAGCGTTGAGCTTAAACCGCCTGAAATAACAGGGCGATAGCCTCGGCGTGCTGTGGTGAGAAGTGTTGCTGTTGGCCGTAGAGGTTGATTACAGCCGTCAGATCGGCATCTTCATCCTGATCTAACAGTCGTTTTAATCCCATGTGCCAGTTTGGGAACTGCCGGCTGGCGATTGACCGTTCGCTGATTAATCGCACCTGCTGATGCCGCGGATCGGCTGCGATAATGGCAAAGCGTGAACGCACCAACGGCGCTGGACCTTCCAGTAATTGCATAAAATGCCGTCCGGTATGCAACAGCAGCCCGGTTAATCCTAACTGCTGGTTGTTGCGATTAGCTTGTTGATGAATAGCCGCAATATCCGATGCTGTGAGCGATGAGGGAATATCGCTAATATACGTCAGTTGTAACAGCGGCTCGCTCATCTCAACTCCTTAACGGTAACGTTTTTGCGCTTTGCGTTTGCGCTCGGCTTCGCGTTCGGCTTTCTCTGCCGACTTTGCCGCTTCTTCGGCCTTGGCGTCGATCAGTTCCTGACTCACCATCTCAGGCGTTTCCAGCGTAATAGGGCCGAGGTTACCGGCCCGGAGTTCAGTGATTAAGATCGCACCGGCTTTTTCTAAATCGACCACGCCGCCTTTGCGCATTGCGCCACGACGCATACCGATGGCATCCAGCAGTGCCAGATCGTTCTCTGGCTGCTCCGTTAGTCCGAACCGTGCCATCACTGCTGCCGGATAAGCTTGCAGCAGGTAGTCAGCGGCAAAGAGCGCGATATCGGCATAATCAAATACGGTGTCTTTAATGGCGCCGGTCACCGCCAGACGATAACCACAGGTGGTCGGGCTGAGCTTGGGCCATAAAAAGCCGGGCGTATCGGTCAGGATCACATTGTTCTCGAGTTTGATCCTTTGCTGCGCTTTGGTTACACCTGCCTCGTTACCGGTTTTAGCAATGATTCTGCCAGCTAAGGTATTGATTAGGGTGGATTTTCCTACATTAGGAATGCCCATAATCATTGCTCGGGCGGCTCTCAGTTCCAGATTGCGTTCCGGCAGCATGCTATTGCAAAGCTCAAGCAGGGCTTTAATTTGTTCCGGTTGCTGTTGGCTGATTGGGATAGCGCGGACATTTTTTTGCTCGGCAAAATAGTCAACCCAGCGCGCGGTCAGGGCAGGATCAGCCAGATCGGCTTTATTCAATACTTTGATACAAGGCGTATCTTTGCGCAGTTGCGGTACCAGTGGGTTTTCACTGGAAAACGGAATACGGGCATCCAGCATTTCGATAATAATATCGACCTGTGGCATCACCTCAGCGATTTCTTTGCGGGCCTTGTGCATATGGCCCGGAAACCAGTTAATTGACATCAGCTATCCTGTGGTAAGGTTAAAAGCGCGCGAGTAATTCACGCCGGTATGTATCCAAGTCGAGCTTAAGGCCTAGCCCGCTGATTTGTTCTTGCAGTTTATTATCCGCCAGATTTAGCTCGGACATCATCAGCGTATTATCATCCAGCTGCCAAATTAGTCGTGAACCGGCGTAACTAAAGGCCAGAATTAGCAGGGCGGTAGCATCATTCTGTTCAGCTGCTGCTTGAATGGCTCGCAGTTTACGCTGTATTAAATTTAATTCGTGTTTTAAATCCCAGATATAGGCTACCTCAGCAAAGTAAGGCCGGCTACGCAGCCGCTTTAAACTAAAGCCCACTACCAGACAACCGATAACTACGCCGCTCAGATTTAACCAGAAGTTAGAACCTGAACCGGTGGCAAACAAGCTGATCAATAACGTCGAGCTGGCCAGGCTAATCACGAGCAGTGCCAGGATACTCAGCACAGTGATGCGGTTCAGGCGTTGCCGGTAACGTTGTTTATCAACGGGCTGTAACCGCATCTTATTCTGCTCCCTCTGGCTGCGCCGGCGCAATCGGCGGCTCGAAGCGACGAATTTGCAATACGATGCCAAGTTTCGGGTGATCTAAATAATGAATTTCACCGCTAATCAAGCGTCGGCTTTGTTTAATGTTAATGCTGTTCAGCTTACCATCCTTTAGCTGGCGCAGGTTAAAGTCGGTATTCACAAACAAGTAATGATCGAGATGCAGCTTAAATAACCCGTCCAGCTGCCAGACTTGCTCAGGGATATTGGCATTGCTTTGTGCCAGCCGGCGTTGCTCTTCGCTATTCTCAGTCGGTTGCGCCAGGGGGACGCCAGCAGCAAGCTGTTGCAGACGACTGTCAATTTGCTCCAGCAAATCGCCACTGGCCACAGTACTTGCGGTCTCGACAACGGTAGCCGTATTCGTCAGCGGTTGTCCCCAGTAGTCAAATTGCTGACTATAGTTGCGCCCGGCATACCAGCGGCTGGGAATGGCCCGCCGCTCAGTGACCGGTGCCTGGCGCCAGACGGTATGTAATAACAACTGGTGCTGGCGTTGCCGGCGGATCCGTTCCGCAACTTCGGTAAGTTGCATAGCACTGTCGGCTGCCAGATAGGGCGTAGTTTGATGTCCCGCAGTGCCAGTGATTCTGGGGCCAATTTGTTGTGGCCAACTGCCACGGGTATTTAAGGTGTATTCGGGAAACAGCTTTGTGGACTGCCAGGCCAAGGGCTGAGTTTCTTGCCAGCACATAACTGCTTCTGGTACCCGCCAATCCGGCGCGACCGGACTAGCGGGAGCGGTCGTAACCGCCGGTGGATGGCAAGGTTGCAGCGCCAGCACCAGAGAGGTGACATCAGGATTAACCCGCGCACTAAGTAAATCCAGGTTACGCCCCAGTCTGATTGGCGTAACCTGCTCCGGGAATGCCTCTTTTAATGCACTGTCGGCGGTACGTTCAAAGATAATCATCTCCACTTCAAACCAACGTTCGTTAGCTTGTATTGTCAGGGCGTTTAATAATAAACAACTGCCGAATAACAGCCGAAATTTCATTAATGTCCTACCTTATGTTTGGCCAGCTCGGCCAGCATATTGCTGATCAGTTGTAACCGGTCTTTATAATCCACTGCGGCAATCTGGAAGCGCAGTTTTTGGCCTTGTTCCAGCTTAAAGATCCGTGATTGTGTTTGGATCAACTGGATAATGTAAGCCGGGTTAACCATAGTTCTTTCGGCGAATTCTATCACACCACCCTTGGCATTAGCTTCAATCCGTTTAATACCTAACTCCTGTGCCAACAGTTTAAAGCTACTCAGTTGCACCAGATGTTTGGCGGCATCCGGTAATAATCCAAAACGGTCGATTAATTCAACCTGAACCTCGTCCAACTCTTGTTCATTGCGCACGCTGGCCAGCTTTTTATAGAACGACAGCCGCAAATTCACGTCCGGAATATAGCTCTCCGGCAACAGCGCCGGAATCTTCAACTCAATTTCCGTTTGCTGACTTAACAGGCTATCCAGACTCGGTTCGCGGCCGGCTTTAAGTGCCTGTACCGCTTCTTCCAGCATTTCCATATAGAGCGTAAAACCCACCGCCTCAATCTGGCCGCTTTGCTCATCACCTAATAACTCACCGGCGCCGCGAATCTCGAGGTCATGGGTCGCCAGCGCAAAACCGGCACCGAGATCTTCCAGACTGGCAATGGCTTCCAGCCGTTTTTCAGCATCTTTGGTCAAACGCTTCGGTGGCGGTGTCAGTAAATAAGCATAAGCCTGATGATGCGAGCGACCGACCCGGCCTCGCAGCTGATGCAACTGTGCCAGACCAAAATTATCGGCGCGATTAATAATAATGGTATTGGCTGTTGGCACGTCGATGCCGGTTTCAATAATGGTAGAGCACAATAACAAGTTATACCGCTGATGATAGAAGTCGGCCATAATCTGTTCCAGCTCACGTTCGCGTAACTGGCCATGGGCAATGGCTATATTGGCTTCCGGTACCAGCTCAAGCAAATCGCTGGCCATTTTCTCGATGCTGGCAACATCGTTGTGCAGAAAATACACCTGACCGCCGCGCAGGATCTCCCGCATAATGGCTTCGCGTAGCAGGCCATTTTCGAACTCGCGGACAAAGGTTTTTACCGCCAAACGGCGGGCAGGTGGGGTAGCGATAATAGATAAATCACGCATGCCAGACATCGACATATTCAGAGTGCGCGGTATTGGTGTTGCGGTCAGCGTCAGAATATCAATATTGGCGCGCAGCGCTTTGATTTTCTCTTTTTGCCGCACGCCAAAACGGTGCTCTTCATCGACAATCAGCAAACCCAGATCAGCAAATTTAATATCGTCTTGTAGTAATTTATGGGTACCAATCAGGATATCAACCTTGCCTTGAGTCAGATCGTCAAGGATGGTTTTTTGCGCCTTGGGGCTAACAAAGCGTGACAACACTTCAACCCGTACCGGCCAGTTGGCAAAACGGTCTTTAAAGTTCTCAAAATGTTGTTGTGCCAATAGCGTGGTGGGCACCAATAAGGCGACTTGTTTACCGTCATTGACCGAGACAAAGGCGGCACGCATCGCCACCTCGGTTTTACCAAAGCCGACATCACCACACACCAGTCGATCCATCGGTTGTGGTTGCTGCATATCGTTTAGTACCGCATTAATCGCATCTAACTGGTCGGCCGTTTCTTCAAACGGGAAGCTGTCGGCAAAAGCCGCGTATTGCTGTTGATCCAGTTTAAACGCATAGCCCTGGTGCGCCGCACGTTGGGCATAGATATCCAGCAATTCTGCCGCGACATCACGCACCTTTTCGGCAGCTTTTTTACGGGCTTTCTCCCAGGTATCGTTACCGAGTTTATGCAGCGGTGCATGCTCGGCATCGCTACCGGAATAGCGACTTAATAAATGCAATGAGGTCACCGGCACATACAGCTTGCTACCACCGGCGTACTCAATGGTAACAAACTCAGCGCTGATGCCGGCGGCATCTAATACCTGTAAACCCTGATAACGGCCAATACCATGTTGTAAATGCACAACCGGCTGACCAAGGCTCAGCTCTGCCAGATTACGGATAATGGTATCGGAAGAGATTTGTTGGCTTTGCTTGCGGCGTCGGCGTTGGCTGATTTTCTGGCCGAACAATTCATTTTCGCTAATCAGTGCCAGCGGCTTATCCAGCTGCAGCAGGGCGCCTTGCTCCAAATTACCAACCATTACCCCCAAATCATCTTCGGCCTGCCAAAAGGCCGTCAGGCTGGGGTATTCGCGCAAGTGCACTGCTGCTCTGTGCAATAGTTGCAGTAAACTCTCGCGCCGGCCTTCACTTTCCACCAGGAACAGTGCCCGGCCTTGCTGCTGTTTTAGCGTGACTAAAAAACTGAGTAAGGCTTCCAGTGGCTGTTTCAATTGATGATTGATGTTCAGCGCCGGCAGCTCCGCCACGGGTAAGTTGTGCATGCCAGCTTTGGCGGGGAGCGCAGCCCGACTCAGTTTAGCCCGGGGTAAGTCTTTTAACAGTGCGAACAGTTCATCGACCGCCAGATAGAGTTCCGCTGGAGGCAAAATGGGCCTTAGCAGATCGATAGCTCTATCCTGATAGCGGCGTTTTAGTTCAGTCCAGAACTGCTGGGCGCTATGTTCTATGTCACCACAAATCAACACCCGGCTGTTGGCCGGCAGATAGGAAAATAAGCTACTGGTACTTTCGGCAAACAAGGGTAAATAGTACTCGATACCGGCCGGCAAAATGCCCTGGCTTACCTGCTGATACAGCGATTCTTTTTCGTTGCGGGCGGCAAAGCGCTCGCGGTATTTTAGCCGGAACCGCTCAATGGCGGCTTTATCGGTCGGAAATTCATGCGCCGGTAGCAGTGCGATCTGTGGCACCTTATCTAAGCTGCGCTGGGTGTCCGGATCGAAGGTGCGAATGGCATCAACTTCATCGTCAAAAAAATCGATCCGATAAGGTGTAGTGGCGCCCATCGGGTATAAGTCCAGCAGGGAGCCGCGCACCGAAAATTCACCGTGTTCCATAACCTGTTCAACATGGCGGTAGCCCACGGCAGTGAGCTGCTGTTTTAAGGCTGTCAGATCGGTTTGCTGCTGTTCACGGATTAAAAAGCTGTGTTGCTCCAAATGTTCACGCCCGGCAATCCTAAGCAGTAAGGTGCTAACCGGTACTATGACTAAAGCGTGCTTTAAGCGGGGTAACCGATACAGGGTTTCCAGTCGCTGCGAAATAATATCCTGATGCGGCGAAAACACATCATAGGGTAGGGTTTCCCAGTCTGGTAAGGTGAGAAGTGGACATTGGCTGGGATCCAGAAATACTGCCAACTCTTGCTCCAGCCGCAATGCCGCCGGGGTGTCCTGCACAATCAGCAGGTAAACCGCAGGATGTTGCTGCACCAGTTCGCTGATATAAAGTGGTAAGGCAGCACCGGTTAACTGGCCCAGGCTCTGTTGCTCGCGCTGGGATAACTGCATCGATAAGGTGTTTAGAAGCTGCATGTAAGAATTAAAACCTGTTGTTGTTCTTGGCCGCAATGGCTTACGCCGTTATGGCAGAATTTGTTCAACGCTCGGCAGCTTTTTGTTTCAGCTGCCGGGCTTGTTGCTGCAGGCTGGCGCGTACCAGTAATTCGCGGTCTTCGTCGCGGATTTGCATAAAAACGATTTTGGTCAGGAAGTTGTCGCCGACCGGCTCACTGCTGAGGACCTGGCCATAACAAAAAACTGCGCCGGCATTATCCGCCAGAAAAAGCTTCAGTTCAGTAACGGTCAAAGGGAGCAGTTGAGATTTCGCTAAAAAGGTCAGGCCGGCACCACCGTAACTCTGCGTAATATAGCGATGTTCCGGCAAGTCCTGTTGCCGGATCACATAATGCATCAGTAAATCGAGTTTCCGGGCTTGCTGCTGCAAATAGTTAGCCAGTTCCTCCGCCAATTCGCCCAGGCGCTGCAAAGAACGTAGCGAATTGAGATTTAGCTGTCCCATATTGCCGGCCAATAGAAAAGGCTCCGGAATGGCGGCAACAAAGGTCGCTTCATCGGGAAGCGGGCCAGCCAACGGCAACACATTGATCGCAATAGCGTGTTCGACCTTAAAAAACTGCACAAAGGCTTCGTTTAACTGGTCTAATTCGGTTTGCATAAAGGTTACCTCGGGCTGCCGCTTGTTATTGTGCCGAATACTCTCTATTATCGGCACCACTTTTTCTGCTAATTTATCATCTAACCGGGATAAAGTCCTGAATTATCACATGCATCTGCCAGTCAGTCTCTACATTGGATTACGTTACAGTCAAAGCCGCAAAGGTAACGCCTTTATTTCTTTTATTACGCTGTTTTCCGTCGCGGGCATTCTGCTTGGGGTGATGGCATTAACTATAGTCAGTTCGGTAATGAATGGCTTTGAAGCTGAACTGAAAAAACGCATTCTCGGGGTAATACCTCATGTGCTGGTAAAAACCGAGCAGCCGCCCGAAAGTTGGCAACCGGCTTTATCCCGGCAATATCCGCTAACCGATATCACGCCGCTATTACAAACCGAGGCTTTAGTACAGTCCCCCCGACAGCTGACAGCAGTGATGTTACAGGGGCTGGATCCGGACGCATTACCGGGTTTTTTACAGCAATCTTTATTGTTGGGAGACTGGCAGAGTCTGCTCAGTCAGCGTTACAGCATTATGCTGGGACGCGGGCTTGCCGAGCAGCTTGAAGTGAGTCTTGGGCAGCAAATCCGGGTGCTGCTTGCCAGTGGTGGCAATTACACACCGCTTGGCTGGATGCCACGGCAACGCTTATTTACCGTCGCCGGCTTTATTGATACCGGCTCAGAAGTGGATGAAGTGCTCGCCGTGACGGCACAAGGCGATCTGCAACTGTTGTTACCCGCTAATGAGCGCGAGCCAAGTTACCGCATCAGTTTACAGGAGCCGTTTCAGGCTCCGTTGTTGGCAGCCCGGTTAAGTCAGGAACCGGGCTTTAGCTCGGTTACCGACTGGCGTGATAGTCATGGTAAGTTGTTTGCTGCCGTTGCGATGGAAAAAGCCATGATGTGGTTAATGCTGTTACTGATTGTCGCAGTAGCGGCGTTTAATATCGTTTCTGCGCTGGTGATGATGGTGACGGAAAAGCAAGCCGAAGTTGCCATCCTGAAAACCCAGGGGATGACGGATCGGGCGCTGTTTTTAGTCTTTGCCGTACAAGGAATGTTCAACGGAATAGTGGGCGCCTTACTCGGCGTCGTGCTGGGCGTGCTTGGCAGCTGGCAACTGAATAATCTGTTAACCTTATTCGGCGTGCAGGTCGCCGGCGTACCTGAACTGCCGATTGTGATGGACGTTAGCCAGATTGGCAGTATCTTTGCCAGTGCTTTGGGGCTGACCCTGGCAGCAGTGTTGTATCCCGCCTGGCGGGCAGTGAAAATTAATCCGGCGGAAATTTTGCGTGATGAATAATGTATTAGAAGCCCGCGGTATCAATAAAAGTTATCGCGATGGTGCCGAGGTCACTCAGGTATTACAACAGGTTGAACTGGACGTGCCGGTTGGCAAAATGGTCGCCATCGTCGGCAGCTCTGGCTCTGGTAAAAGTACCTTGTTACACATTCTGGGAACTTTGGATCAGGCTGATAGTGGCTCACTGCTGTTGGCCGGGCAACAGGTGTCGAAACTGTCGGCAAATGCCAAAGCAGCGTTACGGAATGACAAGCTGGGTTTTATCTATCAATTTCATCACTTACTGATGGATTTCACGGCGCTGGAGAATGTGGCCATGCCGCTACGGATCCGCGGCCTGGCAGGCAAAGAGGCCGAGCAGCAAGCCAGTGCCTTGTTAGAAAAAGTCGGGCTTTCGCACCGGCTAAAACATAAACCTTCAGAACTAAGCGGTGGCGAGCGGCAGCGGGTAGCAATCGCCCGGGCATTAGTCACCAAACCGGCGCTGGTATTGGCAGATGAACCGACCGGTAATCTGGATCAGCATACGGCTGAAGCGATTTATCAGCTGTTACGACAGCTGAACCGGGATTTTAAAACCAGTTTTGTGGTAGTAACGCATGATCGACAGCTGGCTAGCCGGCTCGATCAACAATATCTGATGACAGACGGGAGGTTGGAGCCGCTGTGATGCAAAGTCTGGTTTGGCAACTGGCCCGTCGTTATCGTTCTACCCGGCACACCAGTGGTTTTATCCGTTTTATTTCGGCGTCTTCCACCCTGGGCATTGCGCTTGGGGTGGCTATTCTGATTTTAGCCTTGTCAGTGATGAATGGCTTTGAACAAGCGCTCAAACAGCGGTTGCTGGCAGTGATCCCCCATGTCGAGTTGGAAGCGGTGTCAAATCAGCTGGAAAACTGGCCCGAGAAATTACCTGCTCTTAGTGCTGTACCAGGAGTGGTCGCTGGCGCGCCTTATATCAAGGCGAATGGCATGTTGCGCAGTGGCAATCAGGTTAAAGCAGTACAGCTCAGAGGAGTGGACCTACAGCAAGAGCGGCAAATAAGTGATTTCGCTAACTATATACAAAGCGGCGAGCTTGACGTATTGCACGCTGAGCAATTAGTGCTGGGTAGTGGCATCGCCAAAGCATTACAGGTAGCGGTGGGGGATAAGGTGCAATTAATGCTGCCGCGCTTTACCGCCGATGGTCGTCTGGCGAGCTATTCTAACCGCTTATTGCAGATCAGTGCGATTGTCGCCATGGGTGGTCAGCTGGATTACAGTCAGGCCTGGATCGACTTACAGGCACTGAATGGCTTTCTGGAGATGCCAGCCGGGGCTGTGCAGGGGCTGGCCTTCAGAATTGATGACATCTTCGCCGCACCACAACTGGCGCGACAACTCGGACAGCAGACCGAAGACTATGTGTATATCCGCAACTGGTTTAACAGCCAGGGCCATGTTTATCAGGATATTCAGATGGTGCGGGCGATTTTGTACCTGGTACTGTCGCTGGTTATCGCTGTTGCGTGTTTTAATATTGTTGCAACATTAGTGATGGCAGTACGGGAGAAAGAGTCCGATATTGCGATTTTATTGACGATGGGGATGCGGCCGGTGGCAATTATCCGGATCTTTATGTTACTGGGCTCGTTAAATGGTGTCGTGGGCACCTTATTTGGTGCCTTTAGTGGCGTGTTGCTGGCACTGTTTATCGAGCCGATTTTCGCGTCACTAACCCAGCTACTCGGCCGTTCTTTGCTGGATCCTAGTATCTATTTTATTGATTTCATTCCATCGTTATTGCAGTGGCAGGATGTGTTAGTCACGGTGCTGTTAGCACTTGGTCTGAGTATTTTGTCGACGTTGTATCCCGCGTATCGGGCCAGCAAAGTGGATCCGGCGCGGGTACTTGGCCAGCGTTAATCCGCTGGCTGTTTACTGCGTTTGAGTAAGCGTGACAACTTTTCTTTGCGGATAGACAGGCGCCACAACCAGTCAATGGCGAAATAGCCGGCAATACTGGAGGCCAGTCCCATCAAAAAACACCCGGTTAGCAGGGGTTTACCAATGGTCGTCATGCTATACCACAGCCAGGCAAAACTTGCTTCAAAGGCAAAGGGTTCCACCGGCGCCTTAAGCACCACTGTGCCAATCAAATAGCTCAGATATAACATTACTGGCATGGTCAGAGGGTTCGAAATCCAAACCAACGCCACCGACAGCGGTAAGTTCACTCGCAACGGCACCGCCACCAGCGCCGAAAATACCATCTGAAAGGGTAACGGCATCCAACTCCAAAACAAGCCCACCGCAAAGGCACCACGCGCCGAGCGGCGGTTCAGATGCCATAAATTGCCATCGTGCAGCATGGTACCAAACAGGCTGAGGATCCTCATCTGCTTGATTTTTTCCGGAGATGGTAAATATTTCTTAATAGTTTTCTTTGGCATTACAACTCATTTACATAAAGTAAATATGCACAGGATCTGTTACGGTGTGCTGGCTGGTTGTCTATTGTCGTTATTTTTGCCGCTTCTGCCAGCATTTTTTACAATAATTTTTGCACTCTTAGTGATCCAGGCCGCTTATTGGCGAAATGGGTTATTACTGGGGTGTTGTGGCTTTTTAGCCAGCTGGCATTGGCAGCTGACGCAGTACCATCAGGCACAGCAACTGGTACTGCAAAATAGTCTGGATTTCTATCAGGTTAAGCTCCTCGACGTACAGCAGCGTAGCACCGACAGTACGGTATTGTTGCAACTGCTTAACGGTAAGGCGGCAGGATATCGGCTCAAGGTCAGTTGGCAACAGCCTCCCGCACTGGCAACCGGCCAGCATTGGCGCTTGGCATTGCGATTAAAAGCACCCTCTGGTCGTTTTAACCCCGGCAGCCCAAATCCCGAATTACGGGCATTACTGAATCAGGTGGTGGCACACGGCTATGTCAACACCAGCCAGCCGACTATCAAGCTTCGGCAAACCCAACCGATGCGCGAAGCTTTGCTACTTAAACTTGAACAGCAGTATGCCGCACTGGATACGGCGGTATTAATGCGGGCACTGGTCAGCGGTGAACGTGAATTTGATGCCACACTCTGGCAAGGGTTACGCACCAGTGGTCTGGGGCATCTGTTGGTGATCTCCGGTTTACATATCAGTTTGGTTTATGGCTGGAGTTTGTTACTGCTAAGCTGGCTGTTGCGCCGTTGCGGTCTGCGTCAGGCGATGAATCTGGCCATGTTATTGGCTTTATTGCCGGCACTGGCTTATGCCTGGTTGGCAGGCTTCGCGATCCCCACCTTACGGGCCGCCTTGGCTCTGCTGATTGTTTTGCTTGGCCGCTTGCTACTCAGACCGGCTAATCCTGCCGGCTATTGGGGACTCTTATGCTGCAGTTTATTGCTGCTGCAGCCGTTTTGGTTGTTAAGTTATAGTTTTTGGTTATCCCTGTCAGCGGTAGCGCTGATTTTATTGCTGCTCTGGCGCCTGGGGCCGGCACCGCGAAAGTTTTGGCAGCGCTGTCGCTATTTCTTTCGTTTTCATCTGTTGTTAACCAGTTTAATGGCGCTACTCACGTTGGCATTTTTTTCCGGTTTTAGTGGTTTGGCGTTGCTTTCCAACCTGCTGTTTGTGCCCTGGTGTACCTTGCTGGCGATACCATTACTGTTAATGAGTCTGCTGTACTATCTTACTGGGTTGCCTTTTGCCGGGGTGTTATGGCAGCTCAGTGATTATGCATTGCGACCTTTAAATTATTGGCTGACGCTAAGCGCAGATCTTGATCTGTGGTGGAGTCAGCCATATTTGGGAATGGTTGGGGCATGCCTGCTGTTGTTGTTGGTCGTAGCGGTGCTGGTAGTTCGCGCCAAAGCGAGTGTTCTGGCATTGCTATCGGCTACCATGTTGTTTGCGGTATTACCCGCTAAACTGAGTTCGGCACAATTGACTTTATTAGACAGCGGGCAAAGTACGGTGTTGCTGTTACGCCAAGCCGGTTTAACGCTGTTGTATCTGGATTTACCTGTGGAACGAAGCGAGGCACTGTTGCAACAGCAGATACTGCCTTTACTGGCTTATTATCGGGTATCGGGGCTGGATGCAGTGGTGGTGCCGGCGTATCAGCGTGAGATGCAACCCGCGCTGGCAACGTTGCGGCAAGCTTATCCGCAGCTACAGCTGTACACGGCCGCGGCAGCAACAGGGCAGTCTTCCAGCTGTGAACAGTTAGCGGCGGCTTACACGACTACAGTCCGGCATTGGCGGTTACCAGAGCAAGATCCTTGCGTATTGACGATAATGCTAAATGGCTGGCAGCTGCTATTGCCCGGTAAACTGAGCGTGCACAGCGAGCGGCAATTACTGTTAGCTTACCCGGAGTTGACCGCTGATTGGTACTTACTGGCGGATTATGGTCGCGCCACCGCCAATAGTCTGGCATTTTTACAACAGCTGGCGCCGGTACAGCTGCTGCTGGCGGCTAACAGTGCGGGCGCGCATCCGTATCCGGTGCAAGCCGTGCGGCCGCGGCTTGGCTTACTAAACTTACCCTTACACCATAGCGGCGAGCAGGGCGCGGTGAGTATCGAGTTTCAACCGCAATACTTCAGGTTGCACACTGAGCGTCAACGCCGCTGGCCGCGCTGGACAGAAAAGCCAACGCAGTAGCTGAAACTCGGATCAGAACGCGCTAGAATAGCGCGATATAATAAAAAAGGTGCTTATTTTGCAGTCAGATAACGCTACTAGCATGGCGGTTTACCGTCGTTTACTGGGTTACCTGAAACCCTATCGCGTGGGTTTTATTGCCGCTATCGTCGGTATGATTGGCTATTCTGCGGTCGATGCAGGTTTTATCGCATCGCTACAACCCTTTATCGATCGGGGTATTCAAGAGAAAGATACCGATTTTTTGCGCTACGCACCACTGGTGGTGATTGTGATGTTTATTTTGCGCGGTATTTTTCATTTTACCGCCACCTATTGTATGAGCTGGGTTGGTAACCAGATCGTCAAGGATATGCGGCAGCAGCTGTTCGCCCATATGATGCGGTTACCGGTCAGCTTTCATGACAAGCATTCGACCGGGGAACTGATTTCCAAAATTACTTATGATGCCGAACAAATTAAACAATCACTGACCAAGGCTCTGATTGTGCTGGTGCGCGATGGCGCTTTGGTTGTCGGTTTGATTGTGGTGATGTTCTGGTATAGCTGGCAACTGTCACTGATTTTCTTTCTTATCGCCCCCATTATCGCGGTTATCGTCAGTTTGGTCTCTAAACGCTTCCGGCAATTAAGTCATAAAATTCAGCAGGCAATGGGTGGTGTTACCACGGCTTCGGAGCAGATGCTCAATGGCCATAAAGTGATCCTGTCATTTGGTGGCCAGCAATTGGAAGATCAGCGTTTTGCTGTAGTGAATAATCAAACCCGGTTGCAAGGGGTCAAGATGGATGCGACCTCTGCCATCAGCTCAGGGGTTATCCAACTGATTGCCTCCTTCGCGCTGGCGTTCGTGGTGTTTATGGCCAGTCAACCCGAGATGCTGGATACCCTGACGCCAGGTATCTTTTCTTCCATCGTCACGGCAATGGTGATGATGTTAAAACCGTTAAAACAGCTGACCACGGTTAATAGCGAATTTCAACGTGGTCTGGCGGCAGCAGCCAGTATTTTTCATATTATGGATCAGGTAACGGAACAGGAAACAGGCAAGCGCCAACTTCAGCATGCCCGGGGGGAGATTGAGTTTAGTCATGTCAGTTTTCATTACCCGGGCCATCAACAGCAGGTGCTAAACGATATTAGCTTTCAGGTAAAAGCCGGGCAGACGGTAGCCTTAGTTGGTCGCTCTGGCAGTGGTAAAACGACGATATCAAGTTTATTGCCACGTTTTTACGAGGTAGAGCAGGGCGAGATTTTACTGGATGGTCAGAACATTCAAAGCTACACCCGTAGCTCATTGCGTAGCCAAATTGCGGTGGTATCGCAGCACGTGATGTTATTTAACGATACCATCGCTAATAACATCTGTTATGGCATGGCAACGCCGGTAAGCCGGCAACAATTAATGGACGTTGCAGAAAAGGCCCATGTGCTGGAATTTACCGAGAAAATGCCGGATGGCCTGGATACCCAGATCGGAGAAAATGGTGTCAGCTTATCCGGTGGTCAGCGCCAGCGGATTGCTATCGCCAGAGCACTGTTGCGTCAAGCGCCGGTGTTGATCCTGGATGAAGCGACATCGGCATTAGATACTGAATCGGAGCGCAAAATTCAGGCAGCATTGGATGTATTGTTAAAGGGCCGCACCAGTATCGTTATTGCACACCGCCTGTCGACCATTGAGAAAGCCGATAAGATTATCGTGATGGATCAGGGCCGGATTTTGGAGCAGGGGACCCATCAACAATTACTGGCCGCTGACGGTGCCTATGCGTCCTTACATAAATTGCAATTTGGCAGCGAAAAATGAACGTGCTGGAACAGGGTTGGTATCAAAAACACCGCTGGTGCGCGTTACTGCTGCCTTTAAGCGGGCTATTTTACTTACTTAGTGCCGGACGGCGCTTGTTATATCGCCTGGGACTAAAAAAAACCGAACGCCTGCCGGTACCGGTGATTATTGTTGGCAATATTACCGTAGGCGGTACCGGCAAAACGCCTTTTACCCTATGGTTGTGTGATTACCTGCGGACGCAAGGCTATACCCCTGGCATTATTTCCCGCGGTTACGGTGGCAAAGTTAAAGCGCCGCGTTTAGTGGCCGAGCTGGATAACGCCGCTTTGGTTGGTGATGAACCACTCTTGTTAGCGCAGCGCAGCGGCTGCCCGGTAGTGGTGTCGCCGGATCGGGTTGCTGCCGGGCGGTTTTTGTTACAAAAACGGCCGCAGGTCGATTTAATTATCTCAGATGACGGTTTGCAACATTACCGCTTAGCCCGCGATCTGGAAATCGTGTTACTGGATGCGCAACGCGGATTAGGCAATGGCTGGTTGCTGCCTGCCGGTCCGTTGCGGGAATTGCCGAAACGCCTGGCCAGTGTCGATCTGGTGATTGCGAACAGTGGTTATTCGGCGCTGGCGCATGCGGGTATGACGCTACAAAGTGGTAAGGCTGAGCCACTGTTACCTGATGCCCCGCCCTTGGAACCCGATACCGAAATTCAGTTGGTGGCCGGTATTGGTAATCCGGGGCGTTTTCGCCGCTCGGCTGAACTGGCAGGCTTTAAAATTAAGCATTGTCATTTTTGGCCTGATCACCATCCATTTCAGGCAGACGATTTTAATATGTTATCCGGTCCATTACTGATGACCGAAAAAGATGCGGTAAAATGCCGCGCCTTTGCCAAAGCCGACTGGCACTATTTACCGGTTGTGGCGCAGCCCGATTTGGCTGCGACAACACGACTAACTACCTTATTGCAACAATTACGGAGTCGTTATGGCACTCAATCCGGCACTGACTGATATTCTGGCCTGCCCGGTCTGTAAAGGTAAACTAAAGTACGACAAAGACGGGCAGCGCCTGCTTTGTACCTTTGACCGTCTGGCCTACCGCTTAAGTAATAATATTCCGGTGTTGCTGGCCAATGAAGCGGTGGTGTTATCTGCTGAAGAGTGTGAAAAATGGCGTTCGTAGTGGTCATTCCGGCACGCTACGCCAGTAGTCGTTTACCGGGCAAACCGCTGGCACAGATCGCCGGCAAAACCATGATTGAGCGGGTGTACCGGCAGGCGCAGCAAAGTAGCGCGGCGCGCGTTTTAGTCGCAACCGATGATGAGCGGATCCGGCAACATGTCGAAGGCTTTGGCGGTGAAGTTTGTATCACCCGGGCTAGCCATAATTCCGGTACCGAGCGGCTGGCTGAAGTGGTCAGGACACTGGGGCTGGCTGCTGATATGGTGGTGGTTAATGTGCAGGGCGATGAACCTTTTATCCCACCACAATTGATTGACCAGGTTGCCGGCAACCTGGCTGCACAACAGAAAGCGCGGATGGCGACGCTGGCAGTCCCCCTTGCTGACGCTGCAGAAATCGGTAACCCGAATATCGTCAAGGTCGTGACCGATCGTCAGGGCTATGCCTTGTATTTTAGCCGCGCCGCGATCCCGTTTGACCGTGACCAGGCATTTCGGACAGCGCTAAGCCAACATTACCGGCGGCACATTGGCATTTACGCCTATCGTGCCGGCTTTATTCAGGATTATGTCAGCTGGCCGGTTTCCACGTTGGAGCAAATTGAGGCGCTGGAACAGCTAAGGGTGTTGTGGCAGGGGGAAAGTATTCATGTCGCGGATGCCTGTGTGCCTCCGGCGATGGGTGTTGATACACCGGAAGATTTAGCACGCGCTATTGCCCACACCGAGCACCATGCTTAACGCCTTTTCCGTTATCGCTGAAACGCCGCAGTTTTGGGTGTTAAATAAAGCCGCGGGCCTCAGTTTTCACTCCGAGCAGGGCCCCGGACTGGTGGCGCTGGCGGAAGCCCAGTTTGCTGAAAAACTCTATGCTGTGCATCGCCTGGATAAAGTGACTTCAGGTTTGCTCATTCTTGCCCGTCAGCCAGCTGGAGCGGCGGCGTTAACTCAGTTGTTCGCCAGTCGACAGATCACTAAATGTTATCTGGCATTAAGTGCGGCTAAACCGCAGAAAAAACAAGGCTGGGTAAAAGGTGCGATGCAACCGGCACGGCGTGGAGCCTGGCGTCTGGCTGAAGCCGGTGCGGCTCCGGCTGTTACCTATTTTGTCAGTCAGGGCTATCAGGATGCGCCGTTTCGGGCTTTTTTACTACGGCCTTATACCGGTAAAACCCACCAACTTCGGGTTGCATTGAAAAGTGTCGGCGCGCCGATCCTGGGTGACAGCCTGTATGGCGGCGCCTCGGCTGACCGAGTCTATCTGCATGCCTGTGCACTGAGTTTTAGTTTATTTGGCCAGCATTATCAGTATCAGTGCTGGCCAGATCATGGTGCGTATTTTCAACAGTTATTCGAAATGGGGCTGCCAACTGCTTGGCAGAACCCGATTAGTTTACCCTGGCCAGCGGCACCCGCTTTGGCTGTGGTTGATGCAGAGCAGGATCAGTAATGTCAGATTATCAAACCCGTTTTGCCGGTATCGCCCGGTTGTATGGTCAAAAAGCCTTGCTGCATTTTCAGCAGGCGCATGTGGTTGTGATTGGTATTGGTGGGGTTGGTAGCTGGGCGGCTGAAGCGCTGGCCCGCTCCGGTATTGGTGAACTGACGTTGATTGATTTGGATGATATTTGTGTCAGTAATATTAATCGCCAATTACACGCACTTAGCAGCACTGTTGGCCAGGATAAGGTCGCAGTAATGGCGGATCGGATCCGGCAGATTAATCCGGACTGCGTGGTGCATCAGGTAGCCGACTTTATCGCGGCGGATAATCTGGCCGAGTTGTTGGGGGGGAGACCAGTCGACTACGTGTTAGACGCTATTGATTCAGTTAAGGCGAAAACTGCACTGATTGCCTGGTGTAAGCGGCGTAAAATTCCGTTAATCACTACCGGCGGCGCCGGCGGACAGCTGGACCCAACACAAATACAAATCGCCGATCTGACGCAGGCTTTTAATGATCCGCTGTTAGCGAAAGTACGCAATATGTTGCGGCGCGACCATCAATTTACCCGTAATCCGAAGCGTCGTTTTGGCGTAGATTGCGTGTTTTCTACCGAGCAACTACGCTATCCTGCTGCCGATGGCACAGTTTGTCAGCAGAAGCCGGATAACAGTGGCGCAATGCGGCTGGATTGCGCAGGAGGTTTTGGCGCGGCAACCGTGGTTACTGCCAGTTTTGGTCTGGCAGCGGTATCAAGGTTACTGATTAAACTCAGTCGCAAAAGTCAGGCCGGAGATTGAATCACGCACTGGTAACGGTTTGGATCCGTTGCAACATCAGATTTAAACCATTACCGCGTGATTGGCTGAGATAGGGCCGCAGATTCAGCGCATCAAAATGCCGGCTCAGCTCGACATCGGTTAGTTCAGCGCTGGTTTTACCATTAACAAAGCAGAGCATAATTGCGAGTAAGCCTTTAACAATACGGGCTTCACTGTCCAGCACAAAGAAATGTTTACCGCTTACCGGGTCCTGATAATGCAACAACCAGGCACGGCTTTCACAGCCGCGTACTAGGTATTCGGGTTGACGCATTTTTTCTGGCAGGGCGGGTAATTTTTTACCTAACTGCATCAACAAACGATACTTAGTTTGCCAATCCGCGGGTTGTTGCAGTAACGGCAACTCATGCTGACAGATCTGCTGTAAGCCATTGGCGGTATCGGCAATAAGTTGTTGTAACATCCTTACCTCAGAATATCAGTAGCTGCCTGTAAAGCCTCTAGGGTTTTCTCAACCTCAGTCGGCAGATTATAAGGCGCAAAAGCAAAACGTACGGCGCCGGGTAACTGCAAACTGGCAAATAATGGCATAGCGCAATGGCTACCCGCCCGCACAGCGATTTTTTGCTCGTTTAACAACACCGCCAGATCATTCGGGTGTTCGTTAAGCAGTTGCAAGCTCAAAATACCCGCACTCTGCGTCACCTGAGTCAGTGATCGTAAACCGGGGATCGCAGCAAGCCCATCGGCAAATTGTTGTAATAGCTTGCCTTTATACTGATTTATTAGCTTAGCGTCAAACTGACGCAAAAAGCGAATGGCAGTAGCCAGCCCGATCGCACCGGCAATATTAGGTGTACCAGCCTCTAAACGGGCGGGCAGGGCAGCAAAACTACTCTGTTGAAAACTGACTTCACTGATCATTTCGCCACCACCTAATAATGGCTTAAGTTGTTCCAGCAACGCTGTTTTACCGTAGAGCACGCCGATACCGGTAGGACCATAGAGTTTGTGGCCGGAAAAACAATAAAAATCTGCCGGATACTGCTGTAGATCCGGTACTTGCCAGGCTATGCCCTGAGCACCATCGACGATTGTAATGGCGCCGGCAGCCTTGGCAGCACTGAGCATTTGCTGAAGCGGCAGAATATGCCCCAGCGCATTGGAAACCTGTGTCAGGCTGACGACTTTGGGTTTGAGAGCCAGTAAGGCCTGATAAGCCTCAAGATCTGGCATTAGCTGTGAGTCTAAAGGCACTACATCCAGAATGACACCCTGTGTTAAACAGTGTAATTGCCAGGGTACGATATTAGCGTGATGCTCCAGGGTACTGATCAAAATGCGATCGCCAGGTTTTAACAGGCTGTGCATCAAACCAAAGGCCAGCTGGTTAAACGCAGCTGTGGTGCCACTGGTAAAAATAATCTCTTCCCGGTAGCGGGCATTCAGAAAAGACTTAACAGTCTCTCTGGCATCTTCATACAGGGCGGTGGCTTGTTGACTGAGCTGATGCGCACCCCGATGCACATTACTGTTGGCTTGCTGATAGAACGCCAACTCGGCGGCGATAACCTGTTGCGGCTTATGGGTGGTTGCCGCATTATCGAGATAGATCCAGTCTGGCTGGCTTTGAAAGAACGGAAAATGCTGACGAAACTCCAGCGGGTTAAAAGCAGCCATGTTCAAGGGCGTCCGACAGTTTAAAAGGGCATTATTATGCCGTTTTTTTGCAATTTCAGCAGCCTTGGCGTTGCATAAAAATGCAAAAACGAAAAAGCGGCCTTAACAGCCGCTTTTAACAGGAGGGGACAACCGCACTAACTTAACGCTTGCTAACGTAATCGCGGGCGTTATAACCGGTGTAGAGCTGACGTGGCCGGCCGATCTTGTGGCCTTTATCTGACAGCATTTCGTCCCAGTGTGAAATCCAGCCAACAGTACGTGACATAGCGAAAATCACGGTGAACATACTGGTTGGAATACCAATGGCTTTTAAGATAATACCTGAGTAGAAATCGACGTTTGGATACAGTTTTTTCTCGATGAAGTACGGATCCGACAGCGCGATGCGCTCCAGCTCCATTGCTACATCCAGCAATGGATCCTTGATGTTCAGCTCGCTCAGTACTTCATGACAGGTTTCACGCATCACCTTAGCGCGTGGGTCAAAGTTCTTATAGACGCGGTGACCAAAGCCCATCAGACGGAAAGAGTCATTCTTATCTTTGGCACGGGCGACGAACTCTGGGATCCGCTCAACTGAACCGATTTGCTGCAACATCTTCAAACAGGCTTCGTTAGCGCCACCGTGCGCCGGGCCCCACAGTGAGGCGATACCGGCAGCGATACAAGCATAAGGGTTAGCACCTGATGAGCCGGCTAAACGTACGGTAGAAGTTGACGCGTTTTGCTCGTGGTCAGCATGCAACATAAAGATGCGGTCCATGGCCTTGGCCAGTACCGGGCTGACTTTGTACTCTTCGGCTGGCACTGAAAACATCATATGCAGGAAGTTTTCTGAGTAGCTCAGATCGTTACGTGGATAAACGAATGGTTGCCCCACAGTGTACTTGTACGCCATCGCCGCGATGGTCGGCAACTTGGCAATTAAACGATGCGCACTGCGTTTACGCTGCATCGGATCATTGATGTCTAAGTCCGAGTGGTAAAAAGATGACATTGCGCCTACCACACCACACAGCATCGCCATTGGGTGCGCATCAACACGGAAACCCTGAAAGAAAGCGGCGATTTTCTCATGCACCATAGTATGACGGGTGATGGTGTGCGTAAAATCTTCGTACTGCGCTTTATTTGGCAGTTCACCTTCTAACAACAGGTAGCAGGTTTCCAAATAGTTTGATTTATCAGCCAGTTGCTCAATCGGATAACCACGGTGTAGCAGTACGCCGTTGTCGCCGTCGATGTAAGTAATCTTCGATTCACAGGAGCCGGTAGCCATAAAGCCCGGGTCGAAAGTGAAGTAGCCCTGTGCCCCGAGAGTACGTACGTCGATTACGTCAGTGCCAGCCGTACCAGAATAGATGGGGAGCTCGAAGGTCTTACCATCAATCTGCACGATGGCCTTTTTATCTGCCATTGGATTTCTCCTATTGTTGTAGTATCGGATATTAGGGTTTGGGCTATTCTACTCGCAAACCACACCTGAAAGTCAATTCTAAAGACTAATCGTTGAATAAGTATTCGACTCTAGTCGTATTGCCCGCAGTGACGATTTATGTAAATTTCCACCTGCGGAATTTTCCGTGTAAAACCAAACAAAAATTGTAATAGCGGTTCATGAAATATATACTATTGGCGGCGTAAAAGCAGTTCACCTGACACCAGCTTTTTTGCTGAACCAGCTTCGGGCATAAAGAGTATATTGGCGTTGGGATGTCACTGGTTTTACAGCGACAATAATGACAACTACGCTCTACACGGGCATCGATGGGCAAGTAACTGTGAAAAAGCAAAGACCAATAAATCTCGATTTATCGACTATCTCTCTACCTGCGACTGCCAAAGCCTCCATCCTGCACCGGGTTACCGGTGTTGCAATGTTTTTCGCGCTGCTGTTTGTGATTTGGGCGTGGGCGATTTCATTGCAAAGTGCTGAGGGTTTTGACTACGTTAAGTCCTTGCTAAATTCACATTTAGCGAAATTTATCGCCTGGGGTACGATTACTGTACTGACCTACCACCTGCTGGGTGGCGTTCGCCATCTGATTATGGATATGGGCCATTGGGAGGAATTAGATTCCGGTAACCTGAGCGCCAAAATCACAATCGGCTTGTGGATTGTATTAGCAGTATTAGCAGGAGTATGGGTATGGTTCTGAATCAGGCTAGCCTGAAACGCGACGGCGTTCAGGATTACGTTTCGCTGCGTGCCACCGCTATTGTACTGGCACTGTACAGCTTATTTATCTTAGGTTTCTTCCTCTTTACCCCAGAGGTTACTTTCGAAGTATGGCAGGGGTTATTTGCCAATACACTGATGAAAGTCTTCACTTTACTCGCCCTGATCTCAATTGCCATCCACACCCGTATTGGTTTGTGGCAGGTACTGACTGACTACGTGAAATGCGCCAGACTGCGCGCCGTATTGCAGTTTGTCCTTTATGTGATTGCCTTCGGTTATGTGGCAGTGGGTTTATTTGTGTTGTGGGGTGCTTAAGTGACTATTCCAGTAAGAGAATTTGATGCCATCGTCATTGGTGCCGGTGGTGCAGGTATGCGTGCGGCGCTACAGATTACCCAGTCTGGTTTAACGTGCGCCTTATTGTCTAAAGTGTTTCCAACCCGTTCGCACACCGTGTCTGCCCAGGGCGGTATCACGGTAGCACTGGGTAACTCCCATGAAGATAACTGGGAATGGCACATGTTCGATACCGTTAAGGGTTCGGACTATATCGGTGACCAGGATGCCATTGAATACATGTGTAAAACCGGCCCGGAAGCCATTACCGAGCTGGAAAACATGGGCTTACCGTTCTCACGTTTTGAAAACGGCCGCGTTTATCAGCGTCCTTTCGGTGGTCAGTCAAAGAATTTCGGTGGTGAGCAAGCTGCCCGTACTGCCGCTGCTGCTGACCGTACCGGTCATGCTTTGTTGCACCTTTTATATCAGCAAAACGTTAAGAACCGCACTCAGGTGTTCTCCGAGTGGTATGCCTTAGATCTGGTGAAAAACCAGGATGGCGCTATCGTTGGTTGTACGGCGATTGATATTGAGACCGGCGAAATTGTCTATTTCAAAGCCAAAGCGACCGTGTTAGCGACCGGTGGTGCCGGCCGGATTTATGCTTCGACCACGAACGCCCACATTAATACCGGTGACGGTGTTGGTATGGCGCTGCGTGCTGGCGTGCCGCTGCAGGATATGGAAATGTGGCAATTCCACCCAACCGGTATTGCCGGTGCCGGTACCTTGGTAACCGAAGGTTGCCGTGGTGAAGGTGGCTATCTGCTGAATAAAGATGGCGAGCGCTTTATGGAGCGCTATGCACCAAACGCCAAAGATTTAGCCGGCCGTGACGTGGTAGCCCGCGCCATGATGACCGAAATCCGTGAAGGTCGCGGCTGTGATGGCCCTTGGGGCGTACACATCAAGCTGAAACTGGATCACTTAGGTGAAGAAGTGCTGGAAAGCCGTCTGCCAGGTATTTGTGAATTGTCACGTACTTTTGCGCACGTTGATCCGGTAAAAGAGCCAATTCCGGTTATTCCAACCTGTCACTATATGATGGGTGGTATTCCAACTAACGTCCACGGTCAGGTAGTGTCACCAAAAGCTGACGGTTCAGAGGCTATAGTTCCGGGTTTATTCGCCTGTGGTGAGATTGCTTGTGTGTCGGTACATGGTGCTAACCGCTTAGGTGGTAACTCGCTATTAGACTTAGTGGTATTTGGTCGCGCCACAGGTTTACACCTGGGCGAAGCGCTGGCCGCAACTGCTGAAGCCCGCGCCGCCTCCAAAGACGATATTGATGCCGCCTTAGCCCGCACCCGCCGCTGGGAAGACAGCAAACCAGGTCAGGGCGAAGATCCGGTACAAATTAAGAAAGACCTGCAAAACTGCATGCAGCTCAACTTCTCGGTATTCCGTGAAGGTGAAGCCATGGCTGAAGGTCTGCAACAGTTAAAAGAAATTCGCGAGCGGCTGAAGTTTGCCCGTCTGGATGATAAGAGCTCAGATTTCAATACCCAGCGTATCGAATGTTTAGAGCTGGACAACCTGATGGAAACGGCTTACTCAACAGCGGTAGCGGCGAACTTCCGTACCGAAAGCCGCGGTGCCCATGCCCGTTTCGACTTCCCGGATCGTGATGATGAAAACTGGTTATGCCACAGCGTTTACACACCGGATACTGAATCTATGTTTAAGCGTAAAGTGAATCTGGAACCGAAGTTCCGTGAAGCTTTCCCGCCAAAAGCACGTAAGTACTAAGAGGGGCCACAACGATGCAGAAGTTAGTATTTTCCATCTATCGTTATAACCCTGATGTCGACCAAGCGCCGCGCATGCAGGATTACACGCTGGATAACCCGGAAGGCCGGGATATGATGGTGCTGGATGCACTGTTAAAGTTAAAAGAGCAGGACCCAACTTTGTCGTTCCGCCGCAGCTGCCGTGAAGGGGTTTGCGGTTCAGACGGTCTGAACATGAACGGCAAAAACGGTCTGGCCTGTATCACGCCGTTATCTGCTGTCGGCCTAAAAGGCGGTAAGATTGTGCTGCGCCCGCTGCCAGGTTTACCGGTAATCCGTGACCTGGTGGTGGATATGAGCCAGTTCTATACCCAGTATGAGAAGGTAAAACCCTACCTGATCAACGACAGCAAGTTACCACCAGCCGGTGAGTTCCTGCAGTCGCCGGAAGAACGTGCTAAACTTGACGGCCTGTACGAATGTATTTTATGTGCTTGTTGTTCAACCTCTTGCCCGTCGTTCTGGTGGAACCCGGATAAGTTTATCGGCCCGGCTGGTTTGCTGCACGCGTACCGCTTCCTGGCTGACAGCCGCGATACTGCGACTGAACAACGCTTAAATGATTTAGATGACGCTTTTAGCGTGTTCCGCTGCCACGGTATTATGAACTGTGTCAACGTATGTCCAAAAGGGCTGAACCCGACCAAAGCTATCGGACAGATCAAATCGATGTTGTTAAACCGGGCGCTGTAATGCGCCCTTTTTTAGTATTTAACTGAAACTGTCCGCGCTGCATGCAGCACGGCAGTTTTTTTGCTACTTTTTCCAGGTGCTCAGAAATAAGGGAAACTAAATGCACGAAGGTGTA
The DNA here is from genome assembly GCF_000272005.1 of Alishewanella agri BL06. Classification (GTDB taxonomy): domain Bacteria; phylum Pseudomonadota; class Gammaproteobacteria; order Enterobacterales; family Alteromonadaceae; genus Alishewanella; species Alishewanella agri. The sequence goes on along the minus strand of NZ_AKKU01000010.1, from coordinate 14,508 downwards.
ATGAAGGCGTGGTTAGAGTCTTCACATCTTGGCGGTGGTAACATGGCCTATGTGGATGAACTCTATGAATCCTACTTAGCAGAGCCCACCAGTGTTGGTGACGAATGGCGCGAATTCTTCGCCAAGTTACCAAAAATCGATGGGGTCGATCTCGAAACCCGGCATAGTGATGTCCGGCAACAGTTCGCTGAACTCGCTAAAAACAAACACCGTGAAGTGGTGGTGGTTAACAGCGGCAGCGGTGCCGACAGTCGTCAGGTTAAGGTACTGCAATTAATCAACTCCTATCGCTTCCGTGGTCACCAGCATGCCAATCTCGACCCACTCAACCTGTGGAAACAGCCGCGGGTACGTGATCTGGAGTTGTCGTTCCATGACTTGTCTGAAGCTGATTACGATACCGAGTTCCATGTTGGATCATTCGCTGCCGGTCAGGAAACGATGAAATTAGGCGATTTGCATAAAGCCCTGGAGCGCACTTACTGCGGCTCTATTGGCGCTGAGTATATGCATATCGTATCGACTGATGAAAAACGCTGGATCCAGCAACGTCTGGAAAGCATTCAGTCACAACCACGTTTTGATAAAGCCACCAAGCTACAGATTTTAAAAGGTCTGGTCGCTGCTGATGGCCTGGAAAAATATTTAGGTTCGAAATTCCCGGGTGCCAAGCGCTTTGGTCTGGAAGGTGGCGATGCCATGATCCCGATGCTCAAAGCGATGATCCACCGTGCCGGTGAGCAGGGCGCACAAGACTCTGTTATTGGTATGGCGCACCGTGGTCGCTTAAATACGCTGATTAACGTACTGGGTAAAAACCCGTCGAAGCTATTTGACGAGTTTGCCGGTAAATACGAAGTGGTCGGTGCCGGTGACGTGAAATACCATATGGGTTTCTCGTCTGACTTTGAAACCAAAGGCGGTATCGTCCATTTAGCTCTGGCGTTTAACCCGTCGCACCTGGAAATTGTTAACCCGGTCGTGCTGGGTTCAGTGCGTGCCCGCTTAGATCGCCGTGGTTGCACTGACGGCTCTTTGGCTCTGCCAATTACTATTCACGGTGACTCTGCGTTTGCCGGTCAGGGTGTGGTAGCCGAAACCTTTAACCTGTCGCAAACCCGTGCCTTTAAAGTCGGTGGCACCGTCCGCATCGTGATTAACAACCAGGTTGGTTTTACCACTTCTAACCCGGAAGACACGCGCTCTACACCTTACTGTACCGATATTGCTAAGATGGTACAGGCACCAATTTTCCACGTTAATGGTGATGATCCGGAAGCCGTGGTACTGGTGGCGCAACTGGCTGTTGATTACCGCAACACCTTTAAACGCGATGTAGTGATTGATCTGGTGTGTTACCGTCGTAATGGTCACAACGAAGCGGATGAGCCAAATGCAACTCAGCCGCTGATGTATCAAAAAATCAAGAAGCATCCGACACCGCGTGAAATCTATGCTGAGAAACTGCAGTTAGAAGGCATTGTTACAGCGGAAGAAGTAAAGGCGCTGATCGATGGTTACCGCGATGCCCTGGACAAAGGTGATTGCGTTGTTGAAGAATTACGGCCAATGGCTCCCACTTCTGTAGATTGGACGCCATACCTGAATAAAGATTGGGATAGTCCGTACGACGCCAGTGTACCAGTGGAGAAATTGGTCGCGCTGGGTGAAAAGGCGATCCAGGTACCAGCCGTTCATACACTGCAACGTCAGGTTGGTCGGGTTTACGAAGACCGCGCCCTGATGCTAAAAGGCGAGAAGAAAATCGACTGGGGCTTTGCTGAAATTCTGGCCTATGCTTCTACTGTTGCCGAAGGCAGCCGGGTACGGATTGTTGGTCAGGATTCTGGTCGTGGTACCTTCTTCCATCGCCATGCGGTACTGCACAGTCAAACTGATGCCAGTACCTACACACCGCTTGAACATATTGATGAAAAGCAGGGTGTGTTCCAGGTCTACGACTCGGCGCTGTCTGAAGAAGCAGTATTGGCCTTTGAATATGGTTATGCCACGGCAGAACCTCGCGCCATGGTGATCTGGGAAGGTCAGTTTGGTGACTTCGCCAACGGTGCCCAGGTGGTCATTGACCAGTTCTTAAGCTCAGGCGAGCAGAAGTGGGGCCGTCTCTGTGGTTTAACGTTGTTATTACCACACGGTTATGAAGGTCAGGGCCCGGAGCACTCTTCCGCCCGGTTAGAGCGTTTCCTGCAACTGTGTGCCGACCACAATATGCAAGTTTGTGTGCCAACCACACCGGCTCAGGTATTTAATATGCTGCGTCGGCAGATGGTGCGGCCAATGCGCCGGCCACTGATCGTGATGTCGCCAAAATCGTTACTGCGTCACCCACTGGCAACCTCTACGCTGGAAGAGCTGGCGTCAGGCGTCTACCATAATGTGATTGGTGAGATTGATGAGCTGAACCCGGCCGATGTGAAACGCGTGGTGTTCTGTAGCGGTAAGGTGTACTACGAACTGCTGGAAGAGCGGCGTAAGCGCGAGCAGAAAGACGTGGCAATTATCCGGGTTGAGCAACTGTATCCATTCCCGCATCAGGAAATGGCGCAAGCGCTGGCAGCCTATCAGCATGTGACTGATTTCGTCTGGTGTCAGGAAGAGCCGCAAAATCAGGGCGCCTGGTACTGCAGTCAGCATCACTTCTGGGCCGCTATTCCGCAAGGCGCTAAGCTGACGTATGCCGGTCGTGAAGCCTCGTCTTCACCGGCGGTTGGTTACCTGTCGGTACACAACAAGCAGCAGCAAGCGCTGGTAAATGACGCTCTGACCCTGAAATAAAACGCTTTGCAGCCCGCTGTGGCGGGCTGTTATAACTGATAAGACCAACCGTTAAAGGTGAAAAAGTGGAAATTAAAGTACCCGTATTACCGGAATCTGTTGCAGATGCAACTATCGCCACCTGGCACGTAAAAACCGGTGAAGCCGTAAGCCGTGATCAGGTATTAGTCGATATCGAAACGGACAAAGTTGTGCTGGAAGTCGTCGCTCAGGCCGATGGCGTGATGGGCGAGATCCTGCATGATGTTGGCGCCACTGTAACGGCTGAGCAAGTCATCGGTAAGATGTCTGCCGGTGGTGCGCCAGCTGCGAAAGCTGACGCACCAAAAGCTGAGGCCGCACCAGCCGCCACTGCGCCAGCTGCCAGCGATGACAGTGATGATGCGTTAAGCCCGTCAGTACGTCGTTTAATTGCCGAAAAAGGTCTGGATGCCAGCAAAATCAAAGGCACCGGCAAAAACGGCCGCGTTACCAAAGAAGACGTTGAGAAATTCTTAGCCGGCGCACCTGCTAAAGCCGCCGCGCCTGCCGCTGCTGCACCAGTGGTTGCTGCCGGTGATCGTAGCCAGAAACGCGTACCGATGACCCGTCTGCGTAAGACCATCGCGAACCGCTTACTGGAAGCGAAAAACTCTACCGCCATGTTAACGACGTTCAACGAAGTGAACATGAAGCCGATTATGGATCTGCGTAAGCAGTACCAGGACGTGTTTGAAAAGCGTCACGGTATCCGTTTAGGTTTTATGTCGTTCTATGTTAAAGCCGTGACCGAAGCGCTGAAACGCTTCCCGGAAGTGAATGCGGCGATCGATGGCGATGATATTGTTTATCACAACTACTTCGATGTCAGCATTGCGGTATCTACACCTCGTGGTCTGGTCACGCCAGTACTGCGTGACTGTGACAAGATGAACCTGGCCGAAATCGAAAAAGCCATTAAAGATCTGGCTATCAAAGGCCGTGATGGCAAACTGGCGATGGACGATCTGATGGGCGGTAACTTCACTATCACTAACGGTGGCGTGTTCGGCTCTCTGATGTCTACACCAATTATCAATCCACCACAGTCAGCTATTCTGGGTATGCACAAGATCCAGGACCGCGTGATGGTAGTCGACGGTAAGATGGAAATTCTGCCAATGATGTATCTGGCGCTGTCTTACGACCACCGTATCATCGATGGTAAAGAGTCTGTAGGTTTCCTGGTAACCATTAAAGAGTTACTGGAAGACCCAACCCGTATTCTGCTGGATATCTAAGCGGTAAGAGCGGATAAAATGCTGTGGTGCTAACCACAGCATTTTTAATTAAAGCAGGTTGGCTGTATAATTCGCGCCGACTAACAAGACGGGCTGCAGTTGCTGTAGCTTTCAATCACAAATGAACGGAAAATAGCCATGAATTTGCACGAGTATCAGGGTAAGCAACTGTTTGCCCAATATGGTTTGCCTGTATCTAAAGGCATCGCTGCAGCCACTGTAGAAGAAGCAGTAGCCGCAGCCGATCAGATCGGCGGCGATATGTTTGTTGTTAAGGCTCAGGTTCACGCTGGTGGCCGCGGTAAAGCGGGCGGCGTTAAGCTGGTCAAGAGCAAGGACGAAATTCGCGCCTTCGCAGAAAAATGGCTGGGTAAGAATCTGGTAACTTACCAGACAGACGAAAAAGGTCAGCCGGTTAGCCGTATTCTGGTAGAAACCTGTACTGATATCGCCAAAGAGCTGTATTTAGGTGCGGTAGTGGATCGTTCTTCACGCCGTATCGTGTTTATGGCCTCTACCGAAGGTGGCGTGGAAATTGAAAAAGTTGCCCACGAAACCCCGGAAAAAATCTTAAAAGCCACTGTTGACCCGCTGGTTGGCGCTCAGCCATACCAAGGCCGTGAACTGGCATTCAAACTGGGCCTGGAAGGCAAGCAAGTTAACCAGTTTGTTAAAATCTTCTTAGGTTTAGCTCAGCTGTTCCAGGATAAAGACCTGGCACTGTTAGAGGTCAACCCTCTGGTTATCACGCCTGCTGGCGATCTGCACTGTTTAGATGCCAAGCTGGTAATCGATGGTAACGCCTTATACCGTCACCCGGATTTAAAAGCGATGCAGGATCCTTCTCAGGAAGATCCACGTGAAGCGCATGCTGCTTCATGGGAACTGAACTATGTGGCTTTAGGTGGTGACATCGGTTGTATGGTTAACGGTGCCGGCTTAGCCATGGGTACCATGGACATCGTGAAATTACACGGTGGCCAGCCAGCTAACTTCCTCGACGTTGGCGGCGGCGCGACCAAAGAGCGCGTTGTAGAAGCATTCAAAATTATCCTGTCTGACGCTGCCGTTAAAGCAGTATTTATCAATATCTTCGGTGGTATCGTGCGTTGTGACATGATCGCTGAAGGTGTGATCGGCGCCGTAAAAGAAGTTGGCGTTAAAGTTCCGGTAGTCGTGCGGTTACAAGGTAACAACGCTGAACTGGGCGCGAAAGTACTGTCAGAAAGTGGCCTGAACATTATTGCTGATACCGACTTAACTGGCGCTGCCCAGAAAGTGGTTGCAGCTGCGGCCAAGGCATAAGGGGTAAGCAATGAGCGTTTTAATTAACAAAGACACCAAAGTAATTTGTCAGGGTTTCACTGGCGCCCAGGGTACTTTTCACTCTGAGCAAGCTATTGCTTACGGTACTAAGATGGTTGGCGGTGTAACGCCAGGTAAAGGCGGTCAAACGCATTTAGGTCTGCCAGTGTTTAACACGGTAAAAGAAGCGGTTGATGCCACTGGCGCCGAAGCTTCTGTGATCTATGTACCAGCACCATTCTGTAAGGATTCCATCCTGGAAGCCGCTAACGCCGGTATCAAACTGATCGTCTGTATCACTGAAGGTATCCCGACGTTAGATATGCTGGATGCCAAAGTAAAATGTGACGAATTAGGCGTACGCTTAATCGGCCCGAACTGCCCGGGCGTAATCACACCGGGTGAATGTAAGATTGGTATTATGCCAGGCCACATTCACAAGCCAGGTAAAGTCGGTATCGTGTCACGTTCAGGCACCCTGACTTATGAAGCCGTTAAGCAAACCACGGATTACGGTTTTGGTCAGTCTACCTGTGTTGGTATCGGTGGCGACCCAATCCCGGGTTCTAACTTTATCGATATCCTGAAGTTATTCCAGGAAGATCCACAAACTGAAGCTATCGTGATGATCGGTGAAATCGGTGGTTCTGCGGAAGAAGAAGCCGCAGCTTACATCAAAGCCCACGTCACTAAGCCAGTGGTATCTTACATTGCCGGTGTCACTGCACCTGCTGGTAAGCGCATGGGCCATGCTGGCGCCATCATCTCTGGTGGTAAAGGTACTGCCGATGAGAAGTTTGCTGCGTTAGAAGACGCCGGTGTAAAAACCGTGAAGAGCTTAGCCGATATCGGTAAAGCCCTGAAAGAGCTGACTGGCTGGTAAGCTGAAGCTACGAAGAAAAACCCGCTTTTAAAGCGGGTTTTTTACAAATTAACGATAGCCGAGGATTTGACGTAGACCTGGTGCAGCGTAATCAACAATCTGCTTTTGTATGTCAGGTAATTCCTTCGGGAATTCCATTTTAATACCAGCCAGATTATCACGGTAGGTACCGGACTGTGCGGGATCAGCGCCAATTCGAATACGTTCCTTCCAATCTTCTGGTAGTTTTTCGAGTCCAAGAATACTTAATAGATCCCGGAAAAACGCATCTGCTTCTGGCGTGTCCAGCTGTTTAACGTGTTGCAACAACTCTTCAAATCTTACTAATTTACAGCCGGTACCCAGCCAGGCTACTGCGTTATGTGTAAAGACCTCCTGTAGAGTAGGGGCGAGTCCATAGATACCAAAGATCATTAAATTTAATATCTCTTCGACACTTATGCGGCCGCTGCGAATCACATCCGTTTTGCCGATAAAGTTATCTGACATAAAAAAGCGGGCGCGTGCGATAACCCAATCATAAGGGTCTCTGACTAGAACTAATTTTCTAGTTTCGCGTAATACCATTGCCGAGACATCACTGTAAATTAAATGACCCCAGCTTAGCTCTGGATTCTTCGGATTAAAGGCTTGCTGATGTTGTTGTAGCTCCGGCAATTGAATAAAGCTTTTCGTATAGTGCTGGTCAACCGGCACAAACATCCGGAAAATATTTCGAATCAGATGTGTTCCGCATTTTGGTACGGAGTTCAAAAAAACGTTATGTTGGAGTCGTTGTTGAGCGAACTTAGCGTTAAATTCATCCAACGTATCAGGCTTTGCAATAATACGCGCCATATTGTCCTCAGTTTTGACATAGTGTCAGTCTAAATGCAGCAATAAAACCGGTTTTTTCAAAGTAAAATGCCGACCAAAGTCGGCATTTTTATCTGGATCTAACTACGTAAACTTAGAACGAGTAAGTTAAATCAACGAACACCCTACGACCGATAAAATCATACTGGCTATAGAATGCTGAAGTTCCGATCCTGCTAGTATAATTCGGGACGTTACTTAACTTCGGTGGTTCGGTATCAAACAAGTTAGAAACACCGGCTGTTACACGGAAGCCTTGTTTACTAAAGTCATAGGTACCGGACAATGAGTGATAGAACATAGTAGGAGTTGATAAATCGATATCAACTTCCTCTTCCCAATAAGTGATTGTATCTTTACCATTTAATGCTCGATAACGGTCTTGAAGAGATGATTGACCCACTAGACGTGTAGTCCAGTTTACTGACAAATCACCCTGAGTCCAGCCCAGATTCAGGTTACCAACATGACGTGGTCTACCTAGCCAACCAGCGCGATTCTCACGCGGGCTACTTGCTAATAATTGCTGAGCAGCCTCTATTTGAATGGTATGATTATAGTTCGCAAAGAACGTACCAAAATCTGTATCGACATCATAGTTAAAGATTAAGTCGATACCACGGTTATACTGGGTAGCGATGTTCAGATAATTAAGGCGAATATTTTCTACCCGACCTAAATTGTCGCGGTTAAACAGGTTGCACAGTGGTTCTGTTGCAAACTCTGTTGAGTTATAGCAACCAGAAACAACCTGACCCGCTGTTAATTGTGTCACCTCTCCTTTGATTTCGATATCGAAGTAGTCAGCGCTCACACTAAATCGTGTCCACTCAGGTGTATAAACGAAACCGACAGTGCGTGCAGTAGACGTCTCTGCTACCAGCTCACCGAGCCCTCCACCCGCAAAAGCATTATTACTGGTTGCTGGTGGTCTGAAATCTGGTGCGATACCGTCAGCTGCACAGTTGTCAGCTACCAATTGTGTAATACGACCATTCGCTAGTGCTGTACCCCAGTTAGCACAAGGGTCGGCAATACGTGGGAACGACTCCTGATCATTGAGGAATAACTCATATAACGCTGGGGAGCGGAAAGAAGTGCCTTGAGAGGCTCGAACCCGGAAACCGTGTCCCAGATCCCAGTTCACACCTACTTTATATGTTGTATCACTACCCGAAGTGGAGACATCAGTGTAGCGGGCTGATAACTCCAGATCTAAGCGTTCGACTAAGGTTAAGTCCTTTAATACCGGTAGTTGCAGTTCAGCAAACATCGCCTTAGTGGTGGATTTACCGGCAGTGATACCTGCAGATGAACTACCCCAGGCATTACGTGCCAGTGTGACAGAGCCGGGTGTATCAAGAATTTCATCGCGCTGATGCTGAGCACCAAATGCTGCACCCATCATACCAGCTGGCAACTCCATCACTTCACCGCTGATAAGCGCTTCTATGGTTTGTTGCTTATAGATAGTATTACCGGTTTCATCACCAAAAAGAAAAGCGCGTTGTTCAGGTGTGAATTGACCATTTAAGAAGTTTGGATCTAACCATGGTAAATCGATACAGGCAGCCTTACGGACTGAGGTTACCGAACCAACACAAGACTCAGTAATAAATTCCTGAGAGCGGATGGAGTCATTAAAAATGACCTTACTGAAATAATCACCATCACTGCGGCTGCTCTGGAAGTTTAAGTCCCAGTTCCACTCACCGATATAGCCTTCGGCACCTACTACAAAACGGCGGTAATCAACGGTAATGATATCTTGGTCATGATCGGTAATGGGTGTGGAGCTTAAACCCTGTGCTCCAGTCCAGCCCGGACTTAAGGTGCTATCCGGTAATACGCCAGCACCATCATTTGTATAGTGGAATAAGTTCCAGAACTGGCGATAACCCTTGCTAATCGTTTCACGTCGGTTAAATAACGCTTCTGCATACAAGGTTGTGCGATCGGTCAGCCACAACTCACCCTGTGCAAATACGGTTTTGGTATCGCGCTCGGGTACTAGGGTAGATAATGATTGGAATGGGTGGCTTGAATTTGTCAGACCAGCACTTAGCCGGTCATAACTGACCGGATACCAGCCAGCAGGTACCCGTAGGTGCGCCGGATTATTTGGATCGGCAGTAAACGGCGGTAAAAACTGTGCCAAGCTGCCATCATAGTCATACTGCATCAATGTCGAAGCACCACCACCGTTTGGCACGTTGGTGCTGCCGTCTTCTGCAAGGTACGCATAGTCATATACCCATACATGACCAGCAGGTAAATCATTACAATGGAATGAGCCGGTGCGCGGATCAATTACGTCACGCCGCTCACGGGTGTTTGTGTCGAAATAATATCCTTCGGCACAATCGAAGAAGTTACGGTCCCCCCGTTCTAATTCACTGTCTTTACGATAGTCAGCTACCAGGCGTACTGAGCCCTTGCTAAATGTACGACCAATGCTGCCGCTGATACGCAGTGTTTCGCCACCATTGTCGAATGGCTGGCTAACGTTAACGTTCAGGACGCTCTCGTCACCTTTTTTGGTAATGATGTTTACTACACCAGCAACAGCGTCAGAGCCGTATAAAGAAGAAGCACCGTCTTTCAGTATTTCAACACGATCTACTGCCGCAAGCGGCATAATATTCAGATCGAAAGCAGAAACCGAGCCGCGGGTACCAGCAGGGCCGATCCGACGACCATTTAACAGTACTAATGTACGATTTGCACCCAGGCCACGTAACGAGACAGTTTCAACACCGATACCACCCTCAGAAATTGCCGAAGAGGTCGCAGAAGTGATCTGATTAGCGCCAGCGGCGACTGTTGAGCTACGTAATAAATCGCCCAGGGTGCTTAAACCCTGTGAAACCGCAACATCAGCATTGAGCACTTCTACCGGAGACGCTCTGTCTAAACCATCGGTACGGATTCGCGAGCCGAGAACTGAAATACGCTCCGTTCCGCGAGTGTTTGCTTGTTCTTCTTGTTCGGTTTCTTGAGCTGAAACGGAAAACAACGATCCGGCTAGCAGACCACTGACCGCAAGAGCCAAGGGGGTGAGACTTAGTTTATTCATCGAATGATTCCCTGGGTTACTTTTATTATTGGTCAGTAATGACGCAAGTACGTTATTACATTGATTATTTATATCAGTGATTGAAACTAAATTACAATGTTTAATTTGGCGATTTTCAGTATAGTTACTGCTCAATGTTACACGTTTTCCTATTTTGGGTAAATGGGTGTTATTTTATTTTGAATGTGTTTTAACGCAGTCAATTTAACTGTGCACATCATAGGACAAGAATGAGTATTAAAAGTGATCTAAAAAAACTCAGTGGTCTAGAGAGACGATGGCTTAGTGTCTTCTTATTAATTATTCTTGTCAGTACTTTCTGGTTCAGTGCCAGCGGAACAGACTGGCAGAGTTGGCAGTCAATCACGTTAAACTGGCTGATCAGCCCGCTGAGTGCAATCAGTGGTGTGCTTTGCGTCGTGATGGTGGCCAAAGGCTTACTGTCAAACTGGATTTGGGGCCTAATCAGCGCCAGCAGTTACGGCCTGATTGCCTGGACCTCCGGCTATTATGGTGACTGGTTATTAAATTGGTTTTATTTTTTACCGGCACAATTCTTTATTTATTATAGCTGGCGCCATCAGTTACACAGTGAAACCCGGCAGGTCCGGGTGCGGCGTCTCGGTTGGCATTGGCTATGGGTGTTGGTCGTTGTAGGGGTTGGTGTTACCGCTTTGGCGCAAATGCTCAACGGCCTGGATGGCTTTATCAGCGACGCGCTAAAGCGCAACTCGGCGGTCTATGAGAGCCTGCAGACGTTGACGGGTTTTGGCCTGAGCGGCCCCTTACTGGATGCCAGCACGGTGGTACTGCAAATTACCGCACAATTATTAATGATCCGGATGTTTGCGGCGCAGTGGCCATTCTGGATAGCCACCAATGTGCTGACCATCTTTGCCTGGAGTTTGGTCTTGCTGACCACACCCGACTCAGCGCCTTATGCGGTTCCTACCTTATTAATGTGGATCGCCTTTTTAATTAATTCAGTATATGGTGCCGTCAGCTGGCATCGCGGAGCGAAAGCAGCGTGAACAGAGTAGGGGTTTTCCCGGGTAAATTTTTACCGCCACACCGTGGTCATCTGACCGCCATTTTACGCGCCCATGCGCTTTGTGATGAACTTTATGTGGTGATCAGTGAACGGCCGCAGGAAGATGGTGAGCTCTGCGCCCAGGCCGGTATTCCTTATATCGATGGCGTACTGCGCCAACGCTGGTTATCGCAGGAGCTGCAGGGGTTGGGTATTAAGGTGCTGTTACAACAGGAAGGACAGATTCCGCCTTTTCCACAAGGGTGGGGCGAGTATGCGGCCTTATTACGGCAAAGTGTACCGGTGCCGTTTCAGCTGATCTTTGGTGGTGAAGAAAGCTACCGCACTGGTCATCAGCAGCATTTTCCGGATATTCAGTATCAGGTGTTGGATCCACAGCGGACCCAGTGGCCGATTAGTGGCACTGAGATCCGCAACCACCCCTATTTACACTGGGATTATATTGCTGGTGCCGCGCGGCCATTTTTTGCCCGCAAGGTGTTGATAACCGGTCCGGAGTCCTGTGGTAAAACCACCTTAACCCGTAAGCTGGCAAAGGTGTATTGCACCTCCTGGTCAGAAGAGCTGGGGCGGGATTATCAGGAAGAAGTGGTCGGCGGTAATGGCGATTTATTTAACCTGGAAGATTTTAATCGTATTACCCACCTGCAGTATGAGCAGGATTATCAGGCGCTGCGCAGTGCCAACAAAGTCTGTTTTTTTGATACCGATGCGGTGGTAACGGCCTTTTTTAGTCAGGTGTTTTTAGGCCAGTTGGCCAGCCGTATCGAAAGCTTTATCGACCCCAACAAGTATGACTTGATTATCGCACTGGAGCCAACGGTGCCCTGGGTGGCGGATGGTATGCGAGAACTGGGCGATCCCGGTGTGCGGCAACAAAGTTTTGAACGTTTGCTGGCGCTTTATCAGCAGTATGGTTTCCCGGCGGAGCGGATCCTGCGGGTCAGTTCAGCTAATTATTATGAACGGCTTGAGGCTTGTATCGGCGCCGTTGACGCTTTGTTGGCCGCTAGGTAGCCGTGGGGCGAAAATCTCAGTAGGCATTGCAGCCAGATATAGCCAGCGGGCTTTTCGCTGCTATAATGCCGCATCATTTACGTCTTCGTTTTATAGGATTATGCAGTTTATGTCGGACGTCGCGAATCGCCCAACTAACTTTATCCGGCAAATTATTGATGCCGATCTGGCCAGTGGCAAACATCACAGTGTGCAAACCCGTTTTCCGCCCGAGCCAAACGGTTATTTGCATATCGGTCATGCGAAATCGATTTGTTTAAACTTTGGCATTGCCGAAGACTATCAGGGCCAGTGTAATCTGCGCTTTGACGACACCAACCCGGAAAAAGAAAACGTTGAGTTTGTGGAATCGATTCAGCGCGACGTGAACTGGCTGGGCTTTCAGTGGTCAGGTGCCGTACGTTACTCTTCTGATTATTTTGAGCAGCTGTATGGTTATGCGGTTGAGCTGATCAACAAAGGCCTGGCCTATGTTTGCTTCCTGAATGCGGAGCAAATGCGTGAGTATCGCGGTAATCTGACCCAGCCTGGCAAACCCAGCCCATACCGCGACACCAGCCCGGCAGAGAATCTGGCGCTGTTTGAAAAAATGCGTGCCGGTGGTTTTAAAGAGGGGGAATGTTCCCTGCGCGCAAAAATTGATATGGCCTCCAGCTTTATCTGTATGCGGGACCCGGTGATTTACCGGATTAAATTTGCCCATCACCATCAAACCGGTGATAACTGGTGCATTTACCCGATGTACGATTTTACGCATTGTATTTCGGACGCGCTGGAAGGTATTACGCACTCGCTGTGTACGCTGGAGTTCCAGGATAACCGCCGTCTTTATGACTGGATCCTGGATAACATCACCATTCCTTGTCACCCGCAGCAAATCGAATTTTCGCGCTTGAATCTGGAATTTGCGGTGATGAGTAAGCGTAAGCTGCAAACTCTGGTTGAGCAACAGCTGGTCAGTGGCTGGGATGATCCGCGGATGCCGACCATTGCCGGTTTGCGCCGTCGCGGCTACACGCCATCGGCGATCCGTGAATTTGCCAAGCGCATTGGTATTACCAAACAAGATAACGTCATTGAGATGAGCGCGCTGGAAGCCTGTATCCGGGAAGATCTGGATGCGACAGCACCGCGGGCCATGGCAGTACTGGATCCAATCAAAGTGACTATTACCAACTATCCGGCCGACAAGCTGGAGTGGTTAACTGCGCCGAACCATCCAAAAGAAGATATGGGTGAGCGTAAACTACCATTTGGCCGTGAGCTCTATATTGACCGTGCTGACTTCCGGGAAGAAGCCAACAAAAAGTATAAGCGGCTGGTGTTAGGTGGCGATGTGCGGCTGCGCAATGCTTATGTGATCCATGCCGATGAAGTGATTAAAAACGAGCAGGGCGAAGTGGTCGCGCTGAACTGTACTTATCTGCCGGAAACCCTGGGGGAAAACCCGGCTGATGGTCGTAAAGTTCGCGGCGTGATTCATTGGGTTGAACAAAGTCAGGCGCTGCCAGCCGAGTTCCGGGTGTATGACCGTCTGTTCAGCGTGGCCAATCCGGCGGCGGAAGAAGACTTTATCAGCACGGTAAATCCTAACTCGCTGGTTGTGAAGCACGGCTTTGCCGAACCCTCGCTGCAAACCGCCGTAGCGGAAAAAGCTTATCAGTTTGAGCGCGAGGGCTATTACTGCGCTGATAACAAGGACTCAAAGCCAACTAAGCTGGTATTTAACCGCACCGTCGGCTTGCGTGATAGCTGGGGTAAAGACGAAGAGTAAGCTGCGTTAAAGGCGGCAGGCGCAGGCCTGCCGCTACCTCTGTTGTTTTATCAATAGCTATTTTGGCAACTGTTATTTCTTTAACAGCATGCCAACCCCGATAATGGCGGCAATAGCACCACCTACTAAAAACCAAATGGCATTATCAGTGGGGTTGCCAGTAACCATTTCGGTTACCTGTGACGCTGTGGAGTTGTACTCGGTATAGCCAAAGTACAATAGGATGGCACCTGCCACCAGTAAAGCCAGTCCGATTATCTTATTCATCACATTCTCCTGTTGTGTTGTGGCATTAAAAGCAGTTAACTTTAGGCAGCTAGGGCGTGTTGACGTTTGCTGCTTAGATTTTGTTCGCACTGGCGGCGTTCTGATCGCGAAACGAGGAGCGCAGTGTAGTTATTCTAAATAAGTGACGAGTGCCAAAGAGCAAAGCGCCGCCAGCGCGAACCCTTTCGGGCAGCGTTTGGCTGGCGTTTCTACTGCGTTATCGCT
>NZ_AKKU01000009.1 GCF_000272005.1 Alishewanella agri BL06 | reverse complement strand
TCAACACGCCCTGCTAAATTGGTCAACATGCTGTGCTAACTGTAGCTAAATTAGCTTAACTTTGGGTGAATTCTTTAGCGGATGACGTGATGGAAATTTTTTTAGCCGTTTTATTCTTTGCTTTTTCGACCACGATTACGCCGGGACCGAATAACATTATGATGATGTCCTCCGGGGTGAACTATGGCGTTAAAGCCAGTTTGCCGCATTGGTTGGGTATTTGTCTGGGCTTCCCGCTGATGGTGCTGCTGGTCGGTCTAGGCTTTGGTCTGGTGTTTGAACGCTACCCGCATTTACATCAATTAATCAAAGTGGTTGGCACCGTCTATCTCATTTATCTGGCCTGGCGGATCGCCAGCGCCCGGCCGGAGACCATCGCTACCGGTAAAAGTAAGCCTTTTAGCTTTTGGCAAGCCGCAGCGTTTCAGTGGGTGAATGGGAAAGCCTGGGTTATGGCTTCCGGGGCGGTAGCGGCCTTTACCACGGTAACAGGGGTGTACTGGTGGCAGGTAGTGATGATTACGTTGGCCTTTTTGTTAGTGGCTTTTCCTTGTGTCGGCGTGTGGTTGCTATTTGGTGCGGGTTTGCGCAAGGTACTGAATAACCCGATCGCACAGCGGATTTTTAACATACTGATGGGTTTGATTTTGTTACTGTCTGTTTTTCCTGTGATACTGGAGCTTTGGCGCTATTATTTTAGCGCGGCAAACTAGACGATGTGGGCGCTTAACTGATGAATGCAGCAGCTGAAAAAATCAGTTTGGAACATGAAGCAGCACGCATTTTTATGCGGCATTATGAGCAGCGTTTTGGCGTTAAGATGCGGCATATCTGGCACAATGAACCGCGGCGTCCGGATGTGTCCTGTTACTATGACAATCAGCGGCTGGATCTGGAGATTGCTCATTTGTATGGTAGCGAAGCCGAAGCCATGCATATCTTGGGGCGCGAGTTGAGTCAGCAAACACACCAGGAGTTACTGGCACTGCTGCGCTTACCGGTCGAACAGCGCATGCTGGAAGCCTTAAACCGGATTATTTGTAATAAGGCGCAGAAATATTACGAAAGTGAGAAAGTCTGGTTGGTGATCCGTAACGCTAACCCCCTGTGGCGGCGCGAGGATATGCTGGCGCACTGCAACAAATTGCACTTACCCCAGCAACACCCCTTTGAACAGATTTGGGTGGTGGGTGATATGTTGGGGGTATCCGGTATTTTACCGTTATATCCCAGGCCGTTGCTGCAAGCCGAGGCGCAGCGTTGTTAGGCATTTACCGCCGTTTTGCGCGGCGACTTTACCCCTGGCGCAGCCTGTTATTGCTGGCGGCATTGAGCGCCGGCCTGGCTTTTGTGGCGGTGTTATTTGCCGGTGCAGAGCAGGGGGCTTATTTATTACCCTTGTTAGTAACCGCCTTACTCTGCGGATGTCTGTTATTAATGGTGCAGTTATTTTCAAAGCTGCCGCGCGGGGATGTCAGTCGCTGGCGGCGCTGGTTAACGGCGCTGGTGCAATGGCTAATGGCGCTCATACTCACTGCTATCTTACTGGTCTGGTTTTTTCTGTTTTTAAAAACCTTGTCCGCTATAATCCGGCAACTGTTTTTTTAGGTTGTGATTATGTTATCCGCTCAATTACCGGCCCAGCGCTGGGAAATCTTTTGTAGTGTGGTTGATAATTTCGGTGATATCGGGATTTGTTGGCGCCTAAGCCGGCAACTGGTGGCTGAATTTCGGTTAACAGTGACCTTATGGGTTGACGATCTGACAAGTTTTCAGCGACTGTGTCCGGAGGTTAATTGTCAGGCAGAGCAACAACAGTTGTCCGGTGTCGATGTCCGGCACTGGCATAGTGATATCGACTGGCAGCAACAGCAGCCGGCCAATGTCATTATCGAAGCGCTGGCCTGCACCATTCCTTATGCTTACCAGCAGCAGATGGCGGCGCAAAGGCTAAAACCGCTGTGGCTGAATCTCGAATATTTGTCGGCAGAAAGCTGGGTCGAAGATTGCCATACCCTCGGCTCACCGCAGCCACAGTTACCTCTGGATAAGTACTTTTTTTTTCCGGGCTTTACCGCTAAAACCGGCGGTTTGCTGTGTGAGCAGGCTCTGGTGCCGACACTGGATCAGTTTGCACAGGATAGACAGGCACAGCAGCAGTTTTGGCAGCAGCTAAAGCTTGACGACGCCCTGCAGTATTCGCGGCGTATCTCCTTATTCGCCTATGGCCAGCAGCAACTTGGCACGCTGTTTCAGCGTTGGCAGCAAGCTGGCAGCACGACACTCTGTCTGATCCCGGTCGGGCAACTGGCAGAGCAGGCGATGGCAATTTGCGCCGGGCTGAAGCCAGGGCAGCCCTGGCGGCAAGGGCAATTAACGCTTTGTATTCTGCCGTTTTTACCGCAACCAGAGTATGACAAGTTGCTGGCCGCCTGTGATATTAACTTTGTGCGTGGTGAGGATTCGATTATCCGTGCCCAGTGGGCGGCAAAACCCTTTATCTGGCAAATCTACCGCCAGGATGAGCAGGCACATCTGGATAAGTTAGCGGCGTTTTTTAAGCGTTATACTGCCAACTGGCCCGGGAGCCTGGCGGCTGCGCTCTGGGATTTTTGGTTGCAATGGAATACCGAACAACCGCTAATTGACAGTTGGCAGCAATTCGAAAGTCAACTTGATGAAATTAAGCAAAAAAATCACGAGTGGCGCCAGCAGTTAATTGCTAATGGCGATCTTGCGACTAACCTCGTGCGTTTTGTTGAAAAAAAAATTATAATGCCACGCAATTTTTCCTAACCAGAAGATCTTTCAATTATGATGAAGACAGCTCAAGAAGTCCGCGCCGGCCAGGTTATTATGGTAGGTAGCGAAGCCATGGTGGTTTTAAAAGCCGAATTTAACAAATCAGGCCGTAACGCTGCTGTGGTAAAAATGAAGTTAAAGAACCTGCTGAACGGTCAGGGCATGGAAACAGTTTACCGTGCCGATGACAAGTTCGAGCAAGTTATGCTGGAAACTAAAGAAGTTACCTATTCCTACTTCGCTGATCCAATGTATGTGTTTATGGACGCTGAGTACAACCAGTACGAAATTGAAGCCGAATACATGGGCGAAGCGCTGAAGTATCTGGTTGATGGTATGGAGTGTTCAGTCGTGTTCTACGGCGAGCGTCCAATCTCGGTTGACCTGCCAACAGTAGTGGTACGCACTGTGACTTACACTGAACCAGCCGCCCGTGGCGATACCTCTGGTAAAGTGATGAAGCCAGCCAAAATCGAAACCGGTTTTGAATTGATGGTTCCAGCCTTCGTTGAAGAAGGTGACAAAATTGAAATCGATACCCGTACTGACGAGTACCGTAGCCGCGCCAAGTAATGGCAGGTTAAAAAAAGGCGCGTTAGCGCCTTTTTTACTTCATTCGCAATGCTGCCGCTTATCTGGCAAATCCGACCCGGACTGATACTATGACTAACAACGATATTTTGCGTCGTTTACGCTTTATTTTGAACATCAATAACAGCAATCTGGCAGCGACCTTTGCCTTGGGCGGTCTGGTAGCCAGTAAAGAGCAAATTATCGGCTGGCTGGCAAAAGAGGAAGAGCCGGAGTTTGTTGCCTTACTCGATATCGAACTGGCGCAGTTTCTGAATGGCATGATTACCAGTAAAAGGGGGATGCGTGAAGGCGAGCAGCCGGTGGCAGAGAGTCGCTTGAATAACAACCTGATCCTGCGTAAGTTAAAAATTGCTTTTAATCTGCGTGATGATGACTTTCTGGAATTGCTGCAACTGGCCAACTTCCGCTTAGGTCGCTCAGAACTCAGTGCCTTTTTCCGTAAACCTGATCACCCTCATTACCGGCAATGCCAGGCGCAGGTGCTGCGTAACGTGTTAAAAGGCTTGCAGTTAAAGTTGCGGCCGACAGCAGCGGGCTAATCAGCTGCTTTGTTGCAGAATATCGCCCAGCGTAATATCCGGGTGACTCTTCTTTAGTTGTGTTAGGTATAGCAGGGCGCAACTATAGGCATCTTCCAGTGCATGATGCTGGGCGCTAATCGGCAAGTTATAGCGCTGCAGACACTGTGGTAGCCTGAGCGCGTCTTTTTTCATTACGGTGCCTTGCTTTTGCATGCGGTGCCATTCGATATTGAGCGTATCAATAAACTGCATCCGCGGCGCCTTACCATACTGGCGTTGAAAGGCTAATTGCAAAAAAGCCCGATCTAGCCGGCAGTGATGCGCCAAAAACAGATAGCCGGGATAGTCGGTCAGTAATTGCTGTAATACGTCGCTTAACTCACTGGCATTTTTCAGATCTTTATCATGCACACCATGATAAACCGCACTTTGACCGACGCTGACCGGAGGTTTAATTAAAAAATGTTTAGCCTGGTTTAGCTCAATCTGTTGTTTAACGATAGGAACCCAGCCAATACTGACAATATGGTCCTGGCGGGCATGCAGGCCGGTCATTTCCAGATCAATCGCCAAATAGTTACACTGACGCGCCGGGGTGGTTAGTGCCGGTAAGGCAACAGCATTAAACTGTTTAACCTGCTCATACAACGGTGATTTTTTTATTAGCCAGCCAAGCATATTACATCTCTTTACAGAAGCGGTGTTTTACTGAGGATTGCGCATTGTTAATTACAGCAAAGCTATCTTTCAGTTGATGGCGTTGTAAACCGGATAATACCGCCGGATCAAGCAAGTTACTGGCATCATGTCCCTGAGCAATATCATGCAGGTGTTTATCCCAGCGTAACTGTGCCAACACATCAAAAGCATCAGACAGGTTCTGGCTTTCTTTACTATCAATCACACCGATCGCTGCCAGTTGCTGCAAGCGTTGCCGGGTATTCACTTCGGTTATGCCATTTGCCAGCGCATACACCCGCACGATATCGGTAATCAGGCTGATACCGCGCTTTTTCAGATCCAGACCTTTTTTCTGTTTACCATCATGTTCCAGAATAAAGTTGCGTAAAAAACTCAGTGGTGCTGTGCGTTGCAGTGATGTCTGAGTCAGTTGCATTAAAAACAGCGCATGGTTAGTGCGCGCCAGGATGTCCTGCTGTAAGGCATTAAAGAGTCCTTTTGAGCCTTCTACTACCCGCATATCGAAGAAAATGCTGGCTTTAAGGATGGCATCAGGCGAGGGTGAGGAGATCCATTTTGCGAATTTACCCGACCAACCTTTCAGGCTCATCCGCAGTTCCGGATTGCTGGCCATAATGTTACCCGGACAGAGTTTAATACCGCAGCGCGCCAACCCCTGACAGACAAAATCGGCCAGTTTGGCAAAATAGTCACCGACAATGCCGTTAGGCTCTTTCTCCAATAATAAGGCATTATCCTGGTCAGCATTAATGCTTTGATCCATTCGTGCCTGGGAGCCAAAACATAGCCAGCTAAAGACGCAAGGGGCAGGGCCCAGCTCTTGTTGTGCCAGCTTAATTAAGCGTTGGGTCAGAGCATCGGTGATGGTAGTAATAATATGGCCCGCCTCATGCGCCGGTACCTGTTGTTTGCCCATTACCAGGGCCAGATTATTAATCTGCAGGGCACACTGCTCCAGGCCATCAATACTGGCCTGACGGTGGATTTCGCCAATCAGGTAAACCGGGTGATCCTGCTGCGAGCGAATAATGTCGGTCGCGGTAATCATACTGAAGCTTAAACCTTGCTCCAGCACCGGCAGGTGATGAATATTAAAGCGGCTCATTAACTGTACTGCTTCGAACAGATAAGCGTGTTTATCGATAGTATGTGGCTTTGGCGTCATCACTTGTTGCACTGGCGTGGTCGCCGGTAAATTAGCTGCCAGGACCCGGGTGCGTAAGTCACGGTCAGTCAGAATGCCGGTGAGGCGTTCGTCCTGCTCGACTAATAATGACGACACCCGCTTTTCTGTCATCAGTTGTGCGGCTTGCTGCACGCTGTGCTCGCCACTAATCGAAACTTTACGGGCTTGCACGATATCGGACACTTTTAAGGTAAAGCGCGAGCTTTGTTGTTCTTTATACTGGTGTAAGCGACGGCCGAATAAACGCTGAAAGAAAATATCAATATTTTTATATTGATAGCGTAATTGATGGAAAGCATCAGCGGGTAGCCAGAATAATAAGCCATCCTCTTCGCATACCAGCTGGTCATTATCTGCCAGTCCGGTTAACAACAACTGATAACCGTAAAAATCGCCTTCTTCGAGTTTGGTAAGCAGCTGCTGCTGATCGCTGTACAGGGCGAAAATTCCGGTACGAATAATCAGCAGCCGCTCATGGGTAATTTCGACATTTTCGCCAGCCTGGCAGTAGTAAACGCTAAGTTGCAAGGCCAGTTCTGCTAACTGCGCACTGTCGAGCTGATCGAACGGCGTGGTGCGCGCTAAAAACTTACTAACCTCTGTGACTTCCATCAGGGCACCTGTTTTACTTAGTTTTAGCCTTGGCACAGACCAAGGCGAGTAACGGATCTTCCGCCTCTAGCGGGCGCCAATCTTCAGTTAACGCATCGCCCGGCGCCGGGATCTGTAGCGCCTCAGTAAAATCGGCTCTGGCATTGGCGGTGCAATGGATGACTTGCGGCACCCGGCGGGCACTCATCCGGCGTTCGAAAAAATACAGATCAACCAACATCAGCTCCGGGTTACGCTGATTCACTGCAGCATTTTGGATATCTGCGGCAATAAAGCGCAGCGTTTGCGGATACCAGAAGCTCCAGGGGCGCCAGGGTGCCGTTTCCTGTACTGTTCTGACCACTTCTACACCTTCGGGTAAACGACTACTTTGATGTTCAAACCAGCTATATTCGCTGTGGATCTGAAAGCCGAGCATACCGGCACCGGCAAATACCGGTATTAACCAGCGGGGGGCTTTTTTACGGCTGAGGGTACGGATAAACAGGGCGATACCTGCAGCGCCAAGACCGGCAAAAATCGTTGCAATAAATTCCCACAACATAATGGATTTCCTAAAAAATTCGGGCTTTCAACTGAAAGCCCGAGTGTACTGCAGAACAACAACGGATAGCGACTATTGTTGTTCTGCACCTGCTGTTAATGGTCGACAGCTTTTCCTGCGCCGCGTGGGTAACGCACGCTTTCAACCAGATCCTGTACCCGTTGTGGTGGCGCAGCAGTCACTGAAGACACCGCGAAGGCCACAGCAAAGTTGATCATCGCACCAACTGCACCGAAAGACAGTGGCGAGATACCAAACAGCCAGTTATCCGGGGTATTCGCGAAAGTCGCGGTACCTGGGATAAAGAACCAGCCTAAGTACAGGAAGATATAGATAACGGTAGACAGCAAGCCTGCCAGCATACCGGCGATAGCACCTGAGTTATTCACCCGTTTAGAGAAAATACCCATCATCAGTGCCGGGAAGATAGAGGCTGCTGCAATACCAAACGCCAGTGCGACTACCTGGGCGGCGAAACCGGGCGGGTTCATACCCAGCCAGGTCGCGACCACGATAGCAACCGCCATCGAGATCCGCGCGGCTAACAGTTCGCCTTTCTCACTGATATTTGGATTAATCGAACCTTTGATTAAGTCATGGCTGACAGCTGACGAAATGGCCAACAACAAACCTGCTGCCGTTGACAGTGCAGCTGCCAGACCACCGGCGGCAATTAAGCCCAGTACCCAACCTGGCAGATTAGCAATTTCAGGGTTAGCTAATACCAGAATATCGTTGTTTACCGTCAGCTCATTACCGGCCCAACCACGTTCTGCGGCTTTTTCAGCAAAAGCTGGCGCATCATTGTAATGTTGGATCCGACCGTCATTGTTCTTATCTTCAAACTTGATTAAGCCTGTTTTTTCCCAGTTTTTAATCCAATCCGGGCGCTCAGCATACTGAATCGCATCGGCAGTAGGACCCGCTGGATAAATGGTATTTAACAGATTCAGACGTGCCATAGAAGCCACAGCAGGTGCAGTTAAATACAGCAGGGCAATAAACACCAGTGCCCAACCAGCAGACCAACGGGCGTCGGCTACTTTAGGTACAGTGAAGAAACGGATAATAACGTGTGGTAAACCGGCAGTACCAATCATCAGTGACAGCGTGAATAACACCATGTTCAGCTTGTTGGATACATCCGCGGTGTAATCCTGGAAGCCGAGCTCACGCACGATTTCATCCAGTTTTTGCAGTAACGGCACACCTGATTCAACGTGAGTACCAAACAGACCCAGCGGTGGCAGGAAGTTACCGGTTAATTGCAGTGAAATAAAGACTGCAGGAATAGTGTAGGCGATGATGAGTACGATGTACTGGGCAACCTGAGTGTAAGTGATACCTTTCATACCACCCAATACCGCGTAGGCAAATACCACCACCGCCGCAATCATCAGACCCGTATTACTGTCTACTTCCAGGAAGCGTGAGAACGCCACACCAGCACCGGTCATCTGACCGATTACATAGGTTACTGAAGCGATGATTAAACAAGCTACGGCCACTAAACGTGCGCCAGAGCTGTAGAAGCGGTCGCCGATAAAGTCTGGCACGGTGAACTTACCAAATTTACGTAAGTACGGGGCCAGTAACATGGCCAGTAGCACGTAGCCGCCGGTCCAACCCATCAGATAGGTTGAGTTGGCATAACCACCGGCAGCAATTAAGCCGGCCATTGAAATAAACGAGGCCGCTGACATCCAGTCGGCGGCCGTTGCCATACCATTCATTACCGGGTTAACGCCGCCGCCGGCAACGTAGAATTCTTTGGTTGAGCCAGCACGGGCCCAAATTGCGATGCCGATATAGATCGCAAAAGACCCGAGAACGAAGATTAAGTTAATTGCAAATTGACTCATAAGCGCCTTACTCCTCGTCTAAGCCGAATTCTTTATCCAGCTTATTCATTCTCCAGGCATAGAAGAAGATTAAGGCGATAAAGGTGAGAATCGAACCCTGTTGTGCAAACCAGAACCCTAAGTCAGTACCGCCAACACTAATGCCGGCCAGCATTGGGCGCAGTAAAATCCCAAAACCGTAAGATACGACAGCCCAGATCACCAGGCTGATGACTATGAGGCGCAGGTTTGCGCTCCAATAAGCGGCGGCATTCATGTTATGATCTGCCATAGTTGTGTCTCCTTTAGTTTATTTTTTATAGAGCAATCTTAATCTAGCAGTAGTTCGCCATGGCGCTAGCCCGACTTTAGTCGAAGGCAGGGCGCCTGGCATTGACAGATAGCCCGGGCACAACCACAGTTAGCTAAAAAATAATAATGGAGAGACGTGTGACTGTCTGGACTGTAGCCCTGTTAGCCTTGCTGTACGTCGGTGGATTGTTCTGGATTGCCAACTGGGGTGAGCGCCATGCCGACGATCGTCTGATACGAAAGTATGGGGGCTTAATTTACAGCCTGGCGCTGGCAGTGTACTGCACATCCTGGACCTACTATGGTGCCGTTGGTACAGCCGTAACCCGTGGCTGGGATTATATGGCAATCTACCTTGGACCGATCCTGCTGTTTGTTTTTGCCCAGCCGTTTTTATTCAAGCTGCTGTATGTCTCGAAAAAGCAAAACGTCACCTCTATTGCTGACTTTATTTCAGCGCGTTATGGCAAAAGGCGGAACATTGCGACGCTGGCCGCGGTAATTTGTTTAATTGTTGTTGTACCCTATATTTCACTGCAGTTAAAGGCGGTCGCCGGCTCCTATCAGGTATTACTGGGTGGTGTTTTTGATGACAGCCAAGTGGTGTGGTATCAGGACAGTGCCTTGTTAAGTGCTGTCGCGATGGCGTTCTTCGCAATTTTATTTGGTACCCGCAAACTGCATTTAACAGAACAAAACCGCGGCGTGATGGTGGCGATTGCCTTTGAGTCGGTAGTGAAACTCTTTGCGCTGTTAACGCTAGCGATTGCAGTTTATGTGTTTATTCTTGATACCGATCAATCGGCAATCCGTGCCTTTACCGAGCATTCCATTAAGCAACAAGAGAAACTGGATACGCCGGGCTTGGTAGAATTTATTACCAAAACCATACTGGCGATGGTGGCGGTGTTTTTACTGCCGCGACAATTTCATGTCGCCTTTGTCGAAAATGTTTCGCACCATCATTTACGGCATGCCCGGCGCTGGTTCTCCGGCTATTTATTGCTGGTCACGCTGGTGGTCATTCCGATTGCCGTAGCCGGCATGCAATTATTTCCGGGGATCCTGGCACAGGCCGACAGTTTTGTGTTGTTAATTCCGTCCAGTATGGAATGGAATGCACTCAGTATTATCGTCTTTATCGGCGGCTTCTCGGCTGCTACCTCGATGATTATTATTGCGACCTTAGCCCTGTCGACCATGATCAGTAATGATGTGGTCATGCCGGGCTTGTTAAAGTCGACCAAACAAAAGGGCATGTCGCACGATTACAGCCTGTTGATTTTACTGGTACGCCGTACCATGATTATCGTGGTGATGGGCCTGTCATACCTGTATTACAGTATCTTCGCCCGCAATTACGAACTGGCCGAAACCGGTTTACTGGCCTTTGCCCTGACCATTCAGTTGGTGCCGGCGGTGGTTGGCGGCTTATATTGGCGCCGCGGCAATGCCTATGGCGTCTATGCTGGCTTAAGTGTAGGTTTGGTGCTGTGGTTCTATACCCTGATGCTACCGCAATTGGTCAATGCCGGGGTACTGAACAGCGACATTATGCAGCATGGTTTGCTTGGTTATGGCTGGTTACTGCCAACCTCGATGTTTGGCATCCAACTGGATTCACTCAGTCATGGTGTTCTGTTGTCGTTAGGTTTTAACACCCTGTGTTATGTGCTGTGCTCCTTACTGACCAATGTCAATCTGCAAGACCGGCTGCAAGCCGTAGCCTTTGTAAAGCCTAATCTACCGATCAACCATCAGGACACGCCGGCACGGCGCATCCGCATTCACAATAGCGATTTAAAAATTTTACTGGAGCGCTTTGTTGGCGCGCCGCGAGCCAGCGAATGCCTGGCTGAATTTGGTCGCAAGCAACAACAAAACATCCAGTTGGATGACCTACCCAGTGTCGGCCTGGTCGAGCACGTCGAGCGCGAGCTGGCCGGGGTCATAGGCGCTTCGTCAGCCTCAGCCATGGTCAATGCGGTGCTGGAGGGACGGCAGCTGGCATTTGAAGATGTCGTAACCCTGTTTGATGATACTACCCAGGCGATTCAATTCTCGCGCAAAATTTTGTTCTCTACGCTGGAACATTTAAGTCAGGGCGTCAGCGTAGTCGACCGTGATCTGAATCTGGTGGCCTGGAACAAGGCTTATCTGGAGATGTTTAATTACCCTGAGGGCATGATTCGGGTCGGCCGGCCGGTAGCCGATATCGTGCGGTTAAATGCGGAACGCGGTTTATGTGGGCCGGGCGATCCGGATGAACATGTCGAGAAACGTATCTTACATATGAAAAACGGTACCGCCCATGTGTTTCAACGTGTCAGGCCCGATGGTCGGGTAGTGGAGATGCGCGGCAATCCGATCCCGGGCGGCGGCTTTGTCACCAGCTTTACCGATATCTCTGACCATGTACGAGCGGTACAGGGGCTGGCGGAGGCCAAGCAGTATCTGGAAGATCGGGTGCAGGAACGGACGCAAACGATTTCTGAGATGAACCATGAGTTGTTGGCAGAAGTTGCGCGACGTCGCGAGACTGAGCAGCAGCTGCTGCAAGCGAAGGCCGAAGCCGAAGCCGCGAATGCCTCGAAAACCCGGTTTTTAGCCCTGGCGAGCCACGATATTTTACAGCCTTTGAATGCGGCCCGCTTATTTACCGCGGCACTGGCCGGGATTCAGGATCGTCAGCAGCAGGGGCCTATTCTGAATCAGCTGGATAATTCACTTAAAGCCTCAGAGGAGCTGATTTCAACTCTGCTGGAAATTGCCAAACTGGATGACGGTAAATTGCAGCCTAATGTGCAGGCGGTAGCGTTAAAAGATCTGCTGGCACAACTGGCCGAAGAATACCGCTTGATTGCCAGTCA
Source organism: Alishewanella agri BL06 (assembly GCF_000272005.1). Classification (GTDB taxonomy): domain Bacteria; phylum Pseudomonadota; class Gammaproteobacteria; order Enterobacterales; family Alteromonadaceae; genus Alishewanella; species Alishewanella agri. The sequence goes on along the minus strand of NZ_AKKU01000009.1, from coordinate 142,555 downwards.
AAAAGGCCTGACGTTAACCGTACGCAGCAGTACTTATCAGGTGAGTACCGATGGCACTTACTTGCGGCGTATCTTGCAGAATATGCTGTCTAACGCAATTAAATACACCACTAAGGGGCGTATTCTGCTCGGTTGTCGCAAGCGCGGTAACGAATTAGTGGTACAAGTCTGGGATACCGGGCCGGGTATCGCGGAGCCTGATTTACAACGGATCTTTGAAGATTTTTACCGGATTGACGCGACTGCCAAAGGCCAACAAGGCGTAGGCCTGGGGCTTGGCGTGGTGCATCGGATGGCGAAGTTGTTGGGGCATCGCCTCAGCGTCCGCTCCTGGCCGGGCAAGGGTACCGTATTTAGCATTGCTTTGCCATTGATGGCGCGCAGTAGCCGCCAGGAAGTGATCGTCAATGCGTCATTGCAACAGCGACCCTTGCCTGGCTTAAAAGTAATTTGTGTCGATGATGACGCGGCAAATCTTGCCGCGTTAAAGGTATTGCTGGAACAATGGCAAATCAGCGAAGTGCAATGTTTCTATGATGAACAGGAGCTATTGGCCTATGCGCCGATACATCCGGCGCCGGACGTGCTGCTGTTGGATTATCAGTTAGGCCAGCAGGTGAATGGTTTAGAACTATACCGACAGATCCAGGCTTATTGGGGTAAGGTACCAGGGATTTTAGTCTCAGCATCGCCGCAAGCAGATTTAGCCGCCCTGGCAAAAGAGGAAGGTCTGATGTTCCTGGCAAAACCGATAAAACCCGGTGCACTGCGTGCCACCTTGAATCACTTTAAAATGCTAAAACGCGCCGGAGCCTGAGCTCCGGCGTGAATCTGCTGGCTAGTGAGTGTGAAGTCGTTAGTGTTGCTGCGCCAGGGCGCGATCGACCGGTGGTTCCAATGTTAGACGCTGTGCCTGGATCACCACCTGGGTGCGATTAGTGCACCCCAGTTTGCGGAAGATCGCCGTAATATGCGCCTTAACCGTGGCTTCTGAGATATGAAGGTCGTATGCGATTTGCTTGTTTAACCAACCTTCGGTTAAATAGTACAGCACCTTGTATTGTTGCTGTGTCAGCTGCGCAACTTTGGCGGCCAGATCAAGATCCTGCTCTGTATCTTGCTGATCCAAAACATATTTTTTAAGTTCGGCCGGTACCCAAAACTCACCCTCCAGCACCGCATTCAGCGCATTACTGATATCTTGTGGCTTGGCGGATTTTGGCACATAAGCGGAAGCGCCAAAAGCCATCACACGGCGAATCACATCCAGATCTTCACTGGCGGAAATCACTACTATTGGTAGGCTGGGATAGTTTTTCCGCAGTTGAATCAAACCGAGAAAACCACAGTTACCCGGCATATGCAGATCGAGCAGTAACAAGTCGGCGTCAGGATGTTGTTCCAGCGCTGCACAGGTACTGTCAAAACTATCGGTTTCAATTGTTGCTTTAGTGGCAAAGGTGCTGCTAATGGCATTAATCAGTGCATTGCGAAACAGCGGATGATCATCTGCGACGATAAGCTTCGCCATTGTTTCCTCCAGCGGTGTTTACCCTGTTTATTGTTATAAAAAAGACCGCATTGTTGCGGCCTTTTTGTTGCGACTGGAGACTCGCGCTCTCAGGAGATAGCGTTAGGTGTGTTTATTTCCGATTTAAGCGGTTATTTACCAACAGTTCAACAACTGAAGGATCGGCTAATGTCGAAATATCACCTAACTGATCATGCTCATTGGCGGCAATTTTCCGCAGGATACGGCGCATAATCTTACCTGAGCGGGTCTTCGGCAGGCCTGCTGGAGCCCACTGTATCAGATCTGGCGAAGCAATGGGTGAAATTTCTTCACGCACCCAGGCTCTAATAGCTTTGGTCAGCTCTTCGCTCGGTTCAACCCCTACGCGTGGCGTGACATAAACGTAAATGCCCTGGCCTTTTATATCATGTGGGTAACCTACTACCGCTGCCTCAGCGATGGCTTCATGTGCCACCAGGCAACTTTCAATTTCGGCAGTACCCAGACGGTGGCCCGAGACGTTTAACACGTCATCAACGCGGCCCGTTAACCAGTAATAACCATCCTCGTCCCGGCGCGCACCGTCACCGGTAAAGTAGGTGCCAGGGTAAGTACTGAAGTAGGTTTGCTCGAAGCGTTCATGATCACCGTACAGGGTGCGCATTTGACCAGGCCAGCTGTCAGTAATCACCAGATTGCCTTCCCCCACACCATGAACCGTTTTACCTTCGTTATCAACAATGGCTGGCTTGACGCCGAAGAAGGGGCGGGTAGCAGAGCCAGGCTTTAATGCAGTGGCACCTGGCAGTGGTGTAATCAGGATACCGCCGGTTTCAGTTTGCCACCAGGTGTCAACGATTGGGCAGTTACCTTTACCAATTTTCTCGTGGTACCAGTTCCAGGCCTCAGGGTTAATGGGTTCACCCACGCTACCCAGTACCCGCAATGAACTCAGGTTGGCACCTTCTACCGGTGCATCGCCATGCGCCATCAGGGCACGGATGGCGGTCGGCGCGGTATACAGAATAGTAACGTTATACTTATCAACAATTTGCGCTATACGTTTTACGCTGGGGTAGGTGGGTACACCTTCAAACATTACGCTACGGGCACCGTTAGCCAGTGGGCCGTAAATAATATAGCTGTGACCTGTTACCCAACCGACGTCCGCTGCACACCAGTAAATATCGTCATCATGATAGTCAAAGATATACTGATGTGTCATGGCAGCGTAAACCATATAGCCACCAGTAGTATGCAGTACACCTTTCGGTTTACCGGTTGAGCCTGAGGTATAGAGGATAAATAACGGATCTTCCGCATTCATTGGCTCAGGTGCACATTCTTTCGGTTGTTTGGCCAATAAATCGTGATACCAGACGTCACGGCCCTGATGGAAATCAATCGGCCGGCCAACGTGTTTAATGACAATGACGTTTTTAACCGGGTTGCTTTCGCCAAGGTGGCCCAGAGCGATATCAGTATTATCTTTTAAATTCGTTGCACGGCTGCCACGCAGTGCCTGATCGGTGGTGATCACCAGTTTGGAATCACAGTCAATAATACGGCTACCCAGGGCGTCTGGTGAGAAACCAGCGAAGACGACAGAGTGCACCGCGCCGATGCGGGCACAGGCTAATAAAGCAACAGCTGCTTGTGGAATCATTGGCAGATAAATTGTGACCCGATCACCTTTACCTACGCCCAGCGCTTTCATGCCATTTGCCAGTTGGCAAACTTCTTCATATAACTCACGGTAGGTAACAGTTTTTTGTACGCCTGGCTCATCGCCTTCCCAGTAAAAAGCGATCTGGTTACCGCGTTTTTCCAGGTGACGATCAAGGCAATTCACGCTGGCGTTCAATACACCATCGGCAAACCACTTAATACTTACCTTACCCAGTTCATAGCTGGTGTCTTTGACCTGTGTATATGGCTTAATCCAGTCCAGACGCTGGCCATGTTTCGCCCAAAACGCATCAGGTTGTTCTACGGATTCACGATACATTGCCAGATATTGCTCATCATTAATAAGAGCGCGTTGTTTTATATTTTCCGGTACCGGATAAGTTGTTGTCTGTGTCATATATCGTCCCCTGCCAAACATCTTAAAATAATGAGGTATTTCTAAAGGAGCATTCACACAAAAGGAATTAGACCATAGTCTAGACGAGCTAAGGCGGTTGTGCTAACTGCGACTAAAGGCTAATTGCGAAGTTGCAGACTGTCGACCACAGTTTGGTTAGAATAACCGCGACGTTAGTACAACTATAAAAAAACAATGGAGAACTCCAGATGAGACAAAGAAAGACGCTCAACACCCTAACGGCAGCCATTGCCCTGGCGTTAACTGCAGGCGCAGCCCACGCTAACAATGGTTTCAAAGTAGGTGATACCGAAGTTACCTATGGTGGTTTTATTAAATTAGACATGATGTTTACCGAATCAGAAGGTGAAGTTGCGGCTTTGGGCCGTGATTTTTACGTGCCAGCGTTAACCCCTATCGGTGGCAGCAGCACCTCACGTTTTGATTCGCATGCCCGCCAGTCACGTTTCTTCTTTGGTACCTCAACCGATTTGGGTGACGGCGAAAAACTCACCGGTCGGTTAGAATTTGACATGATGACCAGTTCTAATGGTAACGATGAGCGAACCACTAATGGTTACAGCCCGGTTATTCGGCATGCATTTGTTACCTACAAAAACTGGACTGTTGGCCAAACCTGGTCGAACTTCATGGATTTACAATCCTTACCTGATACGCTTGATTTCGTGGGTAATGCGGATGCCGCAGTCTTTATCCGTCAAGCACAAATCCGCTATACCTCAGGTAACTTCTCAATTGCGCTGGAAAACCCAGAAAGTACGATCACGCCTTTTGGAGGCGGCGCCCGTATTACAACGGATGACAATGCTACGCCAGACATTACCCTCGGTTACAATATGAAATCAGGTAATGCCTCGTTCCGGGTCGGTGCTTTATTGCGTGAAATCGCCATCGATGATGGCCTGTATGACGATAGCGTGACGTCGTACGGTATTTCTGTTAGCGGTAAAGTGAATTTAGCTAACAACGATGACATCCGGTTTACATTCAATCATGGTAAAGGTTTAGGCCGTTATGTTGGTCTGAATACGGTAAATGGTGCTGTGCTGACCGGCAACACCAATGCCGCAGAGCTGGAAGCGATCACCACTACAACTTTCTCAGTTGCGTACCGCCACCTGTGGAATGAAAAATGGCGCTCAACCTTTATGTACTCGATGTTAAATGCGGACAATGATCCGATGTTAACGGGTACTGGCGTTAACAAAACGACCTACAACTACAGCGTGAACGCTTTATACCAGTTCAATGCTAAATTTATGATGGGTGTTGAATACAAGTTTGCTAACCGCGAGCTGGAGAGCGGCCTGAATGGTGATATGCACCGCATTCAGTTTAGCGCTAAGTACGACTTCTAATTACGCTGCGTACTAACAAGAAACCACCGCTTTAGCGGTGGTTTTTTTTCGGCTAGTCAGCTTTGGCGATACAGTTATGCGTTAACTGGCTGCGTGTGCAAGCTCAGGTTGCGATTGTCACATTTCCTGAAGCACAGCCAATAAAAAGCCCGGTATTAACCGGGCTTTGAGCTTGATAAACCTTGGAATTATTCAGCTTGTCCAGGTTTGGTCATCGGAGCTGATACAGCTTGCCGTGCGAATGCCGAGCCAGCAGGGCGGGCCGAGGATTGCACCGCCGGGCGCTCTTCTGCACTGGCGGCAGAGATGACGATCTCTTGTTGCTGCTCAATGACCGCTTGTGGCTTAGTCATTTCAGCAACCACCATCTTACTGAAACGTCCGCCGGTGGCCGTTGTTGCTGCAGCAGTCGCTACCGGGGCCGCAGTTTTTGCTACAACAGATTCAGTTACAGATGTAGGAACTGCCTCTACAACTGCTGCTGTTTCTGGCTCAGGTTTAGCTGGTGCTACTGCAACAACCGGCTCCGGCTCTGGCAAGGCGAGGCTTTGCTGCGCCGGGCTGTCCGAAACGACTTCAGGGTGCTGTATTGTAACCGCTGTTGTTTCATCGTCACTTTCAGCGCGGGAATCGTTTACATCAGGTGTTGACTCGTTGTCAGCTACCGCCTCAACCTTAGCAGGGCGACGACGGCTACGGCTACGCGCAGGTTTTTCATCCTCAACACTATCTGCGATGGTGTTTTCACCTTCAGCAGTGACCACAGCGGCAGCAGTAACAGTTTGTTGCGATTCCGTTGCTGTTGTTGCCGGGGCTTCAGCTGGCGCAGCCAGAACATCCGCATTGGATTGTTCGGCTGTCTCAGTAGCGCTGTCTGCAACGCTTTCGTCATCAGTTGTGGCATCGGCAGACTGCTCTTTGCGACGCTTCTGGCCCGCTGCACGCAGATGGCGTGGTGAACGACGGCTGCGGCTGCGTGGCTCAGATGCTTCTGCAGCTTGTTCAGCTGAGGTGTCTTTGTTATGCTCTGATTCCGCAGTTTGCACTTCGGCGCTGTCTGCCTCGATAGCGCTCTGCTCTGTCGCAATAGTGCTGGCTATTGGCGCAGCCTCTGTCGTCACTACCACTGGCGTTGCGGGGCTGACATCCGCAGGCGTTTCGTCCTTAGTGACTACCGGCAATACCGTGTCAGCTGCGGCTTCGGCCTTAGCGATACGCACTGAACGTTGTAACTGACGCCGAGCGCGACGCTCAGCGGCAGCGGCGCGGCTATTTGGCTCGTCTGCTTCCTCACGTTCTACCTTATCAACCTTAGCTTCAGCCGGTGCTTTGCGGGCCTCTTGCTGCCGAGGCTGGCGTTCCTGTTGTTTCGGACGCTCCTGGCGCTCCGGACGACTGGCCGGGCTTGCTTTTTCTTCGCTTACCTTGTCCTGTGCTTTATCCGCAACTTTCTCAACCTGATCGCGACGCTTGTTGTTACGATTATTGCGTCTTCTGCTATCACCACGCTCACCGCGTTCACCACGTTGTTCCGGACGGCCTGCTGTTTTTTCTTTCGGCTTATCCGCCGGTTTTTCCGTTGCCGGTGCCGCAAATAAACCCGATAACCAGGTCGCTAAACGGCTGAATAAACTTGGTGTGCTGGCCACAGGGGCAGCAACGTCGGCAACAACAGCTTTCGGTTGTGGTGCCGGCGCAGCATTTTGCGCCATACTCAGCGCTGAAACTGCCGGTTTTTCTTTTATTGCATCCGCAGCAGGCTGGTACAACTTAGAGGTGTGCTCTGGCACCTTGGTGAGGTTATAGCTGACATCTTCGATCTCTTCATCGATGCGGATGCGGATCACTTCGTAGTTTGGTGTTTCCAGATGCTCATTCGGGATCACGTACACCTGGACGCCATTGCGCTGCTCGATGCGACGTACGCCTTCGCGTTTTTCGTTCATCAGATAAGTAGCAACGGATACTGGCACCTGTGCCTGTACCTGGCTGGTGTTATCTTTAATCGCTTCTTCTTCGATTAAACGTAAAATTGATAGGGCAGAGGACTCAACGCTGCGGATAGTGCCACGGCCATGACAACGCGGACAGACATGACCGGCTGACTCACCCAGTGACGGACGTAAACGCTGCCGTGACATTTCCAGCAGACCAAAACGCGAAATCCGGCCAATTTGTACCCGGGCACGGTCTTGCTTCACAGCGTCTTTTAAGCGGTTTTCCACTTCACGCTGATGCCGTACCGGCGTCATATCGATAAAGTCGATCACGATCAGACCGCCAAGGTCACGTAAGCGCAGTTGGCGGGCGATTTCATCGGCCGCTTCCAGGTTGGTATTAAAGGCAGTTTCCTCGATATCGCCACCTTTAGTAGCTTTAGAGGAGTTAATATCGATCGCAGTTAAAGCTTCGGTGCTATCGATCACGATAGAACCACCAGAGGGTAAACGTACTTCACGACGGAAGGCGGTTTCGATCTGGTTTTCAATTTGATAGTGCATAAACAGCGGCACTTCACCCTGATACATCTTGACGCGGTGCGCGAAGTCCGGGCGGAACTGTTGGATATAAACCTTGGCTTCTTCGAAAATCTTCTGGCTGTCGATCAGGATCTCGCCAACATCGCGGCGCAGATAATCACGAATCGCACGGAATACTACATTGCTTTCCTGATGGATCAGGAAAGGGGCGGCACGTTTCTGCGCTTCCTCAGTAATGGCCGACCAGTGTTTCAGCAGGGCTTTTAAGTCGTAATCCAGCTCTTCGTAGGATTTGCCAACACCAGCGGTACGCACAATCAGACCCATGCCATCCGGCATTTCCAGCTGGCCTAAGGAATCTTTTAATTCCTGACGCTCATCGCCTTCAATACGACGAGAAATACCACCGGCGCGTGGGTTGTTTGGCATTAGTACCAGGTAAGAACCGGCCAGGCTGATAAAGGTGGTCAGTGCCGCGCCTTTTTGGCCCCGTTCTTCTTTATCGATCTGAATAATGACTTCCTGACCTTCTTTGACCACTTCTTTGATGTTTGGACGACCATCGAAGCTATAACCGGCTGGGAAGTATTCGCGGGAGATTTCTTTTAGCGGCAGGAAACCATGGCGGTCTGCACCATAGTCTACGAAGGCAGCTTCTAAACTCGGCTCGACCCGGGTGATTTTACCTTTGTAAATATTGGCTTTCTTTTGTTCATGGCCTGGGCTTTCAATGTCCAGGTCGTAAAGTTTCTGGCCATCGACCAGGGCTACGCGGATTTCTTCTTCCTGCGTGGCATTAATTAACATTCTTTTCATTGTATGGTGACTCTATTGCGAAGCCACAACACAACAACCGGGCACCTGAGTGTCAGCTGTTATCAAACACGGAAGGGTGCAGTCTCACGACTGGGTGCTTGAGGGAACCTAATTTTACGTTTTACAACTCCGCTGCCGGCTAAACAGCGCCTGGCAGCGGGGTTTTCGTTATGCTTTCTGACACACAGCGCCTGCAGGCGTTGTGTTCTGACTAATCTTTACTGTTGTTGCCCGGTGACCGGACTTTGTGGTTTGCCGTTATTGGTAACAAATTACTCAACATTACCTCAGGCAAGTGGCAGTGGATTAACGCCGGGGTTATAAAAAACATTGGTTTTCACCACGATTTCGGTATGATCACATCCCCTGACGGTGCCGCACAAATTCTCTTATGTCACTTTGAGCGCCCTAATTGCCGTATTTCGGCACAATTAGCGGGCTGATTATCCCACTAATCTGCTGCGGTTAGCAACTTAATTGTAATTTTAGCTGAGTATTTTGCAAAGATGACCGATGAAATAAAATTGCCAGTACAAATGATTGAAATTGAAGATGATTTCATCGGTCAGCGCATAGACAACTTTTTAATCGCCCGGCTGCGCGGTGTACCAAAAAGTGTGATTTATCGCGTTTTGCGCAAAGGTGAGGTGCGGGTGAATAAAAAACGCATCAAACCTGATTATAAATTAGAACAGGGCGATGTGGTGCGGGTGCCGCCGTTAACGGTTGCCAGCGAGCCCGATGCGGTATCGGTGAAATTGAGTCTGGTCAAAGATCTTGAGCAGCATATTTTGTATGAAGATAAAGATTTGATTGTACTGAATAAACCTTCTGGCATGGCGGTGCATGGTGGCAGTGGTTTACAGTTTGGCGTAATAGAAGCCCTGCGGGCGCTGCGCCCGGATGCTAAGCATCTGGAATTGGTGCACCGGTTGGATCGCGATACCTCGGGCTGTTTGTTGATCGCAAAAAAACGCTCAGTTTTAACGCATTTACACGAGCAGCTACGCAATAAAACGGTAGAGAAAAAATACTGGGCGCTGGTCGCCGGCGATTGGGATAACAAAGTACGCAAGGTCACAGAGCCGCTGCGTAAAAATACCCTGCAGTCCGGTGAGCGGGTTGTCAAAGTGGATGCTGCGGAAGGCAAGCCATCGGAAACCCGGTTTCGGATTTTGCAGCGCTATCAGGAAGGCACCCTGGTTGAAGCCTTTCCGGTTACCGGCCGTACCCATCAGATCCGGGTTCATACCGCCTGTAAAGGCCATCCGATTGCCTGTGATGACAAATACGGTGATAACCAGTTTAGCCAGCAGATGCAGAAAATTGGACTTAACCGGCTGTTTCTGCATGCCTTTAGCTTAAGCTTTATCCATCCGATCAGCGAAACCACTATGCGCTTTGAAGCGCCATTGGATCCGAAATTAAGCCAGACTCTGGAACGGTTAAACCGTAAGTAACAAGTTATAAAAAGCGTAACGACGCGGAGTAGTGATGTCAGCAATAAAACTGGTTATTTTCGATTGGGACGGTACCGTGATGGACTCGGTCGGACGTATTGTGTCCTCAATGCGTGCCGCCGCAGCCTTAACCGCATTAGAGGTGCCCAGCCATGACGCGGTAAAGCAAATTATTGGCCTGAGCCTGGATCCGGCCTTTGACCAGCTGTTTCCGACCGCCAATAAAGCCCAGCGGCAGCAAATATTTGAACATTACCGCGATCAATATGTGCTGCATGACACCACGCCTACACCCTTGTTTGCAGGTGCTGAGGCAACGTTAAAGCAGCTGGCTGAGCAGAATATCCTGTTGGCAGTGGCAACCGGTAAGGCGCGCAAAGGGCTGGATCGGATGTTTGCCGAAACCGGGCTGGCGCCATACTTTGCTACCAGCCGCTGTGCCGATGAAGCGCAGTCAAAGCCGCATCCGGATATGCTTAAGCAAATTATCAATGAGCTCGGCGTCAAGGCGGAGCAGGCTATTATGGTCGGCGATACCAGCCATGACTTAAAGATGGCACAGGCGATTAATATGCCAAGGGTAGGGGTAAGCCATGGCGCCCATCCGGTATCGGTATTGGCGCAATATCAGCCGCTGGCGATTATTGACCACTTACCAGAGTTAACCTCACTGGTTTTGCAATAACAGGTTTAAGCCTTCATCACGTAGCATCGCCAGCAGCCTGATCAGTGGTAAGCCAATCAGGCTGTTGGGGTCATCACCTTGCAGTTTGTCGAAAAGGGCGATACCCAGCCCCTCGCTTTTAAAGCTGCCGGCGCAATCCAGAGGCTGTTCCCGCGCCACATAGTGGCTGATTTCGGCCTCACTCAGCTCACGAAAATACACCACAAAGGGTTCAATCGCTTGCTGAACCTTGCCGGTTGCTGCATTCACCACGGCCAGCCCGGTTAAAAACGTCACCGCCTGGCCGCTAAACCGTCTGAGCTGGGCTTCAGCATTAGCTATAGTATGTGGCTTACCAAGTATTTCCCCCTGAAATACCGCCACCTGGTCCGACCCTATCACTAAACCGGCACTTAGCGTCGCGGCTACTGCCTTGGCTTTAGCGAGCGCCAGCCGGTTAACCAGAGCTTCTGCTGTTTCGTAAGGTAAAGGGCTTTCATCGACCTCTGGTTTAACGCAGTTAAACTGTGTAGTCAGCTTTTGCAGCAAGGCGCGCCGGTAAACAGAGGTCGAGGCCAGATAGAGTGGCGGATGCTGCTGGGTAGTCATTTTTCATCCTTAGGGTGATTTCACGCTATGATTCAGGGTGCGACCGCACTATAATGCCAAGCCGCGCTATTCGCCAGAAAGCTGCGAGAAATATGTTAAAAAACCTGCAGAACCCTTTGACACTCTGGGACTGCTTCTATATGATGCGCGCCTTATGCAAAAAGTGAAAATACCTGTTACGCTGGATCCGGTAAAGGCAGCGCAAAAGCGGTCGGACTACGAAGGCATTATAGTGCTGAGTACCTTAAGCCGACTGTCTGAGAGCTTGCTGAGTAACGACGGCGATGTAACAGTCAGAATTGAATGCGGAACTGACCAGCAGGGACTGACTGTACTACAGGGTACAGCGACTTGTCTGGTAAGTGTAAAGTGTGAGCGATGTGGCGAAGCGATGCCGCTAACACTAGACTGCAGTTTTGCATATACTCCGGTTAACGGAGATGATGACGCGGCTTTGGAGTTGATTCCTGAGCGCTACGACGTGATCGAACGAAATGAGCACGGCGAAATTAATTTACGGCAGTTGATTGAAGACGAGTTAATCCTGACGCTTCCGCTGTTCCCGATGCATGCCCCTGAAGATTGTTCAGTCAAACCAGAGAGCATGAGTTTCGGTGATATCGGACCTGAACCGGAAAAGCCTAACCCGTTTGCAGTGCTGCAAGAATTGAAAAAAAAGTGATTTAGGAGAAATACAATGGCTGTTCAGCAAAACAAAAAATCTCGTGCACGTCGTGACATGCGTCGTTCACACGATGCTTTAACTGGCCCAACGCTGTCAGTTGACTCAACTTCAGGTGAGACGCATCGCCGTCACCACATTACTGCCGACGGTTTCTATAAAGGCCGTAAGGTAAAGTAAGTCCGGACCTTTGTCCTGACGGTCTTTACTGGTAGTAAAGTGCAGCCGCTAAAGCCATCTCTGGCTTTAGATATGATGGGGGGCGACTTCGGCCCCCGATCTACTATACCTGCCGCCCTGGCAGCGTTAACAGAATTCCCTGAGCTTGAATTAACCTTCTGTGGCGATAAGCCGCTGTTAAAGCGTTTGCTAGCAGAATCTGGCGTCAGTGCGCATCCCCGCATTCACTTCGTTCACAGTGACGATCAGGTTTCAATGGCCGATAAGCCTTCTTTGGCGTTACGTACCAAACGCGACTCTTCCATGCGCCATGCGCTTGATTTGGTTGAGCAGGGCGCTGTGCATGCCTGTGTCTCGGCCGGTAATACCGGTGCCTTGATTGCCATGGCGCACTATGTACTGAAAATGCTCAATGGCGTCGAGCGCCCGGCGCTGGTGAGCGCCTTACCCAGCTGTAATGGCAAGCCAGTGTACATGCTGGATTTAGGCGCTACGGTAAATGCAGATGCCGACACCTTATTTCAATTTGCCGTCATGGGCGCAGTGATGGCCGAAGAAGTCATTGGCATCCGTGCGCCGCGGGTGGCACTGCTAAATATGGGCGAAGAAGAGATCAAAGGCTCAGACCAAATCAAACGTGCCTCGCAGTTACTACAGGAATGTCGCGACCTGAATTATATCGGCTATATCGAAGGTAATGATATTTTTTCCGGTAAAGCGGATGTGATTGTCTGCGATGGCTTTGTCGGCAATGTGGCGCTAAAAACCTGTGAAGGGGTGGCGAAACTCATCCTGAAACGGGCGCAGCAGGGCGTGAAGCAGCGGCCTTTTGCTGCTTTATTAAGCTGGCTGTGTAAACCTGCTTTAAAAAGTCTTTATCAGGGGATGAACCCCGACCAGTATAATGGTGCAAGTCTGATAGGATTGCGCGGTATTGTAGTGAAAAGTCATGGAAATGCGACGAAAGACGCATTTTTAAGTGCCATCCGACAAGCGGTGTGCGAGGTTCAACGCCAGGTGCCTGCAAAAATAAAAGATCGGCTGGAACAGGTTCTGATAGATAAAGCATAGGCCAGCATGTACTCAAGAATTATTGGTACCGGAAGTTATTTTCCGGCAACAGTCCGCACCAATGCGGACTTAGAGTCTATGGTGGAAACCACAGACGAATGGATTATCGAGCGCACCGGTATTAAAGAGCGGCGCATTATCGGTAAAGACGAAAGTGTGGCAACCATGGGCGCTGCTGCTGCCCGTAAAGCACTGGAAGCGGCTAACGTCGATAAAAACAGCGTTGATATGATTATCTGCGCCACCACCAGTGCCTCGCGCGCCTTACCCAGCGCTGCCTGTGAAATTCAACGCGAGTTGGAAATCCCGGCTATTCCGGCGTTTGATATTGCTGCCGCTTGTGCCGGCTTTTGTTACGCGCTAAGTATTGCTGATCAATATATTAAAACCGGTCTGGCGAAGCGCATCCTGGTGATTGGCTCAGACTGCCTGTCACAGCTGGTCAGCCCGGAAGATCGTTCTATGGTGATCCTGTTTGGTGATGCGGCTGGTGCCGTGTTACTGGAAGCGTCAGAACAGCCAGGTATCCTGTCAACTCATATTCATGCCGACGGTAAATATTCAGAGTTACTCTATGTTGATAACCCCATTCGCGGTGACGAAGCCTCGGTGCATAACTCCTGGGGTAGTATGAAGGGGAATGATGTCTTTAAAGTTGCCGTAACTAAGCTGTCTGAAGTGGTTGAGCAAACTCTGGCTGCTAACCAGATGGATAAATCGCAAATCGACTGGCTGGTGCCGCATCAGGCTAACTTACGGATTATTGCTGCGGTAGCGCGTAAGCTGGATATGTCGATGGATCAGGTGGTGATTAACCTGGATCGTTATGGCAATACTTCAGCCGCGACCGTACCAACCGCCTTGGATGAAGCGGTGCGTGATGGCCGGATCAAGCGCGGTCAGACACTGCTGTTAGAAGCCTTTGGCGGTGGTTTTGCCTGGGCCTCGGCACTGGTTCGCTACTAAGCTTTCTTTTCAATGAAAATTCTTAATTTCAATGCAGGCACCTTTTAACAGGGTATAACGATGACGAAAAAACTTGCAATTGTCTTTCCCGGTCAGGGTTCACAGAGTGTTGGCATGTTAGCCGATCTCTATCAAAACTATCCGCTGGTACAGGATACCTTTAACGAAGCCTCAGCAGCGCTGGGTTATGATTTATGGGCACTGATTGCGAATGGCCCGGAAGAACAGCTGAATGAAACCCAGCGTACCCAGCCGGCATTATTAACGGCTTCCGTTGCCGTCTGGCGTTTATGGCAGCAACAAGGCGGCGCGACACCCGCTTATTTTGCCGGTCACTCGTTAGGTGAATATTCGGCACTGGTTTGTGCGGGCGTATTGTCTTTGGCTGATGCGGTAAAACTGGTGGAAAAGCGTGGCCAGTATATGCAGCAGGCTGTACCCGCCGGTACTGGCGCCATGGCGGCGATTATCGGTCTGGACGATGCAGCTATCGCCAAAGCCTGTGCCGACGCGGCTCAGGGTGAAGTTGTAGCGCCGGTCAACTATAACTCACCGGGTCAGGTGGTGATTGCCGGTCATAAAGCGGCGGTAGAGCGGGCAGGTGAAGCTTGTAAAACAGCGGGTGCCAAGCGTGCGCTGCCATTACCAGTTAGCGTACCATCGCATTGTGCACTGATGCGCCCGGCGGCTGACCAGTTAGCGACCGATCTGGCTGCACTAAACTTTCAACAACCAGCTATCCCGGTAGTCAATAACGTTGACGTACAAATTGCCAGCAACGGTGATGCGATTAAAGATGCATTAATTCGTCAGCTGTATAGCCCGGTGCGCTGGACTGAAACCATTGAGTATTTCGCCGCGCATGGCGTGACCGAAGTACTGGAGCTGGGTGCAGGTAAAGTATTAAGTGGCCTGATCAAGCGGATTAATAAAGAGCTGAACACTAGCTCAATTACAGATAGCGCCGCATTAAGCGCTGCCCTGACAGCAGAATAAGGTAACAAGATGACAGCATTTATTTCTTTAGAAGGTAAGGTTGCGCTGGTAACAGGTGCCAGCCGGGGTATTGGTAAAGCCATTGCTGAACAGCTGGCAGCCTTGGGAGCCAAAGTGGTTGGTACCGCGACCAGCGAAAAAGGCGCGGCGGCCATTTCGGACTATCTGGGTGCTAACGGCAAAGGCTTAGTGTTGAATGTGACCGATGCCGATTCTGTTGAGCAATGTCTGGCGCAAATTAAAGAAAGCTTTGGCGAGATCGATATTCTGGTAAATAATGCCGGTATTACGCGCGATAATCTGCTGATGCGGATGAAAGATGAAGAATGGTTTGATATTATGCAGACCAATTTAACGTCGGTGTATCGCCTGAGTAAGGCGGTACTGCGCAGCATGATGAAAAAGCGTTTTGGCCGCATTATTACCATCGGTTCTGTTGTAGGCTCAATGGGCAATGCCGGACAAACCAACTACGCCGCCGCGAAAGCCGGTGTGTTGGGCTTTACTAAATCGCTGGCACGCGAAGTGGCATCACGCGGTATTACCGTCAATGCGATTGCGCCGGGTTTTATTGATACGGACATGACGAAAGAGTTGTCGGACGAGCAAAAAGAAGCTATTTTCTCGCAAGTCCCTGCAAATCGTTTAGGGCAGCCAGAAGAAATTGCGGCGACAGTGGCATTTCTGGCGTCCACGCAGGCAGCCTATATTACCGGTGAAACAGTTCACGTTAACGGCGGTATGTATATGGTGTAAGCAAATCAGGTTTGACCAGCAAAAAATGCCGAGCGCATTGCTTGCATCAACCCCTGCTTACGCATAAACTAGCGCCAAACCAAATTGCACGATTTGTTGCGATTTAGATGAGAAAAAGGAAGAAAAGATGAGCAACATCGAAGAACGCGTTAAAAAAATTATTATTGAACAGCTGGGCGTTAAAGAAGAAGAAGTGAAAAACGAAGCTTCTTTTGTTGACGACCTGGGTGCAGACTCACTGGACACAGTTGAGCTGGTAATGGCGCTGGAAGAAGAATTCGATACTGAAATTCCAGACGAAGAAGCCGAGAAAATCACCACGGTGCAATCAGCTATTGATTACATCAAAGCCCACGCTGAATAAGCCGAAAGCTTGAGAAACGGGTAGCGAGGCTACCCGTTTTCATTTTAAGAATCAGAAAAACAGGTATTTACGGAGGACACGGTGGCAAAACGTCGTGTAGTGGTAACAGGTTTAGGCATGTTGACGCCGCTGGGCAATGATGTGGCCAGTAGCTGGCAAGCATTGCAGCAGGCAAAAAGCGGCATTAGCCTGATTGAGCACTTTGATACCAGTGCTTATACAACTAAATTTGCCGGCTTAGTCAAAGATTTTGATGTAGAGCCGTATTTTCCGGCAAAAGACGCTAAGAAAATGGATTTGTTTATCCAGTACGGCGTCGCTGCTGCGATGCAGGCCTTTCGTGACTCCGGCCTGGAAATCAATGACGTTAATGCGCACCGCATTGGTGCCGCTATCGGCTCTGGTATTGGCGGTTTAGGTTTAATTGAGGAAAACCATACCAAGCTGATGAATAGTGGACCGAAGCGGTTATCGCCATTCTTTGTGCCATCAACCATTATCAATATGATTGCTGGCCAGCTGTCGATTATGCTCGGCTTAAAAGGGCCGAATATCAGTATTGTCACCGCCTGTACTACAGGTGTACACAATATCGGTCAGGCGGCGCGGATGATTGCTTATGGCGATGCTGACGTGATGGTAGCCGGCGGTGCTGAAAAGGCTTCAACTGAGCTCGGTATGGGCGGTTTTGGCGCAGCCCGTGCGTTATCAACCCGTAACGATGCCCCGCAACAAGCCAGCCGGCCCTGGGATAAAGACCGTGATGGCTTTGTACTGGGCGATGGTGCCGGTGTGATGGTGCTGGAAGAATATGAACATGCCAAGGCGCGTGGTGCGAAGATTTATGCTGAGCTGGTTGGTTTTGGCATGAGCGGTGATGCCTACCATATGACCTCACCACCGGAAAACGGTGATGGCGCTGCCCGGGCGATGAAAAATGCACTGAATGACGCCCAGGTTAATCCGGAGCAAGTGCAGTATATCAATGCCCACGGTACCTCAACGCCAGCGGGTGATATCGCGGAAACCATGGCGATTAAAACCGTATTTGCCAACAACCTGGATAAACTGATGGTTAGCTCATCGAAATCGATGATTGGTCACCTGTTAGGTGCTGCCGGTTCAGTGGAATCCATTATCACCGTGCTGTCGCTGCAGGATCAGCTGGTGACGCCAACCATTAACCTGGATAACCCAAGCGAAGGTTGTGACCTGGACTATGTGCCGCATCAGGCGCGTCAGGCGAAGCTGGAGTACGCGCTGTGTAATTCCTTTGGTTTTGGTGGTACTAACGGTTCGATTTTGTTTAAAAAAGTTTAAACTAAGCCAGCGTTAACCGGAAAAACCGCAGTTTGTTACTGCGGTTTTTTTATGCAGCTAAAACCACTTAAACGCGCTTTACTTTGCAAGGCGGCAGCCTTAAGGCATACTGAGCCCAACCTTGTGCAAAGCGGTCGCAAATTTTTGTAAAGAACAGATATGGCTGATTTTATTCTGATTGATTCGCCTGTTACTGCCGCAGTCGCCGGTGGTTGTCGCGCTTTACAATATGGCGATGGCCTCTTTACCACGATGCGGGTGAGTCAGGGTGAGATCGCGCTCTGGCCGCTGCACCTGGCGCGATTGCAGTATAGTGCTAAGCAGCTCGGATTCGCTGAACCAGACTGGCAACAGCTGGCAACCTGGTTACAGGCGCAAGCACAAACCCGAACTGATGACTGCGTATTTAAATTGCTCATCTCCCGGGGTATTGGTGGTCGCGGTTATGCACCGGATCCGCAGGCACAAGTACGCTGTTACCTGTATCAGGCGCCGCTGCCGGATTATAGCGTAGTTAAATCAACCGGCTTAAAGGTTGGGGTAGCGACCTTACGACTGGCCAGGCAACCGGCTTTAGCGGGGTTAAAACACTGTAACCGGCTGGAACAGGTGATGCTGAAACAGCAGCTGGCATGCACCGCACTGGATGATTTTATTGTTGCCGATACTAACGACTTGGTGGTTGAGGGCACTGCTGCAAATCTGTTCTATCAGTTAGCAGGACATTGGTATACACCGCCGCTGGATGCCTGTGGCGTCGCTGGTGTCATGCGCAAGCATATCATGTCGCAGCTACCGCTGGTTGCTGAGCGCGAGCTGCCACTGCAGGAACTGCCGGCAGTGACGGCGATGTTTTTTACTAATGCATTGCTGGGCATGGCAGCAGTGCGCGACTTAGCTGATCGGACGCTGGATCTTGCTGCCGTGCGCTCAATACAACAACAGGTACTATGTTAAGACGTCTATCTTATTGGTTACCGGTGCTGCTGGTGTTTTTACTGGTCGCTGGTAACAGTTACTGGCAGCAGGTACAACAACGACTGCTGGCGATGCCTATTCAGTTTACGGACGAGCTGTTTGAGCTGCGCGCTGGCGCATCGGCGCGTCAACTCTGTGAGCTGTGGCAACAACAGCAACAATTGAGTGCCTGGCAGTGTCAGCAACTTAAATTCCACTTGCGCCAACATCCAGAGCAGGCGCAATTGCAGCAGGGGTTATACCGGGTAAGCTCGCCAATGTCGCTGTCGCAGGTCCTGGCATTATTTCGCTCTGGTCGGGTTGCTCAGTTTAGTGTCACCCTGATTGAAGGCGAAACTCTGGTACAAAGCTGGCAACGTTTTGCACAGTTACCTTATTTACAGCAGGATCTGACGCAAATCACGGAATTACAGCAGCTGTTACGCTGGCCGGCTGAGTGGGGCGAATTAGCGCCGATGCCAGAGCTGGCGCAACAAATGGAAGGGCTGTTTTTTCCGGATACCTATTTTTATACTGCCAATAGCAAAGCCAGCAGTATCTGGTTGCGTGCTCACCTGGCATTACTAACGCAGCTGGAGCAAGCCTGGCAACAGCGACAGCCCGATTTGCCGCTACAAAACCCTTATCAGTTATTGACGCTGGCCTCGATTATCGAAAAAGAAAGCGGTTTGCAAGCCGAACGCGGTTTGGTCAGTTCGGTATTTGTTAACCGCTTAAATACCGGGATGCGACTGCAAACTGATCCGACAGTGATCTATGGTGTAGCGGATTATAACGGCCGTATTACCCGGGCGCATTTGCGTGACCCACACCCTTACAATACCTACCGGCATCATGGTTTACCGCCAGGGCCGATTTCATTGGTTAGTTTAAGTGCGCTAAAAGCGGCAGCCGCACCTGAGCAGAGCGATTACTACTACTTTGTCAGCCGCGGTGATGGTTCCCACGTGTTTTCACAAACACTAGAGCAGCATAACAGCGCAGTACGCAAATATATTCTTGGACAAAATAATGAGCAGTAACGGCAAATTTATCGTTATCGAAGGGCTGGAGGGGGCAGGTAAAAGTACTGCTATTGCCACTGTAAAACAGTATCTGGAAAGCCGCGGTCATCAGGTGGTTTGTACCCGGGAACCAGGCGGTACACCACTGGCAGAGCAGTTACGCACTTTAGTTAAACAAGCCGATCTGCAAGAGAAGGTTGCGCCGGAAACCGAGCTACTGTTGATGTACGCCTCACGGGTGCAGCTGCTAACTAATGTGATCCGGCCGGCGCTCGCGGCCGGTAACTGGGTATTGGCTGATCGCCATGATCTCTCATCGCGCGCCTATCAGGGCGGTGGCCGGCAGCTCGGTGACAGCTTGTTGGATACGCTGCGTACAGCGGTACTGGGCGACACGCGACCCGATCTGACCTTATATCTGGATATCGATCCGGCGCAGGGTTTGGCCCGAGCGGCCAGCCGCGGTGAGTTAGATCGGATAGAGCAGGAGCAACTGAGCTTTTTTCAGCGTACCCGGGCCAAATATCTGGAGATCGCCGCCAAGGAACCCAACATCGTGGTGATTGATGCCGGGCAGCCACTGATACAGGTGCAGCAGGCGCTGCGGCAAGCCTTACAGGCGGCAGGAGTCTGAGATGGCGCTGCTGAATAGCCAGGCCTATCCATGGTTAAACGACAGTTTGCAGCAGCTGTCACAGTTGTATCGTCAACAACGACTGGCGCATGCCTTATTATTTAATGGCCCGGAAGGCATTGGTAAACTTGAACTAGGGCATATGCTGGCGGCGTTAGTGTTGTGTAAAACGCCGGCGGCTGCAACGGCCTGTGGCCAGTGTAAAAGCTGCCTGTTACTGGCAGCCGGTAATCATGCCGATCTGTTGTTGTTACAGCCGGAAAACGCCAGTCTGGGTGTGGATGAAATCCGCCGTTTAACGGATTTTACTCAGGGTAAAGCACAACAAAGCGGGAATAAAGTGGTGTTATTGCGCCATGCTGAGCGGCTAACCGAAGCGGCAGCCAACGCCTTGTTAAAAACGCTTGAGGAACCACCGCAGGGTTGTTTCTTAATCCTCTGTACTGCACAAGCGCAGCGCCTTAAGCCAACAATTTTAAGCCGTTGTCAGCGCTGGGATCTAGCGCCTCTTAGCACTTCACAACTAAGCGATTATCTGCGAACACAGCAGCAGGGTCCTGCTCCAGATTTTATCGTCAGCTTTAGCGGTGGTGCTCCGTTAAAAGCGCTCAGTCTGTTACAAAGTAGCGAACTGCAGACACTGCAACAACTTATTACGCAATTGCAGCAGTTTATCCGCAGCACTGAACCGTTAGCACCGCTGCTAAAACAACTGGAAGGACGCAGTGATCTGACCTTACTGCTAAGCTATGTATTACGCGAACAAATAGTGACGATGCCGATGTTAGCACCAGCGCAGATGCAGGGGTTGCAACAAAGCTTGTTCCGCTTCTGTCGTGACGAGCAACAGATTTTAGGGCAGAATAAAGCGCTGGCGCTAAGTGCGCTGTTAACGGAGTGGCGGGCTTTACTCAGAGCCGGTCGGCCGGGACGCGATTAGGAGGCAAAATGGAAGAGTTAGCACTGGGTTTTACTGATACCAAAGAGCTGTATCGTTGCTATATGCCGTTTATGAAAAACGGTGGTCTGTTTATTCGCTCGGCCCGGCATTACCGAATGGGGCAGTCGCTGGCGCTAAGTGTAACCTTGCCCGATGCCCTGGAGCCGGTGCTGGTTACCGGTAAGGTTGCCTGGGTCTCGCCACTGGGTGCCCAAAGCTCGAATCCGGCAGGGATTGGCGTCGCCTTTATTGATGATAAGCATAATCTCAGTAGTCGGATTGAAAAATTACTGGGTGGTATGCTGCATAGCAATGAACCCACCTATACCATGTAGTTATTGCCGGTAGCGCCTTGCCGCTCCGGTTTTTGTCTGAGGTTGTTTTGTTTGTAGATTCACATTGTCATTTAGACCGGCTGGAGCTGGATAAACTCGGGCTTTCGTTGGAGCAGGTGCTGAACAACGCTACACAGCGTAATATTGAACACCTACTGTGTGTTAGCGTGTCGTTGGCAGAATATCCAGCAATGGCTGAGCTGGTAAAACCGTACGCGCAAGTGTCGGTATCTTGTGGTGAACACCCTTTGCATCAGAGTGATAGTGTTGACGTCGACTTGTTAGCCCGCTTGGCAGCGCAGCCAGAGGTAGTGGCGGTAGGCGAAACTGGTCTGGATTATTTTTATAACCCGGACAGCAAGCTCAGCCAGCAAGACGGCTTTGTTAAACATATCAGTGTCGCCCGGCAATTAAACAAGCCATTGATTATCCATACCCGGGATGCACGCGCCGATACCATTAATTTAATGAAAACGCACCAGGCTGGCGATGCTGGTGGAGTATTGCATTGCTTTACTGAAAACTATGAGATGGCAAAGGCGGCGCTGGATCTGGGTTTTTATATTTCTATCTCCGGCATTATGACATTTCGTAACGCAACCGAGCTACGCGAGGTAGTAAAAAAGCTGCCTTTAGACCGGCTATTAATTGAAACCGATGCGCCTTATCTGGCGCCGGTACCGCATCGCGGTAAAACCAATCAACCGGCTTATGTGACTGACGTTGCCGCGGCCATGGCTGAGGTTAAGGTAGTAACTTTAGAGCAGCTGGCGCGGCAAACAACGACAAACTTCTATCAGTTGTTTACGTTAGCCGCGGCAAAACGACAGGCTGCATAAATTTTTCGGCCGTTACCCCGCAGATAAAAGAAGCCCGGAACCAATCCAAATTGTTCCGGGCTTAGGGGAATGGCTCATAGGGAATGAGCCGTGCGCTATCGAGAAGAAGTTACCTAAAGTAAAATCAAGTGTAGCTAAGCTGCGCTAATTTTCATGTTCCTTAAGTTGCGAAAAGTTATTTACCCAATTTTTTCATTGTTCAACTTATGCCCAAGTTATCCCCAGCTTATACCGGCAATTATGCACAGCGACTGAATTTGACCTGTAATAGGGTCAGATATTGTTATCATTATGTAAGCTAAATAT
Organism: Alishewanella agri BL06; assembly: GCF_000272005.1. Taxonomy (GTDB): domain Bacteria; phylum Pseudomonadota; class Gammaproteobacteria; order Enterobacterales; family Alteromonadaceae; genus Alishewanella; species Alishewanella agri. Next base: position 120,177 of record NZ_AKKU01000009.1, on the reverse strand, counting down.
CCGGCTTTATATTCTAAAAAAGTCTAAAAATTCATCACAAGCTGAATCGACTCCGGTACTAGCTACTGTCTCTGACTCCGGTATGCTTGTCGTACCGGAGTCAACCCTGCGATGTGGGGTAGATAGCCGGTGTGGTTGTTTTGCGGTGCTGTTGTTCGGAGTCCTGGAGCGGTGTTGCTTTGAGTTAGGTGTATATCTCACTATCGCAGGATGGACTCCGGTACGGCGAGCGTACCGGAGTCCTAAAGCGGGTTCTGGCTACTGCGTCTGACTCCGGTACGGCAGGCGTACCGGAGTGCTTAGGCATTAATTTGTACTTTAGTCTGATTGTCGACAATCCTGCCGATTTTAACTTGACACTGGCGTTAAATAAGCCTAAAACTTACCCATTCTTTGTTTATGTCGACAATCAGCTATGAATCCTGCTTTGCAACGCCCCGCTGTAACCGCTGCTGATCGTGTACTGCAAGAGCTGTTGCGCGCCATTGTGGCCGGTGAAATTGCGCCGGGCTCTAAGATCAGCGAGCCGGAGCTAGCGAAACGCTTTGATCTTAGCCGCGCGCCGCTGCGTGAAGCCTTAGCAAGGTTAGAGCGTTGCCACTTACTGGAACGCACGCCGAATGCCGGGGCACGGGTAGTGAAATTGTCGACAGAAAATTTGTTATCGCTGTATCAACTGCGTGAAGAATTAGAGGGCTTAGCCTGTCGGTTAGCGGCCTCACAAATGAGCGATGCCGAAATTCGTGAGATGCAGGATTTGTTAGATCAGCACCTTAGCTCGCAGCGGGTGCGTGAGGGTGAGAGTTATTACCAGGAAGCCGGCGATCTGGATTTTCATTACCGTATTATTCTTGGCAGTAAAAACCCGTATTTAATCAATATTCTAACCGACGAGCTGTATCACCTGATGCGGATGTACCGGGTGCAGCTTGGCATGAATGGCCCGCGCGTATCGCGGGCATTTGACGAACATAAGGCTATTATTAATGCCATTGCCAATCGCGATGGTGAACTGGCCGACTTATTGATGCGCCGGCATATCGCTGCCTCCAGGCGCAATATCGAACATAAACTGTCTGAACTTGAGCAACAGGGGAACTAAGATGAGCAATTTAACCGCCGGCCAGAAATTCCGTGCCGCCATTACCGCCAATTCGCCACTGCAAATCGTCGGCACCATTAATGCCTACACCGCGATGATGGCCGAGCGTACCGGACATCAGGCGCTTTACCTGTCTGGTGCTGGCGTAGCCAATGCCTCTTTTGGTTTACCTGATTTAGGCATGACGTCGTTAAATGATGTCTGTGAAGATATCCGCCGTATTACTGGCGCCACCAGCCTGCCACTGTTAGTGGATGCCGATACCGGTTGGGGTGGGGCTTTTAATATTGCCCGCACGGTAAAAGAAATGACCCGTGCCGGCGCAGCGGGCTTTCATATTGAAGATCAGGTGGCGCAAAAGCGTTGTGGTCATCGCCCGAATAAAGAAATTGTCAGCCTCGATGAAATGGTCGACCGCGTTAAAGCCAGTGTTGATGCCCGTACTGACGAGAGCTTCTTTATTATGGCGCGCACTGATGCGTTAGCCCAGCAAGGTTTAGATGCGGCCATTGAGCGAGCCATTGCCTGTCAGGACGCCGGTGCCGATGCCATTTTTGCTGAGGCGGTGCATACGCTGGAACAATATAAAGCCTTTACCTCAGCGTTAAAGGTGCCGGTACTGGCCAATATCACTGAGTTCGGTCAAACCCCACTGTATAACAAAGCTGAGCTGGCGAGCGTTGGTGTGGCGATGGTGCTGTATCCGTTAAGTGCCTTCCGTGCCATGAACAAGGCCGCATTAAATGTGTATCAGTCGATTCTGGCAAACGGCGATCAGAAAGCCGTGGTAGACAGCATGCAAACCCGCGCTGAGCTGTACGACTTTTTAAATTACCACAGCTTCGAGCAAAAACTGGATCAGCTGTTTAGCAGCAAAAAATCTTAAGATAAATATTTTACATTTTTAATTATTACTTTTAGCCAAAATCCTTGCTGCTGCAGTGACAAGGATGAAGGCTAAACAGAACAGGAGCAACAAAACCATGTCAACAGGTAAAGTACTCTCAGGCGCAGGTTTGCGCGGCCAGGTAGCAGGTAAAACCGCCTTATCAACAGTAGGTAAAACCGGTTCAGGCTTAACCTATCGCGGCTATGATGTAAAAGATTTAGCCGCCAACTGTACCTTTGAAGAAGTGGCGCACTTAATTTTAAAGGGCGAATTGCCAAATAGTGCTGAACTTGCCGCTTATAAAGCCAAATTAAAGAGCCTGCGCGCGCTGCCTCAGGCATTAAAAGATGTGTTAGAGCGGATCCCGGCCAATGCCCATCCGATGGATGTGATGCGTACCGGCTGCTCAATGCTGGGTAACCTGGAAATGGAACACAGTTTTGCCCAGCAGCAGGACGTAACTGACCGGATGTTGGCGATTTTCCCAGGACTGGTTAACTACTGGTATAACTACAGTCACCATGGCAAGCGCGTAAACGTGGAAACCGACGCTGATTCTATTGCCGAGCAATTCCTCTGGACCTTACACGATAAAAAGCCAGAAGCCTTGCATGTCGAAGTAATGCAAGCCTCGCTGATTTTGTACGCCGAGCATGAATTTAACGCCTCAACCTTTACTGCCCGGGTGTGTGCCTCAACGCTAAGCGATATGCACTCCTGTATTACCGGCGCTATTGGCTCACTGCGTGGCCCACTGCATGGCGGTGCGAACGAAGCGGCGATGGAACTGATTGAGAAAATGGATAACGCCGACGATGCCGAGCAAAAACTGCTGGGTATGTTAGAGCGCAAAGAAAAGATTATGGGCTTTGGCCATGCCATTTACTCAGAGTCGGATCCGCGTAATGCTGTAATTAAAGAGTGGTCAGAAAAACTGGCCAAGGCCAATGGCGATACCATGCTGTACGATGTATCAGTGCGCTGTGAAGCGGTGATGTGGCGTGAGAAAAAACTGTTCTGTAACGCCGATTTCTTCCATGCTTCGGCCTATAACTATATGGGTATTCCAACCAAGCTGTTTACGCCGATTTTCGTGTGCAGCCGCTTAACGGGTTGGGCTGCGCATGTGATGGAGCAGCGCGCCGATAACCGTATTATCCGGCCAAGTGCGGATTATGTGGGTGTTGAGCCACGTACTGTGAAACCTATTGAATCAAGATAGAGTTTAGGTACCCGAGAATCGGATTGCTCTAAGCCAAGTCTTGAAGGTATGGTGCCTGACAAATGCGTTTGGAACGCATTTGGGCAGGCACTGGCCCGCAAGGGTGAACGTCAGGATGACATTCACAATGAAGCCTACAGGGATGTATTCACGGCGGCTTGGCGTGAGCAATCCGGTTCGACGGTGCACGTCTGACTCTGAATCCAAAGTGCTATGCAGACAGAGACCAACCATGAATAGCCAATACCGCAAAAATTTACCAGGTACCCAGCTCGACTACTTTGACGCCCGCGAAGCGGTAGACGCCATTGAGCCAGGTGCTTATGCCAAACTCCCATACACCTCACGCGTGCATGCCGAAAACCTGGTACGCCGCTGCGATCCGGCGCTATTGCCAGATGCGTTAAAACAGCTGATTTACCGCAAGCGCGATATCGATTTTCCGTGGTTTCCGGCCCGTGTGGTCTGCCACGATATTTTAGGCCAAACCGCACTGGTTGATTTAGCCGGTTTGCGTGATGCCATCGCGGAAAAGGGTGGTGATCCGGCCAAAGTGAACCCGGTGGTGCCAACGCAGCTGATTGTTGACCACTCATTAGCCGTAGAACATGCCGGTTTTGAAAAAGACGCCTTTGAGAAAAACCGCGCCATTGAAGACAGACGTAACGACGATCGCTTCCACTTTATTAACTGGACCAAGAAAGCCTTTAAAAATGTGGATGTGATCCCGCCGGGTAACGGCATTATGCATCAGATTAACTTAGAGCGGATGTCGCCGGTGATCCATGCTAAAGACGGCGTGGCCTTTCCGGATACCTTAGTGGGTACCGACAGCCATACGCCGCATGTGGATGCTTTAGGTGTAATCGCTATTGGCGTCGGTGGTTTAGAGGCCGAAAGCGTGATGCTGGGCCGCGCCAGCTGGATGCGCCTGCCCGATATTATCGGCGTAGAGCTAACCGGCAAAGCGCAACCAGGTATTATGGCCACCGATATTGTACTGGCGCTGACCGAGTTTTTGCGTAAAGAAAAAGTGGTATCAAGCTATTTAGAATTCTTTGGCGAGGGTGCCGACAGCCTGAGTTTAGGTGACAGGGCGACCATTTCTAATATGACACCAGAATACGGTGCCACTGCAGCGATGTTCTCTATCGATCAGCAAACGCTGGATTATTTAACCCTGACTGGCCGCGAGAGCGCACAGGTGAAACTGGTAGAAACTTACGCCAAGGCCGCTGGACTGTGGAGCGAGAGTTTAAAAACCGCTGAATATGAGCGCGTATTACGCTTTGATTTATCCAGCGTTGGCCGCACTATGGCTGGCCCATCGAACCCGCATGCCCGTCTATCGACCAGCGATTTAGCCGCTAGAGGCATTGCCGGTAAGTATGAAATTGAAGAGGGCAAGATGCCGGATGGCGCGGTGATTATCGCGGCCATTACCAGCTGTACCAATACCTCTAACCCGCGCAATGTGATTGCCGCAGGTTTGCTGGCGCGTAATGCCAATAAGCTGGGATTAAGCCGCAAGCCATGGGTGAAAACCTCGCTGGCGCCCGGCTCCAAAGCGGTGCAACTGTATCTGGAAGAGGGGGGGTTGCTGCCAGAGCTGGAGCAACTGGGCTTTGGTATTGTCGCCTTTGCCTGTACTACCTGTAATGGTATGAGCGGCGCACTGGATCCGGTGATTCAGCAGGAAATTATTGACCGTGATCTGTACGCCACAGCAGTGTTATCGGGTAACCGTAACTTTGATGGCCGTATTCACCCTTATGCCAAACAAGCGTTTTTAGCATCACCTGCGCTGGTTGTTGCCTATGCAATTGCCGGTACTATCCGCTTTGATATCGAAAAAGATGTGCTGGGCTACCATAACGGTAAAGCCATTACCTTAAAAGATATCTGGCCAAGTGATGCCGAAATTGATGCGGTAGTGGCACAAAGCGTAAAACCAGAGCAGTTCCGCAAAGTATACGAACCGATGTTTGCGCTAAGTGTGGATTACGGTGAGCAAATTAGCCCGTTGTATAACTGGCGGCCACAAAGTACCTATATTCGCCGTCCACCTTATTGGGAAGGCGCACTGGCAGGCGAGCGCAGCTTAAGTGGTATGCGGCCGCTGGCGATTTTGCCGGATAATATTACCACTGACCATTTATCACCCTCCAATGCCATTTTGCTGGACAGTGCGGCCGGTGAGTATCTGGCTAAAATGGGCTTGCCGGAAGAAGACTTTAACTCTTATGCCACGCACCGCGGCGATCACTTAACGGCACAGCGCGCCACCTTTGCTAACCCCAAACTATTTAACGAAATGGTGCTGGAAAACGGCAAGGTAAAACAAGGTTCGCTGGCGCGGGTAGAGCCGGAGGGCAAGGTAATGCGGATGTGGGAAGCGATTGAAACCTATATGGATCGCAAACAGCCGCTGATTATTATTGCCGGTGCCGACTATGGCCAGGGCTCATCCCGCGACTGGGCCGCCAAAGGCGTGCGCTTAGCGGGTGTCGAAGCCATTGCTGCTGAAGGCTTTGAGCGCATTCACCGTACCAACTTAATTGGGATGGGCGTATTGCCGCTGGAGTTTAAGCCGGGCACTAACCGTAAAACCCTGCAGTTAGATGGTACTGAAACCTATGATGTGAAAGGCGCTCGCACACCACGTACCGATTTAACGCTGGTAATTAACCGCGCTAATGGCGAAGTGGTAGAAGTACCGGTCACCTGCCGTTTAGATACCGCCGAAGAAGTGTCGATTTATGAAGCCGGTGGTGTGCTGCAGCGCTTTGCGCAGGACTTTTTGCAAGGAGCGGTGTAATGAGCGCACCACAAATCAAGATCCCTGCCACCTATATGCGTGGCGGAACCTCGAAAGGCGTGTTCTTTAAGCTGACTGACTTACCCGCTGCTGCCCAGCAGCCGGGTAAGGCGCGGGATAACCTGCTGCTGCGGGTAATTGGCAGCCCGGATCCATACGGTAAACATACCGATGGCATGGGCGGCGCGACCTCAAGCACCAGTAAAACCGTGATCTTAAGCAAAAGCAGCAAGCCCGAGCATGATGTTGATTATCTGTTTGGTCAGGTCGCTATCGATAAACCCTTTATTGATTGGAGTGGCAACTGCGGCAACTTAACTGCGGCGGTAGGCGCTTTTGCGATTAGTAATGGTTTGGTCGATGCCGCGCGGATCCCGCAAAATGGCCTGTGCACGGTGCGGATTTGGCAGGCTAATATTGGCAAAACCATTATTGCCCATGTGCCGATGACAAAGGGTGAGGTGCAGGAAACCGGTGACTTTGAGCTCGACGGCGTGACTTTCCCGGCCGCTGAAGTACAAATTGAGTTTCTGGATCCGGCTGCCGATGAAGGCGAGGGTGGTGGTGCCATGTTCCCAACCGGCAATTTAGTGGATGATTTAGAGGTGCCAGGTATTGGTACCTTTAAAGCCACGCTAATTAACGCCGGCATCCCGACCATCTTTGTTAATGCGGTAGATATTGGCTATACCGGCACTGAACTGCAGGACGCGATAAATAGCGATGCGGCGGCGTTAGCGCGCTTTGAAACTATCCGCGCCTATGGCGCAGTAAAAATGGGCCTGATACAGGATATCAGCGAAGCGGCCGCCCGCGCCCACACGCCAAAAATTGCTTTTGTCGCGCCGCCACAAAGTTATATGGCGTCCAGCGGTAAAACCGTTGCTGAGAGCGAAATTGATTTGCTGGTACGGGCCTTATCAATGGGTAAATTACACCATGCGATGATGGGCACGGCAGCGGTGGCCATTGGTACGGCCGCTGCAATACCCGGTACCCTGGTAAATTTAGCCGCCGGCGGTGGTGCCAGAGAAGCAGTACGCTTTGGCCATCCATCTGGTACCTTACGGGTTGGTGCCGCGGCCGCTGAAGTAGCTGGTCAATGGACGGTGACCAAAGCCATTATGAGCCGCAGCGCGCGGGTGCTGATGGAAGGCTGGGTAAGGGTGCCTGGCGATTGTTTTTAAGGGACGCTTTTAGTGGTTATCGATTTAACAGGGCGCTATCAGCGCTCTGTTTTTTGACAGAACTGGAAAGAGCCACAGTAATGGTCACGGCCGGCAATAATCGTTAATCCTTGATTAAGTTTTGGCTGGCCGGATCTTTGTATACTCTGATGGCAGTAACAGCGCGGGCAAGGTGCATTATCTTAAGTATCTTGTGGGCCTGACCGACCTGCGCTTAGCAATAGATAACGGTCAAACATTTTCTGAATCGAAGTAACGCTTTATATAAGGAAATCATAAGAGTATGAAAAAATGGAGCACGTTTGCCGGGGTAATACTGCTATTAATTATTGGCCTTGTGGTATTCCATCAAAAAATTATTTCCGTGCTGGTTTTACCGTCATATATTGCCTGGGCAGAAGCGACCGAAACCGAAGGGCTGCGTATTGGCGAACCCTTGAGTGAAGGACAACTGCAGTTGGCGCGGGAAATTGGTATCAAAAGCCCGGAGAAGATCAGGCTGGTGGTCGTTGATCAGGTCCCTTTCCCTTACGAAAACCTGCTACTAAAAACCGTGGGCGAAGCCGTGGGGTTTATCGGTGAAGGTATTATCAACAATGCCCAGGTGTTTGGTTATGCCATTTATGTGAGAAAAGGCTATCAGTTAACGACGCCTAAACTGGCGCATGAGTTGGTACATGTGCTGCAAATTGAACGTACCAGCTTGCAGCAGGTGATAACGCAGCATTTTAGTGAGCTCGTCACCTATGGTTATGACAACTCGCCCTTGGAGGTTGAAGCCTTTCAGGCTAATGAGAAGTACCGTGATGTGTTATAGCGTTCAGTGGTTCGCGTCACAGCTTCGCTGTTGGTCGTTTTTTTCGGGCCGTTGACCCAGTAACAGGCAGTATCTTCTACAGTTAGATTATGCCTGCGTTAAGGTGCAACACCACTACCGACCAAACTTTGTAGCAATATCATGCAAACCAACCCGGTTGTACATTTTGAAATCTACGTCGACGATATGTCGCGGGCCAGAGCGTTTTATAACCTGATCGGACTGCATTCTATGCAATAGTTTGGTTTTACTGTAACCAGTTGAAACCCACGCCAGGCACAGGCGCGGCTACGCAAAAGCAATCCAGCGCCCGGCGATAATAATGGCCAGCCAGAGCAGCAAGGAGCACGCCGCAGCCAACTTTAAACCCGAGCTAACTTGGCCACCGCTTTGTGCTTGCTGCCAGCTCTGGCTGTATTGCACCAGTAGTAGGTTAAGTAGTGCCAACGATAATAATGCGAGTTTCAGCAAAAACGCCGGGTTATGTAAATAGTGCTGTGGTTGTACACTAAATAAGAGTAAACCGCTCGCTATCGCTAAGCCTAAGCCCAGACCCGCTATGCGGCTTAGCAAACTCAGAACTTCAGCCAGTGCGTTTTGGCGCAGCACACCTAAAAGTCGTAAATCCAGCAGCAGAATATTACCCAGCAGAATACCAATACCCACGATATGCAGACTGCTTAGCAGCGGATAAGCTAACTCTGAGTGACGAATGGCGCTGGCGAGCGCCGATTCCGCCAGGGTACTGCTTAGCGACTGCAGCATTACTCGTCTTCGCGCACCAGTTGCGGATAAAAGGTATACACCTTGCCATTAATGGTGGCTCTTACTGCTTTAATAATGCGCTCGTCGCTTTTCGCTGAGCGATGTCCGCGTATCAGCACGGTATCACCAACGGCGGCTTCACCCTCGACAAAGCCAGCATCGCGGGTTTGACGCGGATTACCTAAATCTACCTGCCAGGCGCCATCCGGCGTGGTAATCATTAAACGCGGATGCGGGGGACCGATAAAGATTTCGGTGATCTCGCCGGTCATTTCGGTTTGCTTATCTTCGGTCCAGTTCCAGCCGTGATGGGCCAGGGCGCTACTAGCCCAAAGCGTGACCGCAACAACAGTGACACCAAGGGTTTTGTCAGTGAACTTGCGCATGGTTAACCTCATTTGCTGTTAAAAAGAGTTAGCGTGTTTGCCGCACGCCAATGACAAGTATACGAAGCAGCGGCAGGGACGGTGCAGTTTATCGGCAATTTTGCGATAAACGGGCAGGTAAGCAGGCTCTGTTACAGCGCTTCGGCGTAGCGATACAGCGCTTTTAAAATCGCAGTTTTTTGCTCGTCGGCACTGTGTTCATGTGCCAGGTTTTCTAGCGCCAGACTAAATTGCTCCAGCGTTAAGTTTGGATTATCCAGTCCATGCATCAGTTTATCGGTGCGATAGCGTTGCCATTTTTGTAACTCGCTATCGGTAAGGGTGAGCGGGTAGTTGCGCGCCCGGTATAAAAAATACAGCCGGTTTAACCGCTCTTCGTTGAACAACACACTATCGGCAGTCAGGTTAGCCGGATCCAACTGATGCAATAGCTGCATTTTCTGCTTATCGGCATCGCTGATAAAGCCCTGGTAAAGCTGGTAGTCGGGGTTAGTCTCTGCACTATACTCGGTTGGCGTTTGATAAAGCTCAACAACCTTTTGCTGGAGCTCACGATGCTGGCGTAGCCATTCCAGATGCTGCAGGCACAGGTTACGATCGATACCAAGCTCAGTGGCGCGCTCGGCACTCAATGTTTTGGCATTAGCTAAAACCGGGCATTTGTTCAGATGAATCAGTTTTAACCCCAGCCGCTGTTCGCCATCGGCCAGGTCGCTGGTTTTTTTATATAACTTTTGCTGCAGTGTGGCTAAGTCATCGTTGAGCAACGGGCTTGGGTCGAGCTGCAGGTTATAGCAGATCACGGCATTTTTATTAGTTGGGTGGTAGGCCAGCGGTACTACCCAGCTGGCACAACCTTGCGCAGCCGGAAACTTTGATGACACATGGACCAGCGGGGTTAAACCGGCAACATCAATCAACTCACTGACTTTTTGCTTTTTACGCAGTTCAAATAAGTACTGAAATAACTTCGGCTGCTGCTGTTTTATCAATTTGGCAATAGCGATAGTGGCATAGACATCCGATAAGGCATCGTGTGCAGAGCTGTGCTCCAGGTTATTGGCTTTGGTCAGGTGCTCCAGCTTAAAGCTGGGGCTGCCATCTTCACGTAGCGGCCAGTTAATACCTTCTGGGCGCAGCGCGTAGCAGGCGCGCACCAGATCAATCAGATCCCAGCGACTATTGCCCTGTTGCCATTCCCGACCATACACATCGAAAAAGTTGCGATACAGGCTATAACGGGTAACCTCATCGTCAAAGCGCAGGCTATTGTAACCAAGCACACAGGTGTTCGGGGTGCTGAACACTTGCAGAATGCGCCGCATAAATTCGGTTTCAACTAAGCCTTTTTTATTACATAGCTGCGGAGTCAGGCCAGTAATTAATGCAGCTTGCGGGTGCGGTAAATAGTCGTTCGCCAGCTGGCAATACCACATATCCGGCTCGCCGATAATGTTTAGTTCGCTGTCAGTGCGGATGCCGGCAAATTGGGCTGGCCGGTCTTTTTTCGGATCGGCGCCCCAGGTCTCAAAGTCATAGAAATAGAAGCTTGGCGCTTGGTTCATTACAGGTCCTGATTGGGAATTCAGCCGCTTAGCTGTCAATACATTACAAGCTGCATCATACCTTATCAGGCCCCAAGCCGTACAGCCAGCACATGCCATGTTGAAGATACCCTGACCAAACTGCGACCAGTACCGGTTAATTGCGCTGTGGCGGATGGCCGAGCTACTCACAAAGTGGTAAAGTGCGAGCTACCACTTATACTTAGCGTTTTGCTAAATAAGAATACCCTGAGTTTGTTATGCGTAAAAATTTACCTGTTACTTCCATTCGTCGCACCTTCGCAGCTGAACAGCGCCTGATTTCTGTGACCGACACCCGCGGCATTATTACCGATTGCAATGACGCCTTTGTTGCGGTGAGTGGCTTTAGCCGAGAGGAGCTGATTGGCCAGCCCCATAATATTGTGCGCCATCCGGATATGCCGCCAGCAGCCTATGAAACTATGTGGCGCTATTTAAAGCAGGGGCAAAACTGGATGGGGTTGGTAAAAAACCGCTGCAAGAATGGCGATTATTATTGGGTCGATGCCTATGTAATGCCGATTAGTGAAAAAGGTAAAGTTATTGGCTATGAGTCGGTGCGTTGTGTGCCAAATGAGCAGGATGTCGCCCGTGCCGAAAAGCTGTACCAGCAAATTAATGCCGGTAAAGCCAGCCGCAAAATGCCACAACCTACGGTGTTGATTGCCAGTGTGACCTTGTTACTGCTGCTGTTAAGCCTGATGATGGCGAGTCTGGCCGTGACGCAATGGGTGTTGATCGCCGGCTTACTGGCGTTGGTTGCGTATTATCAGTTGCGGCGGCGTAAATTATTTGCCGATTTAGAATTGTTAATGCCGGGTGCGTTTCAGGATCCGCTAGCAGTTGCCAGTTATACTGACGACAGTTTAAGCAATGGCCGCTTAAAGGTCAGTGTGCTGAGTGAACGGGCGCATTTAAGAGCTATGCTAACCCGAATTGAGAACGCTGCAGGTTCTGTGGCGCGGGACTCTGAACGGGGCTTACAGCTTACCCGCGAAGCTAATAACGAGATTGATCGCCAGCAGGCCGAAACCATGCAGGTTGCCACCGCAATGAACCAGATGACCACGACCATTGCCGAGGTGGCGCATCATGTTACGGATACCGCAGCGCAAGCTGATAAAGCAAACCAGTTATCGGCGCGGGGTAACGAAATTGCCGGGATTACCCGTCATTCGATTGAAAAATTACGCGACACCGTGAGCAGTATTGGCCAGTCAGTGACTGAAGTGGCGGAGCAAACCGAGAGGATCGCTAAAGCCGCACAATTTATCGAACAAATTGCTGATCAAACCAATTTGTTGGCACTAAATGCTGCCATTGAAGCTGCGCGCGCCGGCGAGCAAGGCCGTGGCTTTGCGGTTGTTGCTGAAGAGGTGCGTAATCTGGCGTTACGTACCCAGCAGTCGACAAAAGAAATTTATAGTATTGTCAGTGAATTAACCGCACGAGCGAATAATGCAGTCCAGGTTGCCCGCTTGGGCGCCCAGGATGCAGAAAATGGCTTGCAAAAAGTGGTAGAAAGCGGTGAGATGTTAACGGGAATTAATGGTGCGGTCACTGAAATTGCCCATATGTCGACCCAGATGGCGGCGGCAGTGGAGCAACAGGCGCACGTGGCGGATGATATTAACCGGCAGGTGGTAAGTATTTCTACGTTAGCAGGACACAGCACTAGTGCGGCGAATGAGGCCTCACATACGCTGGAACAGTTAAAGAGCGTGTCTGACGATCTGGCTGATCTGGTGCATCGCTTTAAACGCTAAACCGGGCGACTAAGGAGTTTGATGTTTCGTTCATTACGCAGTCAACTGACGCTGTTACTGTTGGGGCTGTTGGTGTTGCTGGCGCTGGTTACCGGTTACGCCACCCTGACTACTATGCGTAATGACAGTGAGCAACAGGCACGGCAACTGTTACAGGTTGCCACCAAGGTGTTCCGGCAAACTTTGCAGGTGCGTAGCAACCAGTTAACCGATAGTGTGCGCTTATTGGCTGCTGACTTTGGTTTTCGCCAGGCGGTTGCTACCGCCGAAGCTGAAACCATTAACAGTGTGCTTGAGAATCACGGTGCCCGTATTAACGCCAGCCTGGCATTGTTATTTGCTGCAGATGGCCAACTGCTTGCTACTACTGCACCGATGCAAGATAGCAACTTACTGACTGATTTGTTGCAGCAAGCACGGCAGCAGCAAGAGTCGCAGGCCAGTATTCTGAGTATTGGTGAACAAGCTTATCAAATTGTGCTGGTGCCGGTCAGGGCGCCACATCTTATTGCCTGGGTTGGCATGGGTTTTAGTGTCGACGAGGCCCTGGCCAGTCAAATCCGCGAGATCACTGGGTTAGATGTCAGCTTTGCCCGCCTGGCGCCGCAACAGCGGCAGTTGCTTACGTCTACCTTAAATCCCGCAGCACAGCAGCAGTTGCAGCTCAGCATGCAACAATTAATGGTAAGCGAAGAGTTAATGTTGCTGGACGAACCACTTCATCATATTTCGCAGGCCTTTACGCTGAGTCCGCAGCAGCATCTGTGGGCGTTTCTGCATTTACCAAATGAGCGCTGGTTGGCGAATTACCAACAGTTACGTCAGCAACTACTGCAAATTTTTAGTCTGGGTTTGGCGTTAGCGCTGGTGGTGGCCTTTTTTTACACCCGCAGCGTTACCCGGCCCTTGGCTAAGCTGGTAGATTTCGCCCGTGCCATCGGCCGTGGCCAGCAGGTCGCGCCACCCGCGGTCGCCTTAGCTGAAGTCAGTCTATTGGCCAATACGCTAACTCATATGCGTTCAGCAATTCTGCAGCGGGAACGGCAACTACAACAGCAAGCAGAATGCGATACGTTAACCAATCTGCCGAATCGCTTGGCCGTTGACAAACATTTACCGGCGCTGTTGGCGGGAGAGGATACGCTGCTATTGCAGCTGAATATTGCCAAGTTCCGCTTTATAAACGACAGCTTCGGTTTTAGTAATGGCGATCTGTTACTGCAGCAGCTGGCAGGGCGTTTGGCACTGCAGGCTGATGCCCGCTTATGTGCCCGCCTCGGCGCGGATGAGTTTTTAGTGGTGTTGGCACAGCCGGTAGCAGAGAACACACTGCAACATCTACTACAGCAATTAAGCACACCCTTTGATCTGGCCGGCTCCAGCATTCAACTGAGTCTGTTGGCGGGGGCATATCCTTGTCAGCAGGGCGCCTCTGACGTCAATATGTTACTACGCCGGCTTGATATCGCGCTGAATAACGCCCGTGCCCGGGGCCTGAGCCTGATGTACTACCAAAGCGGTCAGGATGAGAGTCATCAACGCGAACTGACCATTATCCGTGATCTGCCGCTGGCGCTGAAAAGCGGGCAGTTTAGTGTGGTATTTCAGCCTAAGGTTGATATTCAGCAACAGCGTTGTGTGGCGGCCGAAGCGTTGATCCGCTGGCAGCATCCACAGCTGGGTTTTATTTCACCGATGGAGTTTATTCTATTGGCGGAGCGCTCGGGTAATATCAGTATGATCTCGCACTGGATGTTAAAAGCCGTGATTGGCCAGTTAGCCAGCTGGCAACAGCAACATCCGCAATTGGCGGTGGCGGTAAACTTGTCCGCAGCGGATTTGTTAGATGATAGCTTACCCGGCAGGATCCTCGGTTGGCTGGCAGAAGCCGGTGTGAGCGTTACGGCACTGACGCTGGAGGTCACGGAAAGTGCTGTCATGCAGGATACCGGTAAAGTTGTTGCCAATTTACAACAACTGAAAGCTGCCGGTATCAAATTGGCGATTGACGATTTTGGCACCGGGCAGTCATCCTTGGCCTATCTGAAAAATCTACCAGTGCATGAATTGAAGATTGACCGAGCCTTTATTAAAGATATCGAACATAACACCCAAGATGCCCTGATTGTGCAAGCGACGGCGCAGCTGGCGATGGGGCTGGGATTAAGCGTCACCGCTGAAGGCCTGGAAAATCAGGCTGGTTTGTCGCGGGTACTGGCGGCGGGTTGCCAACAGGTGCAGGGCTACTATTTTGCTAAGCCGTTAGCGGCAGCCGATTTTAGTCTTTGGCTGCAGCAATTTGCTACCGATAATCAACGCTTTTTTACGACGATGGTGCTTGCGCCAACGGATCCTGCCAACCCGCCAGTTGCTGACTAATAAAAGCGCTCAGCCTGGCTGCCGCCTGCGGTAATCGTTTATTGGCATGCTGTACCAGATACCAGTGACTGCTGAGCGGAAAGCCTTTTACCTGTAACACTGACAATAAATGTTGTTGTCCCTGCAAGGTATGGGCTGACAGCAAGGCTAAACCTAAACCGGCATTCACACTTAGCCTTATCGCCTCGTTAGACTCCATTTGCATACTCTGCTTTAACTCGGTGGCCTGACTACTAAGCCAGCTGTCAAAGGTCATCCGGGTGGCGGATCCCGGTTCACGTAATAAGAAACGCTCAGCCGATAATTGGCTAAAATTAAGTTGTGGTTGTTTGCTGGCCCAATGTCCCTTGGGGGCAACCAGGTAGAGCGGATTTTTCACTACCGGTGTCGCCTGCACATACTCGCCGCGCGGTGGGTGACTAAATAAATACAGGTGATCCTGTTGCTGTTCGAAGCGGCTGAGAATATGTGCCCGGTTACCAATATGCAGATTAATCACCACCTGCGGATACTGATTAGCAAAGTCGGCCAGCAGCTGCGGTAACAGGTATTGTGCGGTATTGACCACTGCCAGTGAGAGTGAGCCAGCGCTGCCGCTGCGTTGCTGATGTAATTGCAGATTAAATTCTGATATCCGTTCATCAATATCCAGCACCGCCTGATACAACAACTCGCCGGCGGCGGTCAGTTGTAACTTTTGCTGCTGATAGTCGAATAAGGGTTCGCCAATGATTTCACTAAGTTTTTTAAGCTGTAATGACACGGTAGGCTGAGTAAGGTGTAACAGCCGTGACGCGGCGGTGATATTGCCGCTTTGGGCAACCTGCCGAAATACCTGCAGTAGGCGAAAGCTAAGTTGACGGGCATCCATAGATAATTGTCTATACTAAATTGCGTGATTATTAATTAGCATAAAAGTCCGTTGGCAGGCAAGATCGCCGCCGCATTCGATAATAACGATTACAGGGGAAACTTAATGCCAGATGTCGTGATAGCGTTTTTTGCCTTGGGACTGATTGCCGGGCTGGTAAAGTCCGATTTAAAGGTACCGGTGTCGATATATGAAATCCTGTCCATCTTGTTGATGCTGGTCATTGGCTTAAAAGGGGGCATGGCCTTACATGGCGTGCCGCTGTTACCGTTGTTGCCGGAGTTATCACTGATTGTCTTTTGTGGCGCTTTGATCCCGCTGCTGCTTTATCCGTTGCTGCGTAAACTGGTCAAACTGGACAGTGCCAACTCGGCCAGTATCGCGGCACACTATGGCTCGGTCAGCGCCGGTACCTTTGCCGTGGTATTAGCAGTGGCGATGGCGAATAATCTGGAATTATCGGCGCAAACTACCTTGTATCTGGTACTGTTAGAGTTGCCGGCTATCGTCGTGATGTTATGGCTGTATCGCTATATCAACGGCAGTAAAGCTAACGGCCTGGCGATTTTACATGAAGCCCTGACCAGTCGCGGCGTGTTGTTATTACTGGGTGGTATGTTAATTGGCATGTTTTATGGCAATACCGGCTTGTCGGAAATCACGCCGGTGCTGCTGGGTGGCTTTAAAACCATGCTGGCGTTGTTTTTACTGGAGATGGGGCTTTGTACTGCCCGGGTATGTAATCCGTTGCCCTGGAAGCACTGGCGCCTGATGCTATTTGCTCTGGGGATGCCGGTGATTCTGGCCAGTATCGGATTAGTGATCTCCGGCGTGATTGGCATGCCAGCGGGCAGTGCCCTGGTCTTCGCCACCTTAATGGCCAGCGCCTCCTATATTGCCGCGCCGGCAGCGATTAGAGCGGCCATCCCGCAAGCCGATATCGGGTTATCGATGCTGGCGGCGCTGGGACTGACCTTTCCGTTTAATATTCTGGTAGGGATTCCGCTGTATCAAAGCTGGGTGCTGTAGCCGGTCTGTGCTGGCTGTAGCATGCCGATGACAAGATAAAGACTAACGTATGACGGCAAAGGATGGCAGCTTAGGTACCACAAAAGGTCTGGCATACCCGCTGTTCGGCAGTGGCTGGCTGACTAAAGGCCCCGGCAGCCGCGTTATCCTGATAGGGGCTTTGCCATAGCTGATTAAGCTGATTAAATAAGCTTAAATCGCCATCCTGACTCACCTGATCAATCACTTGCTGGATCAGATGATTGCGCGGCGTAAAAACCGGATTGGCATTAGCCATTACTCGCTCTGGCGCTTGCTGTTGTTGTTCCAGACGTTGCTGCCAGCGACGGAACCAGATCTGGTAGTCTTCGGCATCCAGTTGCTGCTGCAAATAAGGCGTACCCGGCGTTAGCAGATCGCGGAAACTCAGCGTAAAGTCGGCCTGCCGGGCCGCGAGTAAATTTAGGAAGTCAGTAATCAGTGCCGCATCCTGCTCTGTACTATTGCTAATACCTAATTTGGCGGAAAAGCGCTGTTGGTAAGCGCTTTGATAATGCGCAGGAAATTGATTAAGCACGGCCATTGCCAGCTCAATGGCCGTTTGTTGATGTTGATCCAGCAGTGGCAATAAAGCTTCAGCCAGTCGCGCCAGATTCCACTGTGCGACAGCGGCTTGGTTCTGATAGGCATAGCGCCCCTGCTGATCGATGTAACTGTATACCTGGCGCGGGTTATAGGCTTCCATAAAAGCACAGGGGCCATAGTCAATGGTCTCGCCGCTCAAGCTCATATTATCGGTATTCATCACGCCATGAATAAAACCCAGGCTCATCCACTGTGCGACCAGCTCGGCCTGGCGCTGGCTAATGGTATCCAGCAATGCCAGATAGGGATTAGCCTGCTGCCAAAGGTTGGGGTAGTGGCGGTTAATCACATAATCTGCCAGTGCTGGTAACACCGCCGGATCGGGCTGACTGGCAGCATATTGCAGGCTACCAATGCGTAAATGACTGCTGGCGACCCGTGTTAAAATCGCGCCGGGTAGGGTTTCATCGCGAAATACCAGCTCACCGCTACTGACCGCAGCCAGCGCACGGGTAGTCGGGACGCCGAGTGCGTGCATCGCTTCGCTTACCAGGTATTCACGTAACACCGGACCCAATGGCGCCCGGCCATCACCACCGCGGGAGAAAGGGGTGCGCCCGGCGCCTTTGAGTTGCAGATCAAAAAGCTGACCGTTTTGATCCCGCACTTCCGCCAGTAAGATTGCGCGGCCATCGCCAAGCCGGGGCACATAGTTGGCAAACTGATGTCCGGCATAGGCCTGGGCGAGCGGGGCAGTCCAAACCGGTAAGTCGTTACCACTGAATAAGCCAAGCCCGGCTGAAGTAGCCTGATAGTCCGCGGGCAATTGCAGTTGCTCGGCTAGCGGCTGGTTAAAAGCGAGATAGGCGGGCGAGCGCACCGGTGTTGGTGCGCAATCGGCGTAGCAGGCGCCTGGCAGAGTGCGGTAACTGTGTTCGACCTGAAACCTTGTCATAAGCGTGCTAATCGGCAGTGATAAATAGTTGAGTAGTTTACTCAGATATAGTGCTGACTGCTAGGGCGTGTTGACATTTGCTGCTTGTTTTTGCAGCTGCTTGGCTGGCCTTTATACAAGGCAGAGCGTGTCCTAGCGCTTGCGGTACTCAGACACGGCCTGATTCGAGGCTTCGACCATCTTGCGGCCTTTGGCAGAGCTTTGCGTTAGCATAATAAACAGCAAATCAATCACCAGCTCCTGGGCGTTGCGTGACAAAATTGACGACAAGCGGGCGGCATTTTCATTGGCAACGGTTTTTAAATTCAGATCGGAGAGTTTGGCCACGGTATTGGGGGCAAAACCGGTTAAACTCAGCAGCGGAATGTGCCGGCTTCTCGCATATTGACTGACCACAATCATTTCGTTGGTCTCACCGGATTCGCTGATCACCACCAGCAAATCTTTGCCGGTATAGTGGGCTAAATCGGCCAGCTGGATATGGTTATCACTTTCGGCAATGGCTTGCAGACCAAGTTTGCGCAGTTTCAGACAAAAATCCTGAGCGACCAAAAAGGACGCACCTTTGCCGGTTAACATAATGCGTCGTGCGGTATTTAATAGCTGGCAGGCCTGCTCCAGGCTGCTTTGGTCATTGGCACTCAGGGTATTGGTCAGCACTTCAATTTTGCCGGTTAAGAGTTTACGCGCCACTTCTGCAAAGCTGTCGTTCAGCGCGATATCACCATGCAATCGCTGTACGTTGGGAGTACTTTGCTGGTGTAAATGATCGCTTATTGCAAATTTAAAATCCGGGTAGCCTTTGTAGCCCAGTTTCTGCGTAAAACGAACAACGGTCGCCTGACTGACGCCGACAGCCTGGGCTAATTCTTGCGACGATAGTTGGCGGATCTGTTGGCTATGTGCCATGACATAGTCGGCGATGGCTTGCTCAGCCTGACGTAACTTTCCTTGTAGTAGCGCGATTTTTTGTAATACAGCCATCTTCAGATCCTTTTTTGGTTCAGTATAGGTGGATTTTTTACAAAAAAACCAGCCTTTGTCTGCTGTTACGTGTTAATTGTGGTAGCAGATTGCCGACTGCCGGGTAGCAGATTAAAATCAGCGCCCGCTAAATATTTGAAAGATATTCGACCACAGGAGTTTGCGGTGAATAAAAATGTATTGACCAATGTTATCGCGTTATTGCTGACGATATCAGGTTGGGCTCTGGCTGAGCCACTGTTACTTAATATCGGCCTGTTTGCCCTGGCGGGTGCTATTACTAATACTTTGGCTATTCATATGCTGTTTGAGCGGGTGCCGTTGTTATATGGCTCTGGCGTGATTCCAGCACGTTTTGCGGAATTCCGACTGGGGATCCAGCAGTTAGTGATGTCGGAGTTTTTTAATCAGGCCAATATTGCGCGTTTTATCGACAGCCAAAAACCGCAGCGTCAGACATTTGATTTCGAGCCGGTGTTAGCAGAGGTTGATTTAAGTTTAGCGTTTCGGGCACTGCAAAAAGCGGTTGAGCAGTCGTCTCTCGGTGCTATGTTGGCGATGTTTGGCGGCAGCGCCGTGTTACAGCCGTTAGAGCAACCTTTTACCGATAAATTACGTGGCGCCTTGCTACAAATTGCCGCGAGTGACGACTTTCAGCAGCTGCTGTTAAAACAGCTGCATAACAGCTCACAGTTGGATGCGTTACAGCAGCAGATAGAACAGATCGTGCAGCAGCGATTACACGAGCTGACGCCGGAGCTGGTAAAAGACATTATTCAGCGCATGATTCGCCAGCACTTAGGCTGGTTAGTAGTATGGGGTGGTGTTTTTGGTGGCTTGCTCGGCTTAATGGCAGGATTATTAACACTTTAATTTGCTGAACTGCAAAAAAGCCGCTACCGTAAACAGGAAGCACTGGCTGTGTCGGCCGGGACTATAGAAGGAAATCGCGATGAAATTGATCTTAGCCCTAACAGCTTGTGCTGGAGCCTTAATGGCGTTGCCTGCGACAGCGATGCCAGAGTTAAAAGGTAATGAGCAACTGTGGTTACTGACTGAACAACAACAATTAATAAAGGTCGCCACAGCGGCACCCGCTACCATTCTGCAGCAGCACAGTATTTCAGGCTTAGCCGAAGGTGAAAAGCTACAGGGTATCGATTATCGCGTGGCGTATGGCGTGCTCTTTGGGCTATCTGATCGCGGACACCTGTACCAGATTGATACCGCCAGCGGCAAGCTAACGCAGGTTGGCAGTGCGTTAGCCAGCGGTACCCTTAGCGCGGCGCAATATGGTTTTGACTTTAACCCGGCCGCGGATCGAATTCGGGTGGTGAATGCCAATGGCCAGAATCTGCGGTTACATCCGGAAACCGGCGCTTTGGCGTTTACTGATCCACAGCTTCATTACGCCCCGACAGATGTTAATGCGGCGAACAAACCAGCTGTTGTGGCAGCAGCCTACACCTATAATCAGCAAAACGAAAAACTGACTACCAACTACGCTATCGATCTGGCTCAACTGAGTCTGGTAACTCAGGGCAGCATTGAAGGCGTTGAACCCGCGGTATCACCGAACACCGGCACCTTATTCACTGTCGGCAAACTGGCACTGCCTGCGGTACAACATATTTCTTTTGATATTTCAGATGTGCGTAATATCGGCCTGATCAGCGCCACTGCCGCCGATGGGTCTGGCAGCACGCTTTATCAGGTTGATTTGCAAACGGCAGAGCTAAAAGCTTTAGGCAGCATTAAAGCGACTATTATGGGCTTAGCGATTGAACCTTAAAGCCTGGTGGCTGATGCTGCTGGTCAGTGCCAGCAGTCAGGCGGCAGAATTAACGGTTAACGTAACCGATAGCCAGGGCGCACCTGTTGCTGGTGCTGTGGTATTTCTGGAATCTGCCGCCGCCAGCGCTGCCGTGCAACCGGTTACTGATGCCCGTATTGTGCAAAAAAATAAAACCTTTGTGCCGGATGTACTGGTGATCCCGCGCGGTACCGCCGTGTATTTTCCCAACGAGGATACGGTGCGGCATCATGTGTATTCGTTTTCTGCTATCAAGCCATTTGAAATCAAGCTCTATGTTGGCACCCCGGCGGCGCCGGTGCTGTTTGACCAGAGTGGCGTTGCTGTGCTGGGCTGCAATATTCACGATGAAATGATTGCCTGGGTAGTGGCGCTGGATACGCCTTATTACAGCCGCAGCAATCAACAAGGCGAGGCGAAACTTACCGTGGTGCCGGAGGGGGAATATACCTTGCGGGTTTGGCATAAAGACTTATTAAACGAGCAGGATGTGCCAAAAATTATCCTGACCTTGGGTAGTACACCTCAGCGAACCTCGGTGCAGTTACCGCAGCTGGCACCCGTGTTCTAAACAGTTCGGACGCAGCTTTGCTACTTGCCTTTTGGTAATCCTTGTTATCATAGTTTTTAATGCAGCTATACTAAAACTGGCGTTTTGATGTCGCTAAGGTTGGTAGTCAATATCAGCAATATGCATCAAGGAGAGCCAGTATGAAGCATAAAATCCTCAGCGCATCGGTGATTAGCCTGATGCTTTGTTGTTCTGAATATAGTCAAGCTGTACCGGCAGAGCAGTTGGATATTGCCGGTATAAAACTTGGCATGACGGTCGATGAAGTTAAAGCCGCCATTAATAGCTTTGATCCCCAGCTACAGATTGAAGAAGTTGCTGCGGTGTTTGACCTCAACGATGGCGCTAATCTGCAGCCCAGCCCGGAGTTTTTAGATCGGATAGAAGCCTTGCAGGGGAATCAGGGGGCAGTGTTAAAGGTATTCTTCTCCGGTCCGGTGGGCGAAGTGCGGGTAATTGGCGTGGCCCGT
Organism: Alishewanella agri BL06; assembly: GCF_000272005.1. Taxonomy (GTDB): domain Bacteria; phylum Pseudomonadota; class Gammaproteobacteria; order Enterobacterales; family Alteromonadaceae; genus Alishewanella; species Alishewanella agri. Next base: position 98,003 of record NZ_AKKU01000009.1, on the reverse strand, counting down.
AAGGGATTGATCCTGAGCAATCAGCCAGCGTCAGCGCAATTTATGCAGTCACTTACCGCACGCTATGGTCAACCGACGGCATTTAATCGTAATCAAAAAGATCAGCCGGTATGGGAAGCGAGTGGCAAGATGTCCTGTCTTAAAGCCCGGGATTATAAGAATGAGCCGCAGGTGAATATTGCGCCGGGTTTTGGTGAAAGTGTGTTAGTCAATGTCAGTGCGGAGCAGTTCTTTAGTAGCCGGGCCGGCAATAATACTGGTAAGGGATTATTCCCGAAGGAATTTACTGACTGTGGTAGTTACCTGAGTTACTTTTTCCCGGGCGATCCGATCAGTAGCTTTAGTGGCGAACTAATGGATCTTGGCGCGATAGTGCACACAGAACGCAGCCGACAACAATGGGTTGAACAGTTAACGGCAGAAGCGGTACAGAAACGGCTATCAAAAGGTCAGGTACCGAAGTTTTAGGCGAGATGAAGATTACGAAACAGGCCGGTCTGGTGACCGGCCTGTTTGGGTAAAGACTACTTATTTGAGATCAAAACGGTCTGCATTCATCACTTTTACCCAGGCGTTAACAAAGTCTTGTACAAACTTCTGTTTGTTATCATCCTGAGCGTAAACTTCTGCATAAGCGCGCAGAATCGAATTGGAGCCAAACACCAGATCAACCCGGGTCGCGGTCCATTTCACTTTGCCGCTGCTGCGCTCGACAATGTTATAGCTGTTGCGACCGGTCGGTTGCCAGCTGTAGTTCATGTCGGTCAGATTGACGAAGAAATCGTTGCTCAGCACCCCCGGCTTATCGGTAAAGACACCATGCTTGCTGCCACCAAAGTTGGTATCCAATACCCGCATGCCACCGATTAAAGCGGTCATTTCCGGGGCGGTTAAACCCAGTAACTGGGTTTTATCCAGCATCATTTCCTCAGGTTGTACCACATAATCTTTTTTCAGATAATTGCGGTAGGCATCATGCAGCGGCTCCAGCACTTCGAATGACTCAACATCAGTTTGCGCCTGAGTCGCATCGCCACGGCCCGGTGCAAAAGGTACTGTGATATTCACACCGGCCGCTTTAGCTGCCTGTTCAATCGCCGCCGAGCCACCCAGTACAATCAGATCAGCCAGGCTGACTTTTTTACTCAGGCCAGCTTGAATGCCCTCCAGCGCCTTCAGTACCTTTTGTAACCTTACCGGCTCATTGGCTTCCCAATCTTTTTGTGGCGCCAGCCGGATGCGGGCACCGTTCGCGCCGCCGCGATAATCTGAACCGCGGAAGGTGCGGGCGCTATCCCAGGCAGTGGCAACCAGCTCACTTACTGTTAAACCGCTGGCCAGAATTTTTGCTTTCAGCTCGCTAATTTCGGCTGCAGTCAGGCTGTAGCTCACGCTCGGTACCGGATCTTGCCAAATCAGTTCTTCTGTTGGCACATCTGGTCCGAGATAACGGCTTCTTGGTCCCAGATCGCGGTGGGTTAGTTTAAACCAGGCCCGGGCAAATACATCTTCAAAGTAGGCCTGATCTTGGTAGAAGCGCTCCGAGATTTTACGGTATTCAGGATCCATTTTCAGCGCCATATCTGCGTCGGTCATAATGGGGTTATAGCGAATGGCGCTATCTTCAACATCAACCGGCTTGTCCTGCTCTTTAATATTTACCGGCTCCCACTGCCAGGCACCGGCCGGGCTCTTTTTCAGCTCCCAGTCGTGTTCCAGCAACATTTTAAAGTAGCCGTTATCCCACTTGGTCGGTTCGCTGGTCCAGGCACCTTCAAGGCCGCTGGTGACAGTATCACGGCCAATACCGCGGGTTTTATGGTTCATCCAGCCAAAACCCTGCTCATGTAATTCAGCACCTTCTGGTGCCGGGCCCAGATTTTCGGCACGGCCATTACCGTGCGCCTTACCGACAGTATGACCACCAGCGGTCAGCGCCACCGTTTCTTCATCGTTCATCGCCATGCGGGCAAAGGTAACGCGCATATCGTGGGCGGTTTTCAGCGGATCCGGATTGCCATCCACACCCTCCGGGTTGACATAGATCAGACCCATCATTACCGCAGCCAGCGGATTTTCTAAATCGCGTTCACCAGAGTAACGGCTGCCTTCGCTACCGGATTTGGCCAACCATTCTTTTTCGCTACCCCAGTAGGTGTCTTTTTCCGGGTGCCAGATATCTTCACGGCCACCGGCAAAGCCGAAGGTTTTAAAGCCCATCGACTCATAGGCCATATTACCGGCCAGAATCATCAGATCGGCCCAGGAAATTTTGTTACCGTATTTTTTCTTGATTGGCCACAGCAGACGGCGGGCCTTGTCGAGATTGCCGTTATCCGGCCAGCTATTGAGTGGAGCAAAACGCAGATTGCCGGTGCCGGCACCGCCACGGCCATCAGCAATGCGGTAGCTCCCTGCACTGTGCCAGGCCATCCGGATCATCAGGCCACCGTAATGGCCCCAGTCTGCCGGCCACCAGCTTTGGCTTTGTGTCATCAGCGCTTTCAGATCGTTTTTAACGGCTTGCAGATCCAGCTTGGCAAACTCGGCCGCATAGTTAAAGTCGGCACCAAGCGGGTTAGACTTGCTATCGTGCTGGTGCAGGATGTCAAGGTTCAGCGTTTTCGGCCACCAGGCCATCACGTTATCGCTGCTGCTGGTATTAGCACCGTGCGCGAAAGGGCACTTACCAGTGGAGGGGGTGTTCTTGTCCATGGGTCACTCCTGTTTTGGTTATTGCAAAGGGTACGACGCGTGACACGTCAATAAGTTGCAATAACTATAGACCCCAATATGGAAAAGGAAAAATAACTTAAAGCGAATAGCCTAATAGCTTTTAGCAATTAAAAAGCAAGATCTTAACTGTTTATTTTAGCCTGGCTGACCATTAAACCACTGGATCCCATAGTGTGAGAAGATTTCAGCGTCGCGGTTATACCAGCGCCTAAAAGGCTCAATATTAAAACCATGGAGTTGCGCCAGATACGCATAGCGCATGGCGGTTTGCAGCATATCAGGATAGCGCCAGATCCGGCCGTAGGCGACCACATGCAGCTGTGGGTGCTCCCCCAGAATATCCAGTGCCTGCATCACTTTATGTAAGTAACGCAGTTCCGAGGTTTGCTCCGGGGTAATTGCCTGCGGATGAAATTTGGCCATGCTTAGCTCCGATCAGAACGGGTTTAACGTCAGTATTTTTATATCGGCTGTCGCCGCATAGATTTGAGCTGCATTTTAAGCGGAAGGGGAAATTATCGGTTGGCCTCTTGTTTAACGCTATTTGCAGCGCCACTTATGAGGTTTTAGTCGGGCAGAATTAATAATGATGAGTGCTTCGCCACAACAAAAGCAGCCAGGCGTTTTACGCTGGGTTGCCGGGTTTTTAAATCCTTATCGCGGCCGGGTGTTAGCGGCGCTGCTGTTTTTATTGCTTAGCTCGCTGGCCTGGCTGGCTTTAGGGCAGGGTGTACGTTTACTGGTAGACGAAGGCTTTGTTGCCGGTAATAGCAGCCGTTTAAACGAACTGACGTTACTGGTACTGGCTATCACGCTGGTGGGGGCTCTGGCGGTATTTTTCCGCTTCTACTTTATGAGCTGGCTCGGTGAGCGGGTCAGTGCCGATCTGCGCAACCAGGTGTTTCAACATTTACTTAAACTGTCACCGGCGTTTTACAGTGAAACCCGCACCGGTGAGGTGATTTCGCGTTTTACTGCCGACACCACCTTGTTACAAAGCGTGGTCGGTTCCAGCCTGTCGATGGCGCTACGCTCAGCGGTTACCGCTATCGGTGGCCTGACGATGATGGCCTTTACCAGTATTAAGCTGACATTATTGGTATTTCTGGCGGTGCCCTTGGTATTGGCACCAATTTTTATCCTTGGCAAAAAGGTGCGCAAGCTGGCCAGGCAAAGTCAGGATCGGTTGGCTGATATTGGCGCTCATGTTGATGAAAGCCTGCATGAAATTCATACCGTGCAGTCCTATGGCCATGAACTGCGCGATGAACAGCATTTTGCGCAAAAAATCGATGCGGTACTGGAGGCGGCACGGGGCCGGATCTTTTATCGAGCCTTACTTATTGCCTCGGTGATGCTACTTAGCATCGGCGCTGTGACAGTGGTTGGCTATATTGGTGCGCAGAATGTGTTAACTGGCAGTATCAGCGCCGGCCAACTTACCGCGTTTTTGTTCTATGCGGTTATGGTTGCCGGCGGCATGGCCACTATTAGCGAAGTGATAGGTGAAGTGCAACGGGCGGCGGGTGCAGCAGAGCGGCTGCAGGAACTGGCCAGTGAACCAGTACAAATCGCTGCGCCTGCGCAGCCGATAGCACTGCCAGCAACGCTGAGCGGCGATTTACGTTTTGACGCCGTCAGCTTTGCCTATCCGCTGTCGCCGGCACAACAGGTGCTGCACCAGCTTAGCTTTGAGGTGAAGGCGGGTGAGCGGGTGGCCTTAGTTGGCCCCAGTGGCGCGGGTAAAAGTACCCTCTTTCAGTTGTTGCAGCGTTTTTATGATGTCAGCGCCGGGTCGATTTATCTGGACCAACTGCCGATCACAGCGCTCGAGCCGGCACAACTGCGGCGCCAATTTGCGCTGGTGCCACAGGAGGCAGTGATCTTTGCCAACTCGGTGCTGGAAAACGTGCGTTATGGCCGGCCAGAGGCCAGTCTGGAGCAGGTGATTGCCGCCTGTGTTGCGGCGCGGGCTGATCAGTTTATCCGCGACTTACCAGAAGGGTATCAGACTCAACTGGGCGAGCGGGGCGTGCGCCTGTCTGGCGGTCAGAAGCAGCGTATTGCGATTGCCCGGGCCATTTTGGCGGATCGCCCAATTTTATTACTGGACGAAGCCACCAGTGCGCTGGATGCTGCCAGTGAACATGCGGTCAAACTGGCGTTGCAGGAGTTGATGCAGCAAAAAACCACGCTGATTATCGCCCATCGGCTCAGCACGGTATTAAATGCTGACCGGATCCTGGTGCTGGATCAGGGCAGGCTGCTGGCCAGTGGCAGCCATAGCGAACTGGTAGCGACTTGTCCACTTTATCGCGAGCTGGCCGAGTTGCAGTTATTGGCCTGATCGGTTTTACTTAGGATCCGATCCTCAATAATGATAACGATAACGGAGTACCCCATGCTGCGAGCAAACCAAGTCCTGCTGATCCTGCTATTGAGCCTGTTTAACTTCTCACTACAGGCTGAGCAACCAACATTACATCCAAAGCTTGAACCCTTCAGACCCTATCTGGATACCTACTGGCAGGGCGATCTGACGCAAAGCGACGCGGCCGAAAAAATGATTGACCGCTCGCACTGGCAGCGGGCTTTAAACGGCAACGCTATTAAAACGGTGCATTCGATTAATGATGGCGTTTATGGCGGCGAGTCGATTATTTATTGGGATGAAGCCAAACAAAGCATCAATTACTACTATTTTACGACGGCCGGGTTTTATACCCACGGCAGTATGACGTTTGAAGATAATAATCAGCGGATCATCGCGCGCGAGGCAGTCGAAAATAATGCCAACGGCATTACGATGGTGGAATCGGTCAGTACCCTGAGTGCTGATACTTTAACGGTTAGTTCGCGTTATCTGCAAAACGGCGAATGGGTGCCGGGGCACAGTGCCACTTATCAGCGAGTGGCGCCTCATCAAGTCAAGTTCAAATAATTTGTTTAAAGTTCGGGCAGTTAGCAGTGTCTGGCTTGCACTGCTGCTGGTTTAGGGTACAGTGGATATATTTACAGTCTGACAGCTGAAACCGGATCTTCTATGCTGTCTGCCTGCTGTTAACTGTCGCCCGTGAAAAGGAATCTTGATGCTGACGCCCGGTTTTATTGTTGCGCATAGCCACCGCCTCGAAGATCTGACCGCCCTAACTGTCGAATTGCTGGATCGCTATCCACTGCCACCGCTGGAGCAGGAGGTGCTGTTGGTGCAATCCAATGGTATAGCGCAGTGGTTAAAGCAGGCGCTGGCACGGCAGACCGGTATTGCGACTATGTTGGAAGTCAGTTTGCCGGCACGTTTGGTATGGCGGCTTTATCGCAGTGTGCTGGGCCCGGATATTCCGAAACACTCCCCCTTTGATAAGCAGCGGTTACGCTGGCGTATTCTCCGATTATTGCCGGCACTGGTCGCTGCGGATCCAGACTTTAAGGCGCTGGCGCATTATATCGCGCCGGCAGATAAGGCCGCGGCTCAACCCGGCGCTGCGGCTCATCAGCTGCAAACTGCCACCGACGAGCAGCAAAGCAGTCTGGCCGGGCCTGATCAGCGCAAATTATTTCAGTTAAGCGACAAGCTGGCCGATCTGTTTGACCAGTATCAGGTGTATCGCGCGGACTGGCTGGATAGTTGGGGCCGTGGTGAGCTGGTACTGGCCCAGTCTGGGCGGAACATCCCCTTGCCTGACGAACAGCGCTGGCAGGCGAAACTATGGCAGGCTTTGGTGCAGGATATCGGTGCCGAGCAAATTTGTAGCAATAGGGCGGCACTGCATCAGCGCTTTTTAAGTGCTGCGGCCAGCCTGACGGCGCAGCAGCGCCCCGACGGCGTACCACCGCGGATTGTGGTATTCGGTATTTCCTCGTTACCCCGGCAGACGCTGGAAGTGCTGCATGCCATGAAAGGACTGTGTCAGATTGTGCTCTGCGTCCATAACCCCTGTCAGTATCATTGGGCCGATATTATCGCCGGCCGCGATCTGCTGCGTCAGTATGCTAAGCCCAGATTTCGCAGCAAAAAACAGACCTCCGGCTCGCTGCTGCTGTCAGAGTTGCATCAATATGCACCGCCGTTACTGGCATCCTGGGGCAAACAGGGACGGGACTATATCCGGCTGTTAGATGAATTTGATGAAACGGCAGCCAAAGCGGCTGCCTTTACCAATTTACGGTTTGATCTGTTTGATGAAGCTGAACCAACGCATTTATTAGGCCGCCTGCAACACGATATTCTGCACCTCAGGCCCAATCAGGAAAGTCAGCAACACTGGCCAGCGCCAGATCCGCTAACCGATAAATCGATAGTGTTTCAGCGTTGTCACAGTGCTTTGCGGGAAGTGGAAGTGTTACATGACCATTTGCTGGCCGCCTTTGATGCTGATCCTGGCTTACAACCGCGCGATATTATGGTGATGGTGCCTGACATCAACAGCTATGCGCCCTATATTGCTGCGGTGTTTGGCCGACTGGCGGCGGATGATCCGCGTTATATCCCCTATACGCTGGCCGATCAGGGCCAGCGTCAGCGCAACCCGCTATTGCAGGCGCTGGAGCTGATATTACAGGCGCCAACGCAGCGCTTTAGTCACAGTGAACTGTTTGACTTACTGCAGGTCCCGGCACTGCGGCGTCGTTTCGCTCTGAGCGAGCAGCAGGTCAGTCAACTACAACAGTGGGCAGCTGCCGCAGGGGCACGCTGGGGTCTGGATGCTACTCAGCGTCAGGGGCTGGGGTTAAGTTATAGCTGGCAGCAAAACAGCTGGCAGTTTGCGCTGAACCGCTTGCTTTATGGGTATGCTGCCGGCGCCACGGCCGCATCCTGGCAAGATATCGCCGCTTATGCTGAGGTGTCAGCATTGGAAGCGCACGCTATAGGAGCGCTGGCAGCACTGGTAGAAACCTTACAGCATTGCTGGCAACAGCTACAGGTAGAGCGCAGCCCGGCCAATTGGCATCAACTACTAAGTAACCTGTTAGATCAACTGTTTACAGCAGACAATGAGCAGGAAATGTTACTGCTGACCAGGTTACGCGATACGCTGGATGGCTGGTTGCAGAGTACCCAGGAGGCACAGTTCACGGCGGTTTTACCTGTTAGTATCGTCGCGGAGCTGTGGCTTGCCAGTGTCGACGAGCCAAATCTGCAGCAGCGGTTTATGGCTGGTAGCGTGAATTTTGCCACACTGATGCCAATGCGGGCCATTCCGTTTCAGCGCATTTGTTTGCTGGGGATGAATGAGGGCGATTACCCGCGGCAAAGCCCGAAGACCGATTTTGATCTTATGCGTCTGCATTACCGGCCCGGCGATCGCTCGCGTCGTGAAGATGACCGCTATCTGTTTTTAGAAGCCTTGTTATCGGCCAGACAACAATTCTATATCAGCTGGGTTGGCGCCAGTGCCCAGGATAACAGTGAACTGCCGCCTTCGGTGCTGGTCGGCCAACTACAGGACCAACTGAATGCACTTTGGCCAGCGCCAGCGGGCTCCCCGACACTGGCCGAACGCCTGACAACCACCCATAAGTTGCAACCTTTTGCGCCGGCATACTTTGCTGCCGAGCCAGACTCACCTTATTTTAGCTATGCCAAAGAATGGCTTAGTATTCATCAGGATAGCGAAAAACACTCGGGTGAACGCGTAACCGGGTTATTGGGTGGTGCGGTACGCGTTACCGGTGGCGAGGCTGAACCTTTGGCACCATTTCAGGCCGAAGCGCCCTTTAGCTTATTGGATTTACAGCTACTGTTAAAAGAGCCAGCGCAGTTACTGGCGCGGCGCCGCTTAGGGGTTTACCTGCAGAGTACGCCTGAGGCCTTGCCGGATGTTGAGCCCTTTGCTTTGAACGGACTGGCGGTGTGGCAGGTAAAACACCAGCTACTGACAGCATTGCTGGCAGAGCAGCCGCAAAATGATGAACAAGCTTTAGCACTGCTGCGGCAGCAGCAACAACGTCTAAAGCAAGCCGGTGAGTTACCCTATGGTGCAGCAGCCGGGCCGGATCTGGCCCGCACCGAGCAAACCGTATTGGCGTTATATCAGGCACGGTCTGCGCTGGTGCAGCAAAGTGCGCCGCTCGCGGCCAAGACTTATCAGCTGCAACTGGGTGATGTGTTGCTGGAGGCGGAGCTCAACACACTCTATGCCACGCCAGAGGCGATGCTGCAACTGGAGCTGACCGCCAGTAAGGTGGTCGAAGTCAAACCGCGCAGTGTCAGTTATCAGTGGCGCAATCTGGTTACAGGGTATCTAAAACATCTGGTCGCCTGCACTGTGCTGGCGCAGGCACCCAGCACGGTGATCCTGGGCGCCGATGGTTTTCTGACCCTGGCGCCGCTGAGTGAGTCGCAAGCCAGAGCAGAGCTAGAGCAACTTGCAGCTTGGTTACAACAGGCGCTGTGTCAGCCATTACCGCTGGCATTAGAGCTGGCTGCTGATTGGTATAAAGCCGAGCAGAAGCAGGAAGAGTACAGTCTGTCGAAACTTGCCGGCCGCTATCACGGTAACGCGTATCAGCCAGGGGTGCGGGCCGATACGCCTTATCTGGCGCGCTATTACCCGCAGGCACAGCAACTGTTGGATGCCGGCTTTAGTGAATGGGTGGCGTATTACCGGCCGTTCTTCCAACAGCTGCTGGCAGCAACAGCACAACCGCTTAGTGCCCTGGTGGCATCGTTAGGCGCTTTAGATCAGAATTCCGCGGATATAGCAGCGGAGGCGCAGCCATGATTCAGGCGCAGCATGAGCCATTAGCAATCACGAGTCAGGAGCAGCCATGAGCCAAGAACTAACCAGCCCGCTGCAATTACCGCTGCACGGCAGTGTATTGATTGAAGCCAGTGCTGGTACCGGTAAAACCTATACCATAGCAGCGCTGTATTTACGTTTTATTCTGGCGCATCTGCCGAGGCTGACAGCGGCAGCCAGTCGCAGCACACCGCTATTGCCGGCGGATATTCTGGTGGTGACCTTTACCAAGGCGGCAACAGCCGAGCTAAAGGATCGGATCCGTCAGCGTTTAGTGGAGGCGGCGGCGGTGTTTCGAGACGCTTCGGCCAGCGCCGATCCGGTGTTGCAGGCACTGAAGGCCGATTTCGCGCCGCAGCATTGGCCGGAATGTGCCTATGCGCTGCAAATGGCCAGCGAAGCCATGGATGAAGCCAGTGTAAAAACCATCCATAGCTGGTGCCAGCAGGTGCTGCGCGAGCATGCGTTTAATAGCGGCAGTTTGTTTCAACAGGAGTTACTGACCGATCTTAGCGCTCTGCAATTAGAGGCGGTAAGAGACTTTTGGCGCAGCTGCTGCTACCCATTGCCAAGCGAACAACTACAACAGATCCAGGCTCTATACCGTGAGCCGGAAGCCTTACTGGATGATCTACGGCCGTTATGGGCCCAGGCCAGTGCCAGTTCTGAGCCGGTACAGTTAGCCGAGCTGCTGTTGGCGGCTGAGCAAGCCTATCAGCAGCGGCTCAGTAGCGCCTTTTACTACTGGCAACAGGCGTTACCGGCTTGGCTGGATTGGATTGCCGCGGCCGAAGCGGCCGGTAGCTTTAGTAAACCCAGAACCTATAATCTGAAAAAAGCCCGCCAGGATTTTGCCCCCTTGCTGGATTGGACGGCCTTACCTGTTGCAGAGGCCTTGCAGCAGTTACCTGAACTAAAAACCTCTTTTGTCGACAATTATGGCAAGCAGTTTTACCAGCATTATCAGGGCGAACCGCTGGCAGCGGACTGGCCGGCGGCCTTGCTGGAGCTGGTTGCGCTACTCTCCGGGGGACCGTCGCTGCGGCCATTACTGTTACCAAAGGCGGTAACTTGGTGTAAGGCCCGGCTGGAGCAACAACTGCAGCAGCAAGCCAAAATGGGCTTTGATGACATTATCCAGCAATGCCGGCGTGCACTGGAGGGGGATGCCGGGCCGGCACTGGCTGCTATTTTACGCCAGCAGTACCCGGTGGCAATGATTGATGAGTTTCAGGATACCGATCCGGCGCAGTACGCCATTTTCAATGCGGTATACCAGCTGGCCAGCAATGCAGCGGCACAGGCAGTCTATTTGATTGGCGATCCGAAGCAGGCGATTTATGCCTTTCGTGGCGGTGATATTTTCACCTATCTGCAAGCCCGCCGCGATACCCTAGGGCGCCACTATACGCTGACCACCAACTTCCGCTCCAGTAAGCAGATGGTGGCGGCCGTTAATGCGTTGTTTCGTCCGGCGGAGCAAAGCGCCGCCAGGCAGGCATTTTTATTCGCTGACAGCAGCGGCAACCCGTTGCCCTTTACCGAAGTTAACGCCAGGGGCGTTAAAGCTGAGCTGGTGATTGACGGTCAACCGGCCGCAGCTGCCTTAACCTTGTGGACCGCCAGCGCCGGCAGTTTCGACGAGGGTGCAGACGATAGCAAAGCATTGAGTAAAACCCTGTACCGGGAGCAGTTGGCGGGCCGGGTTGCTGACTATATTGGTGCTTTGCTGGGCAGTGCGGCCGCCGGGCGCACGGGTTTTATGCTGCGGCACGAGGCTGCGACAGCGACGACCTTACAACCGCTGCAAAGTAAAGATATTGCGATTTTGGTCAGTACCCATCAGGAAGGGCATTTGATCCAGCAGCAGCTGCGTGAGCGCGGTATGGCCAGCGTGTATTTATCGGATCGTAATTCCGTGTTCGACAGTGAAGTGGCCGGCGATCTGTATTTACTGTTGCAGGCCTGTGCCGAGCCGGCCAATCAGCAGGCGCTGCTAAATGCGCTCTATACGCCACTGGTGGCCTTGCCGCTAGCGCAGTTGGATGCGCTAAGACACGACGATAGGCTTTGGCAGCAGTATCAGGAATGGTTTTATCAGTTTAGCCACTGCTGGCAGCAGCGCGGCGTATTGGCGCTGATCCGCCAGTTAGTGCAGCAGTTTCAGGTGGCAGAGCGGGTGTTAGCGAACGCCGGTGGCGAGCGATATCTGACCGATTTACTGCACCTGGCCGAGCTGTTGCAGCAAGCCAGTGTCAAACTGGATGGTGTGCATGCGGTGCTGCGCTATTTCTATCAGCATCTGTATCAGCAGGAAGCCATTACCCAGCCAGCTGACGACCAGATAGTGCGGCTGGAAAGTGATGCTGAGCTGATCCAAATTGTCACCATCCATAAATCGAAAGGGCTGGAGTATCCACTGGTATTTTTGCCCTTTATCAGCCTGTGCCGTCCGGTAAGTCATGATGACCGGCTGGTAAGCTTTCATAATGAAGCCGGTGAACTGGTGCAAAGCCTGACGCCCGGCAAGCTTGAACTGGCAACCGCCGATCAGGAGCGGCTGGGCGAAGATATCCGCAAGCTCTATGTGGCGGTAACCCGGGCCAAATATGCGACCTGGCTTAGTTTAAGTCCGGTAGGTGATTGGCAGCGCTCAGCGCTGGCCTATCTGCTGGGCTGTGATCAGGCGACAGAGCCGCTGCAGCTGCTACAGCAAGCCGAGGCGCTGTGGCCTGCTAATGCCAATGACATTCAGGTGGTTGCCTTGCCTGCTTTTAGCACACCGCAGCATTTGCCGCCGGTGCTTAGTGGCTCAGCCTCACAGTTTGCCGCGCGGCAACGCAATACCGCGCAGCCATTTGTGCCCTGGTGGATCGCCAGTTATTCGGCGTTAACCTATGGTGCTGCCAGTCAGGGCGATACCGCGCTGGAGCATAACCTGTTGGAAGAGCAGGCCAGTGCGCTGCTTGCAGAAGCCATGCCGGATGCCTCCCCGGAAGCCTTGGCTGCAGACAGTACAGTGCAGTTTGCCGCTGTCGCGCAGTCCTTGCCAGCAACGCCAGACTTAGTCAGTTTGCATGACTTTCCACGCGGCGCCGGGCCAGGGACCTTGCTGCATAACTTGTTGCAGGATGCGGCCGAGCACGGCTTCGCCGCCGTGGCAGCCGATCCTGAGCTGTGTCAAAGCCTGGTTGCCCGGCGTTGCCGCCACGGCAGCTGGGCACAGCGCGCTGAGTTATTAGGTCGTTGGTTACATGGCTATCTGCAGTTGAGTTTTCCGTTACCGGGTGGTGGGCAGGTAGCACTTAATGCCTTGCGTAGTTATCGGGCTGAGCCTGAGTTCTGGTTCGCCGTGCAGGGGGGCAGTACCCGGCAACTGGACAAGCGGGTTAATGCCGCTGTGCTGGCCGGTGCCGCCAGACCAGAGCTTAGCCGCAACTACTTAAATGGTATGTTAAAAGGTTTTATCGACTTGCTGTTTGAACATCAGGGTAAGTACTACGTGCTGGATTACAAATCAAACTATCTGGGGCCGGATGATGCGGCTTATCACCCGGCAGCGATGCAACAGAAAATCTTACAAAGCCGCTATGAACTGCAATATGTGCTCTATAGCCTGGCATTGCATAAGCTTTTAAAAGCCCGCTTAAAAGACGCTTACAGCTATCAGCAGCATGTCGGCGGCGTGGTGTATCTGTTTTTGCGTGGCCAGCAAGCCAGTAGCCGGGGCGCCTTTATCGATCGGGTACCGGAGTCGTTGATCCTGAGTTTAGAGCAATACTTTATGCAACAAGAGCCTCAGTCTGCTGTGGAGGTCGCCGATGCTGATTAGTGCAGTGCTACCTGAGGTATTACAACGGCTACAGGATCGTCAGGCGATGCTGGCGCTACTGGCCGCCTATCAGCGCCAGCAGCTGTTAAGTCAGCTTGACCTGGCCTTTGCCCGCTTTCTGGCGCAGAACGCACCCACAGTACAACCCCTGAGTTTGTTGCTTGCTGCCTTTCTGTCACGACAGGTTGGCCGCGGCCATGTCTGTTTGCCACTGGCGGATTTACTGGCCGATGCGCCACAGCTGCTCAATTACCAGAGTGCGCAGTTAACCCCTGAGGCGTTAAGCCAGCAGGATGGCAGTCTGTTACCGGATCCGGCACTGCTGTTGGCGTCATATAGTCTGGAAGAGCTGGAGGCCTGCCTGGTACAGTGTGATACGGTGCTTACTGTAACACCGGCCAACGCTGAGTCGATTGCCAGCGCAGCGCCGGGCCGGCCGCTGGTATTGGATCAACAGATACTCTATTTCGCCCGCTATTGGTCAGCAGAGCAACAGATCGCCGCCGATTTGCGCGCTTTAATGCAAGCGGTAACCCTGCCGGCAGAGCCGGCGCAGCTAAAACTTTATCTGGATCAGCTGTTTGGAGCTGAGTCGTTAGCAGTTAGCGCTGGCGATGCCTTTGCTCAGATCAATTGGCAAAAACTGGCCTGTGCCAACAGCCTGCGTAGCCGTTTTAGTGTGATCACCGGCGGGCCGGGTACCGGTAAAACCTATACCCTGGTGCGCTTACTGGCGCTGTTACAGCGTTTGTCGCCTACGCCATTGACCATCAAGCTGGCGGCGCCTACCGGTAAAGCCGCGGCGCGGATGAAAGAGGCGATTACTCAGGCGATGCAAAGCTTACAGGCGCTGGCAGCGGACTGGCAGAGCGCGGTTGCTGCGATCCGCGCCGACAGCGCGACCCTGCATAAACTGTTGGGGGTACAAGCCGGCAGCCGGCAATTTAAGCATCAGCGTAGTAAACCGCTGGCGCTTGATGTGTTGATTGTTGATGAAGCCAGTATGATTGATATTGAGCTGATGCAGGCGCTGCTTGCGGCACTGCCGGCGGATGGCCGCCTGATTTTATTAGGTGATAAGGATCAGCTGGCCTCAGTGGAAGCCGGCGCTATTTTAGGACAGCTTTGTCAGGATGCCGAGCAGGGTGGCTATAGTGCAGAAACTATGGCTTATCTGCAGCAATTCAGCGCCGCACCTATACCGGCGCAGTTGGCAACCAGCGCGCCGCGGCAGCGGCTACAACAGGTGGTGATGTTGCGGGTTAGCCGGCGTTTTGATCAGCACAGTGGTATAGGTGCTCTGGCCCGCGCGGTCAATCAGGGTGAGCAGGCGCAGGTCGATTATCTGTTATCAGGTCAGGCGGGCTATCAGGATCTGCAGTTATTAGCCGGGGAGCCGGAGCAAGATCCGCTGCAACAGTTAGCGGCCTTGTGCCGCCGTGGCTTTGCCGCCTACTGGCAGCAGCTAGCGGCTAAACCTGCAGCGGATGCCGAGGCGGGCGCTATTGAGCAGTGGGCGCGGGCGGTGCTTAACAGCTATCAGCAATTTCAGTTATTAACGGCCGTGCGTGAAGGTCCTTTTGGCGTTGCCGGTTTAAATCAGCTGGTTCAACAGGCCTTGCCACAACTGCCGGCCAGTCGCAATTTGCAGCAGGATAGCTGGTATGAGGGGCGGCCGGTGATGATCAGCAGTAATGACTATAATCTGAATTTGCGTAACGGTGACATCGGCATTGTCCTGGTTTCACCACAGGATCAGCAAAAACGTGTGGTCTTTATCGATGCTGATAACCAGTTAAGGTGGATCTTACCCAGCCGCCTGGGCGCTGTTGAAACCGTCTTTGCAATGACAGTGCATAAGTCGCAGGGCTCAGAGTTCAGTCATACCGTGCTGGTATTGCCGGAGCGGGATAACCCGGTACTCTGCCGCGAGCTGCTGTATACCGGTATTACCCGGGCGGCAAAGCAACTGACCCTGGTGGTGCCTGACTATCAGGTGCTGAAACAGGCGGTGCAAAGACGCACCGTACGGGCCGGGCGCTTGCCCTTAGATGAATAAAACCATTAGCAAAGGATACTACTATGGTATTTAGGATCGGTATTTTAACAGCCTTACTGCTATTACTGAGTGGCTGTGCTCAACAGCTTCAATCACAGCAGGGTGCGGCAGCTGCGATGTCTGCTTCGCCTCCAATGACTGCTGCTCCCCCAATGTCTGCCGCGCAGAGAGCGCAACAAGATGCGGCGGACCAGCACTATCAGCTGTTGCTCTCAGAGGTGCAGCAAGCACCAGAGCCAAGGCGACTGGCCAGTTTGCGGCAGGCCTATACCAAAACCTCAGCTTACCGGCCATACAGTATGGTGGAGCGGGCACTGTCCAGCCTGATGTTTGAAGCTATCGCCAAAAAAGACTGGCAGCAGTGTCTGAGCCATACGTCGAACTTGTTAGCGGAGCAGTTTATCAGCTTAAACGGCCATTATGGTGCTATGGTCTGTCAGTTTGAGTCGGGCAATACCGAGCAGGGCGAGTATCATCAGGAAGTGTTAGATGGTCTGATGGCGGCGATCTGGCAAAGTGGAGATGGTAAAACGCCGGAAACCGCATTTTTCTGTACCAGCACCACTGAACTTTACGCCTTTATTAATCTGCATGGTTTTAATGCGAAGGCTCAGGCGCTGGTGTGGCACGAAGAGCAGCCATATGATTTGATGACCATCGTTAATCCACGCGATGAGCATGAGTTTAGCTGGTATTTTAATATCAGTGCCCAGATGGCGCGTGGTTTCGTTAAATAACATAGCTGAGTCAAATTGCTGAGTAATGGCCCTGATGCAAGAACGTAATCTGCGCAATTTCTATATCCCGGAAGAACAGTCGATCTATCTGCTAAATGCCAATGACGCGAAAAAGCTGAAAGATTGGGTGGCGCTTTGTATCAGCAAATTACAACAGCTGGGATACCGGGATATCCATTTACTCGGTAAAGGTGCTTATGGTTTTGCCTTTGCCGGCTTAGGCATTAATGATGAATGTTATGTGTTTAAGTTCTCGCGGATCAATCTGCCGCAGCATATTCAGGAACGGCTTGCCGATGAAGCCTATATGCTTTCGCAGGTACAACATCCGGCGGTGCCGCGTTATATCACCTATCAGGTCGTGCGCAAGCAGGGCATTCTGATGATGGATCGGGCGCCGGGTATCGATTTAGAGCAATACAGCCTGCAGCACGGCCGTTTACCGGTACGTTTGCTGGTAGATTTGGCGGCACAACTGGCTGAGTTGCTGCAATATTTACGTAGTATCGAAAAAGACGGCTCGCCGGCGCCGATCGTCCATGGCGATATTAAGCCGTCTAATCTGGTGTTTGAGGAGCAAAGCGGCCACCTGAGCCTGATTGACTGGGGCTCCTCGGTGTTTGCTCAGCTGGATCATGAGGGGCATTATCTGTCGAATAATGTGATGCAGCTGATGTCAGCCGATCTGCAGCACTCCAATGCCCGGATGGGTGATGTCTATTTTATTGGCCCGGAACAGCGCAGCGGTCAGTTATCCAGCCCGCGCTTTGACGAGCAGGGTGTCGCCAGTACCCTCTATGCGCTGGCCTCGGGGCAGGCCTGCCGCTTCGGCCGCAAAGCTATTCCGGCACGTAGTCTGGGTTTGCCGCTGGAGTTTGCCACCATGCTTGATAGTATGCTGGCCGATGATCTGACATTACGCCAGCAGGCCGGTGATTATTTTATTAAGCAGATGCCGCGCTTAAAGCAGTTGGTATTACCGGAGCTGCCGCTGTTTGATGACAGCCCTGTATTGCCGGTTTGGGTAAGCCCACAGCGGCGTGAGCTGGATACCGTGGTGTACTCGTCGCGCAAATCCTTTTTACGCGAGCATAACGAAGAGCTGGATATCGCCTACGTCGATGATGTGCAGCTGGAACGCTATTACAAAAACTATCTGGAAGGGATGGGCGAAACCGAAAAAGCCTTTATCGCTGCCGTCAGCCGGCTCGGGCGCTATCCGGTCGTAGGCGGTTTAGCCATCCACTGGCAGGCCGGCGGCATCTATATCGACAGCAGTCTGAATTTATATGATCAGAGCCTGAGTCAGGCCTTCGCGTTGGCGGTTAATAATGTGGTGACGCTGGCCCGTGCTATCGGCAAGGTCGGGATCTTTAAAGCCTGTCTATTTAATGCCCGCAATACTATTCATATTAGCCGCGCATCGGAAGCTGAGCCCTTTGTGGCGCCAGCAGAGAGTCGTATTCCGTATCAGCTGGCGCCGGTACTCAGTGCAGAGGAAGCCAGTAAGCAGCACTCTTACTTTGAAGATGGTAAGGATCCGGATGAGCAATTGGTATTACCCGATGCCATTATGGACGATATCGCGCGGCTTAACCTGATCCGGCATACCGGTTGTATTATCTTTGAGGTCACGCCCTTATATATGAAAATCCACAGCTACTACCGCCTGCTGGATCCGGCGGCTGAACCAGAATTTAACCGGCTACTGCAGAGTATTCTCAGTAAGGTCGGTTTAATCAGTGGTGACGGAGTTGGGGGCTTTATGAAGCTGCCATATAAAGACACCCGCAAGTTCAGTCATCAGAGTCAGGCACCACAGCTGTTGTATCCCGCCAATCCGTTACAGTTTAACGCCGCGAGCGGCCCTTGCTGAAATAAGCAGCAATTAACGCTGTTTAGTGTACTGACTGCGCCTGGCCGCCAGCGCGACGCGCTAAAAAAGGTTTAAATTAGTGCTTAAAACAAGTAATGTACTGCTTTTGACCCTAACTCACTTTACGAACGAAGATGTCGAGCGAAAAACACGCACTCTATGCTGAATTGCTGCAGCAGGCTAAGGCTTTGCTGCAGGAAGAAACCGATGTGATTGCCAATATGGCCAATTTCAGTGCTTTATTATTTCAAAGCCTGCCCGATTTAAACTGGGCAGGCTTTTATATTATGCGCCAGGGCGAACTGGTGCTGGGGCCGTTCCAGGGCAAGGTAGCGTGTGTGCGGATCCCGGTAGGCAAGGGCGTTTGTGGCACCTGTGTCGCAACGGGTGAAATCCAACGCGTTGCCGATGTGCATGAATTCCCGGGGCATATCGCCTGTGATGCTGCCAGTAATTCAGAGATTGTGTTACCGGTACGGCAAGGCGGTGACATTATTGCGGTACTGGATATCGACAGTCCGTCACTAAACCGCTTTGACGATGCCGACCAGCAAGGTCTGGCGGCACTGGTGGCGGTATTTGAACAAGCCTTGGTTGCCGCCTGATGAAAGACTTGCTCTCAGTGCAGGATTACCTGCTGCAGGTGGAAGACGTCGGTGACTGGGATGGCGAAGAAGAGCTGGTTGCCGATAAATTTAATACCATAGTGCACGCAGTGTGGGATGCGCTACCTGATAGTTTAACCACTAAGCACATTCGCCAGTTAATGCCACTGTTGTGGGAGCAACTGCGTGGCGATACGGTATTACTGGATGCTGACGAAGACGAACTGATTGATTGGGCACTGTCCTATATCCAACAACAAATAGAAGAAGGCATGGCTGACGATGAGCCTGCTGATGAAGAAGAGTGAATGCTGCATGACAATTGCTACCCCTGTAACGGCTGATACCCCTGTAAATTCTGAACTGGCGACGCCGGTAGCGGAAAAACCAGCGAATGTAAAAGAGGTTTTAAGCTTTTTAACCGCAAATTTTCCGCTATGCTTTATTAGCGAGGGTCCGGTAAAACCCTTAAAAGTGGGGATCTTTCAAGATCTGGCAGCTCGCCTGGGTGAGGATGCCGCTGTGAGTAAAACCCAATTGCGGCAAGCGCTACGGGTTTATACCTCAAGTTGGCGTTACCTGGAAGCCACCAAAGAAGGTGCCAGCCGGGTCGACTTAGATGGCCAGCCTGCTGAGCTGATAGATGCTCAGCAAGCGGAGCATGCGGCAAAATTATTGGCAGAAAGTAAACAAAAAGCCGCTGAGAAACGTAAGATCCGGCAACAGGAGCAAAAAGCGCTGGCGGCAAAGACGGTGCAAGCTGAAAGAAGCCCGGGCGCAGCTAAACCGGTACGGTCAGAACAAAAAAGACCGAACAAAAACCCTAAAGCTGCCTCTAAGAGTGTGAAAGCGCCGGTTAAAGCGGTACAAAGCCCTGTCGTTAAACCTGCTGCGGCTGCGGTAGAGTTAGCGGCGTTAGCACCGCAACACACAGTGGTCGGCGCTAAGGTGCTGGTGAAGTTAGGCTCAAGTCCAATGCCAGCGACAGTAACAGAAGTAAACCTGCCGGATGTGACGGTACAGTTAAACTCCGGAATGGTGATCAAAACACGTCAGGACAGCCTGTTTCAGGCCTGACGCAAACTGAGAGTGTTATGAAAAAATTTTCCCTGATAGCTGTTGGTTTATTTTTAGCACTTGGCGTTGCTGCAGAGACCACAACGCCGGTTGATATCAGCGCCTTACCGGTCATTAGCCAGTCGCCACAACATGCGACTGCCAGCAAACGGGTAGCGGCAACCTTTACCCGGGCCCACTATTTACCGGTGCAGTTGAATGACGAGCTGTCAGGGCGAATTTTTGACCTCTACCTGAAAAACCTTGATTACTACCGTAACCACCTGTTAGCCAGCGATGTCAGCGACTTTGAGCAATATCGCAATCAATTTGACGATGCGATCAATCGTGGCAACCTGAGTTTTGCATTCGATTTCTTCAATTTGGCGCAGCAACGGCGTTTTGAACGTTTTGATTTTGCCATCCAGCAACTGGAGCAAGAGCACAATTTTGAAGCCGATGACTATTACGTTTATGACCGTGAAGATGCAGCCTGGCCTTCAGACCGAGCCGAGTTGGATGAGTTATGGCGGCAACGGGTTAAGTTCGACTTACTCAATTTAAAACTGACCGGTAAAACTCTGGCGGAAGCCAAAGAAATTTTGGTTAAGCGTTATCGCAATACGCAGAAACGCCTGATGCAAACGAATAGCGAAGATGTATTCCAGTTAGTCATGAACTCGTTCGGCAGAGCGGTAGAAGCCCATACCTCCTATTTATCTCCGCGTAATGCCGATCGTTTTCAGCAGGAAATGAACCTGCAGCTGGAAGGCATTGGTGCGGTACTGCGTGCCGATGAGGATTATACGGTAATCCAAAGTCTGGTGCCGGGTGGGCCGGCGGATCTGACCCAACGCTTAAAGCCAAAAGATCGTATTATTGGCGTAGCGCAGGACAGTAAAGATTTCGTTGATGTTGTAGGCTGGCGCCTGGACGATGTAGTGGATCTGATCAAAGGTCCCAAAGGTAGTAAAGTTCGTTTACAGGTACTGGGCGGTAGTGATGTAAACAGCCAGACTCAGGTGGTGGAGATCGTTCGCGATAAGATCCGGCTGGAAGACCGGGCAGCAAAATTTGAAGTACTGGAGCCCAAACTAGGCGAATTAACGTCTAAAGTTGGCGTCATTAATATCCCGGGCTTTTATAACAATTTGTCTGAGGACGTGAAAAAGCTACTGGCCGAGGCGAACGAGCAAAAAGTTGAAGCTCTGATCGTTGATTTACGTGGTAATGGCGGCGGCTCCCTGCAAGAAGCTACCCTGTTAACCGGTTTATTTATCGATCGTGGTCCGGTGGTACAAATCCGATATGGCGATGGCAAGATTGGTCTGAATGGTGATAGCGATGGCGTTTCCTTTTATGATGGTCCGCTAACGGTACTGGTTGACCGCTACAGTGCCTCAGCCTCTGAGATTTTTGCTGCAGCGATGCAGGATTATGGCCGGGCCCTGGTGATAGGTGAGCAGACCTTTGGTAAGGGAACTGTGCAGCAACATCGCGGAATAGGTCGGATCTACGATATGTTTGAGCAACAGCTCGGTAGTGTGCAATACACCATGGCGAAGTTCTATCGCATTAATGGTGGCAGTACCCAGCATAAAGGTGTGATTCCGGATATTAGCTTCCCGTCGGCAATCGACCCTGCGGACTGGGGTGAGAGTAAGGAAGACTATGCTCTGCCCTGGGATGCGATCACCCCGGCGCAGTATGCGGCGCAGCAAGATCTGCAACAGGTTATCCCGACGTTACAACAAAAACATTTGCAGCGTATTGCGAATGAAGTTGAGTTTCAGTACCTGGCCGCCGATATCGCTGAATATCAGCAGCAGAAAGATGAAAAGCGGGTATCGTTAAATAAAGCGGAGCGCATTGCTAAGCGTAAAAGTGATGAGGCCAGGGCGTTACAACGTACCAATGAGCGGTTGAAACGTCTGGAATTACCTGCGGTTACTTCGGTTGACGACGCACCTGAGGTATTGAGCAAGCTGGATCCATTTTTAGAAGAAGCTGCCCATATCACGTCAGACTGGTTGCAGTTAAACCGGCTGGCCAAAAAGTAAGTCAGCATAAGCGAAAAGGGCGGTGTTAACCGCCTTTTCTCAATAATGATAATACGTATTACAACAACATAATAATTATAAAGGTTAACTATGTCGGGAACACGTCAATCCGTGCACGGCCTTTGGTCGAGCCGTCTGGCTTTTATTCTTGCCGCCACCGGTGCTGCAGTCGGCTTGGGAAATATCTGGAAATTCCCCTACATTATGGGTCAGAACGGCGGCGGTGCCTTCGTGCTGGTTTATCTGCTGTGTATTTTACTGATCGGTATTCCGGTTATGATGTCGGAAGTGTTGATTGGCCGGCGCGGCAGGCAGAGCCCCGGTTTATCAGTAAAAACGCTGGCCTTAGAGGCTAATGGCAGTACCCGTTGGCAACTGGCGGGTTGGAGCGGCTTAGTTGCCAGTTACCTGATCCTGTCATTTTATGCGGTGATAGCCGGCTGGGCACTGTATTACGTCTTTAAAACGGCCAGTGGTGATTTTGTCGGCATGCCAGCCGCAGAAGTTGGCGCTGAGTTTGGTAGTTTTATCAGCAACCCGCTGTTACTGATTGGATTTTCAACTGTTATTCTGGCGGCGACAGTGTATGTGGTGGGGCGTGGTGTGCACAAAGGTCTGGAGCAGGCAGTTAATTATTTGATGCCAGCCTTATTTGTACTGCTGCTTGTGATGGCGCTTTACTCTGGTTTCAATGGCGACTTTGCGCAGGCCGCTGAATTTATGTTTAAACCGGATTTTTCAAAGCTGACGGTGAACGGCGTCTTGCTGGCATTAGGGCATGCCTTTTTCAGTCTGAGTTTAGCTTCTGGCGCTATGATGATTTACGGGGCTTATTTGCCGACTAATGTGTCTATCGGTAAAACAACGATATTAATTGCACTGTGCGATACGGCCGTCGCTCTGTTGGCTGGTTTGGCAATATTTCCACTGGTATTTGGTTATGGACTAACGCCGGCAGAAGGGCCAGGGCTGATTTTTGTTACCTTACCGATTGCTTTTGGTAGCATGCCATTTGGCACGCTGTTTGGTACGCTATTTTTTGTGATGTTGGTGTTCGCCGCTTTTACCTCTACCATCGCCATGATTGAATCGACCGTTGCCTGGTTGGTCGAAACCAAAGGCTTAAAACGCTATCAGGCGACCATTGCAACCGGCTTGTCGCTGTGGTTACTCGGTTTGCTGACGGTATTCTCCTTTGCCGGTGCCAGCTGGGCCAGCCTGGACTGGACTATTCTTGGTAAGCCAATCAGTAACTTTTTTGAGCTTAAAGATTATCTGACGTCCGCAATTATGTTGCCGGTGGGAGGACTCTTTATTGCAATCTTTGTTGGTTGGGTCATGACGGAAAAAGCGACCCGTGAAGAACTGGCAACGACACCCTTTGCCTATCAAATCTGGCGTTTGGCTATCCGTTGGTTAACGCCGGTGGCGGTGATTATCGTATTTTTAAATCTGATCGGCGTGCTGGACTGGTTCCGCAGCCTGACTAACCAGTAAGCGGAGCATGGTGAACATGGAACAAACTCAGCTACGAGCTCCAAGCTTGCTGGATGCCATTCTACCGATGCTGGTGCTGATTCTGTTATTGGCGGCGTCGGTCATACTTTTTGGTAGTGACTCGTCTTACGGGCCAAATCAAATCGCACTCTTTATTGCCGCTGGTGTCGCGATCATTATTGGTTTGAAAAACGGCTACAGTTGGTCTGATCTTGAAGCCGCGATGGTAAAGGGCATTTCGCTGTCATTGGCGGCCGTACTGATTTTACTGGCGGTCGGTGCGCTAATCGGTACCTGGCTCTTATCCGGCACAGTACCAACCTTAATCTATTATGGTTTGCAGGTACTGAGCCCGAGCTGGTTTTATGCCGCCAGTTGTATCCTGTGTGCCGTAGTCGCGATGAGTATCGGTAGCAGCTGGACTACTGCTGCCACTATCGGCGTCGCGCTGATTGGCGTAGCCACGGGTTTGGGGCTGTCACCGGCAATTACTGCGGGTGCCATTGTCTCCGGTGCCTATTTTGGCGATAAAATCTCGCCGTTAAGTGAAACGACAAATCTGGCGCCCGCCGTAGCCGGTGCAGATTTATTTCAGCATATCCGGCATATGTTGTGGACCACCATCCCCAGCATTGTGCTGGCCGTTTTTGGTTTCCTGATTATCGGTTTTAATACTGAAGTTAGTGCAGATCTGCAGCAGGTACAACAAATCAGTGCGGTACTGAACAGTCAATTTAATATCAGCCTATGGACGCTGGTACCGTTGTTTGTACTGTTATTTATGGCAATGCGCAAAGTGCCAGCCTTTCCAACCGTTTTTATCGGTGCTTTATTAGGTGGTGTCTGGGCAGTGTTGTTCCAGCCAGAGCTGATAAACCGCTTAGTCGATGAGCAATTACCTGCCGCCGTTGCGGTGGCAAAACTGGTGTGGCAAACCCTGTTTGCTGGTTTTAGCATCAGCACAGGCAATAAAGATATGGATGATTTGCTCAGTGGTGGTGGTATGGCGAGCATGCTCAACACCATCTGGCTGATTTTCTCGGCGATGATGTTTGGCGCTGTGGTGGAACATATTGGCCTGCTACGGAAATTTGTGCAGTCAATTCTGGCGTTCGCCCGTAGCACCGGCTCACTGATTACCAGTACTATGGCAACCTGTCTGGCAACCAATATCCTGACCGCCGATCAGTATATGTCAATTGTGATGCCCGGCCGGATGTATAAAGAGGAGTATGAGCGTCGCGGCCTGGCACCGGTCAACTTATCCCGGGCTCTGGAAGATGGCGGCACCATAACCAGTCCGTTGATTCCGTGGAATACCTGCGGTGCCTATATGCATGGTGTGCTGAATGTTAATCCGCTGGATTACTTGGTCTATGCCTTCTTTAATTTGATAAACCCGGTGCTGGCGGTGATCTATGCTTATCTGGGGGTTAAGATCCTCCGCTTGACGCCACCCGATGCGGTGTTGCCAGGTTTGGCCGGTAAAAATAGCTAAGAAAAAAGCCTGAAGAGATTCAGGCTTTTTACCTTAAGACAGTATATGAAGTAGGGATCTGCAGTATGAGTGAAATCCGTCAGCCAAAACGTTTAGTTGACTATCAAGCCCCGGCTTTTGTTATTGAGCAAACCCTGTTACGTGTGGAATTGGATCCGGTCGCAACCCGGGTCTACAGTAAATTAAAGTTCCGACGGCAGACGGCTGGCAGTTTGTGGCTGGATGGCCAGGCGCTGCAGTTAATCAGCATCCGGCTAAATGATGCACCGCTTGGCGAAGACGCTTATCAGCTTAGTGATAAAGGGTTGGCGATTAATGAGCCGGGTGACGTTGGCATCCTGGAAGTGGTAACGCAACTTAACCCGGAACAGAATACTGCGCTAGAGGGGTTGTATCTGGCCGATGGCGTCTATTGTACTCAGTGTGAAGCTGAGGGTTTTCGGCGTATTACTTATTATCCGGACCGTCCCGATGTGCTGTCAGTTTTTACGACTACTATTGTCGCAGACCAGGCTCAGCTGCCGTTTTTACTGTCCAATGGCAATAAGATTGCCACTGAACAATTAGCTGATGGCCGCACAGCAGTAACCTGGCATGATCCTTTTCCTAAACCCAGCTATTTGTTTGCCCTGGTCGCCG
Source organism: Alishewanella agri BL06 (assembly GCF_000272005.1). GTDB lineage: Bacteria > Pseudomonadota > Gammaproteobacteria > Enterobacterales > Alteromonadaceae > Alishewanella > Alishewanella agri. Next base: position 72,665 of record NZ_AKKU01000009.1, on the reverse strand, counting down.
GTGATTTTGATGTGCTGGCGGATCGCTTTGTCACCGCCAGTGGCCGCGAGGTGGTGCTGGAATTTTTTGTTGAAAAAGGCAAGGGCCGCCGTGCTGCTTTTGCACTGGCTGCGCTGCAGCGTGCGATGCGTTGGGACGAACAGCGGTTTGGTCTGGAATATGACTTGGATCGCTATATGGTAGTGGCGGTTGATTTCTTTAATATGGGGGCCATGGAAAATAAAGGCCTGAATATTTTTAACAGTAAATATGTACTGGCGGATGAACAAACTGCCACCGATAACGATTACTATCATATCGAGTCGATTATTGGTCATGAATATTTTCATAACTGGACCGGTAACCGTGTCACCTGCCGCGACTGGTTTCAGCTGAGTTTAAAAGAGGGGCTGACGGTATTCCGCGATCAGGAATTTAGTGCTGATATGGCTTCTGCCACCTTAAGCCGGATAGATGCAGTGAAGCTGATTCGCACCGCACAGTTTGCCGAGGATGCCAGTCCTATGGCGCACCCGATCCGTCCAGAGCAAGTATTGGAAATGAATAATTTCTATACCGTCACCGTCTACGATAAGGGTGCTGAGGTGATCCGGATGTTGCAAACGCTGCTCGGACGCGAGCGTTTTACTGCCGGGCATCAGCTATATCTTGAACGTCACGATGGTCAGGCGGTTACCTGTGATGATTTTGTGCAGGCGATGCAGGATGCCAGTGGTGTTGATTTACAGCAATTCCGCTTGTGGTACAGCCAGTCCGGTACGCCAGAAGTTAGCGTAACTCAGGTTTACGATGCCGCTGCGCAACAATTACGCTTAACCTTGACTCAGCATACGCCGGCAACTGCGGATCAGCACAGCAAGCAGCCATTGGTGATTCCGGTAAAAATCGAAATTTTGCAACCACAAACAAAGCTGCGCCAACAAGCCTTGCTGGTGCTAACGGCAGCGACTCAGGAATTTGTGATAGCTGAGATTGCGACAGCACCCTTGGTGGTTTGGCTGGAAGATTTCTCGGCACCGGTGAAACTGCACTGTCAGTATACAGCAGAGCAGTGGCTCAGTATTGCCGCACAAGCCAGCAATGGCTTTGCCCGCTGGGATGCGATGCAGCAGTATTGGAGTTTGATGCTGCGTCAGGCACTGCGCAGTAATGAGCTGCCGCAACTGTCAACTGAGTTGCTGGCTTTCTATCGTCAGTTATTGCGTCAGCCGCTGCAGGACCTGGCGTTGACCGCGGAACTATTGCAGTTACCTGATTTTGAGACCTTGGCCGGGCAGTATCAACCGATCCCGGTTGATGCCTTGCTGGATGCGTTACAACATTTGACTCTTCAGCTCGCGACGCTATTGCAGGATGATTTTAGCTATTGTTATCAGCAGCTGCTGTTTGCACCCTATCAATATCAACAACAGCAGGTAGGGCAACGTGCGCTGAGGGGGCTGTGTTTAAGTTATCTGGCTCATACCGATGCTGGTGAGGAGCTGGTGGAGCAGCAGTTTCAACAGGCTGATAATATTACCGATCAACTAGCGGCGCTGCGTGCTGGCCAGTCAGCGGTACTGGCCGCAAACGACAGCCGTTTGTCCCGGTTGGCTGAGCGCTTCGCTGACGATGTGCAAGTCTTGGATAAATACTTTAGCCTGGTCGCAACCCTACCGAGTGAGCAGGTGTTTACCAAGCTGGAGCAGCTTACTGCGCATCCGGCCTTTAGCTGGAAAAATCCGAACCGGGTTCGGGCTCTGTTCTCTGCCTTTTCTTTGCGTAACCCACAGCAGTTTCATCGTGCTGATGGCCAGGGTTACCGCTTAGTGGCCAGTGTCGTAGCCAGATTAGATGCCGTGAACCCACAGCTTGCTGCCCGCCTGATCACACCACTACTATCATGGCAACGTTATGATCAACACCGTCAGCAGTTGTTGCGGCAGCTACTACAGCAGTTAGCCAGCGGTAGTGCTATGTCAGATGATCTTTATGAAAAGGTGAGTAAGAGCCTGACATGAACCGTAGCTATCTGTTTGGCGCTTTTTTATCAGCAGAAAAGTGCCAGCGCTATTATCGCGGTGAGGTGCGTTATGTCATCGTCACTGCGGACAGCGGCGAGCGTATCCAGTTAGCCTTCCGGCATTTCCAACCCTATTTAAGCCAGCTGGGGATCCACGGTCGTTTCAGGCTGACCGTAAATGCGGCGGGGGATTTTTTGCAGCTGGAAAAAATTAGTTAGAGTATATACTTTAAACGCAAGATTAAAACATTAGCTTGCTTTATTAGCTGGTTTGACCTTTAATTTCATTAGCTTAGCCCGTGGGGCAGCTGGTCTGATCTCCATGATTAAACTAGCTGACGGCAGCAGCTGAGAGTTCTCAGTGTAAAAGGGCAAAAAATGAATAAAAATCAACAGATTTACCTCTTGGCAAACCTTGCTAACGCTTACAAATGATGTAATTATTTTAATGAAAGGAACTGATGCGGCTATGATGGCGGCTCAGGACAATAAATAAAAAAGAACATATAACTACCTGTCGGGACAGGGGGGGAGACAACAAAATGAAGAAAAGGCCAATCCGCTTTGCTAAAAGCCCATTGGCAGCCGGTATTACTACTGCGCTGTTAATGCTGTCTTATGCACCGGCTCAGGCAGCCACATTCAATTTCGGTGATGTTGAAGTGGTGTTTGACTCAACTTTCTCTTACGGTGCCAGCTGGCGTACTGAAGAGCGTAACTGGGATACCATTGCAAAAGTTAACCATCCACGCTTTAACTGGACCGGTTATAACGCTGCGACCAACGTGATCTACCCCTCCGCAGATATCTGGGCTCAGCCAGGCGGCTATTCCAGCAATGGTGATGCTGGCAACCTGAATTTTGACCGTGGTGATATGTTCAGTAGCATGTTCAAAGGCTTACATGAACTTTCAATCAAAAAAGATAATATCGGTTTCTTTAGCCGTTTTATGTATTTCTACGACACGGCGTTAAATGATGGCAAATTTGCTTACACCAACCCGTTAAGCGGTAACAAGGTTGACCCTTGTGAGGATAAAAGATCCAGTGAGTTAGCCTGTAAAGACGTGCGCCTGCTGGATGCTTACATTTATGGCAATTTCGCCTTTAATGATGGCATGAACCCGGTCACTGTCCGCGTTGGTAACCAGGTACTCAGCTGGGGCGAAAGCACCTTTATTCCACACGGTATTAATATCACGCCGGTCGATGTGGGTATTTTGCGGGCACCGGGCGCTGACTTAAAAGAAGCCTTTATCCCAACTGGCATGGTGACTTTAGCGGTCGGCTTAACAGATCAATTGTCAGCTGAACTGTTCTACCAATACAGCTGGCAGGAAAGTTATTTACCCCCCCCAGGCACTTACTTTTCAACCAACGACTTCGCGGGTCGCGGCGGTTATGCGCAGAATATCCAGTTAGGTTTCTCGGGTAACCCGGATATCGATTTGGCTTTCGTGTTACAAAACCTGAATGGTTTAGGTGCGGCGTTAGCTGCTGGTCAGATTACGCCGACGCAGGCGTCGCAACTTTATCTTGCTTACCCAACTAAGGTCGCGCTGCGCCCGGCGGGTGATGCGGGTGAAATCAAGCCGGAAGACGGTGGTCAGTACGGTGTGAAATTAGAATATTTTGCGCCAAATCTGGGTGATACCGAGTTTGCGTTGTACTATATGAACTACCATAGCCGGGTACCTGTTATTTCCGGTGTGGCATCAAACTTTGGTGCTGCCGCCATCCAGGCCGATCTGGGTTATCTGGTACAGAACGCTGGCAACCTGAGCGCTCAGAACGTGCAAAACCTACGCGCTTTCTCCAAAGGCTTACTGGAGTATCCGGAAGATATCAAACTGTATGGTTTTAGCTTTAACACCAACCTGGGCACCACCTCAGTCGCCGGTGAAATTGCTTACCGTCAGGACGAGCCACTGCAAATTGACGACGTAGAAATTCTGTATGCCGGTATGCCGGAGCAGCTGGCTAATGCGGGCATTCGTCCGGATCTGGCCGGGATTTCACAATTAGGCCGTTTTATTGGTTCGAAAGCCACTCCAGGCAATTACGCGCAGGGTTATATTCTGCGTGACACCATTCAGGCACAGATGACCTTTACCCACCTGTTTGGACCAAGCTTAGGTGCCGATAACTTTACGATGTTAGCGGAAGTAGGTGGTATCCGCATCAACGATATGCCAGCTGAAGATGTACTGCGTTTAAACGGCCCTAATACCGACCGTAGCGGTGCGCCGCTGATTGGCGCCAATGGTCCGTCAACCGGTTTACACACTGGCTTATCAAATGGCCCGGAAACCAATCCATTCCCAACAGCGTCAGCCTGGGGCTACCGTATTCTGGCCAAAGCCGATTATAACAACGTATTCGCCGGGGTGAACTTATCACAGCGTCTGGTGTTCTCACATGATGTGAACGGTATCACGCCTGATCCACTGTTTATGTTTGTTAAAGATCGTAAGTCTGCGTCTTACGCGGTGTCTTTCGATTACCTGAACAAATGGTCTGGTGAATTAAGCTATAACTGGTTCTGGGGTGGTGTAGGTACGACTAACAATACCGAAGACCGAGATTTTATTTCTTTCAATATTAAATACTCTATTTAAGGGACGAGCGCGAATTATGAAAAAACTCACCCTGTTAGCATCAGCCGTAGCGCTGGTGTTCAGTTGTAACGCCTTAGCGAAGTTACCTGCCGATCAGGTTGCGCGTCTGGGACAAGATTTAACGGCGGTTGGTGCTGAGAAGGCGGGTAATGCTGCCGGCACTATTCCGGAATGGACTGGCGGTATTCAAGCCGCCCCTGCTGGTTATAAACCTGGCGATCATCACCCCAACCCCTTTGCTGACGATAAGGTATTGTTCACTATCAGCAAGGCGAACCTGGATCAGTACCGTCAGTTTTTAAGTCCGGGCCAGATTGCCTTATTTGATCTGTATCCAGATACCTTTAAGATGAACGTGTATCCAACACGTCGCAGTGCCTCTTTTCCGCAATATTTCTATGATGCGACTAAACGTATTGCTGCGCAGGCCGAGTTGGTGCAGGGCGGTAACGGTCTGAAAAATGCGGCTATTGGTATTCCGTTCCCAATCCCAAGCAACGGTCTGGAAGCGATATGGAACCATATCGTCCGTTACCGTGGTGTTGCGGCTAGCCGTAATGGTGGCCAGGCTGCACCAACTGCGCAGGGCGCTTATACCATTATCGGCTTTGACGAGCAGATTATGTTTAAGTATTCCCACCCGGATGCGACCCCTGAAGTACTGCAAGCAGAAAACATCCTGTTCCGCTTCAAGCAAAGCGTAACCACACCAGCCCGTTTGGCCGGTACTGCGCTGCTGGTACATGAAACCATGGATCAGGTGGCGACACCGCGTCAGGCCTGGACTTATAACACCGGTCAGCGCCGGGTTCGTCGTGCACCAAACGTAGCTTATGATGCGCCGGGTACGGCCTCTGATGGTCTGCGTACCACCGATGACTTCGATATGTTTAACGGTTCACCAGATCGTTATAACTGGGAGTTAAAGGGTAAGCAGGAAATGTATATCGCTTATAACGATTACAAGCTGCACAGCAAAGAGTTGAAGTATGCCGATATCCTGATGGCTGGCCATATTAATCCAGAGCACGTACGGTATGAAAAACACCGGGTCTGGGTGGTTGAGGCAACGCTGAAAGAAGGCACCCGCCATGTTTATGGTAAGCGCGTATTCTTTATCGATGAGGATAGCTGGCAAATTCATGTTGCCGATCTGTATGACAACCGTGGCGATTTATATCGCGTAGCGGTAGCTCATGGTCTGAACTACTACGAAGTGCCAACACATTGGAGTACGTTAGAGGTTTACCATGACTTGAACTCGCGCCGTTATATCGCGATCGGTCTGGATAACGAAGATCGGATGTATGATTTCTCGGTAACCTTGTCAGATAATGATTTCACGCCAGCCTCGCTGCGTCGTGAGGGGACCCGTTAAAGTGGAAAGCTGAGAAAGGCTGGCGCAAGCCAGCCTTTTTTTTAACTGCAGGCGCCTGTCGTCTGGCCTTGATAAACTGAGTGTGTGACTGATTTATGCATAAGTATTTACTTGCCGGCTGTTTGTCGGCGTTAGCCTTGACACCACTGGCTGCGGCGATGACCGAACAGTCGGCTTTGCCGCCTGGCGAGGCCAAACCGGCCTTTATGGTACCGCTGGCAGCGAAAAGCTTACTGACTGATGTGGTGGAAATCACCAACGGTCAGTTTGCAGCTGTAGGCGACCGTGGTCATATTTTGCTGAGTCAGGATGGCACGAACTGGCAGCAGGCACAGGTGCCTGTGCAGTCACTGTTAACCTCAGTGTATTTTACTGATGCGGATTATGGTTGGGCGGTCGGGCATGATGCCACCATTCTGCATAGTCAGGATGGCGGAAAAACCTGGCAAATCCAACAGTTTTTGCCGGAAACAGATAAACCGCTGATGGATGTTTATTTCTTTGACCGGCAGCGCGGTATGGCGGTCGGTGCCTATGGCATGTTCTTTACCACTAATGATGGTGGTAATACTTGGGACAAGGCGTTTTACCTGTCACTGGCCTCGGTTGATGATCAGGAGTTTTTGGCAGAGCTGGAAGAGACCGATCCGGAAGGTTATTTACTGGAGCGTGAGTCAGTATTACCGCATTTTAACCGCTTAATTGTTGCTGGTCAGCAAATCCTGATGGTCGGCGAAGCCGGTTTTGTTGCCATCAGTGAAGATGCCGGTGAAAGTTGGCGCCGGCTGGAGGAGTTCTATAATGGTTCTTTGTTTGATATTCACCGCACTCAGGCCGGAACGCTGCTGGTTGCCGGTTTACGCGGTAATCTGTTCCGAAGCACCGATAATGGCGAAAGCTGGCAAGATATTGCGCTACCGGTGTCTGCGACCTTGAACAGTATTTTTGAAGATGACTCGGGCAAGCTTTATTTGGCGGGTAACGCCGGGGCGCTGTTATTAAGCGAAGATGACGGACTGAACTTTGTTGATCAGTCACAGGCCGACGGCCGCGCGGTATTAAATGGTCTGGCCATTGCAGAACAGGTGTTGCTGGTAACTGAAGCCGGTGTAAAACTAACTACGATAAATAAGTCTGAATAATATGAGTATGAATTGGCTGGTAAATAAGTTTGAGTATAGCCTGTTCCGTCATCGCTTAGTGGTGCTGGTGCTGTTTGCGGTCGCGACCCTTGTCTTGTTGTGGCGGGCAACCGATATCAAACTGGATGCGGCTTTTAGCAAAAACATTCCGCTAAAGCACGAATATATGCAAACCTACCTGAAACATGAACAGGACTTCGGTGGCGCTAACAATATTCTTATCGCGATGTGTGATGCCAGCGGCGATATCTTTAATGCCAACTTCTTCGATAGTTTACGTCGCGCCCATGATGATGTGGTTTATACCCCCGGAGTGGAGCGTGTGCTGGTTAAATCCCTGTTTAGCCCGAGCACCCGCTTTATTGAGGTGGTCGAGGATGGTTTTGCTGGTGGACCGGTTATCCCAGCCGACTTTACACCGGATGCCGAGGGCTTAGCGCGGGTGAAAGAAAACGCCGAGAAAGCCGGTGTTATCGGTCGCATGGTCGCGGATGACTATAGCTGCGCCATGATTACGGCTTCGTTACTCGAATACGATCCGGAAACTAACCTGCCGCTGGATACCATCGCCTTTGCCGGTAAACTGGAAAATGATATCCGCGCCAAATACCAGACCGAACAGGTTAGTGTGCATATTATTGGCTTCGCCAAAATGGTTGGCGATGTGGCAGAAGGCGCTAAAGGTGTCGTTGCCTTCTTCGGTGTGGCGATCGTCATTACGACCTTTATGGTGTTCCTGTTCTGTCGTTCGGTGATGTTGACGGTATTACCGATAGCCTGTTCACTGATTGCCGTAGTCTGGCAGATGGGCTTGCTGACGGTGCTGGGTTTTGGCATCGATCCGATGTCAATTCTGGTCCCGTTCTTAGTCTTTGCCATAGGCGTAAGTCACGGCGTACAGATGATTAACTCCACCGGTAAAAGGGTAGCTGCTGGGATGAATGCCAAAACTGCAGCCCAGGCCAGTTTCCGCAAACTGTTGATCCCAGGTGGCGTGGCGCTGTTATCTGATACAGTCGGTTTTTTAACGTTATTGATTATTGAAATCGGCGTGATCCGTGAGCTGGCCATTACCGCCAGTTTGGGTGTGGCGGTCATTATTCTGACTAACCTGATCCTGTTACCGGTGCTGATGTCTTTTGTACGCTTTAGTAAAGCCTATCAGGAACGGGTAGCCAAGCCGAATGTGGCAGCAGATAAAGCCTGGTATGCGTTATCCGCCTTTGCCACGCGCCGTTACGCTGCGGTGATCCTGGCCTGTACTGCGTTATTGTTTGCTTATGGCTATTGGCAGAGCCAGCAACTGAAAATTGGTGATTTGCATGCCGGTGCGCCGGCGCTGCACGAAGACTCACGCTATAACCAGGATACTTTTTTAATCACTGACCGCTTTGCGATCTCAGTCGACTATATCAATGTGATGGTTGAGAGTATTCCCAGTGCCTGTACCCATCATGACATTATGGATCGTATCGATCAGTTCCAATGGCTGATGGAAAACGTACCAGGTGTGCAGTCGGCGGTATCCTTGCCGTCGGTATCAAAAGTGATTAACGCCGCCTATAACGAAGGCAACGCTAAATGGCGGGTATTACCACGTAATGCGCAAAGCCTGGTGCAGGCGTCATCACGGGTTGAAACCAGCACCGGTTTATTGAATGCCGATTGCTCAGTGATGCCAGTGATGATTTTCCTCGAAGATCATAAAGCCGAAACCATAGAGCGGGTGGTTGCCGCAGCCAAGCAACATGGCGCTGAGCTGGGTGATGCGGATACCCGCTTTATGCTGGCAACCGGCCCGGCCGGTGTCATGGCTGCCACCAATGAGGCGGTAAGTGCCGCGCAGCAACCGATGATGTGGTACGTTTATGCGGCGGTGATTCTGCTATGTTTACTGAGCTTCCGCTCGGTGCGTGCCACCGCTGCAGTCATTATTCCGCTGTATGTGGTATCGGTGTTAGCTACTGCATTGATGACTAAGTTGCAGATTGGTTTAACCGTGTCGACATTGCCGGTTATTGCACTGGGTGTGGGTATTGGTGTGGACTATGGTATCTATATCCTGTCAACGATGAGCCAGCAGTTACGCGATGGTATGCCACTGCGTCAGGCCTACTTTGAGGCGTTAAAAGAGCGAGGCAGTGCGGTACTGTTTACCGGTATTACTCTGGCTATAGGTGTTAGTACCTGGGTGTTCTCGGCGCTGAAATTCCAGGTGGATATGGGGATCCTGCTGACCTTTATGTTTATCGTTAATATGTTGGGGGCAATCGTCGTATTGCCGGCACTGGCGGCTTTTTTCTGGCGCAAAAATAATTAGCCCAACAGAAAAAAATATAATTATGCAGCTTAAACAATGAAAATGGCCGAAAGGCCATTTTCTATTTAAACAAGCTGAATATTCAGCCAGAAATGCCGGTAATTCAGTGGTATAACCAGCGTAAAAGCCACAAATATCGCTTCAAAAGCGCTACAATAGCTACTACACTGCGCAGCTTAAAGTATCCCCGTTAATTTTGTGGATCCTGCAATGTCGCAGTGATTGATAAAAGGATGCAATAATGGCAAAGATAGATGGTCTACCCTCAGTATTACTACAAAATGTCAGCAAACTGATCAAACAAAAAGTAAAAGAACAGGTTGAGTTAGTCGATAAATTTGCCCATACCCTGTATGGCAATATGTCGAGTGAAGATTTAGTGGGTCGTAATGACAGCGATCTGTACGGCGCAGCCTTAAGTTTGTGGCAAACCTTTAATCAACATGCCGAGCCAGCAGCGCGCATCCGGGTGTTTAACCCGGAAATTGCCCGTCACGGCTGGGAGTCAAAACACACCATTGTCGAAATGGTGGTGCAGGACATGCCGTTTCTGGTGGACTCAGTGCGAATGGCATTGAGCCGGCATAATATTGCATCTCATCTGTTACTGCATTATCCGCTGCAAACTAAACGTGATGCGGCGGGTAATATTACCGATTTTGCCAAGCTGGGCCGCTTAAGCGATGCCACCACACAGCAAACCGTGTTTCATATTGAAATTGATCGGATGACGGACAGTGAGGCCATTGCCGCATTAAAAGCCGAGTTGTTATCGGTGATGGAAGATGTCTCTCTGGCGGTTCAGGACTGGCAACCGGCGCGGCAGAAGCTGCTGGACGTGATCAAAGCCTTACCTAAGCATGCCGGTAAGGCATCAAAAGACGAGTTAACCGAGACCACAGAGTTTTTAAACTGGTTGGCCAAAGATAACTTTACGCTGTTAGGTTACCGCTCCTACGATATCAAGCCGGTCAAAGGCGATTATCAGATTGTCGGTGAACGTGATTCGGCCTTAGGCCTGATGCGCCGTTCAGAGCCGCGGGATCTGATGCTGTCTGAATTACCGGAGCGCGGCCGCCAGCAGGCACTGAACAGCTCGCTGTTAATTTTAACCAAAACCAATGCCAAATCCCGTGTACATCGCCCGGCCTATATCGATTATGTCGGTATTAAACGCTTCGACAAGAGTGGCAAAGTAGTGGGTGAAGATCGCTTTATCGGTCTGTACTCCTCCAGCTTGTATAACAATTCTGCGGCAGAAATCCCGTTGTTAAAGGGTAAGTTAAAGCAGGTGATGGAGCGCTCAGAATTTGCGGTCGGTACTCATGCCTATAAAGCCCTGCTGAATATTTTAGAAACCTATCCACGGGATGAGCTGATCCAGGCTAATGTCGATGAGCTGCTGGATGTCAGCCGTGGCGTACTGCAAATGCAGGAACGTGATATGACGCGTTTATTTGTGCGTGAAGATACCTTTGGCCGTTTCGTCACGGCAATGGTGTATGTACCACGCGAGCGTTATAACACTCAGCTGCGTAAAGACACCCAAGCCATACTAGCACGTGCTTTAGGTTCAACCGAGCCGGTTGAATTTACCACTTATTTCTCTGAATCTGTGTTGGCCCGTACTCATTATCTGGTGCGGATCAACGATAGCCAAGTTGAGTACAACGTGAAAGAAATCGAACGAAATCTGGTTGAAGCGGCCCGTACCTGGGAAGACAAACTGGAAGCTGCCCTGATCGGGGTTTATGGTGAAGCGCGCGGCCGTGAATTAAGCCGCAAGTACGTTAATGCGTTCCCGCGGGCCTACAAAGAAGATATGCTGCCCAATGACGCGCTGGTCGATATCGGTAAGCTGGAGTCATTATCCGCTGACCACAAGCTGGAGATGCTGTTCTACCGGCCACAGGAAGAAGGGCGTGACAGTAAAGCAGTGCGTCTAAACCTGTTCCACAAAGACCAGCCGATCCATTTATCCGATGTGCTACCCATGTTGGAAAACTTTGGTCTGCGGGTAATTGGTGAAACGCCTTATGCGGTGAAGTGTCCGGATGGCTCGGTCAGCTGGATCCTGAACTTCGCGATGGAGCTAAATGGCGAGATCCCGACTGATTTTGCTGCTGCCTCACAAAGCTTTCAGGATTCTTTGACCAAGGTGTGGGCAGGCCAGCTGGAAGATGACGGCTTTAACCGCTTGATCCTTGGCGCCGGTTTAACTGGGCGCGAGGCCTCCATTTTACGTGCCTTTGCTAAATATAAACGCCAGATCGGTGGCACCTTTAGCCAAAGCTATGTCGAAAGCACTTTTGCCCGTTATGCCACCCTGGCTGGCTTGCTGGTACAGCTGTTTAACGCCAAGTTTTCACCGTCACTGAAAACGACGGCTAAGCAGTTAGAAAAACTGACTGAACAAATTAATGAGCAGTTAGAGAACGTCGCTAATCTGGACGATGATCGGATTATCCGTCGCTTTGTCGATATGATTAATGCGACCTTAAGAACCAACTACTTCCAGAAAGCCGCAGATGGCGCTGACAAGCCGTATATCTCCTTCAAGATCAAACCTGATCTGATTCCGGATATGCCGCTCCCGATGCCGATGTTCGAGATTTTCGTGTACTCACCGCGGGTAGAAGGCGTGCATTTACGCTTTGGCAAGGTGGCTCGGGGTGGTTTACGTTGGTCCGATCGCCGCGAAGACTTCCGCACCGAAGTACTGGGCCTGGTAAAAGCACAGCAGGTGAAAAACACTGTTATCGTACCATCAGGCGCAAAAGGCGGTTTTGTCTGTAAGAAATTACCGGAAACCGGTGGTCGCGAAGCCTTTATCAATGAAGGCAAAGAATGTTACCGCACCTTTATCCGTGGCTTACTGGATATCACCGACAATATTAAACAAGGCAGTATCGTACCGCCGGTTGACGTGGTGCGGTTAGACGAAGACGATCCGTACCTGGTAGTTGCTGCCGATAAGGGCACGGCTACCTTCTCCGATATTTCTAACGGGATTTCGGAAGAGTACGGTTTCTGGTTGGGTGATGCCTTCGCATCAGGTGGCTCTAACGGCTATGACCATAAAAAGATGGGTATCACAGCCCGTGGCGGTTGGGAGGCAGTAAAACGCCATTTCCGCGAAATCGGTATCGATTGCCAGACTACTGATTTTACCTGCGTGGGTATCGGTGATATGGCGGGTGACGTCTTTGGTAACGGTATGTTGTTGTCGAAACACATCCGTCTGCAGGTTGCTTTTAACCATATGCATATCTTTATCGACCCGAATCCGGATGCAGCCAAGACCTATAAAGAGCGTGAGCGTTTATTTAACTTACCAACTTCAACCTGGGATGATTTTGATAAGTCACTGATCTCTGAGGGTGGTGGTGTCTTTGCCCGTAGTGCGAAATCGATTAAGTTAAGCCAGCAAATGAAAGATATGCTGGGCACGACCAAAGCCAGCATGACGCCAAACGAATTGATCCGTGAATGTCTGATGATGCCGGTGGATCTGATTTGGAACGGTGGTATCGGTACCTACGTTAAAGGTAGCAACGAAAGCCATGCGGAAGTTGGCGATCGCGGTTCAGAAGCCTTACGGGTCAATGGCCGTGAACTGCGGGCGAAGATTTTTGGTGAGGGCGGTAACCTGGGTTGTACCCAGCGCGGCCGGATTGAATTCGCAGCCAATGGCGGACGAATTAATACTGACTTCGTCGACAACGTTGGCGGCGTAACCTGCTCGGATAACGAAGTCAATATCAAGATCCTGCTAAACGCCTTAATGGCAGCCGGTGATCTGACGCTGAAACAGCGTAATACGTTACTCAATGATATGACGGACGACGTGGCCGCTATTGTTATCGGCGACTGTTACCGGCAGACTGAGAGCATCAGCTTGTCGTCCTTGCTGGGTTCAGAGCAGATCAAAGAATATACCCGCTTTATCCATGCTCTGGAGAAAGACGGTAAACTTAACCGTGAGTTGGAATTCCTGCCGTCAGACGATGAGTTAGCGGATCGGATGGCCAAAGGTATGGGCTTAACCCGACCTGAGCTGGCAATTTTAACCGCTTACGGCAAGATGGTGCTAAAAGAACGCTTGGTGACGCCGGAAGTGTCGGATAATCCGTTCTTCCAAAAATTATTGACCGGTGCTTTCCCAGCGATATTACAACAGAAGTTTGGCAAAGAAATTAGCCAGCACCCGCTGAAAGCGGAAATTATCGCCACCAAACTGGCGAATATGCTGGTTAACGAGATGGGCCCGAACTTCGTGCAGCGGATGTTTGAAGAAACCGGCGCCTCAGTGGCTGAAGTGGCGATTTGCTATGCCATAGTGCGTGAGTTGTTCGATCTGTCACACAACTGGAAGCAATTACAACAGCTGGATAATAAAGTCTCAGCCGCGCTGCAAAGCCGGGTGCTGTTCCAACTGCGCCGCACTATGCGTCGGGCTACCCGCTGGTTTGTACGTCACCGTGACAAGTCGCTGGACATTACCCAAACCGTAGATTTCTTCAAACCGGCGTACGAAGCGATTTGCCGCGATTTAACGCAGTATATTGCTGAGCGTGAAATGCAGGAACTGGCAGAAAAAGCACAGGAGCTGGTGGAGCAGGGTATTCCGGAGCAGGTAGCATCCTATGTCAGCCGGTTGAGTACAGTGTTCTCGGTGATGGATATCGCGCAGGTGGCAGATGCACAGCAAACACCATTGGCGATGGTCGCTGAAATTTACTTTAAATTAGGCGATAAACTGGAGCTACACTGGTTCCTGGAGCAAATTACCCGGCAGCCGGTCGCCAACCATTGGCAGGCTCTGGCGCGGGCATCGTATCGCGAAGAGCTGGATTGGCAGCAACGTGGTTTAACCTCAGTGGTAGTAAAAAGCTGCGGTACGGTGTGCAATGCTGAGGACATCATCAGCAACTGGCTGGAGCAGCACAGTGGTCTGGTAGAGCGGTGGCGCTTAATGTTGTCTGAGTTTAAGACGACGCAAAGCCATGAATTCGCTAAGTTCTCGGTTGCAATGCGTGAGCTGATGTTATTAAGTCAATCGGTCTGATGCTATTCATTAACTAGTAAAATCATTACAATACCCCGGTTCGCCGGGGTATTTTTTATTTTAGGATCCGTTATGTTTTATCCTCTTGCCAGAAAGGTGTTATTTAGTTGTGATGCTGAGCGCTCGCATGATTTTGCGCTTGGAAGTTTAAAACGTCTGGCGCATACACCACTGTCGGCGTTATGGCAGCAACAACTGCTGACTAAGCCGAAAACCGTCGCTGGCATTCGCTTTGAAAACCCGGTTGGCTTAGCGGCTGGTTTGGATAAAAACGCTGACTGTATCGCCGCTTTTGCCCAAATGGGGTTTGGTTTCCTGGAAGTCGGTACTGTCACACCGCGGCCACAACAGGGTAATCCCAAACCGCGCATGTTCCGCTTACCGCAGGCGGAAGCCATTATTAACCGCATGGGTTTTAACAATAAAGGCGTGGATTATCTGGTTAATAACGTAAAGCATAGTCAGTTTAAAGGGGTGTTGGGTATCAACATCGGCAAGAACAAAGATACCCCAAACGAGCAGGGTAAAGATGACTATGTGCACTGTATGCGTAAAGTCTACCCCTATGCCAGTTATATCACAGTCAATATTTCTTCGCCCAATACGCCGGGATTGCGGGATCTACAGTTTGGTGAGGCCTTGTTTGATTTGCTGCAAAGCGTTAAGAATGAGCAGCTGGATTTGCAGGCGCAGTATGATAACTATGTGCCGGTCTTTGTAAAAATTGCGCCAGATATGGACGCGGTAGCGGTAGAGCAGGTGGCCGAAACCCTGTTAAGCAGCAAAATGGATGGTGCTATCGCGACTAACACCACGCTGGATCGTAGCCTGGTGGCCGGCCAGCGTTATAGCGATGAAGCTGGTGGTTTAAGTGGTAAACCGGTACAACAACGCAGTACCCAGGTATTAAGTCAGTTACGTCAGGCCGTCGGCCCGGCGTTTCCGATTATTGGTGTTGGCGGTATCCATGATGCGGCCTCTGCAGCAGAAAAATTGGCCGCGGGTGCTGATCTGTTACAACTGTATACGGGTTTTATTTACCGCGGGCCGGCGTTAATCAAAGAAATCGTCGAGTCCTTATAACGATCTGTTGCCGATCATGGTTATTTAGACAGAATTATTCTTTAACTTTTTGATCGGCGTGCTATATTAGTGCTAATAAGTGCGTAGTCTGACCAGATAAAGGAGCACAATGTTAACGCCGTCAGAGCAATGGACCTGGCATTACTGCCCGCAAAAAGATCGTCTGTTGTTGGAAATAGATGACCAGTTGCAGTTTTGTTCCGACCTATCGGGCGCTAATCTGCATAGCCGGATCCAGCAGCAACCTTTTTCGCTAGAAGAGGCGGAAAGTTATTGGCGTTTTCATGATGCATTACTGCCGGTCATCAGCGACGATGCGCTGCGTCTGGAGTTGACTTTACATGCGCTGGCCAATCGCTACCGGCAACTGAGCGCCCATAAAAGCTGGTACTTTGCCACCCAACGCTCGCAAGACAGTGGTTTATATCAGTTGGTACAGTTGCAAGGTAAAGACACCATCACTGCTTTAGTGGTTGCTTCAGATCTGGAATGTGTCGAGTGCCTGTTGCTTGAGGCTGGCGAATCGCTCGCTGGTAAGTTGCTGGCACGCAGTACAGTAATCCGGGTATTACGAAACAGAGCAACACCTATCGAACAAGATGTCAATCTCGCCCGCACTGCCTGATTTTAAGGCCTGAATGCTAAGGATACAAAAATTACTGCAGCAGGCCTTTAGCCGCTCATCTGGCGCGCTAGCCTCGGGCAAACCCTTAGTCTCTAAAAAGCGTCGTCTGCTGCTGGTTTTGCTGGCACTGTTTCATCTTTCTGGCTTGCTGTCATCATTGGATGCGCTGATGTCATCCCGCACAGCGCAGGGCAGTATTGCCTGGATTGTGTCGCTAAATACCTTTCCGTACGTGGCGGTGCCGGCTTATTGGATCTTTGGCCGCAGCCGGTTTCAGGGTTATATTATTTCCCGCCAGGCTACTGAACATGAACTTGTCAGTAAACATCAGCTTAAAGCATCGGGAGTAGAGCAATATATTCTGCAAAGTACCCGCGAACGCGGCAGTTTGCAGGCTGTTGAGCAGTTAGCAAAAATGCCGTTTTTGCGTGGAAATGCCGCTGAGTTGCTGATTGATGGTGAAGCGACTTTTGACAGTATTTTTGCCGGTATTGCCGCGGCACAGCATTATCTGTTAGTCCAGTTTTATATCGTGCGCGACGATGAGCTGGGGCAACGCTTACAGCAGGCCCTGATTGACAAAGCGCAGCAGGGCGTTGCGGTCTATTTTCTGTACGATGAGATTGGTAGTTACCGCCTGTCCCAGGCCTACTTACGCCAGTTAACTGCTGCGGGCGTCGCTGTGCGGCCTTTTCATTCTACTAAGGGCCCGGGTAACCGCTTTCAGCTGAATTTTCGAAATCATCGCAAAATTGTCATTAGCGACGGCCAACATGGCTGGCTGGGTGGCCTGAACGTTGGCAATGAATATTTGGGGCAGGACCCGCGTTACGGTAATTGGCGTGATACCCATTTAAAATTGACGGGGCCGGCGGTATTAGCGTTGCAATTATCTTTTGTTGAAGACTGGTTCTGGAGCGCTGACACCGTGCCCGCCTTGCATTGGCAGGCTGAAGCGGCGGCGACTGACGATATTCCGGTGTTGATCTTACCCTCTGGTCCGGCCGATCGCTTCGAAACCGCCAGCCTACTGATCCAGCATGCCTTGCACAGTGCCAGAGAGCGGATCTGGATTGCCAGCCCCTACTTTGTGCCAGACGAAGGTACCCTGGCGGCCCTTAAACTCGCTGCCCTGCGTGGGGTGGATGTGCGTATTCTGATCCCGGAGCAAACCGATAACCTGTTAGTGACGCAGGCGGCTTATGCCTTTATCGGGCCTTTATTAGATGCCGGTGTTAAAATCTATCGTTATCAGCAAGGCTTTTTACATGCAAAAAGCTTTCTGGTTGACGAGCGTCTTGCCGCCATCGGCACCGTAAATCTGGATAACCGCTCGTTTCGCTTAAATTTTGAAATTACCGCCTTGTTGCTGGATGAAGCCTTTACCCGGCAACTGGAGCAACAGTTTTTAGTCGATTTCAGTCAGTCACGGCAAATGTCATTGTCTGAACTGGCATTGCGTCCCTGGTGGTTACGTGCTGTGTCGCGCGCCGCGCACCTCATGGCCCCGATTTTATAGGAGATTCCGTTTTGACTGCACAAGTCAGCCCCTGGCAGCAGTTTTATCAGGCTTTACAACAGGCCATCCAGCAGCAGCAACTGGTCAAGCTGGTATTGAGTAAATATCAGGGTAGCGATAGCAGTCTGCAACGACTGGAAATTACACCAGTGCAATTAAAAGGCAGCTGGCAACTCAAGTTTTTATATCAGCATCAAACCAACCATATTACACAAAACTATGGCGCTGAGCCGGCGCTAGCCTTAATTGATAGCTTATTGCAACAGGATTTCGCGCAGGCAAATTTACAGAGTAGTCAGCTGCAAGCCCAGCTAAGCCGTTCAAAAAAGGGGAAGTTTCTGCTGAATTTGAAGCGCCAGGCAATCGCACCTGTCGTCGCCAGTGCGCATAACCGTGATAAACAACGCTATGTTGAACAGAGCCGGCCATTTTTACAGGCGTTGGGGGTTACCGATGCACGTGGGCAAATTATTCCGGCGATGTCGAATAAGTGGAAGCAGATCAATAAATTTATTGAAATTCTATCCGGTGCGGTAAAAGACAGTGGCTTACTGCAGCGTGGCACTTTGCACGTTGCTGATTTTGGCTCGGGTAAAGCTTATCTGACCTTTGCGATGCACGACTATTTTTGTCATACCCTGGGGATGCAGGCCCAGGTGACCGGAGTTGAACTACGACAAAACCTGGTTGATTTATGCAATAACACTGCCCGGCAGCTGCAACTAAGCGGCCTGCAATTTGCTCAGGGTGATGTAAAGCATTTTCAGGCACAGGGTATTAATGTGATGGTGGCGTTACATGCCTGTGATACCGCGACAGATTATGCCATTCATATGGGGATCCGCACTGGCGCCGAAATTATTATGTGTTCGCCTTGCTGTCACAAAGAAGTTCGGCCACAAGTCAGATTACCGCTGGTGTTAGCGCCAATGCTGCAACATGGCATCCATCTGGGGCAGGAAGCCGAGATGCTAACCGATAGCTTACGCGCCTTACTGCTCGATGCGCATGGTTACGACACTAAGGTATTTGAGTTTATTTCGCTGGAGCACACCAGCAAAAACAAAATGATCCTGGCGACGAAGCGGCAACAACCAAAAGATAACACTGCAGTACTGGCACAAATTGCCGAATTAAAGCAATTTTACGGTGTAAAGCAGCAATGTCTGGAGCAGCTGTTAGCCGCAAGTGCCACTGCGATATAAATGAGAGGCGACATTGCTGCTAATGCAGCAATGTCGGTGCCGCCCTTTATTGGCGCAGCGCCTCCACCAGCTGTTTTACTGCCTTAAGCTGTGGGCCGTCGATAGTGGCATAATGTTCGCCACTGTAACCCCACCAATCCCAGCAACCATTCGGGTTAAAGGGCGCCATCGCGCTTTTCTCAACTTGTGGATACAAAATGACCAGCTGATTGGTATCGGCGTACTCGTTCAGACCAGTGTGACGGATATAGGCATCGCCGACCTGACTGACATCCTGCTTACAACCATGAAAACTGATATGGAGCCGGCATGCGGCGCCTCTGGCGCAGCTTTCAGGGATATACAGATAACCCTCAGCAGCCAGTTGACCTGCCGCTGCCGGTGCCAGTTGATGCTGTTGCAGTTTGACTAATTGCCCGCTGGCTTGGCTGGCTGGCGGTTTTATCGCGCCCAATAAATGGCTTAGCAACTGGCCACTGGCATCATAATTACAGCTGGCGATAAAAGGTGACTCAGATTTATCACAGGCAGTGAAGCCGGCCTGCTTAGTCGGAAAGTGATGCGCAAAAGGCTGATCATTAATAAAGCGCAGCGCTTCTTTGGGTATCCATTGCTGATACTGCTGATAAAGCGCGGTGCTGACTTGTGGCAATACTGTCGCATCGGCAGAGCCGCTAAAGAGCCAGACTTTACTGTCAGCAAGTGCCGTGGCCGGTGCCAGCTTGCCAGCGGCTTGTTGTGTCGCAAGGTACTGGTTAATCGCCGGCAGATCCGGTGTTGCGGTGGGCTGATTCATACAGTTGCCAAGCGCCTGCATTAAATCGTTTTTCGCACAATACACCGGCCCTGCCGCCAGGATAGCGGCGCCTTTCACCTCATTAGCGAACGCCAGATGAAATTGCGCCGCGATGTAACCACCGGAAGATAAACCCGATACGGTCAGATAGGGTGCCAGTTGCAGCTTGGGCAGGCTAGTCTCAGTCTCAGCAGCAAGCAAGGGTCCAGACATTGCCGCGACTATGACGCTACTCAGGGTTAGGCTGGTTTTAAACATAGTTTCTCCGCACGATAATACGTCGTTAATAGCGCCAGCATAACCGGCATTACCTTGCTGACAATAACGCTTTAGTACAGTCAGGGGTTTTGTTGCTGCAGATATTCCAGATAACGCTCGGTCGATCGGGTATTGGCAACTTGCTGCCAGAGGTTTTGGGCTACATCTGGCTGTGCCTTAAAAAAGGCGTTACTTAACATCAAATAGCCTACCGAGCGATGTACCGGCTGCGGATGAAACAATACCGGTCTTTGCTGCAATTCTGCCGGCTGTACCGGCTGATCATTAAACTGGCACAGTACCGTTGTTGCATCAACCCGACCCGAGCTAACTAAATCCAGGGCGTGATTGATTGAATCAGCATGAACTTGCACACTTTTTGCCGGCAGGGGGATGGGGCGATAACCAAGTGGGCGGGCGATAGTAAATTCGCCGCCGTTGGCCAGTTTATCCGGCAAGGCACTTTGCGGGTGATAGGCCAGGCACAGGCTAAAACTACTCATCGCAAACCGCGGATCAGCTTCACCAGAAGCCGTGCGGGGCATTTGCATATAATGTTCACGATCGGCGGAGTATTCGGCAACCAGCGCATCGATGCTATTATCTTCGAGCTGTTGCAGGCAGCGTAACCAGGGTTGGCGGATCAACTCCAGTTGCAGATTGCTCGCCGCGGCTGCTGCCCGTAAATGCTCAATCGCAGCCCCCGGCGGATCGGCTGGTACCAGGCCATGGCCGCTGTAAAAAGGCAACAGTGGCTTGTCTTCGTAACAAAATCGCAGGCGAGTTTCGGTGGCCTGCACTGGCAATGCTGTCAACACCGTCAACACGATGAACAGCAACAGCAGCCGTTTTAACATAGCAAGATAAACTTCATTGATACTCCGCAACACGGCGCATAACCTGCGCGAAACAGCTTAAGTATAGCCGGCTCACTGTGCTTTTGCCGCCTTTATTACCAGGGCCTTGCCGCGCCCCCGCGGATCGGACACCGCCGTGGTGCCAGCTTTATTGATAAGGATCAGCTGGATATCACCTAAATCCCAATTCGGTGTATGCAACTGATAGCCTTTTTGCGTGAGCTCGGCTTGCGTTTGGGCATTGAGTGTTTGATAGGGCTCCAACCGGATCTGATCCTGCGGTAATAACTGGTGATGAAAGCGCGCAGCGGCCACCGCTTGTTGCGGTGTCATTTGAAAATCATACAGATTATTTATTACCTGAAAGATACTGGTAAAAATCGTTGAGCCACCTGGGGTGCCGATTACCAGCGCGGGCTGCTGATCTTTTAAAATAATCGTCGGCGTCATTGAGGATAGCATGCGTTTACCTGGTGCAATGGCATTGGCGTCACTGCCGACTACACCAAAGGCATTGGGTACACCCGCCTTGGCTGAGAAATCATCCATTTCATTATTAAGTAAAAAACCAGCGCCCCGGACGACGACGCCACTGCCATAATCCAGATTCAGGGTATAAGTATTGGCAACGGCGTTACCCGCGGCATCGACAATCGAAAAATGCGTGGTTTGTTCAGATTCCAGGCCAGGTTTAATCGCTGCTGTGGCTGAGATACTGTCCGGGTTGATTTCTTTTGCCCGCTTGGCTAAGTAGTCAGCTGCCAATAATTGCTGGACAGGGACTTCGGTAAAGGCCGGATCGCCTAAATAATCCGCCCGGTCAGCGAATACCCGCTTGGCAATCTCAGCCATCAGGTGCACGTATTGCGCAGAATTATGGCTTACACCACGAAAATGTTGCTGATTTAATTCTTTCAGTGTGAGCAGTTGTTGTAACGCAATACCACCTGAGCTGGGCGGCGGCGCTGTCAGCAACTGCATATCACGCCAGTTTGTTAATAAGGGCGTGCGCCATACGGCTTGATAAGCAGCCAGATCTTCAGCACTGATCAGGCCGCCGCCACGCTGCATTTCTGCGACGATCAGGGCTGCGGTTTTGCCCTGATAAAAATCGGCAGGACCCTCTGCCGCGATGCGTTTTAGGGTGGCGGCCAGCTCAGGCTGCACAAAACGCTCACCAGCACGCATGTGACCGAAGTAGTCAATAAAGTTGGTTTTGCCGGCAAAGCGTTGCAGCATATCGCCTTCGTATAAATAGGCTTTCTCTGGCACGATAAAACCGTGCTCTGCCAGCTGGATTGCCGGCGCCAGCAGCTCAGCCCAGCTTTTGCTACCAAATAACTGATGTAACTGCCACATACCCATTACTGTACCGGGAACTCCGGAGGCCTGATGCCCGATAAGACTTAGACCCGCAACGACTTCACCCTCCGCGTTCAAGTACATATCGCGGTGTGCTTTGGCCGGTGCCGTTTCCCGGTAATCCAGAAAGTAGGCTTTGCCATTAAACCACAGGGTAGCAAAGCCACCACCACCCAAATTGCCGGCCTCGGGGTAGGTTACAGCCAGCGTAAAAGCGGTGGCGATTGCCGCATCGACGGCATTACCCCCTTGTTTCAGGACCTCTGCTGCCACCTCAGCGCCATAGCTATCGGGGCTGGCAACAGCGGCAGCCCTTGGAGCCTGGGTCTCTGCTGCGGCGAACAGGGTATTAGGTATGGCGATAAACAGCAACAGGACACTGAGGCCAGATGACTTTAGCAATGACATAACACGCGCTCCGCAACAAACTATGCTGCAGACCTTAGCATTTAGCGGCCGGAAAGAAAATATTGAAAAAAAAGGCGCCACAGGGAGAGGCGCCAAAGCGTCAGGTTTACGCTGGATAACAGTACGTATAACAACGACGTTAGTTTAACGAACTGTACTGCCGTACTATTGATCTACCGCAAGAAAAGGGCGAACAGCCGGAATAAGTTGCCCGCAGCGTCAATATATCTTACAACTGAAAGCACAGCTTACCCGGATTAGGATAACTCAAATGAAAACTATGCCCCGCCTGTTAGCGTTACTCTGTTTCACGCCTTTATTGTCACTTGCTGCCGCCCCTAGTGGCATCGTAATCCATGGCGGTGCTGGCACTATTAACAAAGCGCAGCTTACCGATACCCAGCGCCAGGCCTATGAAGCTACATTAAAGCATGCCGCGGAGCAGGGTTATGCCGTGTTGCAACAAGGTGGCAGCAGTCTGGATGCGGTGACCCGTGCCGTGATGATCCTGGAAGATTCGCCGCTGTTCAATGCCGGCAAGGGCGCGGTTTATACCTATGATGAAAGCCATGAGTTGGATGCCTCTATTATGCAGGGCCAAGACCGGCAAGCCGGCGCTATTGCCGGTGTCAGCACCATCAAAAACCCAATTTTGCTGGCACGGGCAGTGATGGAGCGATCAGAGCATGTAATGCTTGCTGGTGCCGGCGCTGAGGCCTTCGCCGATACCCTGCAGCTGGAGCGGGTACCGAACAGCTATTACAACACTGAATTTCGCTATGAGGCATTAAAACGCGCCAAACAGGCGCTGCAGCCGCAGCCACATCAGGCGGCTGTTCCCTTTGACCCAGCCTGGCGTATGGGCACCGTTGGCGCCGTAGCCATTGATAAAGCCGGTAACCTGGCCGCCGCGACCTCAACCGGTGGCATGACCGCCAAACGCTATGGCCGGATTGGCGATGCCCCGATGA
Source organism: Alishewanella agri BL06 (assembly GCF_000272005.1). Classification (GTDB taxonomy): domain Bacteria; phylum Pseudomonadota; class Gammaproteobacteria; order Enterobacterales; family Alteromonadaceae; genus Alishewanella; species Alishewanella agri. The sequence goes on along the minus strand of NZ_AKKU01000009.1, from coordinate 49,053 downwards.
TTGGCGCCGGTAATTTTGCTGACAACCAAAGCTGTGCAGTCTCAGCAACCGGCCATGGTGAGTATTTTATCCGTTATCAGGTAGCCTCCGATATCTGCGCCAGGGTGAAATATCAGGGCAAAACGGCCAGTGCAGCCGCAACGGAAGTGATGGCTGAGCTGGCACAAGTCGGTGGCACTGGTGGCGTAATTGTAGTGGATCCGCAAGGGCGCTTAAGCTGGGCCTTTAATACCGAGGGTATGTACCGGGCGATGCTGGGCGATACGACACCACTTAAAGTTGAGATTTTTCAAGCCGAATAACGCGTGAATAACAGGCAAAGCAGGAGTTCATCGTCTAACCTTAAGCATGTGGATCGCCTTTTTCTGTTTCAGCAGTAAAGCGGCGCCCGATAATTCGTATGAGTAATTGAGGGGGATGCATGGACTTACTAAAAGTTGCCGATTATATGAATCGCCACCCGGTGACCTTTGATGCTGATATGCCAGTGGAGATGGCAGTGGACAGATTAATCAAAGGCCGGCAAACCGGAGGCCCGGTGATTGATGCGCAGCGCAAAATTATAGGTTTTATCTCCGAGCAGGATTGCCTGGCTCGGATGCTGATGTCGACTTATCATGACCAGCAGGCCGCGCGGGTCAGTGATGTGATGCGCACCGAGGTGCTGACGGTAAAAGAGTACGACGGCATTATCGATCTGGCGCAAACCATGTTAAAAGCCAAACCCAAGCTCTATCCGGTGGTTGATGATAACGGTCATCTGCTGGGAATTATTACCCGCTCTGATGTGTTAGGCGCCATAGATAAAGAACTACACTCGCACTATAGCAAAGCGGGTTAGCGTAAAGCAGGCTAGCGGTAAAGCGGAGCAGGACGCAAGAAAGCTGGCGCTAAGGCTGCAGTGGCGTTGCACTCCTAACCCCTAACTTGGTAGCATTGCGCCCTCTGAAAGCTGAGGGCGCTAACTTGTCTGTTGAAACACCATCCACTGTCTCCACCTTGTCGGCCCAAATCGGTCAGTGTCTGCTGCAAGATCAATTCCGGCTGCGTCGTAAACTGGCCCAGCTAAAACAGCTGCCATCAGAGCAAGCTGCGGAGCAACTGAGCAAACTTGAAGCGCAAATCGCCCAGTCCTCTGCGCTACGTGCTGCCAGGCTCTCTGCCATGCCGACGTTAAGCTATCCGGCTGAGCTGCCGGTGGTGGCGAAAAAAGACGAAATTAAAGCCGCTATTGCCGCCCATCAGGTGGTGATTATTGCCGGCGAAACCGGCTCTGGTAAAACCACGCAAATTCCGAAAATCTGTCTGGAGCTGGGGCGGGGTGTCGCCGGCACTATTGGTCATACCCAGCCCAGACGTTTGGCAGCGCGCAGTGTCTGTGCCCGCTTAGCTGAAGAGCTGCAATGCCAGGTTGGTCAGCAAATTGGCTATAAAATTCGCTTTGGTGATCATACTAATCAGCAAACGCTGGTCAAATTGATGACCGACGGCATCTTGCTAACCGAAATGCAGCAAGACCGCTTTTTAAATCAATACGACACCATCATTATCGATGAAGCGCACGAGCGCAGCCTGAATATCGACTTTCTGCTGGGCTACTTAAAGCAGTTATTACCACGCCGCCCGGATCTGAAGCTGATTATTACTTCAGCCACCATCGATCCTGAGCGTTTTTCGCGGCATTTTTTCGATGCCCCCATTATTGAAGTCTCAGGCCGCACCTATCCGGTAGAAGTCCGTTACCGGCCTTTTACCGAGCAGGATGATAAAGATGGCGACCAGCTGCAGGGTATTTTTGATGCGGTAGAAGAGCTGTATCGCGAGCCGCCGGGCGATATTCTGATTTTCTTAAACGGTGAGCGGGAAATTCGTGATACCGCTGATGCGCTGGAAAAACTGAAGCTGCCGCATACCGAAGTGCTACCCTTGTATGCACGCTTAAGTGCAGCAGAGCAAAATCGTATTTTTCAAACGCATGCCGGGCGGCGGATTATTTTATCGACCAACGTCGCCGAAACCTCGCTTACTGTGCCGGGTATTCGCTATGTGATCGATCCGGGCACGGCGCGTATTTCGCGATATAGCTATCGCTCCAAGGTGCAGCAACTGCCGATTGAAGCCATTAGTCAGGCCAGCGCCAATCAGCGTAAAGGTCGCTGCGGCCGGGTGGCGGCGGGCATTTGTATCCGGCTTTATAGCGAGGAGGACTTTTTAGGCCGGCCGGAGTTTACCGATCCGGAAATTCTGCGCACAAACCTGGCGTCAGTCATTATGCAGATGCTGGCACTGGGACTGGGTGATATCGAAGCCTTTCCGTTTTTGCAAAAACCAGACAGCCGCTTTGTTAACGACGGCATCAAGTTGCTGGAAGAGCTGGGCGCGATCCCACAGCAACGTAGCAAGCAACAGCTCAGTTTAACGCCATTAGGCAAAACGCTGGCGCGTTTACCGATCGACCCCAGGTTGGCGCGGATGGTGCTGGCAGCAAGCGAGCAGGGCGCCTTACAGCAAGTATTGGTGATTGTTGCTGCCTTATCCATTCAGGATCCGCGCGAGCGGCCGCTGGATAAGCAACAAAAAGCCGATGAGCTACATGGCCGCTTTGCTGATCCGGATTCGGATTTTAGCAGCTGGCTAAAGCTCTGGGATTACCTGCAACAACAGCAGGAAGCGCTGAGCAATAACCAGTTCCGCCGGCTGTGTAAGCAAGAGCTGCTGAATTATTTACGGGTGCGGGAGTGGCAGGATCTGGTGGCGCAGCTGACTCAGGTCGCGCAGGAGCAACAGCTTAGCTTTAACGCCAACCCACCGGGTTACCAGGCTATTCACAGCGCCATTTTAACCGGCTTACTGGGGCAAATCGGCAGTAAAGACAGCGATGCCGACTATCTGGGGCCAAGGCAAACCCGCTTTTATGTGTTTCCCGGCAGCCATCTGTTTAAGCGTAAACCGAAATGGATTATGGCGGCCGAATGGGTTGAAACCAGCCGCTTGTATGCGCGTACGGTAGCGAAAATTGAACCGGAGTGGATTGAGCCGTTGGCGGCGCATCTGGTTAATCGCAGCTACAGTGAACCGCATTGGGAAAAGAAAAAAGGTGCTGTGGTCGCTTACGAGCAGGTCGCGCTGTACGGCGTTATTATTGTCGGTAAAAGACCGGTACTGTATAGCCGGATTGACGAGGCGGTATCGCACCAGCTGTTTATCCGCGAAGCCCTGGTCAATGGTGAACTGGGCTTAAACGAAGCCTTTTTAAGTTACAACCAGCAGCAAATCAGCAAGGTGCAGGAGCTGGAAGAAAAATCCCGCCGCCGCGATATCCTGGTCGACGAAGATGCGCTGGCCGCGTTTTATGCCGAACGTATTCCGCAGTGGGCGAATAACCGCATCGACTTTAGCAAATGGTGGAAAAAAGCCCGCCAGACGCAGCCAGCGTTACTGAATTTTGACCCTGAGCTGCTATATCAGCGTGATGCCTCTGATATCAGTGCCGAGCGCTTTCCGGAAAGCTGGCGCCAGGGCAATTTAACGCTGCCGCTGGAGTATCATTTTGCCCCCGGTGAACCGGATGATGGGGTCAGTGTGTTGATCCCGCTGGCACTATTAAACCAGGTCGAAGAGCAGGGCTTTGATTGGCAAATTCCGGCGCTGCGTCCTGAGCTGTTAGTGGCGCTGATTAAGTCCTTGCCTAAGCAATACCGACGCAACTTTGTACCGGCGCCGAATTATGCTGATGCCTTAATGCAAAGCCTGACACCCTTTAGCGAGCCACTGCTCACTGCTATTAGCAGCAAGTTAAAGCGGATGTCAGGTATAACTATCCCCGACGATGCCTGGCAGTTAACAGAGCTGCCGGCGCATCTAAAAATAAATTTTAAAATTGTCGATGAGCGTAAGCTGGTGGCGCAGGGGCGCTCTCTGGCGCTACTGAAACAGCAATTACAGGGCGCAGTGCAGCAAAGCCTGAGTGAAGTGGCTGAGCAGGGTATTGAGCAGGAGCAACTGACCGAATGGAGTTTTGGCGAGCTGCCCAAAGAGTATATTAAGCTACAGGCCGGCTTTGAAATTAAAGCTTTTCCGGCGCTGGTCGACGCCGGTCAGAGCGTTGCCATTAAGCTGCTGGATAATCCACTGCGGGCAGAGCAGGAGCATATTAAGGGGTTGCGCCGCTTAGTGCTGCTGAATGTGCCCTCACCGGTGAAATATCTGCAGGAGTCGTTACCGAACAAAGCCAAGCTCGGCCTGTACTTTAACCCCTTTGGTAAGGTGCTGGAGCTGATCGATGATTGTATCGCCGCCGCAACAGATGCCTTGATCCGCCAGCAATTACCGGTGCAGGACAAAACCGCCTTTGAGCGGTTACGCGAAACGCTACGCGCTGAGCTGAATGAGCGGGTACGGCAGATCGCATTGCAGGTGGAACAAATTTTAACCGTCTATCACGATATTCAAAAACGCTTAAAAGGTAAGGTGGATCTGGCACACTTTCAGGCGCAGGCCGATATTAAACAGCAGTTAGAGCAGCTGATTTTTAAAGGCTTTGTCAGTCAACATGGTGCAGCAAGACTGGATGACTTAAAACGTTACTTGCAGGCAATGTTAAAGCGGCTGGAAAAGCTCCCGGTCGATCCGAACCGCGACCGTTTATTGATGCACGAGTATCAAAAAGCTGAACAGGCTTATCAGAATTTACTCGGTAAATATGCCGGTCAGGCGATTCCGGAGCCGGTCAGTCAGATCCGCTGGATGCTGGAAGAGCTCAAGGTGTCACAACATGCGCAGCAGTTGGGTACCCCTTATCCGATTTCGGTAAAGCGAATTTTGCATGCGGTGCAGGAGCTTAAATAATAAACTTGCGTCGTTGCCACAGCTTGCTAAGATGATGCAAAGCGTAGCGAAGGAGTTGTATATGCCACAGAGGAATGATCACCGCCATTTTTACCGTATGATGGTTAATGCTGAAGTTAAATTGATGATCAACGACCCGGAGGCGGCGCGGGTATTAGATGGCGTGTGTCGCGATCTGAGCGCCTCAGGTATGGCGGTAGAAGTCGATGAACCGCTGGAGATGGGGACCTTAATCCGCGTACGTTTAGAATCGCCGGATGCCAGCGTGGCACCCTTAGATGCCACCGCTAAGGTGATGCGCTGCAGTCAGGAAAATGAAGACTGCTATCAGCTTGGGCTGGCTTTTCTGGAGTTGAATTAGGCTTAAGCAGCAGAATGACTGCCACAGCGGCAGTCATCCTGCGATAACTTAATAGATTTTGCAGATCAACCCTTTCAGATAATAGCCTTCAGGGTAAAAACTGGCGACCGGATGATCGCTGTCTTGTTGTAGGCGTTCAATAAACAAGCAATCCCGTTTCGCATCCAGCGCCGCATCGGCGACCACCTTCTGGAATAAGCTTTCTTCCATTAAGCCTGAGCAGGAAAAGGTAAACAACAGACCACCTGGCTTTACCAGCTGCATCGCCACCCGGTTAATATCCTTATAGCCACGACAGGCGCTATTAAGCTGGGCTTTGTTGTCCGCGAACTTCGGCGGGTCCAGTACCACGATATCAAAGGTTTTGCCTTGCTCCTGATACTGACGCAGCAGTTTAAACACATCGGCTTTTTGATTGCTCAGTTTGCTAAGATCTAACCGATTAAGTTCGGCATTACGCGCCGCGGTTTCTAGTGCCAAATCGGATAAATCCACATTAGTCACATGCTTAGCACCGCCCATCAGCGCGGCAACGGCAAAGGTGCCGGTGTAACTAAAGCAATTTAAGATGTTGGCATCTTTAGCAAAACGGCGCAGCGCCGCCCGGTTTACCCGCTGATCCAGATAAAAACCGGTTTTATGGCCGTTAACTACATCAACGACCAAGGTCATACCGTGCTCTTTAATCAACACCTCACCACTGTCACGTGGTAAATGTAGCCAGCCGGTTACCAGCGGCAGGCCTTCTTTTTTGCGCACATCGACATCAGAGCGCTCGTAAATACTGTGCTTTGGGAACACCTCCAGCAGAGCAGCGACCAGTTGTTTACGCTTGGCATCGGCACCGGCAGAGAGTAGCTGCACTACTAACACATCCTGATATTTATCGATAGTGATACCCGGCAGACCATCCGATTCAGCAGCCACTACCCGTAGCCCATTCGTCTCTTCAGTATTAAACAGGCTCTGCCGCAGTCGCCAGGCGCGCTGCAGACGTTGCTTAAAAAACGCCTGATCGATTTGTTCGTGTTGTTGAAAGCTCCAGATCCGCGCGCGAATTTGCGATGCAGGTGAGTAAGCGGCCCAGGCCAGCCATTCGCCTTTACTACTGAGTACAGCGACAGTATCTCCGCGATTCGGCGTATTATGGACTTTGGCGATGGCGTTAGAAAAAATCCAGGGGTGCTTACGATTGAGGGCTTTTTCGCGGCCTTCAGCCAGGATCACGGCCGGCACGGTGCTACTGTTGTTCATATTGGTTACTTCGCTATGCTAGACTAAAGGCCGTATTTTAGAGAAGTGGCCGGCAAAGCTAAAGTGAAATCGCTGCCCTAACGCGAGCTTAGCCAAATCTGCCGGTCGATTAAGGATCCTTATGGCTACTACGCTCCCTACCATTATGCAGGCAGTGTGTGTTGACTCGCCTGGCCGCGATAGTCAGCTGCGCTGGCAGGACTGCGCGCTACCAAAACTGAAACCGGGTGAAGTGCTGCTAAAAGTGGCGGCTTTTGGTATTAACCGTGCCGATTTGATGCAGCGTCAGGGGTTGTATCCGCCACCACTAGGCGATAGTACAATTCTGGGGCTAGAAGCTGCTGGTATTGTTGTTGCCGTAGCAGATGACAACCTGAGCCCTTTACTGGGGCAAGCGTTATTTGGCTTAGTGAATGGCGGCGGTTATGCAGACTATGTCGCCATACCGGCAGCGCAGGCAATGGCGGTGCCAGAGGGCTGGTCACTGCAACAAGCTGCGGCCACTGCAGAAACGTTTTTAACTGCTTATCAGTTATTATTTTTACTCGGTGAGGCAACTGAAGGCCAAAGGGTATTAATTCATGCTGGTGCCAGTGGGGTTGGTACTTCTGCTATTCAATTGGCAAAAGCCAGGCAGTTACAGATTGCCGTGACGGTAGGTACTGCTGATAAAGCGGCATTTTGCCGGCAGCTGGGCGCTGACATCGCTATTAATTACCGTGAGCAAGACTTTAGCGAGGTGTTGGCAGCCGCCTGGCCAGAGGGTGTGGCGTTGGTCTTAGATCCGGTTGCCGGCAGTTATCTGAACAGTGAGGCCAGTGTGTTGGCCGTTGACGGTAAGATTATTATTTACGCGATGATGGGGGGGCGAAAAATCCCGGAGTTTGACCTGAGTTTATTATTTAAAAAACGTGGTCAGCTGCTATGCTCAACGCTACGTAATAGAGATGCAGCCTACAAAGCTGAACTTACACGTCGCTTTCACGCTGATTTTGCAGCAGATTTAGCCGCTAAAACTATCGAGCCGGTGATCGCCGCAGTATTTAGCCGCGAAGAAGTTGAACAAGCACATCAGTTATTAGCCAGTAATCAAACCATCGGTAAGTTACTGGTTACGCTGGAATAGTCCTAAGGTTAACAAAGAGGAAGTTGAGCGGGATGTCAGTGAGTTTTGGAAAAGCGGCCTATGCCAAAGTAATACAACGTCTGATAGAGCGCATTTATCATCAGAGCCCGTTGCAAGACTCTATTTATGAGCAGGCCATCAAATGGTTCGACGAGAAAGACCTTCGGGACCAAAAAGCGACTGAGTTAGAGCAACAACTGTTTTTATTCGAGAACCGGCAACAACAATGTAAAAAAGGTGATCAGGCGGCAGTGGCCCGTAATCTGAAGCAAGCGGAAGAGCAGCATAAGACCTTTAGTGAGGAAATCGAAGAAGCGCGGTTTCAGCGCTATAGTGAATTGCTGTCGTTGTGCCGGGATATATTGTCACTGTGTCAGGGCGAGAACTTTGTTGATACCAACAATGCATCGGCCAAGATGTTGGGCACTATTCAGCTAATTTGTCCGACCCGCCGCCGCCATATTGCCCGCGAAAACCAAAAAGCCCGGCACTTATACAAAGCGGTGTTAAGTATTCGCTTGCTGGATCGCTTATTAATGGACGGTTTGATTGACCACCCCTTTATTCTGGAGCGCTATGAAGCCGGTAAAAGCGTACCTTACAGTGACGAAACGGAATATCACCCTTATCGGGATGACATCCAAATCCCGGTTCTGATGGCGGCTATTCTGCAGGATATCGGTCGCTGTCATCCGATTTGCCAGGGCATTTTAAAAGGGGCTGATGGTAGCTTCGATGAGTTTCGTGAGTTAGAAGCGGAAGAACGTAACACCTTTTTGCAAACCAGCTATACCGAGACGTTAAACTACGTGCAGGACGCGTTAACGGTAGGCCGCTATACCGGCCGTAGTAAAGAAGAGCGAGATCGCTTTGTGCAGGGCGAGATTGAAAAACGTGAGCTGATACAACTGCTGTTAAAACAAGCCGTCCGGCCACAGGATGTGCTGGGCAGTATCTTGCGTATCCCACAAATCTATACCGGTATGGTGCTGTCTACCCGCAGCAGTTACAACTATGAAGACTTACCAAAAGCGGCGCTGGCGCTGGAGAAAAGCGCTGAGCTGGGTAAGCTCAGTAAAAACAGTGTCGCCGCATTTTTACGGATCGTCGGGATGTTTCCGCAAGGCTATGGCATTACCTATATCCCAAAAGACTCCGATGGTAATGATATGGAGCGCTACGAGTACGCTATCGTCACCGGCCTTTATCCACCGGATTTTCGCACGCCAATTTGCCGCATGGTGACCTATAGTCTGACTTATCAGGCGTCGGCGCGCGGCTGTATTGTTAGTGCGGAAAACAATTTGTATTTTGCCCAAGGCCGCAAAAAGCTTGAAGTGGTGTCGGAAGAGCGGTTACTGGATATTTTGCGTAAGCTGGTTTACAACTTTGAAGAACGGATGGCATCGCCGTTATTACCGCGTTGCTGGCATCCGGATGATTACTTTTTAAATCAGAAGAATCAGAATCTTTGGAATAAAGCGGTGGTGAGTCAAAACTAAGTATTGGCACACCCGGCTTAATGGCCGGGTGTTTGCTGACTAGCTTTGGCAGCGCGCTCCAGGGTACTGTCGCTATCTGAGTGCAGATTGTCAGTAGGGGCTGCCGTTGTCGTAGTGTTGTGTCGGGTTTCAGTTGTCGCTGTGGTAGTCGTATCAGTGCTAACCCCGCTAACTAGCTCAGTATCTAGCTCAGTATCGTTTAGGTTTGTGCTGCTGTCCGCTGTGATCGCGTCATTGTCACTCAAGCTTGCATTATCGCCAGCAAGTGTACTCTCACTTTGCGCTGTAGCAGCTTCTGCTAGCGGCTCATCTTGCATCTGCTCTTTCACTAGTTGCTCATCTACCCGCGGATCCAAGGCTGCAGCCAGCGGAGACGATACCAGATCACCGGAAGCCAACTGGTAGTCTGAAGGTTGCTGTTCAGCCAGCAACCGCCGCGCCATTTTCTGGGTATAGTTAACCCGGGCTAACCGTAAGAACAGGATCAGACAACACACCGCCATATAACCATACAACATGGCGTTGCCGAGCATTTGCATCACAAAAGAGGCCAGCAATGGCCCCAGCGTCGCGCCAATACCAAAGGTCAGTAAGATCGTTGCGGATAAAGCGACCCGGTCTTGTTGTTCAATATTCTGATTAGCCAGCGCGGTTGCCAGCGGATACAGCGTAAACGCCAGGATACCGAAACAGAAAGTGGCAACCAGCAAGGCGATACCTTTTAATGGTAGCAGTGCAATCGCCAATACCAAAACACCGAGCAGGGCGCTGTTAAAGCGCAGTAAACGGCTACGCGGAATGCGATCGGAAAGTTTGCCCATTGGCCACTGTGCCAGTAATCCGGCCAGAATCGTTGCTGACATAAAGCTGGCAACTTCGGCTGTGCCCATACCTAAACCGGCTGCAAAGGCGGGGGCTAAGCCATAAAACGAGCCGGAAATGCCACCGGCAATTAAAATGGTGGTGAGTGATTGCGGCACCTTGCGCCAGAACGGCAAAATCTTTAGCGGGGCCGGATGCAGTGGCTGCGGGTGGATACGGCGGGTCAGCGCAATGGGTACAATACAGAGCGCATAACAAATGCCAATTAACAGCAGCGGCTTTAGGCCCAGCTCCGGGAAAAATGACAGCACCGTTTGCCCGGCCACCATACCGAAATAGGAGACGATCATATAGCCGGCAAAGACACTACCGCGCTGACTACTATCAGCTTGCTCGTTCAGCCAGCTTTCCAGCACCATATACTGGCACATCATACCGGTACCGACGATAAGCCGCAGCAACAGCCAGACCGGTAACACATCCGTTAACGCATGACACAATGCCGAAGCGGTAACAATACCGGCGCTGGCAACAAAGGTACGGATATGACCAACCCTGGCGATCATCTTATGACCGACTTTCGAGCCGACGACCAACCCAAAGTAGTAAGCCGACATCATGGCGCCGATCCACAGCTGTTCTACACCATCCCGCGCCAGCGATAACGCCAGATAGGTCGTTAGCAAGCCGGCGCCCAGCACCATAATCAGGGTGCTGGAAAACAGCGATGAAAAACTGCGAAACGGTGATGCCATCCTAAGCTCCTGTAAAGTCTTTTATTTAACGCGCATACCTGCGCTTGCACCCTGATCCGGCGTCAGCAGGAAGATATCGCTGCCGCCCGGGCCTGCGGCCAATACCATGCCCTCGGATAAGCCAAAGCGCATTTTGCGCGGTGCCAGGTTGGCCACCATCACCGTTTGCCGGCCTACCAGACTCTCTGGCGTGTAAGCGGCTTTAATACCAGCAAACACCTGCCGGGTTTCGCCGCCGCCGATATCCAGTTGCAGCTGTACCAGTTTGTCAGCGCCTTCCACCGGTTTGGCATCGACAATAGTCGCGACCCGCAAGTCAATCTTGGCAAAGTCATCAATACTGATGGTATCGCTAATGGGCTCCCGTTCGCCGCTAACAACGTTAACCTCAGCCTTGGCTGTTTCAGCTTTAGCGACGGTAACCGGCTCAGCAGTAGGTTGTAAGTTCTCTTTTGAGGCATCGACCATGGCTTGCACTTTTAGCGGGTCGACGCGCTGCATCAGCGCTTTAAAGGGGTTAATCGCATGGTTTAACAGTGGCTCGCGGTAATTAGCCCACAGCAGTTCAGTATTTAAAAAGGCTTCGCTGTCGCTGGCCATTTTCGGCAGCACTGGCTTTAAATAATGCATTAACACGCGGAACAGATTCAGGCCCATTGAGCAGACGTCATGCGCTTCCTGCTGCTTAGTATCATCTTTTGCCAGCACCCAGGGCGCCTTAGCATCGATATACTGATTGGCTTTATCGGCCAGCGCCATAATATCGCGGATGGCCCGGGCAAATTCCCGCTGTTCATAGCTTTGTGCAATGCTGTCCCCAGCGTTAATAAAGTCGGCGAACAGCTCCGGTTCACTCAGATTGGCAGAAAGCTTGCCGTCAAAGCGCTTAGTAATAAAACCGGCACAGCGACTGGCGATATTCACCACTTTACCCACCAGATCGGCGTTGACCTTCTGGGTAAAGTCTTCCAGATTTAAATCCAGATCGGTAATGCCGCTGGTCAGCTTAGAGGCAAAGTAATAGCGCAGATATTCCGGATCCAGATTATCCAGATAGGTGCGGGCCTTGATAAAGGTACCGCGAGACTTGGACATCTTGGCGCCATTTACCGTGACAAAACCATGGGCAAAGATAGCATTGGGTTTGCGGAAACCGGCGCCGTGCAACATCGCCGGCCAGAACAGACTGTGGAAGTAGATAATATCTTTACCAATAAAATGATACACCTCGGCGTCAGAATCCGGCGCCCAGTAGCTGTCAAAATCGATACCGGCTGTTTCACACAGGTGTTTAAAGCTGGCCAGATAGCCAATAGGCGCATCCAGCCATACATAAAAGAACTTGCCTGGTGCGCCCGGAATTTCAAAGCCAAAATACGGCGCATCGCGGCTGATATCCCAGCGCTGCAGGCCATCTTTAAACCATTCCTGCAGTTTGTTGGCCATTTCATCCTGCAAGGCGCCGCTACGGGTCCAGTCCTGCAGCATCTGGGCAAAGGCCGGTAAATCAAAGAAGTAGTGTTCACTGTCTTTCAGAATTGGCGTGGCACCGGATACGACCGAGCGCGGGTTCTTTACTTCGGTGGGGCTGTAGGTGGCACCGCAGACATCGCAGCTATCACCGTTCTGATCCAAAGCGCCGCATTTTGGGCAATCGCCTTTAACAAAGCGATCCGGTAAAAACATTTCTTTTTGCGGATCGTACAGCTGGCTAATGGTATCGCGCTTGATATAGCCGCCATCATTTAAACGCTGGTAAATCAGATTGGCAAAGTACCGGTTTTCGTCACTGTGGGTGGAGTGGTAATGGTCAAAGGCGATACCAAAGCCTGCAAAATCAGCCATATGCTCTATTTTGGTTTGCGCAATCATCTGCTCCGGCGTGATGCCTTGTTGCTGGGCTTTTAGCATAATAGGGGTGCCGTGCGCATCATCAGCACAGACGTAGTAACACTGGTGACCGCGGGCTTTCTGAAACCGTGACCAGATATCGGTTTGAATATATTCCAGCAGGTGTCCGAGGTGAATAGGGCCATTGGCATAGGGTAACGCACTGGTGATCAGAATTTTCCGGCTCGACATTGACGATTGCTCTTGAGAATAAATAACTGAAAAGATATGAACTAATGATACTATAACCGGCATTAAATCGCATCCGCACAAGCGGCGTTTCCCAACGATTTGTCAACAAAAGCGATTAGTTTACAAAAAAGCCTTTTAACGGAGTGACCATGTTTAACTGGCTAAAAAAGAAAACTCAGGCTAAAGATCAGCCCGCGCCGGACGCGAACGAGTTAAGCGGCGTTATTGAAGCTTTAAGAGCCAGACCCGCTGCTTTTAAATCGATTAAAACCATAGTTCTGGTGGCATCGGGTAAGGGCGGGGTTGGCAAATCTACCACCTCCGCTAACCTGGCGATGGCACTGGCAGCAATGGGTGTGCGCACCGGCCTGTTAGATGCCGATATTTATGGGCCTTCGGTACCCACGCTATTTGGTTTAACCGGCGAAAAAGTCACGTCCCCGGATAACAAATTAATGCATCCGCTACAGGCGCATGGTGTCTGTTTGCAGTCGATTGGCTTTTTGGTTGACCCGGAGCAGGCGTCAGTCTGGCGCGGCCCGATCGCCAGCCAGGCCTTATTGCAGTTACTGAATGAAACCCTGTGGCCTGAGCTGGATATTCTGCTGGTGGATATGCCACCCGGCACCGGTGATATTCAGCTCACCATTTCACAAAAGCTGCCGGTAACCGGTGCTGTGGTGGTGACTACACCTCAGGATCTGGCGCTGGCCGATGCCCGCAAAGCGATTACCATGTTTCAACAGGTGAAAATCCCTCTTCTGGGCCTGATTGAAAATATGAGTTTTTATATTTGCCCCAGCTGCGGCGCCAGCGATGATGTATTTGGCAGCGAAGGCGGGATAAAGCTGGCCGAGCGCTATCAGGTGCCGGTACTCGGCCAGTTACCGCTGCAAGCTGCGCTGCGGGAACAGGCCGATAGTGGTACTGCCTTAACGGCCGGAGATGCCAGCTTGCTGGAGTATTATCAACAAATTAGTCGTGCCTTGCTGTGGCAACTTACCGGTGCCAGCAGCCAGGGCGTGGAAATTGTTATAACGGATGATTAGTAATGAGATTATGTGACCGTGATATAGCCGCCTACCTGGCCGAGGGAAAAATCCGCATCAGTCCGGCACCGGATGCCGAAATGATTAGTGGCGTTAGTGTTGATATTCGGCTTGGCCATAAATTTCGGGTATTTCAGGCGCATACCGCGCCCTTTATCGATTTAAGTGGCCCCCGTGCTGAAGTCGATGCCGCCTTAAATGCGGTAATGAGCGATGAAATTGTACTGGAGGACGATGGTGTCTTTATTTTGCACCCGGCCGAGCTGGCGCTGGGTATTACGCTGGAGTCGGTAACGCTGCCGGCGGATATCGTCGGCTGGCTGGATGGGCGCTCGTCTTTAGCCCGTTTAGGCTTAATGGTGCATGTGACCGCGCATCGCATTGATCCGGGCTGGTCGGGTAATATCGTACTGGAGTTTTTTAACAGTGGTAAGTTACCGTTGGCGCTTCGACCTAATATGAAAATTGGCGCCCTGAATTTTGAATTGATGACGGGCCCTGCGGATAAACCGTACAACAAGCGCAGCGATGCCAAATATAAAGAGCAGAGCGGGGCGGTGGCCAGTCGTATTAGTCAGGATGACAAGACAGCGTTGTAACAATCGACCGCGCTAAAAAGAAAAAGCCCACGCAAAAACGTGGGCAGCAAGCTTATATAAAGCAAAATGAAGCGGGATGATTATGCAATAAAGCTGCATAGCTTGGCAATGCCGCCGGCGGCTTTTTTCCATCTTTAGTTGGTTTGTCGATAACAGACGAGCATTTTGTTAGCACACTTTGATAGCGAGGGAGATACAGCGATGCAATTATATGGTTCTCAGACTTCACCCTATGTCCGGCGGATCCGGCTGTTGCTGGCCGATACGGCGCATCAGTTTATCAATATGAATATTTTTGCCGAGGCGGATCGGCAGAAGTTATTGGCGCTGAACCCAACGCTAAAGATCCCGATGTTGCAGGATAACGACGAAATTATCTTCGATTCTAATGTGATCTACCGTTATCTGGCGGCGAAAATGGACCTGGCGCCACTGAGTTGGTATCAGGAAAATCAGCTAACGCTGATTAATGCAGTCAATGATTCGCTGGTCTCGCTATTTTTATGTACCCGCAGCGGTCTGAATACCGATGAAGATCGGCTGTTCTTTAATGCGCAAAAAGAGCGTATTGCCGCCTCAATGTTTGTGCTGGAGCAGCAGGCCGCTAATCAGGAGTTTGCCAACTGGCAGTATCCGGCGATGGCACTGTATTGCTTACTGGACTGGGTGATATTCCGCGAATTATTGGATCTGGAAGATTATCCGGCCTTGCTTGCGTTTCATGCCGCCAATCGACAACAAGCTGGCGCCGCAGTATCAGATCCGCGGCTAGCCTGAGTCAGAAGATAACGATATTCGGTGTATACGTTAACAATAGCATTATCGTAAAAATCGGATTGCTTTGTCACAAAAGTCTGCAAGGGTGTGATAACGCCCTTGCGCCACAATCAAACGCACAATGTTGACATCAATATTTAAGTAATCGTGTACTAACCCGTTTCGCATACCAATAATCTGGCGCCATTCTGACAACTCGTCAGCCGTAATCATGCCGTGCTGATGTAGCTGTGAGAAAGTTTGATAGGCGTCGACAGAGCTGTGTTGCTGATATCTTTTTAAACAATGCTTGGCTAGGCCAATACTCAATTCTGTTAGCAGTTGTAATAAACGTTCTATAGCCAGGTAGTCACGCCGGCGTAGTTCCCCCAGGGCTAAGTCTGCACGCAATTCATCTAATTGTTGGCAGTAGTCTTGTTTATGTTTGGCGGCTTCAGTTAAATAAAGCTTTAAGCCGGCATCTTTAAACCTCATGACTTGCTTCTCTTTGTTGATACTCAAATAAGCTATTAATCCGCGTTATTTCTTGCCATGCTCTTGCACTACCATCGCTATATATCAGTTGTCCGGTATCAATAATCTGATACGCCAGATAAATCGGCGCCTGGTTGATATCGACGATAGATATTTTGGCTTCAGACAGGGCGAGCTCTGCGGCCCAATCAAGTGCCAGACAGTGGGGACGATTGTAGCGCGCTAAGTTATCGAGTGCGAAATCATTAAAAGCAACAGCGAGATCATAATCACTGTCTGGCCTGGCTCGTCCTTGTACTCTTGAGCCATATAACCAGATAGCCCCAATATCCGCGTTTTGTTTTGCGAGCTGCGTAATTCGAGATATTGTCGGCTCAGAGTTAGTCATCAGTCTGAATAAAATAAGTTTTGATATAACAAGAGCGTATCAGAATAACAGGGTTATCGCCAGTTAGCTCACAGTTGCATATTCAGGAAAAATACCGGGCTTAGCGGCTGGCGGCTTTTAACAGCACGGGCTCAATCAGCACACTCTGGCTGTCATCTGATAGCCAGATTTGGCCTTCGCTGATATTACATTGCAGGTTCATACTGCGCTGTACCAACGTGGCCATCTGCTGCACACTTTGCTCCGAAATGTCCCAAATTGATAGTTGCTGATAGCGGCTTAGCGCACTTTGATTCGCCTGCCACCAAATCGGTACCACCCGGCCACCATAGCAATATAAGTGCACCTGTTTTGCCCGGCTACAGGCCTTTTTCAGCCATTTTTCATCGGCCTGACCAAATTCGACCCAGAGGTTAACGGTACCATCCAGCGCCAGATCCCATAGCTCTGCCTCGTCGCTTTCACTGCTTAGCCCCTTGGTAAATTGCAGGGTGTTACTGGCATTCAGTGCAAAAGCCAGTAAGCGCACCATCATCCGCTCGTTATTTTCCGACGGGTGCTGCGCCAGCGTCAGGCTGTGGTCTGCATAATAATGCCGATCCATATCAGCAATTTGCAGCTGAACTTTGTAAACAGTGGCTTTAAGTGCCATCAGATGCTCTTTTAGTCAGATACGAAAAGGCCGCAGTGTACAAAGCAGAGCGGCCTTTGGCAATGCGCTCAGTGGTGCTTTAGTCATTCAACCTGATGCGCTTTGGGGAGTTGTTATGTAATCTGCCCCAAATGGTTGTTCCTCCTTCGCTTTGGTATATACTAAAACCTCTTGGAGTGGGGCACTATGCGTTTGACTGAACAACAAATTATGCAAATTAAAGCCGTGGTATCTGCAGAGCTTGGCAGTCAGGCGACAGTGACGTTATTTGGTTCGCGGCAACGCGATGACCTCCGGGGCGGGGATATTGACTTACTGGTAAGCAGCACTAATGAAATCAGTCAGCCGGCTTTAGTTGCTGCCCGCCTGGAAGCTAAAATAATACAGCGTATCGGCATACAAAAAATTGATGTGTTATTACAAGCGCCAAATTTGCAACGCTCAGCAATTCACCAGATTGCGGCAAAGGGTATACCGCTATGACCACACTATCTGATGAACAGTTACGCCTGGCTTTTCTAATTCGTGTTATCGACAAGGAGCGGAAACAACTCGCAGTGACCTTGCAACGCTTATTTAATGCGCCACTCACACCCGAGCGTTTGCAGCAACTGGATACTGATCCATCGTTTTCCGAACAACTTGATGCTTTTGCCAGCCGTTTTGCCAGGTTACAAGACAACCTTGGTGATAAGTTGTTGCCGGCTACCTTGGCTGCATTGGGTGAGCACAAGGGCCCGGTCTTGGATAATCTAAACAAGGCGGAGCGTTTTGGTTGGTTAGAATCTGCTGAAAATTGGTTATTGGCCCGGCAACTGCGAAACAAAATGGTGCATGAATATATAGAAGACTTGCAGCTATTGGCTGATGCACTTAATAGCGCAGCTAACTTTACGCCGTTGTTAGAAAATTTTGCGATGCAATTGATTTCGGCGCTGGAACAACGCAATCTGCTTCCTAGTAATTCCTTTTAACCGCAAAGCCATAAAATTTCAGCTAAATTCAGCATCGAAGGCCTGACTCTGGTACGTAATCATGCCGGAGTCGGAAGCGGTGGTATTTTTTGTTGTGGTGTTGGGTGGTGGTGTAATTTTCGTTGGCGGTGTAACCTTCGGCGTTGTTCGGTTTCTTTGTTAGTTCCCGCATTGGTTAAGGAGGCAAGCGCTGATTATGGCTGGTTGTAAACGGATTAGTTTTGTTTTGATCTATGCTGTGTTTTTACTCACCAGTTGTTCGTTATCGCCTGCCAGCCCTCATTATCCGTTAGCCGAATCCAGTGCTTTAAATGTGACCTTATTAGCTACGTTACCAACTGAGGTTGATGAATCATCGGGCCTGGCAATGCGTGATGGTAGGTTATGGACACATAACGACAGCGGCCATGCCGCTACCTTGTATCAGTTATCCGAGGCTGGCGATGCGATTAGCCGACGGGTGCATATTAAAAATGCGGCAAATTACGATTGGGAAGCATTGGCACAGGATAGCGACTGGTTGTATATCGCTGATTGCGGTAACAATATCGGTGATCGCAGCTGGATGCAAATTTATAAAGTAGCCTGGCAAGATTTGGAACAGGCTGAGGACGGCGCCGAAGTGGTTGCGAAAAGAATCATGTTTCGGCTGGCAGATACCGAGCCGTCAACCCGTCCGCATGCCCATAACGATGATTGCGAAGCGCTGACGGTGGTGGGTGATGAACTGTGGCTGTTTACTAAAAACTGGCAAGATCGTCATACCCGGTTATACCGGCTAGATAAAACCACAGCAGTTCAGGAAGTGGTCAGTAGTGAGCGGTTTTTTACAAATGGTTTAATCACTGGCGCCGATTTTGACCCTGACACCGAACGCCTGGCGTTAGTCGGCTATCGATTAGGGTTTTTGAATGTGGCTGCTTTTATTTGGCAGCTTCCTATTGTTAATAATACGCCACAATGGGAATTGGGACAGTATCATAGTATTCGACCCACGCGGCAATGGGAGGCCATTCTGTGGCATCAGGGTGATCTGCTGCTAACCAGTGAAGCAAGCCTACTGGGCGGGGCTAGCCTTGGTCGTATAGCATTATAATTAGCGTAGCTGATGCCGAGTAAGCCGGCCCCTTGGTTACTTTCTTTTACGGCGCAATCTCAGGGCTAATAACCTGCACTTAAGATACCCGACTTAGCAGCTGCTGTAGCAGAGGTTTTTACTAAGCTGCAAGGGCAGTGCAGAGCCTAACTATTTGCAGCTGAACTTTGTAAACAGTGGCTTTAAGTGCCATCAGATGCTCTTTTAGTCAGATACGAAAAGGCCGCAGTGTACAAAGCACGGCGGCCTTTGGCAATGCAACTTTGCTTGGCTGTTACTTAGTGCTGGCTTGCTCGAACAACTGATTCACTTTATGCCAGTTAACTAACTGCCACCAGGCCTGACTGTAATCACCACGGCGATTCTGATAGGCCAGGTAATAGGCATGCTCCCACACATCCAGCGCCAGAATCGGCGCGCCGCGCTCCTCAACGACATCCATCAGCGGGTTGTCCTGATTTGCGGTTGACGTTACCTGTAACTTACCGTCTTTATTCACAATTACCCAGGCCCAACCCGAGCCAAAGCGGCTGGCCGCTGCCTGATTAAAGGCAGTTTTCATTGCATCCAATGAGCCAAAGTCACGTTCAATAGCTGCAGTTAAGGCAACTGAAGGTGCGCCGCCCTGACCAACCGGCGCCATTAACTGCCAAAACAGCTGATGGTTATAATGTCCACCACCATTATTACGCACCGCTGCATTAAAAGACGACATCTGCTGCATCATCTGCTCTAGGCTCAGCTCTGCCAGCTTTGGAAAATTTTCGACCTGCGCATTGAGGTTATTCACATACGCCAAATGATGACGGCCATGGTGAATTTCCATGGTCTTGGCATCAATTACCGGCTCCAGCGCATTGGCCGCATAAGGCAGGGGGGCCTGGGTAAAAGGGGTAGCAAAGGCGGATAACGAGGCCAATAATAAGGCAGCAGTGCTAACAGATTTCAGCAGGGTAGATTTCAACATACAGACTCCTTGAAAGAAAAAAGGCGAACAAAACAGCCATCAAAGCGGTTCAGACCGTGTTCAACTCGTTGAGTTCAAATTAAAATACGACCATAAACCGAATTGGGATTAGTTTGACTTTCTTTATACAGGAAATTAACGGACATACCTTGGTTACTGCGATTTACAGTAGCCTGATTGAGAAAGTGCAGAGACGTTATTTGCCAGAAAACTGCCGCTGGAATGCGCTTAAACCGGAATACTGTATATTGGGGTGTATTTGGGGCGGTCTGGACGTCTACAGTATTTAGAAACAAAAAAACCTGTTTTACAACAGGCCTTTAAATGGTCGGTACGGCGGGATTTGAACCCACGACCCCTGACACCCCATGACAGTGCGCTACCAAGCTGCGCTACGTACCGACGTAGGGCGTATCATAATGATTTCGGTATGAAATGCAATGCGCTTTTGTGTAACTGCAGCTTTTTTGCCCAGCCTTGCTGCTCCGATGTTTCAGACAAAGTTATTGCAGTGCTGGCGAATTCTGTCTGAAAGAGTAGAATACGCCTCTTTATAATAATTAGCAGTGTTGTAAGCTTGTGAGCGACATCCAGAACGATCCTTTTGCCGATATCCGGCCTTATCATGACCATGAAGTTCAAGCCGCTATTGGCCGGCTGATTGCCGATCAGGAATTTATTGCTGCCATTTTGCATTACCGCTTTCCGCATCTGGCCGGTAGTTTTGGCTGGTTGCTTGCGCCGGCGGTCAAGTTTTTCCTCAAACGCAAATGGGCCAAGCTGCGCTCCATTGCGCAGGTGCAGCTGCAGGTTGCCGCCTTTATGGAGCGGATGCTAAAAACCTCGACTACCGCCATGACCTTTAGCGGGATAGAACATTTAAAGCCTGGTCAGGCGTATCTGTTTATCTCCAATCATCGCGATATTGCGATGGATCCGGCGCTGGTTAACTGGTGTTTGCATAAGCATGGCTTTGATACGGTACGGATCGCCATTGGCGATAACCTGCTGCGTAAAGCCTGTGCGACCGAGCTGATGAAGCTGAATAAAAGCTTTATCGTCAAACGTGGCGCCAAAGGGCCGCGGGAAATGCTGAAAAACCTGTCGCAACTCTCGGCCTATATCCGCCATTCGCTGGATGAACAGCAATCTATCTGGATCGCGCAAAAAGAAGGCCGCGCCAAAGATGGCAATGATGAAACCGATCCGGCAATTCTGAAAATGTTTTATATGGAAGGCAAAAAGCGCGGTGACAGCTTTGCTGACTATATGCGCCACCTGAATATCGTGCCGGTCTGTTTATCGTATGAGTTAGATCCCTGCGATCAGGATAAAGCCAGAGAACTTTCTCACAAACAGCAGCATGGTAATTACCAAAAAGGCGAGTTTGAAGATATCGATGCCATTATCAAAGGCATTGTCGGCTTTAAAGGCCGGGTGCATGTTGCTTTCGCTAAACCGTTAACTGATATTCCGGCGGATGCTGACGCGCTGGCCGCGATGATTGATCAGCAGATCTGGCAAAACTATAAACTGTTTCCGGTTAATTATCTGGCCGCAGGTGACAGCGCCAAAGCCGATGCCGCACAGCAGGCAAGCTGGCAACAAAGGCTGGATGCGTTACCGCCGGAGTCGCAGCCGTTTTTAACACAAATGTATGCTGCCCCGGTGCTGAAACAGCATGCACAAGCGGCTGAAAGGCCGGTAGCTAACGCCTGATGGGCTATCTCGTTGGTGTTACGCTGTTATGGGCGTTTTCATTTAGCCTGATTGGCGTGTATCTGGCCGGGCAGGTCGATGCCTACTTTGCCGTTCTGACCCGGGTGGCGCTGGCACTGTTGGTATTTTTACCCTGGTTGCTGCGTTATCCGATAAAAGCCAGCTTGGCGCTGCAGCTGGCCGCCCTTGGTGCGGTGCAACTGGGGCTGATGTATCTGTTTTATTATCAGTCGTTTCTGTTGTTGTCGGTACCACAGGTACTGGTATTTACCATCTTTACCCCGGTTTATATTACGCTGCTTTACGATGTGCTGGCCGGGCGCTTTCAGCCGCGCTTTTTACTGGCGGCGGCAATGGCGGTAGTGGCAGCGGCGATTATGCGTGATGGCATGCCGGCACCGGATTATTGGCTTGGCTTTTTGGTGGTGCAGGGCGCTAATTTGTGTTTTGCTGCCGGGCAGGTTGGTTATAAACGGCTAATGCAGCAAGGTGGAGCGCCTGCCAGGTTGCAATACCAGCAGTTTGGCTGGTTTTATGTTGGGGCACTGCTGGTGGCTCTGCCGGCTTGGTTTATCCTCGGCACAGCCCAATATCCGGTTAATGCCACGCAGTGGGCTGTATTATTATGGCTGGGGCTAGTGGCCTCCGGCGGCGGTTATTACTGGTGGAATAAAGGCGCCAGTCTGGTCTCCAGTGGCACCCTGGCCGTAATGAATAATGCACTGATCCCGGCGGGCTTGCTGGTAAATCTGTTAATTTGGAACCGCAGCGCCAATCTTTGGTCTCTGGCTTTGGGCTCGGTAATTTTGCTGGCGTCGCTTTGGTTATGCCGGCCAGACAGGAGTAAACCGATATGGCACGACAGGTCACCTACTTATACAAAGGGCAACGCAAAGTGATTGCCTTTAGTTTTGATCGCTTTCGCGACCCTTATGAAGCCGCCGCAGCGGAAGAGGGTATCGACTTAACGCAGTTTCTGGCAATGGAAAAGCAGTTAATGCAAACCGCTAAAGATAAGTCGGCAATTAAAAACTATCGATTACAAACATTTAGTAAATTTGGGTTTGCAGAGATCGCCTTTGTGCGCGAGAATCCGCCAACAGAAGAATAACAGGCTGCGCGATCCTATTCGATTGCCGCAGCGTATCAGCCTACAACCAATGAGTTTTGTTATGAAAATTACCGCAAATTTTGACAGTGGCAATATCGAAGTTATCAATGCCACCGATCCGAATAATATTCAACTGGCGATCCGTAAAGACAATATGTCGGATTTTTACCAGTGGTTCCATTTTCGCTTAAACAGCCCGCATGCCCAGGTGCATAAACTGCACATTACCAATGCCGGCACCTCGGCCTATCCGGATGGCTGGAAAGACTATCAGGCAGTGGCCTCTTATGATCGGCAGAACTGGTTCCGGGTCGAAACCGAATATGACGGCAATACCCTGACCATTACCCATTATCCGGAAGCCGAGTCAGTTTATTTCGCTTACTTCGCGCCTTATAGTTACGAGCGGCATATGGATCTGCTGCATCAGGCACAAAACGACTACAACTGTCAGCTGGTTGAACTGGGCGAAACCCTGGATGGCCGCGATATGAGCATGCTGGTAGTCGGTGAGCCGGATGACAGCAAAAAGAAAGTCTGGATCATTGCCCGGCAACACCCCGGTGAAACCATGGCCGAGTGGTTTGTCGAAGGCTTATTAGATCGCCTGCTGGATGAAGATGACGGCGTAGCGCGTAGCCTGCTGGCCAAAGCCGTGTTCTACATCGTACCTAATATGAACCCGGATGGCAGCGTGCGTGGTCATCTGCGTACCAACGCCGTTGGCGTTAACCTAAACCGCGAATGGCAAAATCCAAGCATGGAACAGAGCCCGGAAGTATTCCTGGTGCGCCAGAAGATGTTGGAGCTGGGACTGGATATGCTGCTGGATGTGCATGGTGACGAAAACCTGCCGTACAACTTTGTTGCCGGTGCCGAGGGCGTGCCTTCTTATAACGCCAAAATGGCGCAGTTAGAAGCCAGCTTTAAGCAAGCGCTGTTGGCGGTAACTCCAGAGTTCCAAACCACTTACGGCTATGATCGCGATGAGCCGGGCAAAGCCAATTTAACCGTGTGTTCAAACTGGGTAGCCGAGCAATTTAAAACCCTGGCTTATACGCTGGAAATGCCGTTTAAAGATAACGCCAACCTGCCAGATGAAGCCTATGGTTGGTCAGACGTACGTTCAATGAAACTGGGACAAGATTGTTTAACTGCCATTTTGGCCGTAGTTGATGATCTTGGTACTAAATAATTCAGTAACAACTCAGGAATAACAGATGGCCATTATTTCCTGCCCGGTGTGTGAGCACCGGGTATCAAATAAAGCGGAACAGTGCCCGAAGTGTAAAACTGACTTAACGGCAGCGACACCGGAGAAACTGGCCGCGCAACACCGGGATCGGATGCTCAGACAGTCACAATCACTGATGAATCAGTCGATGTTGGCGTTACTGCTGTTTTTAGCCGGTTTTGGTATTTTATACTGGTGGCAGCCAGAAACGGGTAGTTATAACGAGTACGTTTCTACTGCCGCTATTGCGCTGGGTTTTTGCTGGTATGTTGTATGCCGCGCCCGCATTATTTGGTTAAAGCGTAAGAAGTAGTATGGATTTTAATGCACTGGTCAGCGCGATGACGCCTGACACCTACGAAAAACTGGCGCAGGCGGCCGAAACCGGCCGCTGGGCCGATGGCACGCCCTTGTCTGACGAGCAAAAAGCGCACACCCTGCAACTGGTGATGGCGTATCAGGCCAAGGTATTAAAATCAGACGAGATTTTTACCGTTGGCGCCGATGGCCAAATTGTCCATAAATCCAAAGCTGAATTGAAAAAGCAATTTTCTGATCCTGCCGCTATCGCAAGGTTTTCACACGATGATCTTTAAACGCTGGTTTAAACCCAAATGGCAACATCAGGATGCCGCAGTACGCCTACAGGCGCTGGAAAGTCTGGATCCGCAAAATACCGAACATAAAAACACCCTGCATGAGCTGGCCTTTAATGATGGCGCCGAAGCGGTGCGCAAGGCCGCGTTACATCGCTTAAATGACTTTTCGTTATGGTGGCAAGCCAGTAAGCAAGATGCCGCCGAGCGGCTGAAACTCTATGCTGAGCAACAGCTGGTGCAGCAATTACTGACTGGCAAAGTCGATTCTGCATTAAAACATAAGTTTATCGAACAGTGTCAGCGCAGCAGTATTCTGGAGCAATTGGCGCTGCAGGATAACGATGCGACCCTGCGTTTAAGTTTATTGCAGCGTTTGGGCCGGCAGGATCTGCTAATGCAAAGCCTGCTGGATGCGACTTTCCCGGTGGCTTGTAAAGCGCAATTGCTGTCAGCGATCCAGGATGAAAAGCAGCTGGAAAAACTCAGCAAACAATTGCCGGGCGAATTAGCTAGCCAAGCTGAACAACAACTGCAGAAGTTGCAACAAGACAAGCAGCGGCCGGTTAAGTTGCGTAAAGAGTTAACCTTACTGCTGGCAAAATTAAACGCCCTGCGTGAACGGTCACAACTTGCCGACATCCCTGCGCTGCAACAGCAACTGGCGGCGGAATGGCAGCAACTGGCTGCTGATTTGCCGGTATTGCCAGATACCGAAGCCGCGCAGTACCAGGAAAAGTACCAACAGTTACAACAAAAGCTCGATACCTGGCTAAGCCCTAAGCTGGCAGCGCTGGCTGCTGAGCAGCAACGCTTGGCTGCACAACAGCAGGCCGCGGCGCAGCTTAAGCAACTGACAACCGCGATCGCGGCGTTACAGCAGCAAATTAGCGCCCAGCTGGCTAATCTTGCAGACTTCAGTGCCCAGCAGCAAGGACTATTACAGCAAGCGCATCAGGAGCTAACACAAGAGGTGGCTAGCTCGACGCTAAGTGCAGAGCAACAGTCCGGTTTACAGCGGGAGCTGACTACACTGGCGGCACAATTGCAGGCACTGCCGGCTGCAGCCGATACGTTGCAGCAGTTAACCACTTTGCTTAACGATTTTGCTGCTCAGGCACTACCCGCTACAGCGGCGGAATGTGACCAAGCGGCGGCGCAGCTGCAACAGTTTAAACAGCAATGGCGACAAAGCGTGCAGCAATTAGGTTTGCCAGTACCTGCCGACTTGGCAGCACAGCAGCAACAATTGCAGCAGCGCTGGAAAGCCACCCTGACTGAATTACAGCAGCAACAGCATAAACAATTACGCCAGTTACGCAGCAAATGTGCTGAGTTTAAGCGTTTGCACGGCGCCGGGCGCTTTAAAGTGTTGTTTGGGCTATACAAAGGCTTGCTTAGTGACTATCAGCAACTGGATAGCTCAGCGCAGCAGCAGGCAGAGCGGGATTTTAACGAAATTACCGCCTTGTATCAGGAATTAAACGATCTGCAGCAGTATATTGCCACGCCGCGTAAACATGAAATGTTGGCGCAAATGCAGCAACTGGCGGCAGAGCCAGTCGAAGATGCCAAGCAAAGAGCAGAGCAGGTAAAACTGGCGCGCGCAAACTGGAACTCGCTGGGTAAAGCCGATCCGGCAGCGGATGATAACCTGAACCAGGCCTTCGACGAGGCCTGCGAAGCGGCATTTGCGCCTTGCCGGGAGCTATTTGCCAAACAAGATGCCGAGCGGGCAGCGCATTTAGCGCAGCGTCAGCAAATCCTGACTGAACTGGCGTTATTGTTACACACTGAAATGCCGGAAAAAGCCCTTGAGCAATCACTGCGTCAGCTCACTCAACGCTGGCGTGAGGCGGGGGCGGTAAAACGCCAGGATTATCAGGCGTTACAGCAGCAATATCAGCAGTTAAATCAGCAATTACGCGCAAAATTAACAGCAGCCCAGCAAGTTCAGGCCGCGGCTAAGCAAGCCTTAGTGGCTGAGGCGCAATCCGCGTTATCACTGCCAGATCAGGGCCAAACCGCTACGGTATTAAAAGAGTTACAGCAGCGCTGGAAGCAGCTGGGTTTTGCCGGTAAGCAGCAGGATCAGGCGTTATGGTTAGAGTTCCGCGCGCTGTGCGATGGCTTCTTTAATCAGCGCCAGGCTGAACATCAAGCGCAGCAGGCGGCACAGCAACAAGCCTGGTCAACGCTGCAACAGCAATTGCGAGATATCGCAAAGGCCTTAGCAGACGCGACAGAGCTAAGCACGGTACAACAACTGCAACAGCAACTACAGCAGCTAACCTTGCCGGATCTGGCCGAAGCCCGTGCTGCCCGTGAACAACTGGCAACGGAGTTAAGCAGTAAAGCCGCCAGCTTGCGGCAGCAGAAGCAAAAAACCGAGTTAAACCAGTTATTCGAAGCCTTGGCTGCAGGCCAGTGGCGTCCAGAGCTGGTACCTGCCGGTTATCGCGATGCGTTGCAGGGCGCAACACCGCCACTTAGCCGGCGCGAACTAACGGTAGCCTTAGAGCTGTTAACCGGGCAGGGCACAACCCAGGTTGAACCCGGCGAAAAGCAACAGGTGCAGTTAGCGCTGTTATCAATGAAGCATAATGGTGGTCAGCAGGTTAATGCCGAGCAATTACTGCAACACTGGTTGGCACACGGCCCAGTCGCAGCAAATGAGCAACCGTTATTACAACGCGTCGCCGCATTGTTTTAACCAGTCTACGACTCCGTTACGAGTCGTACCGGAGTCGCTCCTGCGATATCTAATCGCGCACATATCCAAATGATACACTGCACTACGACTCCGGTATGCTTGTCGTACCGGAGTCGCGATCTGCGATAGTGGGATTGGTAGCTTTAGTTGATGTAACAGCCAGCTTGTGGCGGAGAAAGACGCTTTGAGCGAATTGCGGCTGTTCAGTTCAGGCTCTCTCGGAAAAACGAATGTCTACTTCTTGCTCATTTCAGGCATTCGATTTTTCGTAAACCCAGTAAATTATCTCTAGGCGTGTGGCCAAATTCAGTGTGCCACTACAGTTTTATGTTGGCGATAAATTCGTAGGGATCCCTCATGACCTGACCCTAAAGTTTTGAATCAGACCTTGAGACAAGTCTACTTGTGACCACTTCAAATTAACCAATTCAGATACCCGCAATGCATGACGGTAACTCATCATCACCATTGTCATATCTCTGTGACCGTGACGACCGACATTCTTTGTAGATTTGATGATGCGATTTACTTCATCGGGTAGCAGGTATTCACGTCCCCGAACTTGGTTATATTTGGATGGGATTGGAAGAACTTTCCGATTTTCGAGGTTTGGGGTGGTACTTTGATGATGCTTGAACTATACAACTTTACTCATATTAGCTCAGTTAACTTCCCAATTATAGTTAAAAACGGGAAAGATTTATACGGTGATGAAGATTGCCAATGATGATGAAGCGGGTATGAAGTTGTGATGATGATAGGGAGGCTGACTTGTTACGAAGACCGAAGCATCATAACAAGCCATCCGCAATCAGTTAACCCAGCCCTCAAGCTCAATGACTACTGGTGAGCTTAAGTTGATATCACAATCACTTTTTTCACCGCTTTTACCATAAAGCAAAGTAATTGTAGAGGTGGCTATAAGTTCTTTGTCAATATCAAATGAATAAGACAGCAGACCTTTAGGGTCAATTATAATGGGGAGTGCCATTAATATTCTTTGACTACTCCCTATCTGTAACATTGCTTCTCTAAGCTCTGAATTGCATGTTGTGTATATGTGTTTTTCAGCGTCGATTTTGACCCTGTAGGAATCAAGCATTAAGTCACCTTTCACAACTTCAACATTGATTTGATATTCTGCGATATTATTTTTAGTGATGTACAGAATATCATAATTTGTATCGGCTAATACCTTCGTAAAAGTAGTACAGAAGACAATCACCGCAAACATTCTAATCATAATTTTTCCCATTAGTTACCTCGCTCTCTATATTGTTCAACAGCACCAAATGAAGACATGAATAGTTGGGGGCTATGGGCAGGGCCGTTGACAGCGTGATAACCCTCATGAGCCAAGTTCATGATTACCCCTTCTACATGGTTTACTTTCATTTTTTGATATCTAAATGTTGGGTTGATAACCGTTTTGGCATAGGTGGCTGTGCGATATAAAGTTATATAACCGCTCTGCTCACTAGCATCCACCCATCCACCTTCGGATTTTTTGGCAAAATCATTTGCATCGTCAAATTTTGAAAAAGATTTAATTTGATTGTTACCGTCTTTGTCTTGGTAGCCTATGGCAAACTCATTCTTGAATTGAGGCTTTCCTACCCCTTTCCTGATTGACGGGATATTTTCAGCAGCCGATAAACCTTTATTAAAGGCATCTTCGGCATCTTCTGGGGCCACACCAAGTTGAGACTCATCTTTTAGTTCACCTTTTAATTGTCCTCCTGAGTAATTTAGTTGGGAAGTTTTATCTACATTGGTACTATTATTTCTATCTGATTGCGACGAGATGCTCCCCTGGGAGCCAATCTCCTGGGCACCAGTCTTTGGCTCGGTAGACTTAGCATTTTGTACTGCGCCGTTATTTTGCCTATCATATACTTGATGCCAGTCCTGAACAAAACTCCGCCCAGATCGTTCTGAGCGTTTAGGAGCCTCTGGGCAATTCTCTACACACTCCGCGGTATATCCTGTTGGATCTGTCCCCGCCAGCGGATTGTTCATAATGTAGCTGTACGGGTTTAAGCTCTGGCTATTCCCCGGTGCCTGAATGACCGGGTCTACCGAATAAAACCTACCCAGATTATAGTCATAAACACGACCATTCATATGAATCAGCTGGGCGCCGTCTAAATGCTCATGGTCGGTAAAGCCGCGGCTGGTGAAGGGCGTTGTGCCAACCACACCGGTTAACGTAGCCGGGCTCCATTGCCGGTAGTCGCCTTTACGGGGCTTACCGAAGGGGTCATAACTACGGTGTTCGCTTAACGTATTGGCTTCATTGGTTAAACTGACTACCGAGCCTAAGCGGTCGCGCAGCGTATAGCGTATCGCATAGCTGGCGGTGCTTTGGCCGCTTTGCTGGGTTTTGCTGATAATGGCAATATCATCAATAAATAACCGGGTAGTGGTGGTGCTGCCTTTTATCGATACCTCAGCGGTTTTGCCAATGTAGTGCAGGGTTTCCGTGCCACTGCTGTTGCTTAGTACCTGTTTATAGCGCTGCAAGTCGGCGCCATAACTAAAGGTGCTAGTCGGAGTTCTGCTGAAACTTAAAAGTGGACTTTAGTGCCTAAGCAGTAAAATATCCGCTTTTGGCACAAAGCAGCATTTCTTCGCCACTTGATTGATTACACATCACGCTCAAGGCTTCTAAGCCACTGTCGCAGGACCGACTCCGGTACGGCAAGCATACCGGAGTCGTAGAGCGGGGTAGCTTTACGCTCAAAAGGTATATAATCATCATTAATAATAGCCCGAGTCGCAACCTACGATAGTATGATGAGTGTTATTCCTTGCTCACAAAAGCTAACTGCACTACTATTTGTACATCTAACCGTACTGTAAAGAGTCAAATATGAGCCGTATCCACCTTGATAAAGATATTCAGCCCTTATCTGAATTTCGGGCTGGCGTAGCGTCATTTATTAAGCAAATCAATGAGACTCGCCGTCCATTGGTTATTACACAGCGTGGTAAAGGTGTAGCAGTTGTTCTTGACGTTGCAGAATATGAAGCAATGCAAGAGAAAATTGAATTACTTGAAGAAATGCGTATCGCAGAAGCTCAGTTAGCTGCAGGCTTAGGTGTATCAAATAAAGATGCTCGTTCCCAAATATTGTAACGCCTTAATAGATGAAAGTACTGTGGTCACCTTTAGCATAAAAAAAATTGGGTGATGCGGCAGAATTTATTGCTTTGGATAATCCGTCAGCGGCTGAAAAATGGGTAAATGAAGTTTTTAACAAAACGGATTTGCTTGGATCAACGCCGGAAATTGGGCGAATTTTTCCAGAATTGCCTCACACCAACTACCGAGAAATTATTTTTGGTCATTACCGCATAATTTATAGTGTGAGTCATGAGATACGCGTTCTAACGGTAAGAAACTGTCGCCAGTTGCTGACAGAGCATGACGTGGTAAGCTGAGTGCTGTTACGGCAACCATAGTCGAGTCGGGCACCGGCACTTAACTTTGAGATTCTTTTTTGGTGTCGCAGGTTGCGACTCCGGTACGCAAGCATACCGGAGTCGTCGCGCGGTGTAGCGTTAAGATAGCTGCGTGATTTGAGATCGCAGGACCGACTCCGGTACGCAAGCATACCGGAGTCGAGGTTTGGTGTAGCGCTTAGGTAGCTGCTTGGTTTGATATCGCAGGTTGCGACTCCGGTACGACGAGCGTACCGGAGTCGTGGAGCAGAGTCTTAGAGCAGGGCAGCTCTGGCAGTTTTTACGCTTACAGGGTTAATTCACCGCGCAGATCTTGCTGCATCTGGCTGCGGATTTGTTCGCTGCTAAGCGGTTTGCTTAATAAGTAATGCAGCTTGGTCAGGCTGGCTTCCAGCGTCATATCAAAACCGCTGATGACGCCAACGCGGTGCAGGGCGTTGCCGGTGGCGTAGCCATCCATATTGACCTTACCCTTAAAGCATTGAGTGCAGTTAACTAACACCTGACCGCGTGCGGTGGCATCTTCCAGTACTTGTAATAACTCCGGGCGCTGTGGCGCATTACCGACCCCAAAAGATTTAATAATCAGCGCCCGTACCGGGGCGGCCAGCATATTACTGATCACATCAGTAGTAATGCCCGGATAAAGCGTGACGACGCTGATCGGTTGTGGCGTAATATCGGCGACTTGCAGTGGCAATGGCTGATGCGGATTACTTAGTTTACCGGCCTGTAATTTGATATGGATACCGGCTTCCAGCAGCGGTGGAAAGTTAGGTGAGGCAAAGGCATTAAAGCCATCAGCATCGGCTTTGGTGGCGCGATTGCCGCGGAATAACTGGTTGTTAAAGAACAAGGCGACTTCTGCAATCGGATAATTCGCTGCCAGATAGAGGGCATTCAGCAGATTAACCTGGCCGTCCGAACGTAACTGCGCCAGTGGAATTTGTGAGCCGGTAATAATTACCGGTTTTTGCAGATTTTCCAGCATAAAAGACAGCGCTGAGGCGGTATAAGCCATGGTATCGGTGCCATGCAGTACCACAAAGCCATCATACTGTTGGTAGTTCGACTGGATATCCTTGGCGATCGCCAGCCAGTGGGCGGGCGTCATATCGGACGAGTCAATCACCGGGTGATACTCATGAATGTCAAACTCCGGCATTTCCGGCCGGTAAAACTCCGGCATCCGTTTTACCGTGTCGGTTAAAAAGCCCGGAACCGGAATAAAGCCACGGGTGGATTGCTGCATACCGATGGTACCGCCGGTATAAGCGACATAGATACGTTTTCTCTGCATGTGAACCTTAAAAAAATGCCCGGTCATTGCCGGGCATTGTAATCGTTATTGGCGGGGCTGTCAGTGGATCTGACAGCTCAGACAGTAAGAGTAGATACCATTTGGATCGTTAAACTGGTTCATTAACACAAAGTCTTGTTGCACCTGCTGGCTTAACTGACGCAGCGCACGGTTTTGCATCGACTGGCCAAAGCTTGGTACCCAGCCTTTAGCTTGCGCCGCACCGAACATATCCACGAACAGTTGCTCAGTGGGGCTCAGCTCCTGCTGAATCACTTTTACATCGTACTGGCTTAAGCCAGCCATTTCAGCGGCGCGGGCCACGGCATCATCAAAGGTACCCAGTTTATCCACTAAACCAAATTCCTGTGCCATGCGACCGGTCCAAACGCGACCCTGGGCGACTTTATCTACCGCTTCAATGCTCATATTGCGGTTTTTACCGACCATAGTCAGGAACTCGGTATAGCCACGTTCGATCATTAACTGCATTAAGTCTTTCATCGGGTCGCTTAAGCCTTTAAACAGCGGTAAGCCTGCTGAAACGCCAGCCAGTTCAGTAGTACCGACGCCATCGACATTCAGGCCCAGGGTTTTCATTGCATCTTCCAGCGTATGCATTAAACCGAAGATGCCGATAGAACCCGTAATGGTGGTTGGTGCAGCCCAAATTTCATTGGCTGGAGCAGCGATCCAGTAACCACCAGAGGCAGCAACGGCACCCATAGAAGCGATAACAGGCTTGCCGGCTTCACGTAATAAGGTGATTTCCTGACCGATCACTTCCGAGGCGAAAGCACTACCGCCACCACTGTCAATCCGCAGTACTACGGCTTTTACTTTATCGTCATGACGGGCACGACGCAGCAGCGCAGCAGTAGAATCACCACCAATGGTACCGGCTTTAGCCGTGCCATCGATAATCATACCGCGCGCCACGACAACGGCGACTTTTTCTGTCATCGGGTTATCGAATTGCTTCGCCGGTAACACCAGCTTGCTGTAGTCGCCAAAGGTGACATGGTTGTAGGTGTTTTTGTCATTTTTACCTACTACCGCAATCAGGCTGCGGCGGAATTCTTCGCGGGTTTGGATGCTATCCACAAGTTTGTTGTCCAGGGCATACTTACTTAAGTCGCCTTCAGCGGCTGCGACTTTGGCATACAGACTGGCGAAGGTTTCATCAAAGTTATCCAGGGCAAAGCCACGGCGGCCGGCAACCTGCTCTTTATACTGTAACCACAGCTCATTTAACCAGGCGATATTAGCTTCTTTCGCCTCGGGTGACATATCGTCACGTGTAAAGGGCTCCACCGCTGATTTATAAGTGCCGACCCGGAATACATGGGTATTGACCTTCAGCTTCTCCAACGCGCTCTTATAAAACATCGGGTAGCTGCCGTAACCTTCTAAAATCACTGCGCCCATTGGCTCCAGGCTGATTTGATCGGCATAGCTGGCCAGGAAATACTGGTTCTGCGCAAAGAAAGCGCCATAGGCAAACACTTTTTTGCCGCTTTCTTTAAAGTTCTCGATGGCTTTACCTACCGCCAGCATTTTATCCAGTGAGGCGCCGCCTAAACCGGACAGATCCATCACCATGGCTTGAATACGGTTATCTTTGGCAGCATGGTTGATTACCGCCACCACGTCGCTGACTAACACCTCTGGCGTTTCTTCCTGACCGCCCAGGCTTTCATTCATAATGGCGGCGAAGGGATCAACAAAGCGTTTCTCTTCAACTAAGTCACCGCGCAAGTTCAGATAAAGTGCTGACGTTTTCGCGACTTCTACCTTGTCACCGCCACTGAAGATGGCGCTGCCAATCAGAATAACGAACAGAATAAAAATAATATTCAGTACTGTGGAGCGAAAGCCTTTATAGACCGCCCAGATCGCGCCAAAGAAGCGCCGGATTAAACCTTTCTTTTTTTCAGCCATGAGGTTGTCCTATGTCCCGTATTAAAATGCAATTACACAAGGCTAATGCTAACGGCTTTTCGAATAAAGACGAAACCGAATTTGTAAGAAAATGTTTAGCGCTTGCGAAACGGCGGCAAAGTCGCTAGAGTCTGGCTTTTACGACAGGTACGACCAGAGAGGTTTATGTGGCATATCAACAATTATTACAACCGCTCGATCTCGGTTTCACAACATTACGTAACAGAGTCATTATGGGGTCGATGCATACTGGCCTGGAAGAAGAAAAAAATGGCTTTCATAAATTAGCGGCCTTTTATGCCGAGCGCGCCAAAGGCGGCGTCGGCCTGATTATTACCGGGGGCATCAGCCCGAACTTCCGCGGCAATCTGGTGCCCTTTGGCAGCCAGCTGAGTTTTTGGTGGCAGGTTGGCAAACATAAAGAAGTGACTGCCGCCGTGCACCAGCATGGTGCGAAAATTTGTTTGCAGTTACTGCATGCCGGCCGTTATGGCTATCATCCGTTTAACGTTGCGCCAAGTAAAATTAAATCACCTATTACCCCCTTTAAACCCTCAGCCATGTCGGGGCGTCAGGTCCGCGCTACGATTAAAGACTTCGCCAATGCGGCCAAACTGGCGAAGAAAGCCGGTTACGATGGCGTAGAAATTATGGGCTCTGAAGGCTATCTGATTAACCAGTTTTTATGTCAGCGCACCAACCAGCGTACCGACGAGTGGGGTGGTAGTTTTGATAACCGTAGCCGCTTTGCGCTGGAAACCGTGCGTGCTGTGCGCGAAGCCTGTGGCCAGGACTTTATTATCATTTATCGCTTATCGATGCTCGACTTAGTCGAAGACGGTAATACCTTTGAGGAAGTCGTGGCTTTAGGTAAAGGTGTGGCGAAAGCCGGCGCCAGTATGATTAACACCGGTATCGGTTGGCATGAGGCACGGATCCCGACCATTACTACCCGGGTACCGCGTGCTGCCTTTAGCTGGATCACCGAGCGGGTGCGTAAGGAGTTATCAGTGCCGGTGATTGCCACTAACCGGATTAATGATCCGCAGGTAGCGGAAGATATTCTGGCCAATGGTCAGGCTGATTTAGTCTGTATGGCGCGACCATTTTTAGCTGACGCCGACTTTGTGAATAAGGCTGCTGCCGATCAGGCCGATTTAATCAATACTTGTATTGCCTGCAACCAAGCTTGTCTGGACCATATTTTCCAGCAAAAACGCGCCAGTTGTTTGGTCAATCCGCGCGCTTGCTATGAAACCGAGTTGAATTTTGTGCCGGCAACGCAGCGCAAAAAACTGGCCGTCGTCGGAGCCGGCCCAGCCGGTTTGGCGTTTAGTGTCTATGCCGCGCAGCGCGGCCATGAGGTGCATTTATTTGATAAATCGCATCAAATCGGTGGCCAGTTTAACTACGCCAAGCAAATTCCGGGTAAAGAAGAGTTCCATGAAACCCTGCGTTATTACGGCCGGATGCTGGAGCTGCATGCGATTAAGCTGCACTTAAATGCTGAACAAACCGTCGAGTCATTAAGCAGCGGTGGTTTTGATGAAATTATTCTGGCCAGCGGCATAGTGCCACGGGATATTGGCTTGCCGGGGCAGGATCATCCGAAAGTGCTGAGCTATCTCGATGTACTGCGTGACCACAAAGCAGTGGGTAAACATGTGGCCATTATCGGTGCCGGCGGTATCGGTTTTGATGTTGCCGAATACCTGACTGAAGAGCACTCACTGACGCTACAACCCGATGCCTGGTTAAAAGAATGGGGTGTGGATAAGGCCTATCAGGCGCGCGGAGCTTTACTTAAGGCGGAGCCAGCAGAGCCTGCTAAGCGTAAAATCTTTTTATTGCAGCGTAAAACCAGCAAGGTCGGCTCGGGTTTGGGCAAAACCTCAGGCTGGGCGCATCGAGCTTCGCTGCAGAAAAAAGGCGTGGAGATGCTATCCGGCGTTAACTATCTGAAAGTAGACGATGCCGGGCTTTGGATCAGCATTAATAATGAAGAGCGCTGCCTGGCGGTCGATAATGTGGTGATCTGCGCCGGTCAGGAGCCACTGCGGGCGTTACAGCAAGGCTTAGTTGAGCAGGGTCAGAAAGTGCATTTAATTGGTGGTGCGGATGTCGCGGCAGAATTGGATGCCAAACGCGCGATCCGCCAAGGCGCTGAGTTAGCTGCACAAATTTAAAGCGTATTCTCGATTGCAGCTGCACCATGCTGGTGCAGCTGGTCATATTTTTGTCATTTCTTTGCCCTATGTTTAGGCACCATTACCTGCTATCTTTAAAACGTTGACTGATACCTCACCGTTAGTTAACAGGGCTGTGTATAACAATCGAAAGCCTTGGTATTGCTATTGCATAGCCAACGACATCCCCGTAAAACAATATAAACCCCGGGGTTAATATAGGACGCATCACATCACAGGCAAACCGTTGTACCAAAGTACAGCGCTAGGGGAGAAAATATGTCAGGTGTATTAACCATGATTCTGGCAGGCGGCGAAGGTACGCGCCTGGCACCATTAACCGCAGTAAGGGCCAAACCTGCAGTACCCTTTGGTGGTAACTACCGCATTATCGATTTTGTACTGAACAACTTTGTGAACTCTGATTTATTACAAATCTTTGTTATTACCCAATTTAAATCGCATTCCCTGATGAAACACCTGAGCCGGGCCTGGCGACTTGGTGGTATTACTAACCGCTTTATTGATCCTATCCCAGCGCAAATGCAAACCGGTAAGCACTGGTATCTGGGTACGGCCGATGCCATCTATCAAAATCTACACCTGATTGAAGGCCTGGATCCGGAGCATATTTGTGTGTTCGGTGGCGACCATATTTATAAAATGGATGTGCGGCAAATGCTGGACTTTCATCGCAATAAAGCCGCCAAACTCACGGTCGCGGCCATCCCGGTGCCCATTGATCAGGCACATGAATTCGGCATTATTGAGGTTGACCACGAAGGGCGGATGATTGGCTTTCAGGAGAAACCAAAAGAAAACCCTAAAACCATTCCCGGCCGGCCGGATATGGTGCTGGCGTCGATGGGGAATTATATTTTTGAAGCTAATTGCCTAGTTAGGGTGTTAAACGAGGATGCCAAGAAGGCAGACTCGAAACATGACTTTGGCCATAATATTATTCCTGAGCTGGTGCCAACCGGCGAGGTGTTTGTCTACGACTTTTCCACCAATAAAATCCGTGGCGAGTCCGAGTCCAGTTCGGGTTACTGGCGCGATGTGGGTACGCTGGACTCGTACTATGAAGCCAATATGGATTTGATTTCGATTGCACCGCCCTTTGATGTCTATAACCGCTACTGGCCGCTACGTAGTTATACACCGCCGATGCCACCGGCGAAATTTGTGCATGACCAAGCTAACCGCACCGGTCAGGCAATCAGCTCAATGGTTGCCGCCGGCTGTATTGTTAGTGGTTCTATCGTTTATCAATCGATTTTGGGCTATAACGTCCATGTGCATAGCCACAGCTACATTGAAAAATGTGTATTAATGGGCAATAACGATATCGGCCGTGGCTGCCGTATTCGCCGTGCCATTATCGACAAAGATGTTAAGATAGCACCCGGTACGGTGATTGGTGAGGACATTGAGGCCGATCGCAAGCGCTTTCATATTTCGCCTGGTGGTGTGGTAGTGATCCCCAAAGGTGCCAAAGTGGGTTTTGATAACGACGTGAGCAGCAACTAAGGTTGCTGCTTTAAGCTAGAAAAGGATCTGCCTGGTGCGAATTTTGTTGTTGTGTAGTGAATATGAAGGGCTGATCAAAACCGGTGGCCTGGCAGACGCTTGTCGCGGTATAGCGCAGGGGCTGGTTGATGCCGGCCATCAGGTTACCGTGTTATTGCCGCAATATACCAATCTGTACAGCCGGCCAACCGGGGTGTGGCACTCGGTTTATTTTCATTTAGGCGGTCGGCCACTGGGCTGTGCGGTACGGCAGTTGGCGCAAACCAGCCAGGGTGGGGTGGATATCCGCCTGCTCGAGCATCATGACTTTTTTCATCGTGAGCGCCCCTATGACGATGGTGATCAGGGTTATGCCGACAATCCGCTACGCTTTGGGTTTTTCTGTAAAGCGGCGCTGGAATGGTGCCGTCAGTATTTACCGGATGTTGACCTGATTCATGGCCATGACTGGCAGACGGCCGTCACCGCTGCCTATTTAAAGCAACATTATGCTGAGGATCCGGTACTTGGCAGAGTCCCCTTTGTCTTTACTATCCACAATGGTGCCTATCAGTTAACGGCCGGCGCAGAGTGGTTTGGTAAGCTGGAACTGGCGCAGCAGCAGGATCACTTTCTGAATATGCTGGAGCAGGGCATTCGCTATGCGGCTAAGGTCAATACCGTCAGCCAGGGCTATCGTGACGAGTTGTTATCGGAGCCGGCGGCCAATGGTTTGGCCCGCTTATATCAGCAGCGGCAAGCTGATTTTGTTGGTATTCTGAATGGCTGCGATTATCAGCAGTGGGATCCGGCCACCGATTTAACCTTAATTAAAAATTTCGATAGCACCGATCTGAGCGGCAAAGTAGCCTGTAAACAACAGCTAAAAGCCCGGTTTCATTTAGCGGCGGCCGACGTGCCGTTAATGGTAGCGGTAAGCCGTATCACCGGTCAGAAAGGCTATGACTATCTGATCCCGGCACTGCGCCAGTTTTTGGCGCTAAGTAAGGTGCAGGTGTTTATTGTTGGCAGTGGTGAGCAACATTATTGCCGGCAACTCTATCAGTTGCAGGAAGATTTCCCGGCGCAGTTCCGTTTTTTTGAGGGCTTTGATGAGACTCTGGCACACCAAACTGAAGCGGCCGGTGATTTCTTTTTAATGCCGTCATTATTCGAACCCTGTGGCTTAAATCAGCTGTATAGTCTGAAATATGGTGCTGTGCCTGTGGTACGGTTAACCGGCGGTTTGCGGGATACCGTTGTCCCATGGCCAGACCAGGCCGCAACGGGCATTGGTTTTAGTGATGTCAGTATCGCCGCTTTGTTGTCGGCGTTACAGCAAGCCGAGCAACTTTATCTGCAACAGCCAGCCTATCGGGCGGTGCAATTACGCGGTATGCAACAGAACTTTAGCTGGCAAAGCTCGGTGCAAAGTTATATTCAGCTTTACCAACAGGCGTTGACCGAGCAGTTTTCGCGGACTTAATCGCCACTTGCGCAGCTTGCTGCAAAATTGCCGTGAGTCGGACGGTTTTTTTTGATAGCCTGCGCAGCAACAGCTCTCGCTACTCACAGGTAAGTTTATGGATGCATTAACTCTTCTGACCAGCCGTTATTCTTCGCCGCGCCTAACCGAGCCGGCTCCCTCAGCTGAAGCTATGGCACTGATTAAACGTGCCGCGGTGCAGGTACCGGATCATGGTGCCTTACGACCATGGCGTTTTGTCGTAGTGCAAGGGCGGGAGGCGCTGGTTCGCTTAGGCGATATTTTTGCCGAAGCGGCGATTGAAGAAGATCCTACCATTTCGCTGGAATTACAGGAGCGGGCACGGCAGTTGCCACTGCGGGCACCGATGGTGATTGTCTGTATTGCGAAGATTACCGACCATCCGAAGGTCCCCGCAGCGGAGCAGGTACAGTCCACCGCCTGTGCAGTGATGGCAATGCAGCAAATGGCCTTTGCCTTAGGTTATGGTGGTATTTGGCGCACCGGCGCTTACACTCAGTATGATTATGTTAAGCAGGCGTTTGAGCTGGCAGCAGATGATGAAATTGTCGGCTTTTTATATCTCGGCACGCCAAATGGCCAGGCACCTAATCGCACACCCTTGGATGCGGATAACTTTTTCTCTGCGTTTTAATCGGTTGGTCGGGCTGATAAATACTGTGAAGTCTGACGTTATCCCGGTACATTAAGCAGAAAAAACCCGCAAATTATTNNATTCAACATTCAACATTCAACAATTAGAACTCGGCATTACCCGGTGTCCGCGGGAAAGCAATCACATCGCGCACGTTACCTACACCAGTGACATAGGACACTAAGCGCTCAAAGCCCAAACCAAAGCCGGCGTGTGGTACTGTGCCGTAGCGGCGTAAATCGCGATACCAGCCGTAATCTTCTTTGTTCAGACCCATCTCGTCCATGCGCTTATCCAGCATCTCGAGGCGCTCTTCACGCTGACTACCACCGATAATCTCACCGATGCCCGGTGCCAGGACGTCCATCGCTGCCACGGTTTTACCGTCTTCATTTAAACGCATATAAAAGGCTTTAATGTCTTTCGGGTAGTTTTGCATAATGATTGGCGCACCAATATGCTCTTCGGCCAGATAGCGCTCGTGTTCAGACTGCAGGTCAACGCCCCATTCTACCGGGTACTCGAATTTCTTACCGCAGGTTTTCAGAATTTCGATGGCATCGGTGTAGTCCATCCGTACAAAGCTGGAGTTCACCACCTTCTCCAGCCGGTTGATCGCATCAGCGTCAATCCGCTCGGCAAAGAAGGCTAAATCGTCGGCGCGCTCGGTCAATACCGCTTTAAACACGTACTTCAGCATATCTTCGGCCAGTTGGGCGATATCTTTTAGTTCGGCAAAGGCGACTTCCGGTTCAATCATCCAGAACTCAGCCAGGTGGCGGCTGGTGTTCGAATTCTCAGCACGGAAGGTTGGGCCAAAGGTATAGATCTTTGACAGCGCACAGGCATAGGCTTCACCGTTCAGCTGACCTGATACCGTTAAAAACGTCTCTTTACCAAAGAAATCCTGGCTAAAATCGACTTTACCCTGATCGTTACGTGGCAGGTTATGAATATCCAGCGTACTGACACGGAACATTTCACCTGCACCTTCAGTATCCGAACCGGTAATAATCGGTGTGCTGATCCAGTAATAACCCTGCTCATGGAAAAAACGGTGGATGGCTTGTGCCAGACAGTGCCGTACCCGGGTGACCGCGCCCATAATATTGGTGCGTGGCCGCAGGTGCGCCTGTTCGCGCAGATATTCCATGCTGTGGCGTTTAGGCGCCATCGGGTAAGTATCCGGGTTTTCTACCCAGCCAATCACCTCGACGGCGTCAGCCTGAATTTCATAGGCCTGGCCCTGACCCTCAGAGCGGGCGATAACGCCTGAAACGGTCACCGAGCAAGAGGTCGTCAAACGCTTAACTTCGGTTTCATAATTATTCAGGCTGGCCGGAGCTACGGCTTGCACGGCGTCAAAGCAGCTGCCGTCATGCACGGCCAGAAATGAAATACCGGCTTTGGAGTCACGGCGGGTGCGGATCCAACCTTTTACAGTGATTTTATCGCCAATCGCATAGCGACCGGCCAGAACATCTTTAATAACAGCATGCGTCATGCAAACAACTCCACAGGGTAGATCTGAGGGCTTCAGTCGTGGTTGAGGCCTGATTTAGTCAAAGCAGTAATGATACTTGGCGCCTTGCTGAATACAAGTAAAAAATCACGCCGATGCTAAACAGTTAACGGCTTAAGGCTGGATTAGGGCAGGGTTAGGGCGAAGTGGCTAACACCCGGATGCGGATTTGTTGCAGACTGGGTAGATAAATCAGCCGTTGGCCATCCTGGCTGACGATGACCTCGCTGTTGCCCTGAAAGTGCCGGCTTTGCATGCGGTCGGCGTCATAAACCAGAGCTTGTAGTTGCTCAGATAACAGTAGTCGCTTGCCATCTTGTTGCATGGCGATAAGTTTTAGCTTTGTGCCGCTTTGTGGCTGCAGCGAACCACTATCGTAACTGAGCCTGAAACTAAAACCGCCGCTATGCGCCTCGGCGCCGGTTTTAAGGTTGCGGCCGCTAATCAGTATCGGGCTACCCCGGGTTAATGCCCGCGCGGCGGTTAACCGCCACAGCGAGCCATCTGCCAATGCCAGTTGCTGTGCTGCGCTACTACTGATTTCAGACAGCAGGTACTGCACCGGTTGTCCGGGCAACTCTTGGGCTGGTAACGCGAGGCTCACCAAACCTAGCAGCAGACACAGGCGCTTTAACATTAATTCACTGCCTGATACAGGGTTTTGATCCAGCGCTCTTCGGTAATAAAGTTCCAGTGCCAGGCTTTGAACTCGTCACCCAAACCTTTAGCGATCAGCTCAGCCTCGGTCATGCCTTGCTGCTTAGCCGCAGTAACAATTGCCAGGGTTTGCTCCAGCATCGCCAGCTCTTTTTGTAGGCCGGCTTTATTAGTCAGCTCACCATGGCCCGGAATCACCTGCGTTTGCTCATCAATTTTGCTAATGACATAGCGGGTATTTTCAATATATTGCTGCACATTACCGCCGTTATTGGTGTCGACGAACGGAAAGCGGCCCTGGAACATTAAATCGCCCATATGCACAATGTTTTGTTTCGGGAACCAAATTAGTAAATCACCATCAGTATGGCTGGCCGGCATCGGCTCCAGTACCATTTCAACGCCATGATGATTAATGGTAGTTTTCTCACTGATGGTGGTTTTTGGTAGGCCCGCACGGTCGAAATTGTTATCAGCGCTAAGGCGGGTTTTGACATTGGCATGCGCGATAATATTGGCATTGGCGGCCAGTGCCGCATTACCACCAACATGATCGCCATGCATATGGGTATTAATCAGCGTAGTGAGCTCAGCCGGGCTTAAGGTTTTTAACTTAGCGCGAATTTTATCCGCCAGCTCGGCGTATTGACTATCAATCAGTAAGACGCCATCGCTGGTTGCGACTGCGGCCATATTGCCGCCAGCGCCGGTCAGCATATAAACGCTATCTTTTAATGGGGTAGCATTGACCTGCACATCGGCAAAACGGTTGGCTAAGGCCACGCTGCTACACAGTAACAGCGCGGCGCCGGTTAAGAGGCTAAGAGGTTTGGTAAATTTCATTATGGGCTCCAATAATTTATTGTGATTAGGCACAAAAACTACGGCCTGTTCAGTTATCTGGTTTACTCTAGCACGACGAGGCGACCTCGTACATCGACCAACAGAGACGGCTTAGCTGTGCACTGCTAATGGTAAAGGGCGGCATAATATAGATCAGGTTATTAAAGGGCCGGATCCAGACGCCGCGCTCGACAAACTCGGCCTGTAATTTCGCCACGTCCACTTTTTGCCGCATTTCCAGCACGCCAATGGCGCCCAGCACCCGAACTTGTTTGACTGCCGCAAGCTTAGCACAGGGGGCTAACTCCGCGCTGAGCTGCTGTTCAATCGCCGCCACCTGCTGCTGCCAGTGTCCTTCGGCAATGATGCGGATACTCTCCAGTGCTACCGCACAGGCCAGCGGATTGGCCATAAAAGTCGGGCCATGCATTAAACCGCCGGCTGCACTTAAACTAATACCGCGGGCAATTTCATCGCTACACAGCGTGGCGGCTAGCGTCAGATAGCCACCACTTAACGCCTTACCCAAACACATAATATCTGGGGTGATTGCCGCATGTTCACAGGCAAACAGCTTACCGCTGCGGCCAAAGCCGGTAGCAATTTCATCGGCAATCAGCAGCACCTGATACTGGTCACAGAGCTCGCGTACACCGCGTAAATAATCCGGATGATAAAAGCGCATACCACCATAGCCCTGAACGATCGGCTCCAGAGTAATGGCGGCGATGTCATTGGCAGACCGGCGCAGCAGGTCACGTAGTGGCGTCAGATCGTTATCGTCAAAAGGTCCGGCAAAAGCACTCTGTGGTGCCGGCAGGAAATCATGCTGTGGCAGTAACTGGCTAAACATACTATGCATACTGTCATGCGGATCGCAGACCGCCATCGCCGCGAAGGTATCCCCATGGTAGCCTTTGCGCAGACTCACCAGCCGGGTTTTTTGGGTTTGACCGACACCTTGCCAGTATTGCAGTGCCATTTTCAGCGCCACTTCCACCGCAATAGAGCCGCTGTCGGCCAGGAAAACCTTGCTAAGATTGGCCGGAACCATCTTAAGCAGCTGCTGACAGAGTGCCACCGCCGGCTGATGGGTAATGCCGCCAAACATTACGTGCGCCATCTGGCTAAGTTGGCTGCTGATGGCCTGATTCAACCGCGGGTGATTATAACCATGCACGGCTGACCACCAGGAAGCGGTACCGTCAATCAGTTTACGGCCGTCTTCCAGCTCCAGTTCGCAGCCATCGGCCCGCACTATCGGATAAACCGGTAGTGGCGTTAACATCGACGTATAGGGGTGCCAGATATGCTGGCGATCAAAATCCAGATTTATGCTCATAAAATAGTCAGTAGTAAACTTTGATGGCTGGTCTGCGTTGACAAGCC
Source organism: Alishewanella agri BL06 (assembly GCF_000272005.1). Taxonomy (GTDB): domain Bacteria; phylum Pseudomonadota; class Gammaproteobacteria; order Enterobacterales; family Alteromonadaceae; genus Alishewanella; species Alishewanella agri. Next base: position 5,001 of record NZ_AKKU01000009.1, on the reverse strand, counting down.
GGGGTTGGTCGCTAGACTAGCGGAAAAACCATTGCGGCTCAATGCTGCTACGCTGATAACAGGGATCCCCATGCAGGCCACATCTTTTCAGGTTACTCCCCGCCATAACTGGACTTTAGCCGAGGTTAATGCGCTGTTCGCCTTACCCTTTAACGATTTATTATTTCAGGCACAGTCGGTGCACCGGGCGCATTTTAATGCCAATGAGGTACAGGTTAGCACCTTGCTGTCGATTAAAACCGGTGCCTGTGCCGAAGATTGTAAATATTGTCCGCAAAGTGGTCATTACAATACCGGCCTTGAGCGTGAGCGGCTGTTAGAGGTAGAAAAGGTGCTGCGCCAGGCCGCAGCCGCGAAAGACAAGGGCGCCAGTCGCTTTTGTATGGGCGCCGCCTGGAGTAACCCTAAGCAGCGCGATATGCCGTATTTAATTGAAATGGTGCGTGGCGTAAAAGCCATGGGCCTGGAAACCTGTATGACACTGGGTAAGCTCGAGCCGGAGCAGGCGCATTCACTGGCCGCAGCAGGCCTGGATTACTACAACCATAATCTGGATACCTCGCCGGAGTTTTATGGTGAAATTATCACCACCCGCAGCTATCAGGATCGACTGGATACGCTGAGCCATGTGCGCGATGCCGGCATGAAAGTCTGTTGTGGTGGCATTGTCGGTATGGGCGAAAGTGCCAATGACCGCTCGGCGTTACTGATGCAAATTGCCAATCTGCCGCTGCATCCGGAGAGTGTGCCAATTAATATGCTGGTCAAGGTAGAAGGTACACCGCTGGAGAATGTCGCCGATCTGGACGGTTTTGAGTTTATCCGTACCATCGCCGTGGCCCGTATTATGTTGCCAAAAAGTCATGTTCGCTTATCGGCCGGTCGCAGCCGGATGAATGAACAGATGCAGGCGCTGTGCTTTTTCGCCGGCGCCAACTCCATTTTCTACGGTGACAAACTGCTGACCACCGAAAACCCGGCGGCGGATGCGGATATGCAATTATTTGCCAAGCTCGGCATAGTGCCGGAAAAGCGCCAGGATGTGTCGGATGAAGCCCATGCGCTGGCACTGGCCGATGCCATTAAAGAGCAGCAAAATCCGCCGCTATATCATGCTGCAGGCTAAGCGCCATGCAGCTTGCCGCCATGCAACAGGCGCTGATTGATCGCGAGGCTAAGGCGCTCACGCGTAGCACCAGGGCACTTGGCGCCGTCTCAGGCCGGTTATTGCATGTCAATGGTCGGCAGTATCTGAATTTTTCCGGTAATGACTATCTGGGGTTGGCCAGCGAGCCCAAAGTCCAGCAAGCGCTGTGTGATGCGGTCAGTCAATATGGGGTGGGCAGTACCGGCTCACCGCTGGTAACGGGTTTTCATGCCGCGCATCAGGCGTTAAGCGCCGAGCTTTGTGACTGGCTTGGTGTTGAGCGGGTTTTGCTGTTTAGCTCGGGCTTTGCCGCTAACCAAAGTATGCTGGAGTGTCTGGCCAGTGCCGATGATCAGCTGCTGCTCGACAAGCTCTGTCATGCCTCCCTGATTAGCGCCGCACAGCAGCATCCTTCACAGGTCAAGCAGCCACTGCGGCGTTTTGCGCATAATGAGTTGGCATCCTTAGAAAAGCTGTTACAAAAAACCGCCAGCGCCAGTCATCAGTTGGTGGTGACTGAAGGTGTGTTTAGTATGGATGGTGACAGTCCGGATCTGCCGGCTATGCTGAGGCTGTGTCAGCAGCATCAGGCCGCGCTGCTGCTGGATGATGCCCATGGTATAGGCGTACTGGGGCCAGAGGGGCGCGGTACTGCTGCGGCTCAGGGCATTGCCTGCAGCGAAGTGTTTTGCACTATGGCAAATTTTGGCAAAGCCCTGGGCGCCAGCGGTGCTTTTCTGGCAGCGAACAGCACCGTTATCGAGTATCTGGAACAGTTTGCCAAACACTATATTTACAGCACAGCGCTGCCACCGGCACTTTGCGCGGCGGTGCACTGTGCCATCCGCTTAGTTCGCACTGAGCAGTGGCGACGTGACCAGCTACAGGACAATATCCGCTTGTTCCGACAACTGGCAGCAGAGGCCGGTTTACCGCTGCTGCAAGCAGAAGAGGCAACATCCAGCTGGCTGGATAGCAGCCAACACAGTGCCATTCAGCTGCTGCTATTAGGCGAAGCCAGTCGTGCTTTGGCACTGAGCCAGGCCTTGCAACAACAGGGGATTTGGCTGACCGCGATCCGGCCACCGACGGTACCACCTAATAGCGCCAGGTTACGCATAACGCTGAGCGCCAGTCATCAGCCGGATGATATCTGGTTTCTAATCAATACCTTAAGGCAGTATTTTTAATGCAGGCTGTAATACAAGCTTCTCAGGGCGCCATCGCCGCCTGTTTTGGCAAAGCCGCGGCCAGTTATCAGCACGCGGCCCGTTTACAGCGTCAGGTGGCCTATCAGGCGTTGGCCGATTTAACAGCTTCAAATACAACGTCAGGCCCAACACTGGGCAAGACGCTCGATTTGGGCTGCGGCCCGGGTTGGCTGCATCCGGAGTTAGCACCACATACCGAAACGCTGACTGCGCTGGATTTTAGTGCCGGCATGCTGGCTGCGGCCAAGGCACAGGGGCAGGCGGCGCATTATCTGTTAGCCGATGCGGCGGCGATCCCACTGGCTGATGCCAGTATCAATACCGTATTTTCCAGTTTAATGCTGCAGTGGTGCCCTGAGCCAGCCCAGGTACTGCGCGAGATTAGCCGGGTACTGACGCCAGGGGGCCGGGCTGTTGTCACGACCTTAGTTGCCGGCACCCTTAGCGAGTTGCAGACCGCCTTCGCTGCGGTGGATCAACACCAGCATGTGCAACATTTTTTACCCCTCAATGCACTGAGCGCCGCCGCAGAGGCCTCAGGCGCAAGCTGGCAAGTGTATAGCTATCAGCTTGACCTTAGCTACCCGGATATCTTTGCGCTGGCAAAAGAGTTAAAACAATTGGGCGCCAGTTATATTGCCAATCGTGGGCGGCAGGGGTTAACCGGCAAGGGTTACTGGCAACAGGTTGCGGCGGCCTATCCGAATGCCAGTGCTTCAGGTTTAACGGCCAGCTATCAGGTTGCGGTGTTACAGCTCAACAAGCCATGCAGGGATTAATGATGAACCAACACTGTTTTTTTGTTACCGGCACTGATACCGATGCCGGTAAGACCTATGTCAGTGCCTTGTTGTTACAAGGCTATGCCGCTTTGGGCATCACTGCGCTGGGCGCGAAACCGCTGGCAGCGGGTGCAGAGCACGCGGCGGATGGCAGTCTGCAAAATAGTGACGCGTTACTGTTGCAGCAGTATTCTGGTATCGCGTTACCTTATGCACAGCATAACCCAGTGTGTTTAGCTGAACCGGCGGCACCGCATCTGGTGGCCGCGGCGGCCAGTATCAGGCTGGATGAGCCACAACTGACTGCACATTTGCAGCAGTTACAGCAAACTCTGGCGCAGCGCATTTTAATCGAGGGTGCTGGCGGTTGGTTATTACCCTTATCGGATAAGCGTTATCTGGCGGATTGGGTGCTGGAACACCAATTGCCGGTGGTGTTAGTGGTAGGCATTAAGCTGGGCTGTATAAATCATGCCATGCTAACAGTGCGGGAATTAGAGCGCAGTGGCGCCAGTATTCTCGGTTGGGTCGCCAATATTATCAGCCCGGAGATGCTGTATCTGGCACAAAATATTGCCGATTTGCAGGCGCGGATTAAAGCCCCCTTGTTGGCGACAGTGCCGCATGCACCAACCGAACCCCACCAAGTGGCTTTTGACCTGGTGCAGGCGTTGGAGCGTCAGCTTGTAGTTCGGTGAGCTTTTTTGTGATTTTTCACGTAAAAGCCGCAACCAGAATTTAAATTCAGGGTCTATCCCCCAAGAGATTTCGAGATGCACGTAGGCGTCAAGTTCGTGAATCCCCATGAGCTTAGCATTACTAAGTGATTGGGCCGGGTTGGCGCTCCAGTTTACGAACGCAGACAACGCCCGTGAATCTTGAAAGACGAAGGGGATGCCCATATATAGGAACACAGCAAATTTTAAAGGGGTAAATCGATGAAACGAGTGTTGTTATTTTTAGCAACCAACTTAGCAGTAATAGTGGTACTGAGCATTGTATTAAATATCGTGTTCAGTTTCCTTGGCATAGACCATAGCAGTATCGGCGGTTTGTTGGTCTTCGCCGCCATTTTTGGCTTTGGTGGCTCCTTTATCTCGTTGCTGATGTCGAAATGGATGGCCAAGCGCTCTACCGGCGCTGTGGTGATCACTCAGCCGCGTAATGCCACTGAGCACTGGCTGATGAATACCGTGGCCAAGCAAGCGAAAGCAGCAGGGATCGGTATGCCGGAAGTGGCGGTCTATGACTCGCCGGAAATGAATGCCTTTGCTACCGGTGCTAACCGCAATAACGCGCTGGTCGCCGTGTCTACCGGCTTGCTGCGCAATATGAGCGAAGATGAAGTCGAAGCGGTGTTGGCACATGAGGTGTCTCATATTGCCAATGGTGATATGGTAACGCTGACGCTGATCCAGGGCGTGGTAAACACCTTCGTGATTTTCTTGGCGCGTTTAATTGCCGGTGTTATTCGTAATAACAACCAGCAAATGGGCCAGCTGGCGTATTTTGCCATTGTGATCGTACTGGAAATGGTGTTTGGTATTCTGGCCAGCATCATTGTGATGTGGTTCTCACGCCAGCGTGAATACCGGGCTGACGCCGGGGCGGCCCGTATTGCCGGTGCCGGTAAAATGATTAAAGCGCTGGAGCGGTTAAAGTATAACCATGAAAGCCGACTGGAAGGCAGTATGATGGCTTTTGGTATTTCTGGTAAGAAAGCCAAATCAGAGCTGTTCTTAAGCCATCCACCGCTGGAAAAACGCATCGCTGCGCTGCAAAACAGCCGGCAGTTTTAAGCCTTAACTTAAGTCTGCAAGTAAGCTTTAACCGACAACACCCCGTTCTAGCGGGGTGTTTC
>NZ_AKKU01000008.1 GCF_000272005.1 Alishewanella agri BL06 | reverse complement strand
AATCTGCAACACCCCGTTCTAGCGGGGTGTTTGCTTTATGGTGCGCTACCGCCAGTTAAACCTTACGTACAAACTCCGACTTCAGGCTCATAGCGCCAAAACCATCAATTTTGCAGTCGATATCATGATCACCTGATACCAGCCGGATATTCTTCACCTTAGTGCCGATTTTCACGACTGACGAAGAGCCTTTCACTTTTAAATCTTTGATTACGGTAACGGTATCGCCGTCCTGCAGCAGGTTGCCGGCACTATCGCGGATTTGCAGTCCTTGCTCAGGGTGGGGCGTTTCAGTCGCAGACCATTCATGGCCACAAGCCGGACAAAGTAACAGCTCGCCATCCTGATAGGTGTATTCAGCCTGACAATTGGGGCAGGCGGGTAAGGTTTGCATACAAGACTCCAACTTGGAAAACCGCGCATTATAGTTGATAGTCTCAGGCTTGTCCTGTCAGTATTTAGGCGCTTTATCTTCGCTATTCAGCTAAATGCCGCGCTGAGACCGCCACGGCGCGGATAATTTGTTATGCTACCGTTTCGCTTTGTTTATCTCGCACTTTGCAGGCTAAGTTGAGGAGAGCTTATCTATGACCCTGGCGCTGATCCCCGCACCTACTATCGCAGCCTTTAATCCACCGCGGCGTATTTTAATGGGCCCGGGGCCTTCTGATGTCTATCCGACGGTGCTGGCTGCACAAAGTAAACCCACTGTCGGCCATTTGGATCCGCTGTTTGTCGGCATGATGGATGAACTGAAACAACTGCTGCAATATGCGTTTCAAACCCGCAACGAGATGACGCTGGCGATTTCCGCACCGGGTTCAGCCGGGATGGAAGCCTGTTTTGTCAATTTGGTGGAACCGGGTGAGAAAGTGATCGTTTGTCGTAACGGCGTCTTTGGCGAACGGATGCGGCAGAATGTCGAACGTTGCGGCGGTATTGCCGTGACGGTCGATCATAGCTGGGGCGAACCGGTCGACCCGGCTAAGGTTGAAGATGCGTTGAAACAGCACCCGGATGCGCGCTTTCTGGCCTTTGTGCATGCGGAAACCTCAACCGGAGCGCTATCAGATGCCAAAGCGCTCTGTGCGCTGGCCAGGCAGTATGATTGTCTGAGTATTGTGGATGCCGTCACTTCACTTGGTGGTGTCGAGCTGCGCGTGGATGACTGGGGCATTGATGCCATTTATTCCGGCAGTCAGAAATGTTTGTCTTGCGTACCGGGTTTATCACCGGTGTCTTTCTCGCCGGCTGCGGTGGCAAAAATCAAGGCACGTAAGACGCCGGTGCAAAGCTGGTTCCTCGATCAAAGCCTGGTAATGTCCTATTGGAGTGGTGGTGCGAAACGGGCTTATCACCATACCGCGCCGGTTAATACGCTGTATGCGCTGCATGAGTCGCTGCGTTTATTAGCCGAAGAAGGCCTGCCGCAAGCCTGGGCCAGACATCAGGCGATGCATCAGCAATTAAAGCAGGGGTTACACCAGCTTGGTATCGACTTTGTGGTGGCCGAGCCTTATCGCTTACCGCAGCTTAATGCCATTTATATCCCGGCCGGCGTGGATGATGCCGCTGTGCGTAGCCGTTTGCTGAACGACTATAACCTGGAGATTGGCGCTGGCCTTGGCGATCTGGCCGGTAAAGCCTGGCGCATTGGGCTAATGGGCTTTGGCGCGCGGCGCGAGAACGTGGCGCTGTGTTTACAGGCACTGGGGGAAGTTCTGCGTTAGCTCGGGTTGATGGTTTAACAACAAGCCAGCGTTTCAGTGCTGGCTTTTTTTATCGTTTTTTCCGGGCATTTGAGCGGCTGTGACTACCCGTGGTAGCGGCATTCTGTTAGTTTCTGGCTATTAGAATAACAATATAACAGCAATGAGGTGTTAACCATGGCTATCAGCCGCCGTTTCCCGCTAACCGTGCTCTCTCTGTGTTTTGCTACCTGCTTTAATCCGGCCCTGGCCAGCTCAGCAAGCGAAGGCTACTACCGTTTCCCTGCTGTACAACAAAATCAATTGGTGTTTACCGCCGAAGGCGACATCTGGCACAGTGCTTTGGATAAGCAACAGACACAACGACTGACTACGCATCCGGCACTGGAGCGCGAGCCATTGCTGGCACGCGATGGTCAGACCCTGTATTTTATTGCCAATTACGATGGTGCCGATGAGATTTATCAGTTGCCGCTCAGCGGAGGGACCGCCAGCCGGCTGACATTTGAAAATAGTCGGGTGCGGCTGCAACAAAGCTTAACGGATGGTCGGGTGTTATACGCCACCGATAATACTGTTGGCCCGGTTAATTATTGGCAACTGAAATTACTTAATCCGCAAACCGGCATCGCTACAGTGTTACCCTTGGCCGATGCGAATAGTGGTCAATTGGATGAAAGCAGCAATACGCTGTTTTTTACCCGCTTTGGTTTACATCTAACCGGTGACAACGCCAAAGTTTACCGCGGTGGAGCCATGGGCGAGCTGTGGCGTTGGACTCTGGGCTCAAACACCGAAGCCGAGCGGCTGCTGCCAGAACATCAGGGCTCAATTAGCCAGCCACAGCTGTGGCAAGGTCGACTGTATTTTATCAGTGATGCCGATGGTAATACGAATATCTGGTCGGTTGCGCTCAACGGGCAGGATTTGCAGCAGCACACCCGCCAGCAAGACTGGCGTATTGGCCGCTTATCGGTCAGCGACGGCAAGGCGGTCTATCAGCTCGGCGCCGATCTTTATCAACTGGATTTAGCTAGCAATCAAACGCAGCCAGTAAAACTGCAACTGGCGTCCGATCGTTTACAGCAGCGGGAGCGTTGGCTGGAGCAGCCATTACGTTACCTGACTGATGTCACGGCCAATGCCAATACCAAACAAGCCGTGTTAACCGTGCGAAGTCAGGTGGTGCTGGTCGGCCAGGGCAACAGACGCACGGTGCAAATCGCCACGCCGGAGGGGAGTCGTTCCCGGCAAGCGTTGTTAAGTCATGACGGTAGCTGGGTCTATGCCATTAACGATGCCAGTGGTGAAAATGAAATCTGGCGCTTTGCGGCCGATGGCTCTGCTCGCTCAGAGCAACTGACAAAAGATGGCAGCACCTTTCGCTGGGGCTTACATCTGTCGCCGGATGGCCGTTATCTGGCGCACGATGATAAAAACGGCGATCTCTGGTTGCTCGATTTACAAAACGGCAGTAACCGCAAAATTTATCAGCAAGGCTGGGGCCATTCCCCTTATGCCGATGTGATCTGGTCGGCGGATAGCCAGTTACTGGCTTTTACCCTGAATCATCAGCAGCGACCGCGCAGTCAGGTGGTACTGTACAGCCTGGCGGAGCAGCGCAGTGAAGTGTTGACCAGTGATAAGTATGAGTCTTATGCGCCGGCATTTAGCCCGGATGGGCTTTGGTTGTATTTCTTATCTGACCGCCAGTTCCGCGCCACCCCTTCCAGCCCCTGGGGCGACCGTAACCTGGGGCCGATGTTTGATAAAAGAGCAGAAATCTTTGCCCTTAGCCTGAAAACGCAGGCCTGTTTCCCCTTTGCCGCGGAGCAAGAACTGGTGACCTGCGACAATAAAGCCGCAACCGACAGCCAGCAAGGGCGGCGAGGGCAGCGTGTCGACTGGCAGGGATTAAACAGCCGGCTGTGGCAAGTGCCGCTGGACGCGGGTAATTACCGTAGCCTCAGTTTGAATAACGAGCGCTTATATTTATTAAGTCGCGAGCAAGGAGATAATGCCGCGACCCTGATCAGTGTCAATATCGCTAAAACCGGGGTTAAGAGCAGCAATCTGACCAAGGGTGTGGCGGGTTATCAGCTTTCTGCTGATGGTAAACAATTGTTTATTCAAAAAGCCGGTCAGAACAATAGCGGTGAGCTGCTGTTGGTTCCGGCAAGTGATAAGTTACCGACTGATCTGAGTAATGCCCGCTTTAATACCGCGGCGTTGCGGCTTGCGATATCCCCTGTGATTGAGTGGCGGCAAATGTTTAATGATGCCTGGCGTATGCACCGCGATTTCTTATTTGATAAACAAATGCGCGGTCTGGATTGGCAGGCCACGCGCGAAAAGTATGAGCCATTATTACAACGCGTGACAGATCGCTATGAACTGGATGATCTGCTGTCACAAATGATGGGCGAGCTTAATGCCTTGCACTCACAGGTTCGTGGCGGTGAATATCGCGAAGATCCGGTAGCCCCGGCTGCAGCCAGCCTGGGTGCGCGTTTAAGCAATCAGGCTGATGGGGTACGGATTGAACATATCTATCAGACGGATCCGGAATTACCGGCGCAGGCCGCGCCGCTGGCCAGGCCCGGCGTGGTGATTCAGGTTGGTGATGTGATCACAGCGGTTAATGGCCAAAGCATCAGCAACCTCGCCGATCTGACCACCGCACTGCGTAATCAGGCCGGTCGCCAGGTGTTGCTGGCAGTGCTACGGGGCAATAGTCGGTTACAAAGTATTGTCGAGCCAATACCGGCTGGTCAGGAAGCGATGCTGCGCTATCAGGATTGGGTACAACAGAATCTGCAAAAAGTCAGCAGTGCCTCCGCTGGTAACTTTGGCTATCTGCATCTGAATGCGATGGGCCCGGCGGATATTGCCAATTTCGCCCGTGAGTTTTATGCCCAGTTCCAGAAAGACGGCCTGATTATCGATGTGCGGCGTAACCGCGGCGGCAATATTGATAGCTGGATTATCGAAAAGCTGTTGCGTCGCGCCTGGTCGTTTTGGCAGCCAACCCATGGTGCCCCCTATACTAATATGCAACAAGCGTTTCGTGGTCATTTAGTGGTATTGGCCGATCCTTTAACCTATTCCGATGGTGAAACCTTCTCTGCCGGAGTGCGGGCCCTGGGTCTTGGCCCGGTAATTGGCCAACGCACCGCCGGTGCCGGGGTGTGGTTATCCGGTCGTAATTTACTGGCGGATCGTGGCGTGGCGCGGGTGGCAGAAACCCCGCAATTCGCAATGGACGGCCGCTATATTATCGAAGGCTATGGGGTCGAGCCGGATCTGCAGGTGGTAAATTTGCCTTATGCCAGCTTTAACGGCCAGGATGCGCAATTAGAGGCTGCGATTGAGTATCTGACGCAGCAACTGAAGCAGCAGCCAGTGCAGCCATTGCGGGCTGCACCGCTTACACCGGCTATTGCGGAAGATATTAAACGCTGATTAGGCTTGCTTTTTTAACTTTCGGGCGTATCTTGAATACAGGCGGCTTGCGCTGAGTGTGGGAATGGTAGCGGCGTAAACCGTCCCTGGTAAAGGCGAAGAAGGAGTTGTTATGCCATTTAGTACTGAGCTGATAGAAGAACTAAAAGTATTGGCGTTGTTTAATCTGGACAGTGTTAATTCAGGGATCAAGGCGCATAAAGTTGCACAGCCTGAGGTGTTAGCGGCGATTAGCCGGCTTTATGCCAAAGGCTTGATTAGCCAGCCCGATGGCGGTTATCTAACCGATCTGGGCATTCACTGTGCTGAGCAGTTACAGAGTACCTTGCGGATTCTCGGCGCTACACAAAGTTAGACAGGCTGGATAAATGACAATTACGGGCGCTTTAGCGTCCGTAATTGTTTATGGTTTAACTGAAGTTGTTGCTGTAGATGACGCGCCGCATCAGTTTTACCGGCAAAAATCAATTGTTCATAATGCTGATTCAATGCCATTAGTACCGGTGCTTGTGTCGGATTTGCGACGGCCAACTTATTGAGCCAGCGGCTTAAGGGTTCGCTGGCCAGATCTGGTGCTGGTAAAACGGCTAATAACTGTTTACGCCAGTAATCGGGCGCCTGACGCAGTAACTGGTGTCGCTGCCGATACTGTTTAAACCAAATGCCAGCCGCTATCAGCGCCAGCAATACCGCAAAGCTCAACATATACGGCCAGTATCGAAGCCAGCCGGCGAGGGTCGCCCAAAGTTCAGTTTGTTGCTGCTGATTAAAGCCCAAGACCCAGACTGACCACAAATAATCCAGATGCGACCATTGCAGAGCCATCTGCTGCAGCCAGCCAGGTTGCCAGCTGCTGAGTAATTCACGTTCCGGTTGGCTCAGCGCTTGCTCCAAACCCTGTAAAATTCGCTCCGGTGCAATGGCGGCGGTCGGATCAAACAAATGCCAGTAGCCATCCTGCAAATACTCAACCCAGGCGTGAGCATCGCGCTGCCTGACAATCAGATACTGCTGGCTGGTTTGCCAGTCGCCTCCCTGATAGCCGCCAACCACCCGCGCCGGCACGCCGGCCGCGCGTAATAGCATAGCCGCGGCTGACGCGTAGTGACTGCAAAAACCACTGCGGCTTTGAAACAGAAACTGATCAATCGCATTGGCACCCAAGCGGGGTGGTTGTAAGGTGTAATAAAAAGCTTGTTCACGAAACAACCTGGCCAGCGCCTCACTGATCGCATGGCCATCGTTACCATGTTGCTGCTTAAGTTGGGCAGCTAATTGTTGGCTTTGGGGATTAGCGGCTGCCGTTTGCAAATTGAGTCTCAGTTCCGCCGCTGACGCCAGAGGGATAGGGCTTAGCACACTGCTGACCTGATAACTTAACCGTTGGCTAATTACCTGGTTACTTTGCAGCAAGGCGGCGGGTCTGGGCCTGATATTGTCGCTCCAGCTTACGGGCAATCCCAGGCTAAACAGATCGCGCTGAAAACTGCTCTCTGCCAAAATTTGATAGGTTAATGGCTGAGCGTCGGCCACGGCTGTGGTGGTGGTTGCTGGCGCGACTGTCTGACGGCGATCAAAACGACTATGTTGCAACCAGCGTCGGCCATCAAACTCCTCGTAGACTTTAGCCCGCCAGTACCATTGTTGTCGCGCTGGCGGTGCGCCATCAAAACTTACCCGAAAGGCGGTGGCATCGCTTTGCACTAGTTGCTCAATACTGCCGGGATCGAGTTCATTACCAAGGCCGGTAACGGCTTGCTGCTGATTCGGCATTTGCCAAAGAGGTGGTAAACGCGGAAACAGTAAGAACAAGCCGAGCCAAAGCGGTAACGCTAACATACTGGTTTTTACCAACGGCGCTAACCGTAACGGCTGGCCATTGGGGGCAAACAGCTGAAACTGCAGGTATAGGTTGACACCCAGTAAGCCAAAGATCAGGCCAGCCAACAGTATTTGCTGATGGAAAATAAAGGCACAACTGATGGCAAAATACTGCACCCAAACGAGCTGTACCGCATCACGGCGTAGCTGCAGACTAAAACTACGACCAATTGCCGCCAGCAATAGCACGTGAAACATCAGATTTAGCGCCCCCAAACTTCGGGTTTGTAGCAGCAATAACAGCAAAACCGGGGCTAATAACCAGTTAATTTGCCGAGCGCTAAGTGGTTTGGTCTGTTGCCATAGCCTGATAGCGAGCCACAACAAAAGTAATGCAAAAAGCCCGGTAGTCAGGGCGTTAAAGGCGGGTTGGTACAGCAGCAGTATTGTCGCCTGCAATAAGGCCGCCACCCCTCGCCACGAGCGGCTCAGCTGCAGTTCCTGCGCTAGCATAACGCCAGCTCCTGTAAACAGCTGGTCAGATGGCGCTGGCCCCGACCCAGTGCCAGAGTCTTACCGGGCAACATTAAGCCGTACTGACTGCCAGTTGTCTCCAGCTGTTGTAATTGATAACAGGCCATACTTAAGGCCTGCTCTAAAGCCGGGCCAGTTAACGCCGGTACCTGAACCCATTGCTCAGAACGGGCAGCTGCCAGTGGAATTTGCCTGACAACAGGTTGCTCCGGATGCGTCGCCAGTTTTTTCCATAAAATACGGCTCGGTAAGTCACCGGCTTGATAGGGCTTTAACTGATCGGCATCGGTTTGTACTGTAGCGCGTTGTTGCCCGGGATCCGCTGCGGATAATGGCACTGAATCATTGGGTGGCATTGGCGCAGGATAGACCCACAACTGCGCAGACAGCGCCGGATAGCTCCAGCAATTGAATAACCCAAATGGGAATTGGCTACTTAACTTCAGGCGTGGCAAGCTGTAGCAACCGCGTGGCAGCACCGGCAGCTGCAGGTTGAACTGTTGTTCGCCTTGCAGATTTGGTAACAATTGCTGCAGTTTTTGGCCATAGAGTCCTAACTGTAACATCCGGCAATCCCGGCTTTGCAGCTTGAGTGGTAAAGCGCCGGGCGAACCGGCATAGGTTTGGGCATCGGCCAGCACGGCTAATCTGAGCCGATACAAGTTATAAAACGCTTGCAGCATGGTCAGCAGCAACAAACTTAGCAACATAAAGCTGCACAGTAAGATCAGATTATTCTGATAGTTAGTACCCAGTAAGTATAACAGTACTACTAACACGGCAAACCAGAGCCCGAGCCGACTGGGCAGAATATAGATCCGCTGTTGCGTCAAGGTTAGTGCAGGCAGTGGCGGCTGCTTGCGATCCAAATAACGCAAGAAGTAACGACGAAGTGCTAAAGAGCCCGGCCAATTCATAGCGGACAGGGCGTTTGTTCCAGCAACTGCTGACTAAAAGGCGATACGCCGGCCACACTTTGCGGGTTCAGGCGATGCTCAGCCAGGTACGGAAACAAGGTTTGCACATCATCAGCAGTGGCATAATCCCGGCCGGCTAAAAATGCCAGTGCTTTTACCGCCCGGACTAAACCTTTGCCGGCCCTTGGCGATAACGGCAACATTGTTGTCTGTTGCCGGCTCGCCCGGATCAGTGCCAAAATATAGTCCAATAGTGGCTCGGTAATCTGCACCTGCTGTAACTGCTGCTGCATGCTGATTAATTGTTGCCCGCTGAGAGCTTGCTTAATCAAACTCAGCCGGGAGCCCTTGCTATCATCGCGCAGTAACTGCTTTTCTGCCTCGGCGCCCGGAAAGCCCAGCGCAAGCCTGAACAGGAAACGATCGAGTTGTGATTCCGGTAAGGCGTTGGTACCGGAATGAAAATGCGGATTTTGCGTTGCAATGACAAAAAAAGGGTTCAGGCAAAGGCCGGCTTTCGCCATCGGTTGAGACTTGGCGCTCTTCCATCGCTTCGAGCAGGGCGCTTTGTGTTTTTGGACTGGCACGGTTAATTTCATCAGCCAGCAAAACCTGACTAAAGATGGGCCCGGGTTGAAAATAGAATTGCGCTGACCGGGTATCGTAAATATTCATCCCCAGTAAATCAGCCGGCAGTAAATCGTTGGTAAATTGCACGCGCTTATAGCTCAGACCCAAGGCATTCGCCAGCGCGTGGGCGAGGGTAGTTTTACCCATACCGGGCAGATCTTCGAGTAACAGATGGCCCTGGGCTAGCACACAACACAGAGCAAGACGGATTTGCGTGGCTTTTCCCAGGATGACCTGATTTAGCTGCTGTTCGATTTGGTGCAAGTCTGCTAACACCCTGACTCCTTATTCACTGATGGCTGTCAGGCAAAGGTGCAACAGACAGCCTAGTTTGATGCTTCCTGTAACCAGCGCACCAGCTCGGTACGGTTACGGCTATGGGTCTTCTTAAAAATGGCCGAGACATGTACCTTTACGGTGTTGGCACTGATTTGGAGCTGTTCGGCGATTTCTTTGTTGCGGGCACCTTCAGCAATTAACATACTGATCCGTTGTTCCTGATCCGTCAGCAGCGAGGGTAACTTAATCCGGCGATTCGATTGTTCGCGCAGTTGAAATAACGCGTCCAACGCATCCGACATCACTTTGCGACCATAGTACAACTGACCGGACATCATGGTTTGCAGGGCGATTTTAATAAAGTCAGGTTTTTCGTCGTTGTACAGTACGCCACGCAAGCCGGCAAATAATGCCCGGTTTGGATCAATGAGTTGACGCTCGGCTTGAAATAAAAATAACGGTACCTGACGGCTAACACTAAGCAGTTTAGCGGAAAAGCCTTTCTTGACTGAGGTTTCACTACTGAATTGGTAACCGGCAAGAATACCTTTATACTGACGTTGCTGGGTAAAGGTAGCCAGCGAGCACTGCTCTACGTCAATTCCTGCTGCTTTCGCATGGCGGCAGGTGCTGAGTTGTTCAGTTTCATCAGTAAGTAAGATCAGGCGGGAAAATCTTTCCATAACAGCTACCTTTATCGCGATTACCCTAACTATATAACGGCAGACGCTGTTTTGAAAAGCGAAGACGCATGAAGAGAGTACTTTTTGTTTGTTTAGGCAACATTTGCCGCTCACCTACCGCACATTCTGTATTTCGGCAGCTTGCTGCAGAGCAGGGCCTGAGCCTGGAAATAGAATCGGCCGGCACCAGCGCCAGTCATAAAGGTGAGCCACCGGACCCACGCTCAGTTCGAACGGGTAACGCTGCCGGTTATCAGTTTGACGGTATCCGTTCACGCCCGGTGCAGCCGAATGATTTTGTCTATTATGATTTGATCTTAGCGATGGATAAACAAAACCTGGCAGATTTAACCGAGCGCTGCCCGGTAGAACTGCAGCACAAGTTGCGGTTGCTGATGTCCTATCATCCTGATTTCAAAAAGCATCAGGAAGTTCCGGATCCCTATTATGGCGGCAGTAAAGGCTTTGAGCTGGTGCTGAAATTGATTGAACAAAGCTGTCAGCAGTTGTTACGCCAGCTGGCACTGCAACAAGACGCCTTGCTCGACAGCCGTGAAGAGTCGGTGTAAAGCAGAAAAATCTCCGCTCGCGGGATTGAATTTACGTCCAGAAGTCTATAAGTTTAGCGGGTGTGTAACTAACTTACAGGAATTGCATCGTGACCACCTGGACGCCACATAGCTGGCGCAAACTGCCGATCCAGCAGCAACCGCAGTATCGGGATCAGCAACTGTTAACGCAAACAGAACAGCAACTGCACAAATATCCGCCATTAGTTTTCGCACAGGAAACGCGGGATTTGTTTAGTCAGCTCGGCCAGGTGGCCGAGGGTAATGGCTTTCTGCTGCAGGGTGGCGATTGTGCGGAAAGTTTTAATGATTTTAATGCACCGAAAATCCGCGATACCTTCAAAGTATTAATGCAGATGGCGGTGGTACTGACCTTTGCCGGTGGCTTACCGGTGGTTAAGGTTGCCCGCATGGCCGGCCAGTATGCTAAACCACGTTCCAGTGACCTGGAGACGATTAACGGCGTCAGTTTACCCAGTTACCGTGGTGATATCGTCAATAGTTTTGAGTTTACCGCGGAAGCCCGCGAGCCGGATCCGGCGCGTTTAGTTACGGCTTACCATCATTCGGCGGCGACACTGAACCTGCTGCGCGCTTTTGCCCAGGGTGGTTTAGCTGACTTACATCAGGTTGCGCGCTGGAATATGGGTTTCGTTGAGAGTAACCCGCTGAAAGAGCGCTATATGAGCGTGGCAAACCGTATCCAGGAAGCGCTGCGCTTTATGGAAATTTGTGGCATCACCGCACAAAATTCGCCATCGATCCGGGAAACCCAGCTGTTTACTTCACATGAAGCCTTGTTGCTGAATTACGAAGAGGCCTTAACCCGGCGTGATACGTTAACGGGTAAATGGTATGACTGCTCCGCCCATATGGTGTGGATTGGCGAGCGTACCCGGCAACTGGATCATGCGCATATTGAGTTCTTCCGCGGCATTCATAACCCGGTCGGGGTGAAAGTCGGCCCGGGCATGCAGGAGGATGATTTAATTCGTCTGATTGATGCGCTAAATCCGGATAACACGGCAGGACGTCTGACGCTGATTACCCGGATGGGGGCCGATAAACTGGCAGATAAACTGCCGGCGCTGGTGCGGCGGGTGAAACAAGAAGGACGCAAAGTAGTCTGGAGTTCGGATCCGATGCATGGCAATACCGTGAAAGCCAGCAACGATTATAAAACCCGCGACTTCGAAGCCATTTTACGTGAAATCCGGAATTTCTTTGCTGTGCATAAAGCCGAAGGCACCCATGCCGGCGGTATTCACCTGGAGATGACAGGTGAACATGTGACGGAGTGTACCGGTGGTGCTTATGGTTTAAGTGAAAGCGATTTATCCAGTCGTTATTTCACCCAGTGTGACCCGCGTTTAAATGCCGATCAGGTGCTGGAATTAGCGTTTTTAATTGCCGATACGCTAAGCGCCGCCCGCAAATAAGCTTAAGCCCCTGGCGGCGTCTGCCGTCAGGGCTTTTTCTCTGTACTGCTGCTACCCCAAACGCACTAATACTTCTGCCGTTTTAAGCCAGTCATAGCGATGATTTTGGCTGAGATCTCCTCAATCGATAACTGGGTTGAGTTTAAAAATGGGATCTGCTCCCGCTGATACAGCCGTTCAACTTCTTTTAATTCCAACGCACATTGCCGCACCGAGGCATAACGGCTATTTGGCCGGCGTTGTTCCCGAATTTGACTTAGCCGCTCAGCGCTAATTGTTAATCCAAACAGCTTGCTTTTATGCTGCTTTAGCTCAGACGGTAAACGCAGTGCTTCCATATCTTCTTCAACAAAAGGATAGTTTGCCGCCTTAATGCCGTATTGCAGTGCCAGATACAAGCTGGTGGGGGTTTTGCCGGAGCGGCTTACCCCAACCAGAATAATATCAGCCTGACTAAAGTTCTTCATATTAGCGCCGTCGTCATTGGCCAGCGCAAAGTTCACCGCATCAATCCGAAAGTCATAGGTTTTTTCATGCATGCTGTGGGTGCGATGGGTTTTCGGTACCGGCGCCAGCTGCAATTCCTGCTGTAACGGCTCCACAAAGGCATTGAGAAAGTCGTAACAGATGCCCTGACTTTGCTTAATTTGCAACCGCAGCTGTTCATCAACAAAGGTATGAAAGACTAAAGGCTTTAATCCTGTAGTTTTATAACAATCATTAATCCGCTGCACCACCAGTTGTGCCGTCTCCGGTGTCTCGACAAAAGGGATGGTAACGTGCTCAAACTGTGCCGGAAACATGGTTAACAGCGCGTGACCAAAGACTTCTGCTGTTATGGCTGTGCCGTCGGAAATATAAAAAGCAGTACGCACATTTTCTCCGTTTTTCGTAATAAAACTACATGAAAATTAAACATTTTCTTAGCTGCAACCAAAGTGTAAAATCGCTGCGATTGTAACCCTTGCTGTAAGCTTACCTGCTTGGCAACAAAAATTGGAGAGAAAGGTGCAAGAATTCGTCATTTGGTATCAAGACCTCGGTATGCATGATGTAGATCGGGTGGGCGGTAAAAACGCTTCTTTAGGCGAAATGATCAGTAATCTGGCCTCGGCCGGTGTACAGGTACCAGGTGGTTTTGCCACCACGGCGTACGCTTTTAACCAGTTTCTCGAACAAAGTGGTGTTAATGAGCGCATTTATAAGTTGCTCGATACCCTGGATGTTGACGATGTACAGGCACTAGCGCAGGCCGGTAAACAGATCCGGCAATGGGTCATTGATACCCCGTTTCAGCCAGAGCTGGAACAAGCGATTCGCACCGCCTACCAGCAACTGCACCCGGATTTGTCGCAGGATGTCTCTTTTGCCGTCCGCTCCTCGGCGACGGCTGAAGATATGCCAGATGCTTCCTTTGCTGGCCAGCAGGAGACCTTCCTCAATGTGCGCGGCTATGATGCGGTGATCGTCGCAATTAAACATGTATTTGCGTCGCTGTTTAATGACCGTGCCATTTCGTACCGGGTGCATCAGGGTTATGACCACCGTGGCGTCGCCTTATCTGCCGGTGTGCAGCGGATGGTGCGCTCTGATTTGGCGTCTTCAGGGGTGATGTTTAGTATCGATACTGAATCAGGTTTTGAAGATGTGGTCTTTATCACTTCATCCTATGGCCTGGGTGAAATGGTAGTGCAGGGTGCCGTTAACCCTGACGAATTCTATGTGCATAAACCGACGCTGGCCACAGGTCGCCCGGCAGTGGTTAAACGTAGCCTGGGTAGTAAACTGATTAAGATGGTGTATTCAGCTGAACAAAGCCATGGTAAACAGGTGCAGGTTGTTGATGTGGCACAGGCTGAACGCCGCGCTTTCTCTTTGACTGACAGCGAAGTGCAGCAGTTGGCCGCACAGGCAGTGATTATTGCAGAACATTATGGCCGGCCAATGGATATCGAATGGGCCAAAGACGGCATCGACGGCAAACTCTATATTGTACAAGCGCGGCCAGAAACGGTAAAAAGCCGTGAAGATAGCAACAGCATAGAACGCTACCAGTTACAGGGTAAGAGCCCTGTTCTGGTAGAAGGGCGGGCTATTGGTCAGCGGATTGGCCGTGGTGTGGCTAAGGTGCTAAAAGACATCTCGCAGATGGATCAAATCCAACCGGGTGACGTGCTGGTCACCGATATGACGGATCCGGATTGGGAGCCGATTATGAAGCGCGCTTCCGCTATCGTTACCAACCGGGGCGGCCGTACCTGTCATGCCGCTATTATTGCCCGTGAGCTCGGCATTCCTGCTGTGGTCGGTTGTGGTGATGCCACTGCGAAAATCGAGGCGGGTAGTGAAGTCACTGTATCTTGTGCCGAGGGTGATACCGGTTTTGTCTATCAGGGCTTATTAGACTTTAACGTGGTAACCAGCCAGGTTGATCAGATGCCGAAACTGGATCTGAAAGTGATGATGAACGTCGGTAACCCGGAGCGTGCCTTTGCATTTTCACGCTTACCGCATGCTGGTATTGGTTTGGCGCGGCTGGAGTTTATTATCAACCGGATGATTGGCGTGCATCCCAAAGCACTGCTGAATTACGCAAGCCAAAGTGCGGAGCTAAAAGCGACCATCGATGAGATGACCGCAGGCTATGCCAACCCGGTTGAATTCTATATCGCTAAGCTAACTGAAGGTATCGCGACCTTAGCCTGTGCTTTTGCGCCGGAGAAAGTGATTGTGCGGATGTCCGATTTTAAATCGAACGAGTACGCCAATCTTATCGGCGGTCAGCAGTACGAGCCGCATGAAGAGAACCCGATGATCGGTTTCCGCGGTGCCTCGCGGTATTTGTCAGAGGATTTCCGTGACTGCTTTGCACTGGAAGTTGAGGCGTTAAAACGGGTACGTAACCAAATGGGCTTTAGCAATGTTGAAGTGATGATCCCATTCGTCCGTACCCTGGAAGAAGCTTCAGGGGTGATTGAGCTGTTGGCGAAACATGGTTTAAAACGTGGTGAAAATGGTCTGCGCGTCATTATGATGTGTGAGCTGCCATCCAACGCGCTCTTAGCTGAGGAATTCTTAGAATACTTTGACGGTTTTTCAATTGGTTCGAACGATTTAACCCAGCTGACGCTGGGTCTGGATCGCGATAGTGGCCTGATCGCGCATTTGTTCGATGAACGCAATCCGGCAATTAAAAAGCTGCTGGAGATGGCGATTCAGACCTGTAAAGCCAAGGGCAAATACATCGGTATCTGTGGTCAGGGGCCGTCGGATCATGAAGACTTTGCCGCCTGGTTAATGGATCAGGGCATTGAAAGCGTGTCGCTAAATCCGGACACTGTGGTCGATACTTGGTTGTATCTTGCTGAAAAGTATGGCAACTAATCTATAGTTAACTTCAAGTCGAAATCCCGCTATTTAGCGGGATTTCAGATT
>NZ_AKKU01000007.1 GCF_000272005.1 Alishewanella agri BL06 | reverse complement strand
GAAATCCCGCTATTTAGCGGGATTTCTGTTTAAAAACGTAGCCAGTAAGCCTGGCTTGTGGCAAATTAATGAGGTTAGGTTGCCTGGCCGGCGCAGTAAAAACGCCCGGTCGCATCTGCTCAACAACAATAACAACAACTCAGGGGATATCCATGCAGGAACTGGTGAATACCATCAACGGCGTGATTTGGAGCGAGGCGCTGATTTATTTGTGTCT
The DNA here is from genome assembly GCF_000272005.1 of Alishewanella agri BL06. Lineage (GTDB taxonomy): Bacteria > Pseudomonadota > Gammaproteobacteria > Enterobacterales > Alteromonadaceae > Alishewanella > Alishewanella agri. Next base: position 31,877 of record NZ_AKKU01000007.1, on the reverse strand, counting down.
TGGCGCCGGTTTGTTTTACTCCATTATGACCCGCTTTGCCCAGGTCAGACATTTTAAAGAAATGTGCAAACTGCTAATGAACAATACCGAGTCTGACAAAGGCATCTCGTCCTTTCAGGCACTTGCTGTGTCACTGTCGGGCCGGGTGGGCGTTGGTAATATCGCCGGTGTTGCTGCCGCTATCGGTTTTGGTGGTCCGGGTGCAGTATTCTGGATGTGGGTCGTCGCCTTTTTAGGTGCCAGCACAGCTTATGCCGAATCAACTTTGGGTCAGGTTTATAAAGTAGAAGAAAACGGCCAATATCGCGGTGGCCCGGCTTACTACTTTGAGCGTTGCCTTGGTTGGCGCTGGTTGGCCGTGCTGTTTGCCGTGTCGGCGATTATCGGTTGTGGTATTTTCTTACCTGGCGTGCAGGCAAATGCTGTCGGTAATGCAGTCACGCAAATTTTTGGTGATGGCACTATGGTGGTTACCAGTTTTGGTGAGGTAGGTACCAACAAGCTAGCTGCGCTGGCGCTTATTCTGATTGTGCTGGCTTTTATTATTTTCGGTGGGATCAAACGTATCGCGCATTTTACGCAAATCGTGGTGCCTTTTATGGCGCTGGGTTATATCGTAATGGCGCTGATTATTGTGTTCCTGAACTTGGATAAAGTACCTGGTGTGTTCAGTTTAATTTTATCTGATGCCTTTACCGCGCAGGCCGGTTTTGGTGCAGCCATTGGCTGGGGTGTTAAACGCGGTATTTATTCGAATGAAGCGGGTCAGGGTACTGGCCCACACGCTGCAGCTGCCGCTGAGGTTGACCATCCGGCACAGCAAGGCTTGGTGCAGGCGTTCTCAGTTTATGTCGATACTTTGTTTGTCTGTACCGCCACGGCGTTAATGATTTTAATTACACAGCAGTACAACGTCGTCGGTGAATTACCAGCCGGTCAATTTATTGTACAGAACGTGGATGCGGCGACCGAAATCGGCTCTGCCGCCTTTACGCAACTGGCACTGAATAGTGTGTTCGGTGGTTTTGGTCAAATTTTTGTGGGTTTAGCGCTGTTCTTCTTCGCCTTTACCACTATTCTGGCCTATTACTACATCACCGAAACCAATGTCGCCTACCTGAACCGGCTGTTTAATAATAAACTGCCGCTGATCCTGTTCAAGGTGTTACTGATGGCGATGGTGGCTTATGGCACTGTTAATGCTGCCGGTTATATCTGGGCAATTGGTGATATTGGTGTTGGCTTAATGGCCTGGATTAACGTGTTGGGTATTCTGGTGATCTTCTTCCTGCATAAGCCCGCTATTCTGTGTTTAAAAGATTACGAGCAGCAGAAGCAAGCCGGTGGCCCCATTACCTTTGATCCGGTAAAACTGGGTATCAAAAATGCCACTTTCTGGGAAAAACGGCTGGCAAAAATGCAGGCTGAACAGCCCAAAACGCCAGACTAAGTCAATTTTAGCCTGACTTGATATAAATCAGCCCCGGCCATTGCCGGGGTTGTTTTTTGGGCTATGCTGGAAGCTGAAATCATTGATATGAAAATGCCAGCGTAAAAGGAGCTTCCGATGCGGGAACTGTATATCGCCAATAAAAATTACTCATCCTGGTCACTCAGACCCTGGTTGCTGATGAAGCAGCTGAATATTCCCTTTACCGAGCAACTGGTGCCTTTTGCCGATCAGGATAATTTTGCCCGTTTCCGTACCTTTTCACCCAGCGGTAAGGTGCCCTGTATGGTGCAACATAATACCGTGGTCTGGGATTCACTGGCGATTGCCGAGTATCTGTATGAGCATTATCCAACGGTATGGCCGGATGATCGCCGTAGTCGCGCCTGGGCCCGTTGTGCTGCGGCTGAAATTCACGCCAATTTTAATGCGCTACGCAGTATCTGCAGTATGAATTGTGGCTTACGGATTAAATTACACGAGCAAAGCGCGCCCTTGTTGCGTGATTTGGCTCGGCTGGATGAATTGATAAATGAAGGCTTAACGAAATTTGGCGGGCCTTTTCTGGCAGGCCATAACTTTACTGCTGCCGATACCTTTTATGCACCGGTGGCCTTTCGGATCCAAAGCTATGGTCTGACGTTATCCACCCCAGCCATGCAGTATTTTCAATTATTACTGGCCTTGCCCGCCATGCAGGACTGGTATCAGCAAGCACTGGCAGAGCCGTGGCTGGATCGGGCGCATGATGAACAGATTGTGGCGTTGGGCGATATTACTGCGGATTTAAGAACGGCAATATGTCGATAGCAATTAAAGCCGCTGCAGCAGGGGCAGCGGCTTATGCTTTAGGGCTATTTGATTACTCCAGGCCGATAAAACCACCGGTCTGGTGCGCCCAAAGCTGGGCATAAATGCCACCAGCGGCGACCAACTCGGCATGGGTACCTTGCTCAACGATTTTCCCTTGATCCAGTACAATTAACCGGTCCATCTGCGCGATCGTTGATAAGCGGTGCGCTATCGCGATGACCGTTTTATTGGCCATCAGCTGGTTCAGGCTGGCCTGAATGGCGGCTTCGACTTCCGAATCCAAAGCCGAGGTGGCTTCATCCAGAATCAGGATTGGGGCATTTTTCAATAGCACCCGGGCAATGGCAATCCGTTGCCGCTGGCCACCGGAGAGTTTAACGCCACGTTCACCCACCTGAGCATCTAAGCCGGTGTTACCCTTAGGATCGGTCAGATCATGAATAAACAACGAAGCCTCGGCTTGTTCTGCTGCGGTAATCAGTTCCTGCTCAGTGGCATCGGGTTTCCCGTAGCTGATATTGTCGCGCACCGAGCGGTGTAATAACGAGGTGTCCTGCGTCACCATCGCAATCTGCCGGCGCAAGCTTTCCTGGGTAACCTGGCTGATATCCTGGCCATCAATCAGGATCTGACCGCGCTCAACATCGTAAAAGCGCAGTAACAAATTAACTAATGTGGATTTACCGGCACCAGAGCGACCCACCAGACCAATTTTTTCACCCGGTTTAATGGTCAGTTCCAATTGATTGATAACGGGTGCCTGTAGCTGATTAACTGCTTTACCATAGTTAAAGCTAACCGCCGCAAAATGAATTTCGCCCCGGCTAACCTGCAGTTCACTGGCATCCGGTTTATCGACCACGCTGGCCGGTTGCGCCAAAGTGGCCACACCATCGGCTACAGTACCGATATTTTCAAATAAACTACTGACTTCCCACATAATCCATTGCGCCATACCATTCAGGCGCAGCGCCAGACTAACGGCAATAGCGATAGCACCAACCGTAATAGCACTACCAGCCCACAGATAGAGTGACAGTGCTGCTACAGCAAAGACCAGCAGGTAATTCAGGCTTTGTACCGAAACACTTAGGCCGGTAGCCAGGCGCATTTGCCGGTATACCGGCTTTAGAAACACCTCCATACTTTCGCGGGCATAGTCTTCTTCACGCCGGGTATGGGAAAACAATTTAATGGTATTAATGTTGGTATAGCTATCAACAATGCGCCCCGTCATTTCCGAGCGGGCATCGGCCTGTGCTGTTGAGACCCGTTTCAGGCGTGGTACGAAATACAGCTGCAGCGCAATATAGAACACCAGCCAGACCAGCATCGGGACAATCAGACGCAGGTCCGCATCAGCAACGAAAAACAGCATCGCGGAAAAATACACCAGCACATACACCAGCACATCTAACAATTTCATAACGGTTTCGCGCACCGCCAGTGAGGTTTGCATCACTTTCGTCGCGATGCGGCCGGCAAAATCATTCTGATAAAAGCTAACGCTTTGCCGCAGCAAATAGCGATGGGCTAACCAGCGAATCGACATTGGGTAATTACCCAACAGCGTCTGATGCACCAACGCCGAGTGAAACAGCGTCAGCAGTGGCAATAGCACCAGCGTCACCAGCGCCATCCAAATCAGGTTAGCCCGTTCTTCGCTGAAAAAGCTTTCCGGATCTTTGGCGACTAACCAGTCAACTAACTGTCCCATAAAGCTGAATAACGAGACTTCAAGAATAGCCAACAGCGCTGAACTGATTGACATGATCAGCAGAGGCCATTCCATCCCTCTGGTGTAGTGGCGACAAAATGCCAATAACCCCTTTGGTGGCTGTTCAGGTTCTTGTGCTGGGAAAGGGCGGGTTAAACGTTCAAAAAAACCAAGCATGGCAGCAGATCCAATGTCAAAACGATAAAGTAAAAGCAGCGTATTTAAACGCAGCAGCGCAGTGTAACCGATTTTTGCAACAAAAGCCTTAACCCGAAATCGGACAAAGTGTTACACTATCACAAAATGTGATTTGGGTTTATTTCCGGGTTCACTGCAGGTTGAGGGTTGATTCTTTTACTGCACACCCCAACTTCCGGATTGTTATCAGCGGTATTATTTCGAGAACATTAATGAGTATTAAACTGGTTACCTCCACACTGTTGCCGACACCTTTTGCCGAATTCCGGTTGCATGGCTTTGAAGCAGCGAATGGCAAAGAACATGTTGCACTGACGCTGGGTGATATCACCAGCGCTGAGCCAGTATTAGCGCGGGTGCACTCTGAGTGCTTAACCGGTGATGCGCTGTTTAGTTTGCGCTGTGATTGTGGCCCGCAACTGGAAGCTGCGATGCGCAAAATTGCGGAAGCCGGTCGCGGCGTGATCCTGTATTTGCGCCAGGAGGGTCGGGGTATTGGTCTGATCAATAAAATCCGCGCCTATGCCGAGCAGGATAAAGGGCTGGATACGGTAGAAGCTAATGAAATTCTGGGCTTTTTGCCGGACCAGCGCGAGTACGGTATTGCCGCAGAAATGTTTGACCAGCTAGGTGTAAAACAAATCCGCTTACTGACCAACAACCCGCGCAAGTTAAAAGCACTGCAGGATGCCGGCGTCAATGTGCTGGAGCGGGTACAGCACCGGGTCAAAACCACCGCGCATTCACATCGCTATCTGGCGACTAAGGCCGCAAAACTTGGGCATATGGATTAAGCAGGAATTTACTGCCAAAGCCCTAAGCCCACTTTGGCATAATCTGACGCAGTGCTATACTGCCGCCAGTTTAAGCTGAAGTGGCAGAATTATGATTGCGAAGCTGAATCCTGAGCTGGCATTGGACGCCAGCGTCGTTGCCTTTACCAAAGCCCTGCAACATGCCGGCTTTACCGGTGATATTGAAACCAGCTATGGCAGTCGGCTGGCTGTCGCCACCGACAACAGTGTTTATCAAGCCTTACCACAAGCGGTATTGTTACCGCGCAGTACTGATGATCTGGTCATCATGACATCACTGGCGCAAACCTCCAGCTTTAGCCATCTAAAATTCAGCCCGCGCGGCGGCGGCACCGGCACTAACGGCCAGGCACTGACCGAGCATATCGTGGTCGATTTATCACGCCATATGCGGCAAATTCTGGAGCTGAATGTCGAACAGCGCTGGGTACGGGTGCAGGCCGGGGTGATTAAAGATCAGCTGAATGCCTTTTTAAAGCCCTATGGCTTTTTCTTTGCCCCCGATCTGTCCACGTCCAACCGCGCCACTATCGGCGGCATGATTAATACTGATGCCTCAGGTCAGGGCTCGCTGGTCTATGGTAAAACCAGCGACCATGTGTTAGCCCTGAAAACGGTGCTGATTGACGGTAATGTGCTGAATACCCGCAAGATGCCGCTGTTTGAAGCTGAGCACCGAGCCGAGCAACCCAATAGCATCGGCCGCATCTACCGCCAGGTATTAGATAGCTGCCGTAATAAAAGGGCGCTGATCTTAGATAAATTTCCACGCCTGAACCGTTTTTTAACCGGTTATGATCTGGAGCATGTGTTTAACGCCGATCTGACCGAGTTTGATCTGTCGCGGATTATTACCGGCTCGGAAGGCTCGCTCGGTTTTGTTACCGAGGCTAAGCTGAATATCACGCCGATCGCGAAGTACAAATGTCTGGTCAATATTAAATACGACAGCTTTGAAAGTGCACTACGGAACTCGCCTTTCCTGGTCGCAGCAGCAGCCACCTCGGTGGAAACCGTCGACAGTAAGGTGCTGAACCTGGCACGTAGCGATATTGTCTGGCATCAGGTCAAAGATCTGATTACTGATGTGCCCGGCAAGGAGATGCAGGGCCTGAATATTGTCGAGTATAACACTGAGTCTGAGCAGGAAATTCACGACAAAATTTCCGCTTTGACTGCGCGTTTGGACGAGGCTATCGAACAGCAACAAGGCGGCATCATTGGCTATCAGCTGACCTATGATGCGGCAGCGATTAATGCGATTTACACCATGCGGAAAAAGGCGGTGGGGCTGCTGGGCAATACCGCCGGCAATCATAAACCGGTGGCCTTTGCCGAAGATACCGCGGTGCCGCCGGAAAATCTGGCTGATTTTATCCTCGAGTTTCGTGCGCTGTTAGATGCACACGGTTTGCACTATGGCATGTTTGGTCATGTTGATGCCGGGGTGCTGCATGTGCGGCCGGCACTGGATTTATACGATCCGGAACAAGAGCGTTTGCTTAGAACCATCTCCGATCAGGTGGTGGCGTTAACCGCTAAATATGGCGGTTTGATGTGGGGCGAGCATGGTAAGGGCTATCGCAGTGAATACGGACCGGCATTTTTCGGTGAGGAACTCTTTACTGAGCTCAGGAAAATCAAAGCGGCTTTTGATCCGCGCAACCGTGTCAATCCGGGAAAAATCTGTACGCCTTATCAAAGTCACGATGCTTTGGTCAGTGTTGACGGTCAAAAGCGTGCCTGGTTTGACCGGCAAATTCCGGTTGCGGTGCGTGAAAGCTTTGACAGCAGTATGAACTGCAACGGCAATGGCCTGTGTTTTAACTATGAAGAAAGCTCGCCGATGTGTCCGTCCAGTAAGGTCACTAAAGATCGGCGCCATAGCCCAAAAGGCCGTGCCGGTTTAATGCGCGAGTGGCTGCGCTTACAACAGCAGGCGGGCGAAGATATTCTGCAAACGGAACAGCGTTTGTTACAGCAAGGCCAGGGCATCAGCAGTATCTGGCAGAAAATAAAGAATACGCTGGCTAAACGCCAGGGCGATGCGGACTTTTCGCATGAGGTGATGGAGGCAATGGAGGGCTGTCTGGCCTGTAAAGCCTGTGCCGGCCAGTGTCCGATCAAGGTTGATGTGCCAAGCTTCCGCGCCCGTTTCCTGCAGCTATACCACAGTCGCTATTTACGGCCGGCAAAAGACTATGTGGTTGCCAATATTGAGCGTACCGCGCCCTTACTGGCGAAAGCTCCTAAGCTGGTGAATTTTTTCCTCGGGCAGCGCTGGTTGCAAAAAGGCCTGGAGCATGGTGTTGGCTATGTCGATACGCCACTGTTATCGGTACCCACTCTGGCGCAGCGGTTGGAGGGACGTTACCGCTTTTCGTTTGATAAACTAAACGCCTTAACGGCTGAGGAGCGGCAACGCACGGTACTGCTGGTGCAGGATCCTTTTACCAGTTTTTACGAAGCGGAACTGGTGGCCGACGCGCTACAGTTACTGGAAAAACTGGGTTATCAGCCGCTGTTATTGCCATTTTTGCCAAACGGTAAGCCGGAGCATGTCAAAGGCTTTTTAAAGCAATTTGCGGCGACCGCTGCCACGGCGGCAGCCTTTTTTAACCAGCTAAATCAGTATCAACTGCCATTGTTAGGTCTGGATGCGTCATTAGTCCTAGTCTATCGCGACGAGTATGTGAAAGCGCTTGGCAAGGCGCGGGGGGATTTCCAGGTCTTACTATTGCAGGAATGGTTAGTACAGCAAAGCTTGCCCAAGGTGGCGCAGGCACAGCAATTCTCGTTACTGGCGCATTGCACCGAGAAAACCGCCTTACCTGCCAGTGAAAAGCATTGGCAGCAGATCTTTATGCAGATGGGGCTGGAATTAAAGCCGGTCAGTGTAGGCTGTTGCGGTATGGCCGGTACCTATGGCCATGAAAAGCAGCAACTTGAAAACAGCAAAGCGCTGTTTGAGCTTAGTTGGCGCGCACCGGTAACCCAGCTGGGTAATGAGCGGATCCTGGTGACCGGTTTCTCCTGTCGCAGCCAGGTAAAACGGCTGGTTGGTGATAAACCACGCCACCCACTGCAGGCTCTGCTGGCCGCTCTGGCTTGAAACTAAAAAAACACCCGGCATGTGCCGGGTGTTTTCTAACTGCGACTCGCCGTTAGAAACGGTAAATCCCTTTCAGGTAGTAGTAACCGCCGTTAATACCCATCGGTGAGGTCTCAAAGTACTTGGCGCCAAGGATACTGCTAAACTCAGCTGGCAGACGCTCTGGCTCAGTATCAAACACGTTCTGAGCACCAATAGCGACCGAGAAATTATCATTCCAGTGATAGGCAACTTCAACATCGAAGGTCACTTTCGCTGAACCCTCGCCGGTTAGGCCCGGATCATCGGCATGTACGCCCTGGAAGCTGCCGTAGTAGTTACCACGGATAAACATATCGATATCCTGCCACTGTTGATTCCAGGTCAGGGTCGCGCGGTGGTCTGGCAAATCCTTCTCTAAGCGTGATACTTTGAAGTCACCGGTAACGGCAGTAAAGCGTTTTACTTCCGTATCGGTCCAGTTATAAGCCAGACTAAAAGTGCTACGGCCATCTAATAAGCTGGTGCTGTAGTTAGCAACTAAATCCAAACCGGTGGTGACAGTATCAAAGTCGTTGGTCAGGAACGTCACTTTTGACAAAGACTCCACACCCCGCACTCCGGCTGCGCGCAATACGTCGCGGTCAGTCTGGGTGACGTCAAACTCAGTAGACTGGCTGATGCGATCATCCACCTCAATCCGGAAAAAGTCCGCGGTAAAGAAGAAACCACTGCCGCTATACACCAGACCCAGGGCGTAACTGCGTGATTCTTCAGGCGTTAACTCTTTACCGCCTTTTAACAGCGAGACCGGGTGAGTTGGTGGTAGTAACGCAACATCCTGTAGTTCGCCCTCAAAAATTGCGGTACGGACGTTACGTACGTTGGCCTGACCGACCGTTGGCGCGCGGAAACCGGTACTGTGTGAACCACGCAGTGCCCAGTCGTCATTTAAACGGTATTGACCAGTGATTTTGTAGTTAGTGGTGCTGCCAAAACTGTCGTAATCTTCAAAGCGCAGCGCACCGGCCAGTAACAAGTTTTCGGTCATTTCGGCCTGAACATCGACATAGGCCGCATAGTTACGACGGGTATTCACACCGGCATCATCCGGCTGAAAGCCCGGGAAGCCATTTGAACCATTGGTGAGCTGGCTTACATAAGGGCCAATTTCCCAGGAGGCAACCTCACCGGCCACGATTTCAAAGGTTTCTTCGGTCCATTGCAGACCGCCGGCAACAGCAACATCATTATATAAACCGGCATTTACATATTTAACGAAGTCAGCGGTAAAGTTTTTCTCCAATTGGATATATTTACCCGCTTCGAAGTCTGTTGGGGTATCTGGCCCCAGCGAAGCATTTACTGTATTGATAATATTAAACGCGGATTCGTTGCGACCAACAGAGGCAGAGAAATCATAGAACACGCCCTGCGCAAAACCTGACTTAAACTCACCCTTAGTCCCGGCCGTTAATGACGTATCAGTAATATTACCGCCAAAGTTTGGGGTAAAGCCGCCAGGGAACATCGAGAAGAAGGTAAAGCAGTTATCCGGTAAGGCATTAACCCGGGCCGTGATTTCGTTGTGATTCAGCTTACGGGTGCCATCAAACAGCGACACATTACTACAGTTACCTAAACCTGCCGTATCGATCACTTCCAGCGTTTCGCCGCCATCATTCGAAAACACACCACCGCGGTTATGCGGGTTACGGTAGTAAAAGCCACCGGTTACGTCGCGCTCAGAGTAGTTACCGAACAGGTAGGCTTCACGATCGTTACCTAAATCCAGACCGGCATTAGCAAACAAGCTAATATCGTCTTTAATCTTCGGCGAACCCCACACCTGAGTAATAGGCGCAATCGCCGGGTTACCCTGGGCTGCTAATTCGGCCGCATCGCCACGTTGTACGCTACGGCTGGTCGCATCGACATTTTTATACTGCATACTGACGTTAAAGAAACCATTATCGGTCAGTGGCATACCGACGTTAGCTGCTATCTCAGTCGAGGTACCATCACCAGCATAAAATTCACCTTGTTTAACCTCAACCGAGCCGCCATCAGCGGCGTCTTTCAGTACGAAGTTAATCACACCGGCAATGGCATCAGAACCGTATTGTGCCGCAGCACCATCACGCAGCACTTCTACTTGTTTTAGTGCAATACCTGGGATCACGGAAATATCCGGACCTTGCGAGCCGTCGTTCAGGCCACCACCTAAGAAGGTAATAACAGAGGCACGGTGCCGGCGTTTACCGTTTAATAATACCAGGGTACTGTCAGAGGATAAACCGCGCAGGTTAACCGGGCGGATCAAGGTTGCGGCATCACTGATTGGCGTGGTTTGTACGTTCAGTGATGGAATGGTGGTGGTCAGCATATTCAGCATATCACTGCTGCCGCTTTTCATCAGCTCGTCACCGCCGATAATATCAACCGGTACCGGCGAATCGGCAATAGAGCGCGGCGCGGCGCGGGTACCGACCACGGCAATTTTTTCAACTTTTTGCTCTTCAGCAGCTGCTTCCTGAGCCAGAGCACTGGTAGAGTAGAGTCCCAGTGCCAGCCCGGAGGCTAACGCGTATTTTACTGCCCGGCAAACCGGACTATAGTGGTTAGCTTTATTGGTCATGATGAGTTCCTGGATAATTGACTGAGGTTGCGGACGCTACGCTGTTATTTTTAATGGCGTCTTTTTAAACATATTTTATTCATCGCCCGCTGTCTATCTTATTTAGATAGCAATTAGTAGCAAAAGACGAAAATTTAAACAATAAAACCCATTAAAGGTACGCGCCTTGCATACATACAAGAACGTAAGTAAAAATTCAACAGATTTGCGGATCCGCACATTACAACAGCACGACTTAGCGGGGGTTGCCGAACTGGCCACGCTGGTGCATGGCACTGGCTATACTGAACCGCAGCAATTGGCAAGCTGGCTGGTTCAGGGTACGAAAGCGGGGCAATGCGCCTGTTTGTTGGCGGAAGTTGAGAAACAAATAGTCGCTTACCGTATTAGCTTTGCACCGGGTCAATGGCAAACTGATCTGTGGTGCTCTGTGGCACTCTGGCCTGTGCCGCTCGAAAAAATGGCTTACTTTAAGTCTGTCGCGGTGCATCCGGATTGGCAGGGGCAAGGCATAGGGCAACGGCTGTTACAAAACTCCATTCAAGCATTAAAGCAGCAGGGGGCCACAGCGGGTTTAGCGCATCTGTGGCGCGAGAGTCCGAACAACAGCGCGGTACGATATTTCTCGAAAGCCGGCGGGCGCTTATTGCAAATTCATCCTAATCGCTGGCAACATCTGTCTGCTGATGGTTATCTGTGCCCGCGTTGTGGCGCTGTGTGCTGTTGTAGTGCTGCTGAAATGGTGTTGGAGTTTTAATGCCCAGTTTTTATGACCCTTATGTTGCAACTTCGCTACCGACTGATGTCAGTTATGTCTCGTCTTACTGGACTGCCAATGCGATAAATAGTTGCGACCATAACGCAGCCGCGTTGCCAGAACAGGCTGAAATAGTAGTAGTCGGAGCTGGTTATACCGGACTAAGTTGTGCCTACGAGCTTAGCCAACGTTATAACCGTAAAGTGGTGCTGCTGGAGGCCAATCAGCCAGGTTGGGGCTGCAGCAGCCGTAATGCCGGCTTTGTTCTGCGAGGCACCGGACGTTTAGGTCTTAGTCAGCTAAAGGCCCGGTTTGGCTTAGAGCAGGCCCAGCTTTTTCATCAGGAATATGGCTTAGCCTTGCAGCGATTAAAAGACTTGGTCGCTGCCGGTAATATCGATTGTCAGGCGCAAACACCGGGGTATCTGAAAATTGCCCATACCGTGAAACAGGCACAGTTGCTGCAGCAACAAGCTGAGCGCTTACAGCGGGATTTTGCTTATGCGGTCAGTTTTCTGGATCAATCGGCATTGCAGGGTTGTATTAACAGTCCGGGCGCGTTTGGCGCTTTAAGACTACCGGATTGCTATGGTATTAATCCGTTTTTATTGCTGCGGGGGCTGGCAGGTTTAGCTGAGCGCAGCGGAGTAAAGGTATTTGCCAATACTTCACTGCGGGCGATTAATCACACCGGTGCTGGCTACCAACTGACTACCAGTGCCGGTTCACTGCACTGCGAACAATTGGTGCTGGCCACTAATGCCTATACACCGAAAAATATTTTGCCTGAGCTTAACCGGGGCTGCCTGCCAGTGCTAAGCAGCATTATTGTGACTAGGCCCCTGACTGCCTCAGAGCTATCGGCCTGTGGCCTGACGCCCGGTTTTATGGCGATGGATACCCGAGCCCTAAAATATTACTACCGGCTATTACCGGATAATCGCCTGTTATTTGGTGGTCGTAGCGCCATCAGTGGTGCTGATCTGGCCAAGCCGCAATATCCGGCGCAGTTACGCCAAGCGCTGTGGCAAACCTTGCCGGCGCTGCAAGGCATTGACTATCAGTATCACTGGGCAGGTTGGGTTGGCGTCTCTTATGATGATTTGCCGCGTGTTGCCCAAACATCAGAGGGTATTTATTATGCCGCCGGCTATTGTGGCAGTGGCATATCTTATAGCTTACTAGCCGGGCAACGCCTGGCCGAAAAGCTGATGGGCGAAACCTTACCGCCATTGCCGCTATATCAAAGCCCGCTGCAGCCCTTTCCGTTTACCCGCGGCCGCCGGCTGGCACAATATGCCTATTATCAGTGGGCACAATTTGCGGATCGCTTTTTAAGTTAGCCCCCGAAAACTTAACATATCAGACTAATAAAGAATAAGGATCGAGTAGCATGCCGGCATTTTGGCCAGAATTTTTGTTAATTGCCACTGCACATTTATTAGCGGTAGCCAGTCCGGGTCCCGATTTTGCGATTATCCTGCGCTATGCTGTGCGCTATGGCCGGCAAACCGCCATTTGGGCCAGTCTGGGCATTGGTACTGGGATCCTGTTGCATATTACCTATTCGCTGGTTGGTATTGGCTTATTGATTAAAACCACACCCTGGTTATTTCAGGCGTTAACAGTGGTAGCTGCCGGTTATCTGATTTATTTGGGGCAGGGTGCAATACGCGCCAAAGTGCCGGCTACGGTAGCAGGTGAGGAAGATGCATCGTCAGATCAACCACGTCGGCGCGCCGCCTTTTTAGCCGGCTTTATTACCAATGGTTTAAATGTTAAAGCAACCTTATTCTTTTTGTCGCTGTTCGCGGTCGTCATTTCAGCCAGCACGCCGCTCAGTTATAAAGTGATCTATGGCCTCTATATGGCCGTTGCTACCGCAGCCTGGTTCTGTTTGTTATCCGTTTTGCTAACCCGACCACCGGTGCGGCGCTTGCTGCTGGCGAAAGGTTATTGGTTTGATCGGTTAATGGGTATCGTACTGTTACTGTTGGCTGGTCATTTACTGCTCGGTACCTTTTTACCGGCTTAGTAAGCTGGCGGCACGAAAACAGCGGTTGGACAGCGGGCCGGATGTCGTTATAATGCGCGCCGCCCTTGTGGCGCTAACCATTAATTGCACTGGATTTGCGATCCAGCCCGGCAAGAGGATAAAAGATGTTTGTTGTAGCTGCCTTATATAAGTTTGTTGATTTACCGGATTATGAAGCTCTGCGTGAGCCGCTATATAACCATATGGTGATGCATAAGGTGAAAGGCACCTTGCTGTTAGCTGCGGAAGGGATTAATGGCACTATCTCTGGCCCGCGCGAAGGAGTCGATGCGGTAAAAGCCTGGCTGGACGCTGATGGGCGCTTTGCGGGGATGAGTTACAAAGAATCTTTCGCCGAGGAGCAGGCGTTTTATCGCACCAAGGTTAAATTGAAACGAGAAATCGTGACTATGGGTGTCGAAGGCCTGGATCCAAAACATATCGTTGGCACCTATGTTAAGGGTGAAGAGTGGAATAAGCTGATTAGCGATCCGGACACTATTCTGATCGATACCCGTAACGACTATGAAGTGGCGATCGGTACTTTCGAGGGCGCGATTAACCCCAATACCACCAGTTTCCGCGAGTTCCCGCAGTGGGCTGCCGAGAATCTGGATAAAACCAAACATAAAAAAGTGGCGATGTTCTGTACCGGTGGTATCCGCTGTGAGAAATCGACTGCCTTTTTAAAAACCCAGGGCTTTGAAGAGGTGTACCACCTGGATGGCGGTATCCTGAAGTATCTGGAAGAGATGCCGGAAGAAAACAGCAAATGGCAGGGCGAATGCTTTGTGTTTGACCAGCGCGTGGCGGTAAAGCATGGGTTGGAGCAGGGCAGTTATGACCAGTGTTATGCCTGCCGGATGCCGTTATCCGCAGCAGATCTGGCGTCTGAGCACTATGTCAAAGGCTTAAGCTGCCCGCATTGTCACGACAAAACCACGGATGAGCAAAAAGCAGCCTTTGCCGAGCGGCAAAAGCAGGTACAACTGGCAAAAGCGCGCGGCGAAAAACATATCCGCGACGGCAAATTCGAATCCTAACAACAGTTATCCACAGCACTCCGGTACCGGTCAGACCAGTTTATCCACAGGTCTCCGGTACAGGTGTCGGACACCTGTGAATAAAACCACAGGTTAGTTCTAAATATCAGAACGGTATCTGCGTTTTAATGCAATTTTCTTTCGGGTTCTTTCCGGTAAGCTAGATCATGTTTTGTAACGACTATCTTCCGGAGGAACCTGATGAAAAAATTACTGTTAGCATCATCTTTAGCCGCCTTAATGGCTTTGCCTGCCCAAGCTGCTGATTACGTGATAGACACGGAAGGCGCGCATGCCTTTATTCAATTTAAGATTAGCCATTTAGGTTACAGCTGGTTGTATGGCCGCTTTAACGATTTCAGCGGCGATTTTAGTTACGACAGCAATAATCTGGCCGCTTCAAAAATCAATGTGACTATCGATACCAAGAGTATTGATTCCAACCACACTGAGCGTGATCAGCATTTACGTAGCGCGGACTTCCTGAATGTCGAAAAATTCCCACAGTCCAGCTTTGTCAGCACTAAAGTAGTACCAACCAGTGGCGATAACTTTGAGCTGCACGGTAAATTCACCTTAAATGGCGTGACCAAAGATATTGTGATTGCGGCAGAAAAAATTGGTGAAGGTCAGGATCCTTGGGGCGGCTACCGCGCCGGTTTTGCCGGTACTGCGGCTTTTGCACTGAAAGATTTTGGCATTAATTACGATCTGGGCCCGGCTTCCGCTACCGTATATCTGGAACTGAGTGTCGAAGGTATTCGGAAGTAATAACGCCAATCAGAATAAAACCCCGATGGCAACTTAAACCGTCGGGGTTTTTATTTTATTGACTAAGCTGAGCGGCGAGCTGTGCTCTGGCTTCAATAAAGTCTGGTTCCTCGATGACCATGCGGGCAATTTGCTGATACAAGGCATTGGCACGCACCTTATCGCCCTGACGCAGGTATAACTGCGCCAGCCGTAACTTAGCACGCGGTAACCGCAGTTGCTGACTACCATCGTAGAAGGCGAGGTAGGCCTCTAAAGCCTGAATACCCTCAGCCTGATAATGCTCAGTAAAGACCGCAAGCCGGCCAAGTTGAAAATTAACGTTATGGCGGCTGATTTCATCGGTCAATAAGGGCTGTAGCTGCAAATAGGTTTGCTGTGCCACGAGAAATGCACTCTGCTGAGTTAAGATGGCAGCCTTACGCAGCAACAGTTCAGTGTTATCCGGCGTTTGTACCAACTGAGCATCCAACAGCGCCAGCGCATCACTCAGGCGACCTTCTGCAACGGCATTACTGGCTCTGGCCAAGGTACCTTGCACCGGATCGAGCGCGAACAATTGTTCGGTAAGTTCTGCTGCCAGGGCTTTGCTACCACCTGCCGTAGCCGGCGCAACCTGATAAAAGTTAATCAGCGCTTGTTGCGCCAGATAGTTTTTCGGATCCAGGCTGATGGCTTTTTGCAGCAGGTCCAGACCATCGGTGGCTCTTTTGCGAGCGTTAAAGATATTGCCGCTATTGGCGAGTGCAATTTTATTTAGCGCTGCCTGAGTAAGCAGGGCACTGTGCTCAGGGAACTGTTGAATCAACTCGTTAAGCAGCGTATTGGCTTCTTCCCGAAACTGTTGTTGGATCAGTGCTCTGGCACGCAATAGCATCAATTCCGGATCCTGCTGTGCGACCGGATCCTGCTCCAGTTGTTGTAATAACTCAGTATAACGAGCCTTGGCGAATAGCGACGTATAATCGCTGCTGGCCGGAGCCGACAGCGGTATGGTTAACAGCAGGGAGAGAAGCAGAGCTTTCATGAACAACCGTCGATAACTAGAAAAAATCCGGCGCTAATTTTGCTTTAACTTAAGCAAAAATACCATTTATTTCGGAATTTCCAGTTCGATATCGGTCTTGGGAATACTGCAACATGGCAAGAATTCGCCACGGCGGACAAAAGCCAGTGGCTCTTGCAGGTAACTGACTTGTCCATTCAATAACTTACAACGACAGGCGCCGCAAAAACCCTCACGGCACTGATAGTTAACCGCCTGCTGCTGTTGCTCCAGAAACTGTAGCAGGTTAGGCGAGGAGCCATCGAAGTTGACGACGACCTCGCCGTTAATGCGAACCTGCGGCATCGGCGTTACAGATCAAAATCACCAAAGTCGGCGGTATCGACTTCGTTATCAATCTGTCCTACCAGATAGGAGCTGATCTCCGATTCCTGCGGTGCCACCTGCACATTGTCAGATACCAGCCAGGTATTGATCCACGGAATAGGGTTTTGGGTGGTAGCAAAGCGTGGTTTTAAGCCGACAGCCTGCATCCGGCTATTGGTAATAAACTCGACATACTGACACAGAATATCTTTGTTCAGGCCAATCATCGAACCATCTTTAAACAGATAGGCTGCCCAGTCCTTTTCCTGCTCTGCCGCGCGCATAAAGATGGCGTAAGATTCCTCTTCGCACTCTTTGGCAATTTCCGCCATTTCCGGATCATCATCACCGCTGGCCAGAATATTCAGCATATGCTGGGTACCGGTGAGATGCAGCGCTTCATCGCGGGCAATCAGCCGGATAATCTTGGCATTCCCTTCCATCAGCTCACGTTCGGCAAAAGCAAAACTGCAGGCAAAGCTGACATAAAAGCGGATCGCTTCTAACACGTTTACCGACATTAAGCACAGGTAAAGCCGCTTTTTCAGCTCACGCAGCGTGATCTGCTCGCTCTTACCATTAATCTGGTGAGTGCCTTCACCACAACGCTGATACAGATTAATGCCATCAATCAGATCGTCATAGTAACGGGTCACATCAACGGCGCGCTCTAAAATTCGCTCGTTCAGCATAATATCGTCGAAGATCTTATGCGGTTCAGCACTGATATTACGGATAATATGGGTATAGCTGCGGCTGTGAATGGTTTCACTAAAGGCCCAGGTTTCAATCCAGGTTTCCAGCTCTGGAATAGACACTATTGGCAACAGTGCGACGTTTGGCGAACGGCCCTGTACCGAGTCCAGCAGCGTCTGGTATTTCAGATTGCTGATAAAGATATGTTTTTCATGCTCAGGTAATTGCTGGAAATCAATCCGATCTTTACTGACGTCAATTTCTTCCGGCCGCCAGAAAAAGCTCAGCTGCTTTTCGATCAGCTTTTCAAAAATCGGATACTTTTGCTGGTCATAACGGGAGACGTTTACGGCATTACCAAAGAACATCGGTTCCTTGAGCTGGTCATTGATATTGCGGTTAAAGGTGGTGTACGCCATGCTGATTTTAATCCTGAGAATCTGACAAAAACTTACTAAAAAAGAGCGGCCGGGCCGCTCTTCACTGCATTAGATCTTACAGGCGCCACCGGCGCAGCCGTCGTCTTCTGCTGCGGGCTTGATATCATCCTGGATATCAGAAGCGCCATCACGGGTGTTGTGATAATACATTGTCTTCACACCCAGCTTATAAGCGGTAAGCAGATCTTTCAGCAGGATCTTCATCGGTACTTTACCGCCTTCGAACTTGGCCGGATCATAGTTGGTGTTAGCCGAAATGGTCTGGTCGATAAATTTCTGCATAATTGCCACCAGCGTCAGATAACCATCGTTTGATGGAATATCCCACAGCAGCTCGTACTGATCTTTTAAGCGCTCATACTCCGGCACAACCTGCTTTAAGATGCCGTCTTTACTGGCCTTAACGCTGATATGACCGCGCGGCGGCTCGATACCGTTAGTAGCATTCGAGATCTGCGATGAGGTCTCAGATGGCATCAGCGCTGATAACGTTGAGTTACGCAGGCCATACTGCTGAATATCTTTACGCAGCTGCTCCCAATCCAGTTGTAAGGCTTCAGCACAAACCTTATCCAGATCCTTTTTATAGGTATCAATCGGCAGAATACCCTGCGCATAAGTGGTTTCGTTAAACTTCGGACAAGGGCCTTGCTCCTGCGCCAGTTTCACCGAGGCTTTCAGCAGATAGTACTGCATTGCTTCAAAGGTGCGGTGGGTCAGGGCGTTGGCCGAGCCGTCCGAGTATTTAACGCCATGCTTCGCCAGGTAGTAGGCGTAGTTAATGACACCAATGCCCAAGGTGCGGCGCGCCATGGAACCGGATTGTGCGGCCGGAATAGGGTAGTCCTGATAATCCAGCAGACTATCCAGTGCCCGCACCGCTAAATCCGCCAGCGGTTCAAACTCGTCCAGCTGTTCAATGGCGCCGAGGTTAAAGGCTGACAGTGTGCAGAGCGCAATCTCACCGTTTGGATCATTAACATGCTCCAGCGGCTTGGTCGGCAGCGCAATTTCCAGACACAGGTTGCTTTGCCGTACCGGAGCCAGTGCCGGGTTAAACGGACTGTGCGTATTGCAGTGATCGACGTTTTGCAGGTAAATGCGGCCGGTACTGGCGCGCTCCTGCATAAATAAGGTAAAGAGTTCGACTGCCTTAATGCGCTTTTTACGGATCTTGCTGTCAGCTTCATACTTCACATATAAGGCTTCAAACTTTTCCTGATCTTCAAAGAAGGCATCATACAGCCCTGGCACATCAGACGGGCTGAATAAGGTGATATAGTCATCTTTAATCAGGCGCTGATACATCAGGCGGTTAAACTGCACGCCATAGTCCAGATGCCGTACCCGGTTCTCTTCTACACCGCGGTTATTTTTTAGTACCAGCAGCGATTCCACTTCCAGATGCCATAAGGGGTAGAACAGGGTGGCAGCACCACCACGCACACCGCCTTGCGAGCAGCTTTTTACTGCGGTCTGGAAATGCTTATAAAACGGGATACAGCCAGTATGAAAGGCTTCGCCATTGCGGATTGGGCTACCCAGGGCGCGAATACGGCCGGCGTTAATACCAATACCGGCGCGCTGCGACACGTACTTTACAATGGCACTGGAGGTGGCATTGATCGAATCCAGGCTGTCACCACACTCAATCAGTACGCAGGAGCTGAACTGACGGGTTGGGGTACGCACACCCGACATAATAGGTGTTGGCAGTGAAATCTTAAACAGCGACGTCGCATCATAAAAGCGGCGTACATAGTCCAGCCGGGTGCTCTTCGGGTAATTGGCAAATAAACAGGCAGCAACCAGCATATAGAGGAACTGGGCGCTTTCATAAATCTCACCGGTTACCCGGTTTTGTACCAGATATTTACCTTCCAACTGCTTAACGGCAGCATAACTGAAATTCAGATCGCGGCTATGGTCGATATAGCTGTTCAGGATATCCAGCTCTTCGCGGCTGTAATCAGCCAGAATATGCATATCGTAGCGTTTGGCTTCGACCATCTTCACCACCTGATCGTACAGGTGGGGTGGTTCGAATTGACCATAGGCTTTTTTGCGTAAATGGAATACTGCCAGCCGGGCCGCCATATACTGGTAATCCGGGGTCTCTTTTGAGATCAGGTCGGCAGCGGCCTTGATAATGGTTTCATGAATATCGGACGACTTGATGCCATCATAGAACTGAATATGGGATTTCAGTTCCACCTGCGACACCGACACGTTTTTTAACCCCTCGGCCGCCCAGTCAATGACGCGGTGAATTTTATCTAAATCCAGAGGTTCGCGCCGACCATCGCGCTTAGTCACAAAAAGAGTTTGAGTCATCGCTGAAGTATTCCATTTCTTTTAATAATAAGTGAATCGGGTTTAGCGCACGGCTATCAATACACCCGGGTTGCTGACGATTTACACAACATATGGGTGTATTTCAAAAGACGATCACAAGATAGTGTGTATTGTTGGAATTTGCAAGCAAGGAAAAAGCGGCTTTTTTGTGCAGTTTTTTTGCCGGTTAGCAGCCACTAACCTTGAGTTCAGTGTGCCCGGATGCACCGGTCAGAGGCAAGCTTTTTTATAGATTTTTTTGCTTGGATTTATTTGTTCTATAAAGCGGCATTTTTAGTTTAAGCGGTTATTTAGCAGCCAGAGCAAATCAGTACCACTGGCTGCCTTGCCATCAGACCGGCTTACGTGCTACCACAAAGTAGTTTACATCCAAACCGGCACCAAGCTTAAAGCTGTTATTCAGCGGGTTAAAATGCAGACCAGTGGCGTCCACTAATTCCAAACCGGCGTCTTCGATATAGCGCATCAGTACTGAGGGGCGGATAAACTTATCAAACTGATGGGTACCACGCGGTACCAGCTTTAACAGATACTCAGCGCCGACTATGGCAAACAGGTACGCTTTGGCGGTTTTATTAATGGTCGAGAATACCAGCGTTGCACCTGGCGCAGCCAGTTCGGCGCAGGCGCGCACCACCGATGCCGGATCCGGTACATGCTCCAGCATTTCCATACAGGTCACCAGCTCAAATTCGCCGGCGTGACGCTCGGCAAAATCTTCTGCGGTGCTTTGCTGATAATCAATATTTACTCCGGCTTCCAGGGCATGCAGGCGGGCGACATTCAAACCATCCGGCGCCATATCAATACCAGTTACCTTTGCGCCGGCGCGCGCCATACTCTCGGCCAGAATGCCACCGCCACAGCCGACGTCGAGAGTATTTCGGCCAAACAGCCCACCGAGCTGATCACTGATATAACCTAAGCGGGTCGGATTTAATAAATGCAGTGGTTTAAACTCACCTTCCGGATCCCACCAGCGGGCAGCAATCTCATTAAACTTACTGATTTCATTCTGATCGACGTTACTGTTTTTATCGAAGTTATCGGGGCTGTTCATAGTCACTACCTGATTGTTTTCGCGCATTATAAAGCCTTAGCCGGTGCTGGCAACGGCGGCAATTCGAGCAGGCGGTGCAAACAGGCATGGCAAGGTAATATTTCTGTGATAGAATCCGGCGTTGTCTCGCGCTAAACAAAGGCAAGAAAAGCGAGTTATCTATCTGATTTAAGGGAAAATAACGTTTTATGACAGATCTGGCCAGAGAAATAGTTCCAATAAATATCGAAGAGGAATTAAAAAATTCCTACCTCGATTATGCCATGAGCGTAATCGTTGGCCGGGCCTTACCCGATGTCAGGGATGGTCTGAAGCCAGTGCACCGCCGCGTGTTGTTTGCCATGAAGGAACTGGGTAACGACTGGAACAAGGCCTACAAAAAATCCGCCCGTGTCGTCGGTGACGTTATCGGTAAATACCATCCGCATGGTGACAGTGCGGTATACGATACTATCGTGCGGATGGCTCAGCCATTTTCGCTACGGTATATGCTGGTGGATGGTCAGGGTAACTTTGGTTCAATTGACGGCGACTCGGCCGCTGCCATGCGTTACACCGAAGTCAGAATGGCCCGCATTGCCCATGAGCTGTTAGCCGATCTGGACAAAGAAACCGTTGATTTCGTGCCTAACTATGACGGCACCGAACAAATTCCTGCCGTATTACCGACCAAGGTCCCGAACCTGCTGATTAACGGCTCATCTGGTATTGCCGTAGGTATGGCAACCAATATTCCACCGCATAACCTGAATGAAATTATTGATGGTTGTCTGGCGTTAATTGCTAATCCGGATATCGAACTGCATGAACTGATGCAATATATCCCGGGTCCGGATTTCCCAACCGCCGCCATTATCAACGGTCGTAAAGGTATTGAAGAAGCCTACCGTACCGGTCGCGGCAAGGTGTATATCCGCGCCAAAACCACGTTGGAAACCGACGAGAAAACCGGTCGCGAAGCCATTATCGTTAATGAAATTCCGTATCAGGTAAATAAAGCGCGGCTGATTGAAAAAATTGCCGAGCTGGTAAAAGAAAAACGCATTGAGGGTATCTCAGCGCTACGTGATGAGTCTGATAAAGACGGCATGCGGATTGTGATTGAGCTAAAACGCGGTGAATCCTCAGACGTGATGCTGAACCAGTTATATGCCAATACCCAGATGCAAACGGTATTTGGTATCAATATGGTGGCCTTGGCCAATGGCCAGCCAAAGCTGTTAAGCCTGAAAGAGATGCTGGAATACTTTATTCTGCATCGACGCGAAGTGGTGACCCGCCGCACGGTTTACGATCTGCGTAAAGCCCGCGAACGCGCCCATATCTTAGAGGGTTTAGCCGTTGCACTGGCCAATATCGATGCCATTATCGAACTGATTAAAACCTCAGCCAGCCCGGCAGAAGCCAAAGCGGGCTTAGTCGAGCGCGGCTGGGAGCTCGGTGGTGTAAGTGCCATGCTGGAACGTGCCGGTCAGGATGCAGCGCGTCCGGAATGGCTGGAAGAACATTTTGGCATCCGTGACGGCCAGTACTTCCTGACGGAGCAGCAAGCCCAGGCTATCCTCGACTTACGTCTGCACAAGTTAACGGGTCTGGAACATGAAAAGATCCTGGCCGAGTACAAAGAGCTGTTGGATCTGATTGCTGAGTTACTGCATATCCTGGCAAGCCCGGAGCGGCTGATGGAAGTGATCTGCGAAGAGCTTGCCGCAGCCAAAGCCCAGTACGGCGATGCCCGGCGCACCGAGATCCAGGACAATATGCTGGATATCAACTTAGAAGATCTGATCACCGAAGAAGATGTGGTGGTGACCTTATCGCACCTGGGTTATGCCAAATATCAGCCGCTGTCTGATTATGAAGCGCAGCGCCGTGGTGGCCGCGGTAAAGCCGCGACTACCGTAAAAGATGAAGATTTCGTCGATAAGCTGCTGGTTGCCAGCACCCACGATACCATTCTGTGTTTCTCGAACCGCGGCCGTTTATACTGGCTGAAGGTGTATCAGTTACCGCTGGCCAGCCGCACTGCACGTGGCAAACCTATCGTCAATATTCTGCCATTGGAAGAGGGCGAGCGCATTAACGCCATCCTGCCGGTACGCGAATACGAAGAAGGCAAGTACGTCTTTATGGCCACCGCCAATGGTACCGTGAAGAAAACCGCCTTGACCGAATACTCGCGGCCTCGCAGCAACGGTATTATTGCGGTGAATCTGAATGAAGGCGATAAGCTTATTGACGTTGGCATTACCGATGGCAGCAACGAAATTATGCTGTTCTCGGATGATGGCAAGGTTGTACGCTTTGCCGAAGACGAAGTGCGGCCAATGGGCCGTGGCGCTACCGGTGTACGCGGTATCCGCTTACGCGATGGCGGCAGTGTGGTGTCACTGATTATTCCTCAGGGCGAAGGCGCTATTCTGACTGTAACCGAAAACGGCTATGGAAAACGTACTGCACTGACCGAATATCCGACCAAGAGCCGCGCTACCCAGGGTGTGGTCTCGATCAAGGTCTCTGAGCGTAACGGCCTGGTGGTAGGTGCAGTTCAGGTCGCAGAAAGTGACGAGATCATGATGATTTCGGACAAAGGTACGCTGGTACGCACTAGGGTACGTGAAGTGTCAGAAGTGGGGCGCAACACCCAGGGCGTGATCCTGATCCGTACCCAGGAAGGCGAAAAAGTCTCGGGTGTGGAGCGAATTGCTGAAATTCAGGAAGAGCAAGTGGCGGCGCTTGCTGATGCCGAAGACGTAGTCCGTACGCCGGAGGTACAGGACAGCCAACTGGCGCAGGATGACGCCGGCGAAGAAGAATAATACTGTTTAGAAAACGGGCGCTTTGGCGCTCGTTTTCTTTTAGGCAGAACAAGAAAGAACAACTAAGGCCAGTTTTAAATTACGCAACGAAAGTGAGATCTAACCATGACAACCTATAATTTTTGCGCTGGCCCGGCGATGCTGCCTGTTGAAGTAATGGCACAAGCCCAGCAGGAATTTGTGAACTGGCAAGGCCAGGGCTGCTCAGTAATGGAGCTGAGCCATCGCAGTAAGCCTTTTATTAAAGTTGCCGCTGACGCGGAACAAGACCTGCGCGATTTACTGGCCATCCCCGCCAACTACAAGGTCTTGTTTATGCACGGTGGTGGCCGAGGCCAGTTTTCTGCCGTGCCGCTTAATTTATTAAAGAGCGGTCAAAGTGCCGACTATTTTATCTCTGGTGCCTGGTCATCTGCAGCGGTTGAAGAAGGGAATAAGTTTGGCCAGATTAAAGCGCAGGATATCCGCGTAAAGAACGCCGATGGCAACCGCAGTTTGCTAAGCCCAGCAGACTGGCAAATTAACTCAGCTGCGGCCTATGCGCACTTTTGCCCGAACGAAACCGTCGATGGCCTCGAGTTTTCGACCTTACCTCAAACCACAGTGCCGTTAGTTGCGGATCTGTCCTCGACGATTTTATCACGGCCACTGGATGTCAGCCGCTACGGCGTGATCTATGCCGGCGCGCAGAAGAATATCGGCCCCTCAGGCTTGACCGTGGCCATAGTCCGCGAAGATTTGTTGCCGGCGCCCAACAGCGCCATTCCGGCGGTGTTGGATTACCGCCTGGCCGCTGAAAATGACAGCATGTTTAACACGCCACCAACCTATGCCTGGTATCTGGCCGGTTTAGTGTTTAAATGGTTAAAAGCTCAGGGCGGTGTGGCGGCGATGGCTAAGTTAAATCAACAAAAAGCCCAGACGCTGTATCAGTTTATCGATAAAAGTGATTTTTACCGCAACGATGTTGATACGGTATACCGTTCCTGGATGAATGTGCCGTTTTTCCTGGCCGATGAGCGCTTAAACGATCTGTTCGTAACCGAAGCCGAGCAACATGGATTGCTGGCGTTAAAGGGGCACCGTATGGTCGGCGGTATGCGCGCCAGTATTTATAATGCAATGCCGCTGGCGGGCGTACAGACGCTGGTCAGCTTTATGCAGGAGTTTGAGAGGGTGCACGGATGAAAACCCTAACTCTGCAACCTATCTCGAAAGTAGCCGGTGAAGTGCATTTACCCGGCTCGAAAAGTATCTCTAACCGGGTTCTGCTGTTAGCGGCACTGGCCGAAGGCACGACCCGCATCACTAACTTGCTCGACAGCGATGATGTTAAGCATATGCTGAATGCCTTAACGGCGCTCGGCATCAGTTATAAGTTATCAGCTTGTCGTACCGAATGCGAAGTACAGGGTCTCGGCGGCTTATTTCATCATCCGCATGCGCTAACGTTATTTTTGGGTAACGCCGGCACCGCGATGCGGCCGTTAACGGCGGCTTTGGCTGCGTCTAATGTTGATGTGACGCTAACCGGCGAACCTCGGATGTATGAGCGGCCTATCGGCCATCTGGTCGACGCACTGCGCCAACTTGATGCCGATATTCAGTATCTGGAGCAGGACGGTTTTCCGCCACTGCGGATCCAGGGTAAACCCCTTAGCACCGGTACAATACGGATTGATGGCAGTATCTCCAGTCAGTTTTTAACGGCGGTGCTGATGGTGGCGCCACTGCTGAACGGCGATAGCGAGATCCTGATTGACGGTGAGCTGGTTTCTAAACCCTATATTGATATCACGCTGGCTCTGATGGCACGCTTTGGCGTCACGGTTGAAAATCAGCAATATCAGCGCTTCCTGGTAACGGGTAACCAGCATTACCGCTCGCCGGGCCACTGGCTGGTTGAGGGCGATGCGTCATCGGCGTCCTACTTTTTGGCCGCCGCGGCGATTAAAGGTGGTACCATTAAAGTTACCGGCATTGGTAAAGATGCGGTGCAGGGCGATATTCACTTTGCCGATGCGCTGGCGGCGATGGGCGCCACAGTGGAATGGGCCAGTAACTATATCGCCGTTACTCGTAACCAATTAACCGGCATTGACCGTGATTATAACGCCATTCCGGATGCTGCGATGACTATTGCCACCACGGCGTTGTTTGCCAAAGGTCCGACGGTGATCCGCAATGTTTATAACTGGCGGGTTAAAGAAACCGATCGGTTGGCAGCGATGGCAACAGAGCTAAGAAAAGTGGGGGCTGAGGTAGAAGAAGGCGAAGATTATCTGAAAATCACGCCACCGACACAGCTAAAGCATGCCAGCATTGCCACCTATAATGACCATCGGATGGCGATGTGTTTCTCTCTGGTCGCGTTAAGTGATACGCCGGTCACCATTGAAGATCCGGATTGTACCGCGAAAACCTTTCCGCAATATTTTGATGTGTTTCAACGGCTTAGCCAATAGCGCTTAGCCCGGCCCGTCAAGAACGCGTAATCAAACTGGCTACGCGTTTTCTGTTTAATCAACGCAGTTAAACACAGCTTTTGTCATAAAAAGCTGTATAATGTGCGCCGTTTTCATTACCGATTAATCTGTTTTCAGGGGGTAGGATGCCACTTAATGCACCAGTTATTACCATAGATGGCCCAGGTGGCGCGGGTAAAGGCACGATCAGCCGCTTAGTTGCACAGCAGCTGGGTTGGCAGTTACTCGACAGTGGCGCCATTTATCGGGTTCTGGCGCTGGCAGCAATGCATCATCAAATCGATGCTGCCGACGAAGCCGCACTACAACCATTGGCAGCACATTTAGATGTGCAGTTTACCAGTGACGAAGCCGGTAACACGCTGGTTATTCTGGAAGGCGAAAATGTTAGCCACAGTATCCGTACGCAGGAAGTGGCTGAAATGGCATCAAAAATTGCTGCGTTACCGACGGTGCGCGAAGCCTTGTTACGCCGTCAGCGCGCCTTTGCTGAACAGCCAGGCCTGGTCGCAGATGGTCGCGATATGGGAACGGTTGTATTCCCGCAGGCAGAAGTTAAAATCTTTTTAACCGCCACCGCGCAAGAGCGCGCCAATCGGCGCTTTTTGGAGTTGAAACAAAAGGGTTTTGATGTTAACATCGGCGACCTTTTAAGCGAAATCCAGGCCCGCGACGATCGGGATACCAATCGCGCTACGGCACCGCTAAAACCGGCGGCGGATGCCTATATGCTGGATTCGACCGGTAAAACCATTGAACAAGTGCTGCAAGAGGTACTGCAGGTGGTGCAAGGCAAATTGCCCGTGCACAACCCGTGAACCAGGCCAAAGCTGCATGTTGGACAGCCAGTAACACGGACGCTTACTGGTAAATTTAGCAACCCCATAACACAAGATGTGAAGTGGAGCACTTAACTGAAAAAGTGACTATGACTGAAAATTTTGCTTTATTATTTGAGGAAAGCCTCAAAGCCATCGAAACCCGCCCAGGTGCCATCGTTAAAGGTACTGTTGTTGCTGTTCTGAAAGACGTCGTCATGGTTGACGCTGGTCTGAAGTCAGAAGCCGCCATCCCGGTTGAGCAGTTCAAATCTCTGAGCGGCGAAATCGAAGTTAGCGTGGGTGACATCATCGACGTAGCCTTAGACGCTATCGAAGATGGTTTCGGCGAAACCTTATTATCTCGTGAAAAAGCTAAGCGCCATGAGGCCTGGGTTCGCCTGGAAAAAGCTTGCGAAGATAAAGAAACCGTTATCGGTGTTATCACTGGTAAAGTTAAAGGTGGCTTCACAGTTGAAGTTGATGGTATCCGTGCTTTCCTGCCTGGTTCATTAGTTGACGTACGTCCGGTACGCGACACCCTGCACTTAGAAAACAAAGAGCTGGAATTCAAAGTTATCAAGCTGGATCAGAAGCGTAACAACGTGGTGGTATCACGTCGTGCCGTGATCGAATCTGAAAGCAGCCAGGAACGTGACCAGCTGTTAGAAAACTTAGAAGAAGGCATGGAAGTTAAGGGTATCGTTAAGAACCTGACTGACTACGGTGCTTTCGTAGACTTAGGTGGCGTAGACGGCTTACTGCATATCACTGATATGGCGTGGAAGCGCGTTAAGCACCCAAGCGAAATCGTTAATGTTGGCGACGAAATTCCAGTAAAAGTACTGAAATTCGACCGCGAGAAGCAGCGCGTATCTTTAGGCCTGAAGCAAATGGGCGAAGATCCGTGGGCAGCTATCGCTTCACGTTACCCAGAAGGTGCGAAAATTTCTGGTCGCGTCACTAACCTGACTGATTACGGCTGCTTCGTAGAAATCGAAGAAGGCGTAGAAGGCTTAGTTCACGTGTCTGAAATGGACTGGACCAACAAGAACATCCACCCATCTAAGGTTGTTAACCTGGGTGATGCTGTGGAAGTTATGGTTCTGGAAATCGACGAAGAACGTCGTCGTATTTCTTTAGGCCTGAAACAGTGTAAAGCTAACCCATGGGAAGAGTTCGCTAAGGGCTTTAACAAGGGCGATCGCGTAAGCGGTAAGATCAAGTCTATCACTGACTTCGGTATCTTCATTGGTCTGGACGGCGGCATCGACGGTCTGGTTCACTTATCTGACATCAGCTGGAACTCTACCGGCGAAGATGCAGTACGTGAATTCAAGAAAGGCGACGAAGTACACGCTGTTGTACTGCAAGTTGACCCAGAGCGTGAGCGTATCTCTTTAGGTATCAAGCAACTGGATGAAGATCCGTTCAATGATTACCTTGCTGACAACAAAAAAGGTGCTATCGTTAAAGGTGAAGTTTCAGCCGTTGACGCTAAAGGCGCTACTGTGATGTTAGAAGGTGGCGTTGAAGGTTACGTTCGCGTGTCTGATATTTCACGTGATCGCGTTGAAGACGCTACTACAGCGCTGAAAGTTGGCGAAGCCATTGAAGCCCGTCTGATGGGCGTGGATCGTAAGAACCGCGTAATCAGCCTGTCTATCAAAGCCAAGTTTGAAGCTGAAGAAAAAGAAGCTATGGATACCATCAACAGCAAGCAACAAGATGCTGACTTTGGTGTGAACGCTATGGCTGAAGCATTTAAAGCTGCTCAAAAGCAGGACTAAAATGCCAGTGAAGCAGGGGGCCTGTGCCTCCTGCTTTCTCCTTAAGCAGGTATGCCGGAGGGTCTATGACCAAATCTGAATTAATAGAAAAACTTGCCACCAGTTTCCCCCATATTCAGGTCAAAGATGTTGAAGCTTCCGTAAAAGAAATTCTGGAGCAAATGGCACAATCGCTGGCTTCCAGTGAACGTATTGAAATCCGGGGTTTTGGTAGTTTCTCACTGCATTATCGTGCACCACGCGTTGGCCGTAATCCAAAAACCGGCGACAAAGTGGAATTGGACGGTAAATATGTACCGCACTTTAAGCCAGGTAAAGAGCTGCGGGATCGGGTAAAAGATAACACCTGATAAGCATTGCCTTTTAACTGCAAACTTAACGGAGCTGAGTGTTGCGTAGATTGGTTTTTGTTGTATTTATTCTTCTTGTAGCATTACTCGGCTTTTTACTCGGCTCCACTAATCAGCAACTTACCGAGTTAAACTTGCTGGTAGTTAAGCTTGATTTGCGGGTAATTGATGTTGCCGTGATTTTTCTGGTCACGGGTATTCTGCTCGGCCTGATCTTTAGCGCATTGTTTGCGTTACAACGTAAAACCCGGGGCTGGTTTCGTAATACTGCTGATAAAGCCTAAACCCTATGCCTGAATTGCTATTTCTGTTACTTCCTGTCGCCGCCGCTTACGGCTGGTTTATGGGTAGAAATAGCCTTAAAACTAAGGAACTTAAGGGCAGGGCAGACATTGCCCGCAATCTGTCTTCCGGCTTAAACTTCCTGCTCACCGATCAAGAAGACAAAGCCATCGAACAGCTGTTAGAGTTGTTAGACGTTGAAGCCGCAACTATTGATACTTATCTGGCACTGGCTAATTTATTCCGGCGTAAAGGTGACTGGGATAAGGCGATAAAAATCCACGAAAAGCTGCACCAGCTAAAATTACCTAAAGTCAAAGCCCAGCAGATCCAGTTTGAGCTGGCAAAAGATTACTACGCTGCCGGCTTATTTGACCGCGCCGAAAAATTACTGTTACCGCTAACTGAAAATGAACAATTGCGCGAAGGCGCATTAAAGCAGCTGTTTAGTATTTTTCTGTCCACCCATGAAATGCATAAGGCCGTTGCATTAAGCCCGGCAGTGGCGCAAACGCAATCCCGTTCATTACGGATTGCGCTGGCGAATATGCAGGTGCAGCAGTTAGAACAACAGCCTGACATCGCCAGCCTGAGTCAGTTAGCTGAAGATTACCCGCAAGCCATCAGACCACGCTTCGCGCTGGCAAAGCTGGCATTAGCCAAACAGGATACCGCCACTGCGCACGGCGCCATTATGAGTATTTTGAAACAGAAACCGCAATGGAGTGCCGATTTATTACCACTACTCAGTCAATGTCAGCTGGAGCCAGAACAGTGGCAGCAGTTACTGGCGCAACTGGCAGATAAACATCAGAATATCAGTGCCCGCTTATTACTCACTGACTGGCTTGCCGAGCATCAATCGCTTAGTGCGGCCGAGCAGTATTTGCTGCAAAAACTGCAACAGCAACCGAATATCCGGTTGTTTCAGAAGCTTTTGCAGTTACGGCAACAACAATCAGCCATGGCTGGCGAGGTACTGGAATCGGTAGCGGGACTGGTTAATGCTTATCTTGATAGTAAGGCGCTATATAGTTGCCGCAGTTGTGGCTTTAAAACCCGCCAACCCTATTGGCTTTGTCCATCTTGTCAGCAATGGGAGAGTGTTGAACCTATTGCCGGTATTGATGGCCGTTAACTCCTGAAGGAAATGTCATGTCTTGTAGTTCGCCCGTCATTGTCGCGTTAGACTTTGATAAACAGGCCGATGCCTTAAATCTGGTGAGTCAGCTCGATCCCACGCTATGCCGCTTAAAAGTTGGCAAAGAAATGTTTACCCATTTCGGTCCACAGTTTGTGCAACAGCTGCAACAGCGCCAGTTTGAAGTTTTTTTAGATTTAAAATTCCACGACATTCCCAATACCGTCGCCAAGGCCGTTAAAGCCTCAGCAGAACTCGGAGTCTGGATGGTGAATGTACACGCCAGCGGTGGTAGTAGAATGATGTTGGCTGCAAAAGACGCGCTGCAACCTTTTGGCGCTAAGGCCCCCAAATTGATTGCAGTAACCGTATTAACCAGTATGGAACAAAGTGATCTGACGGAGTTAGGCATAACTTTGACGCCTGCAGAGCAGGTCATCAAACTCGCAGGCCTCACCGCTAAGTGCGGGCTGGATGGCGTAGTGTGTTCTGCTCAGGAAGCGGCATTGTTGAAGCAGCAATTCGGCGCGGCTTTACAGCTGGTGACGCCTGGGATCAGGCTGGCAGACAGTGTGGCAGATGATCAGCGCCGAGTCATGACACCCGCTGCAGCACGTGATGCCGGTGTTGATTATATGGTAATCGGGCGCCCAATTACTCAGGCCGCGGATCCTTTGGCGGCGTTGACGCAAATTATTAACTCACTTCGTCACTAGGGCGTGTTGACGTTTGCTGCTTAGATTTTGTTCGCACTGGCGGCGCTTTGATCGCGAAACGAGGAGTGCGGTTTAGTTATTCTAAATAAACGACGAGTGAAGCTACCGCGTCCTGCTCTCGCCCCTGACCTGCATCCATGCAGGCCACAAAGAGCAAAGCGCCGCCAGCTCGAACCCTCCGGGCAGCGTTTGGCTGGCGTTTCTACTGCGTTATCGCTTGTTCA
>NZ_AKKU01000006.1 GCF_000272005.1 Alishewanella agri BL06 | reverse complement strand
CAAGCAGCAAATGTCAACACGCCCTAGTAACCGCTGTAATATTAGCGGGCTGAACACTGGAACAAACCGGTGTTCATCCGCTATGCTCGACACAGTAACTTAACTTCAGAACAGCTGCCATATAGCCGGCAGCATCTTAGTAATGGAATAGCGTCGATGGATGGAATTAACCTGGCTATATTGGCCGGTGCTTTATTGTTTTTTATCAGTATTATCGCCACCTTGATCTCCGCAAGGCTTGGCGCTCCTATGCTATTGGTATTCTTGCTTGTCGGCATGATTGCCGGTGAAGATGGCATAGGGGGCATCCAATTTTCCAATCCGCAAACTGCGTTTTTAATCGGCTCCATCGCACTGGTGATTATTCTGTTTGATGGCGGCATGCGCACGCATCCGGAGCGTTTCCGGGTAGCTTTGGCACCAGCTTCCATGCTGGCTACCTTTGGCGTGGTGCTGACCTGTGGTGTAGTAGGTGTGGCAGCTGCTTATTTACTCAATTTATCCTGGGTTGAGGGATTGTTGTTAGGAGCAATTTTAAGCTCGACTGATGCGGCTGCCGTATTTTCGATCTTTCAGTCACAGCGTTTAAAAATTAAAGAGCGGGTAGCCTCAACCTTAGAAATCGAATCTGGCAGTAATGACCCGATGGCGATTATGCTCACCCTGACATTAGTGTCATTGCTGGCAAATGATCAGAGCCTGGATTGGTTTGTCCTGGTCAGTTTTATGCAACAAGCTCTGGTTGGCGGCGCCATGGGCTACGCAGCGGGCAGGGTGTTTGTTTATCTGTGCCGTAAGCTACCGCTGAGCTTTGCATTTTTCCCACTGCTGGCAGTCGCCAGCAGTGTTGTGATCTACGCTTTAACGAACTCGTTCGGCGGCAGTGGTTTTCTCGCCGTCTATCTGATGGGCTATATCGTGGGTAATGCCAAACTACCGCAGATTATTCATATATTGCGGATGCATGACGGCTTAGCCTGGATCAGCCAAATTAGTATGTTTTTAATGTTGGGGTTATTAGTTTCACCAACCAATTTGCTGGAACACCTTGGGCCTGCCTTATTACTAGCCGCAGTACTCATTTTTATCGCCAGACCGCTGGCTGTATTTATTTGTTTAATTCCGTTCAAATTTCCGGCCAAAGATCAGCTTTTTATCAGTTGGGTTGGCTTACGTGGCGCCGTACCAATCATTCTGGCGTTGTTTCCATGGTTGGCTGGCGTGCCCAATGAACATTTGTATTTTGATGTAGCCTTTGTCGTAGTTATCGTATCGTTATTGCTGCAAGGCTGGAGTTTGATCCCGGTAGCTCGCTGGTTGAAGCTAGAGGTACCGGCGGAATTAGAGCCCGACCAGGCGATGCCTTTGGATGCGATTCCGGCAAAAGAAGTGATGGAAGTACTTGCCTATAAAGTAACCAGCAACTCGCCGGTGCTCACCTTAAAGTGGCAACAACTCGCTATTACTTTACCAGTACAGTATCTGGGCTTAATACGCGATGGAGAATGGTTGCAGGCAGCAGAGGATCCCGCTATTGCGAATGGCGACACCATCATGGTGCTGGCGCCACTTAAACATGTGAAAAAACTGAGCGAAGTGCTCGCCAGCGATGCAGATAAAAGCATCCTTGATAACAGTAATTTCTTTGGTGACTTTGTACTTAACGGTAATATTTCATTACGGGATTTGGACGCGTTTTACACCATCGATTTCAAAGATCAGGACCAAAATCTCAGCCTGGCCGATTATATTACGCAGAAATTTCACCGCCGGGTGGTGGTGGGCGATCAGGTTAGACTCGACCAGTTATTGCTAACGGTACGTCAGATTGATGATAAAGGCCAAATCCAACAAGTAGGTATAAAGCCCGTGTCAGTATAGGGTTTATTGACATTTTCTGGTTGTTTTTGCAGCTGAGTGGCGAGTATTTACACAAGGCAGGGCTTGTGATGTGTAGTCCTATGTTAGTGCGCAAATCTGCGTGCTAGTGCTGATTATCCGACTTTGGTTTATCCACTGTAGCACCGTTATCTGAGGGAAAAACACATCCTTCGTTTCCCGCTTGCAGATGATGTGATTGATTAGTCGAGGAAGCTTGCAGCCCGGTCAGTGATGATTTAACTACTGCAGCCGGGATGGTATCGTTTGGATGCATCATTAATGTCATTGACTGTTCAAATGAGCGCAGCGCCAGTTGCATAATAAAAATTCCGACAATAAACAGAATGGACACGGCAGTCAGTAACGCAGCAACGATAACAGCAAATAGCTTGGTATAGTCGATGTTAACTGACATTGCTGCCATAGTTTCTGCACCAGACGAATGTGCTACTTGATATTCAGCATGCTCGCGAGTCATTAGATTTCCTCATCACGTTTGGTTAACAAAAATATAGCAATCTTACGCGTATTTGCAACTCAACAGAAAGATGATATCTCTGAATGATGTCGAGAGCTCGGAGTAAAGCCTGGTGAACCTATCTAGCCTATAATGTATATTATGTTAAATTGATAATTATTTTATTGTTTAGTTACCCGTTATAAGTCCCCCTATAAACCATCAACGGTATATGAAACTTGCGCCACATCCATCGCACTTTAACCGGTAAGTTTCTTTGGCTTTGCTTACTTTAGTTTGCGGGCTACTGCATGCCGGGCAAACACGTTTTAACGGTGTATTGCCACCACAGCTGCCACATTGCGTGTAGTACTAATCAGCATGGGTCATATGGTCTTGAATAATAGATTTCGCGCTATAATGCCAACTTTAGCGTTATAGAGAGTTTCAAGAGCAGCTTATATGCAGGTATCTTGGTACTTCGTCACTGCTCTGCTTTGGCCATTATTACTTTGGCAAGGCAAGCGTCTGCGCAAGCTGGCTGTGCGGTTACGTGAAGCCGCTGGTGACAGAGCTGGCAGTATTGCTGCAAGCAAGGTGACGGCACAACAACCCGTGTTAAAAGTATTGATTTGTGGTGACTCGGCGGCAGCTGGTGTCGGTATTGCTTCGCAGCAACAGGCGCTGGCTGGCCATCTGACCCGGGCGTTAGCGGTTGCGAACTCTGTAGAATGGCAGTTGGTGGCGCAAAGCGGCCTGTGTTGTAACGGACTGATTAAGTTACTGCAAAGTATGCCCGAGCAAAACTTTGATCAGATCTATGTTTCGATTGGTGTGAATAATGTCACCGCTCTGACTGGAAATCGCCAGTACCGCGAACTGTGTCGGGAATTACTCGCATTGCTTAGCACCCGATTTCAGTCACCACTGATTATTATTAGCGCCATACCACCGATGCAGCAGTTTACCGCGCTACCCTGGCCGTTAAATCAGTGGCTTGGTCTGAAGGCGCGACTCTTAAACAGGGTTTTAGCGCAAGAGTTAGCCCAGTGGCCCAACGCAGTGTTGGTTGATGCTAAGCTGCCGTTAAGCCCGGAGCTACTGGCAGCAGACGGCTTTCATCCTTCGGCTAAAGGTGCGGCGCTTTGGGCACAATTACTACTGGAAAGAGCTGCTACAGACTGTAAGCAGACTTAAGATAAGTGATAACGATGAACGATAGCGATCTACCCTACTCGCAAGCCTGTGAAAATAACAAGTCCCCTATTCTGTCGGTATTAAATCAGGCGTTTGCCAATTGCCAGCAGGTACTGGAAATTGGCAGTGGTACTGGCCAGCATGCGGTTTACTTCGCCAGTCAGCTGGCTCACCTTTGCTGGCAAAGCAGCGATCAGCACTGTAATTTACCGGCGCTGGCTGAACGGATCCGCCGTGCGGCTTTAGCCAATTTGAGGGTTAGCCGGGATTCTGGAAATTTTTCATGAAAAGTATATTATCTAACTGATTCAGAAATATATTTCTGAATTTCCTTTCCGCAGCATCGCTTGTATTTAATAGAACTCTTGCAACAACACGTATCGTGATCTCTATACCCCGCTTTTAGCGCCCCCAATAGAAATCTTTTGGCTTCCATGAGTGGTTTCATTTTTGCTTCAGGTACAGTTATAAAACCGTACTCGAATTCGCGGCCATCCTGTAAAGCTTTGCTGAGAAGTTCAGATATTTGGATAAAGTGATGAATGATGATGTCATCACGTAACGCGAGTCTTACATTATCAACACGTTTGCCGTCATATGGCCGCTTTGGGGTGTGAGCGAACAAAATAGTCTGTTCTTCATCTTGCTTCGGTGTGATATCGACCCAGTCCCCTTTTGGATTTTGCCAAATAGCATGAAATTCAGCTTCTATCATGACATTAGGCCATTCCCAAATCTGCCATCCACATAGCATTTTTCCACCATTTGAGAGAACTATGCGTTCTACATTCGGAAAACATTCGTTCACTATCGCCCCTGGTTCAGGCTGCACTTTTACATAAACCGGTGGTGCCTTCAGGTTTAACTTTGATATTAACCTATTTGACTTGCTTTGAAATGGTTTGCGGAGTGTTTGAGTTGCTCACAACGCCCCCTTAATAGTTTTTTGCCAACACTGCAAACTCTCTTATTACGGGATCCCAGTTATCTGGAGCGCCAAGCATTGTAGGAGTTTGCTCTGCGTGCCGTCGTAACGCAGCCTCAAAAACTTTCATATCAAGTCCCGGACCAAAACGACTGTGCAAGTCATCCATGACACTGGCAAAACGATTCTGATCCAATTGGTGACCGGTGTACCAGGTTGGAATGCCTGCCCAAGGGGCTATTATGGCGTATACTTCATCTTCCATTTTTCTGTCCTTTTTGATTATTGCTATCACATAAGTATATGACTATTAAGCTTTACATGCCGTTTTAGCATGTTTTCGGTCGTTATTTTTTAGCCCAATTTACCGGATTAGCTAAAATAGTTGGCCATTGCCTCAAAGCCATGGATAACTTGGCAGCCAAGCAGTGTTCCCAAATCAAGCTCTTCTGAGCTTATTAGATTTGCTAAGCGCCTGTCGGTTAGAAACACATCACAGATTGATAGCGCATCTGCTGCAACGGAAAAATCATTTAAATCCCCGCTTTTAAAGCGTCGGTTTGGATCAGTGCGTAGACTCCCATGCAAAGCAATCAACACTCGCAGTGTTGGAAAGGCTAAATAAAAAGTATCCGACTGCCAGATTGCCATGATGTAGCACGCCATTTCAGCCACAATTTTTGGTTCAATGGCCTGTCCTTCAATGTCTGCCCAGGCTTCAATACAGCCTTTTAGCTCCACAAAAATTGTCTGTTTTAGGGTGCCGACGTCGCCCTGATATTTGATTTTGGCTTCGTTGAGCGATGTAAGTCCAAGTTCATTATTCCATTTCTCGTCAGGTGCCGTCGCTGCCACTTTCAACTGCGCGGACATGGGCAATTCCGTCATCGCATCAAACCACGCCTTGTTGAAAGTGTTCTGGTCGATACTGGCAGTGACAAATGCAGGAAGCGTGGGGTAAGACAATTCCTCATCAGTTCCAGTGGACTGCATAAATAATCAGATGCGGCCTTGTGCACGTTCCATTGAGCTGAGGTCAGCTGCACCAGTTCTTCCCGGATCCGTTCATGTTGATGGACAATACAAAACCCGCTTGAGAACTCATCGACAAGGTCATTTAATACCGCTCGTGTTTCAGGAATGACCAGCGCATCTAACTCTACAAAGGTCGGAAAGGCGATTGGAAAGACATACTGACCCGAATGCGCTTTAGCGAAGAATGTCTCTGCGAACATGATCATGGCAACGGTTAATTTTAACTTTTTGAGTTTATACGCATCTGACGATGTTTCTCAATATGGTCTTGAAGCCGCTTAGACGCAAGCCGATTAAGCTCATGAAGTTCTGTCACTATTTTCACCTTCGCCAAACGTCTACTCAATGACTTTGACAGTAAAATCCAATGGTTCGGTTTTCCGGTTAATATCGATGTGATAATCCCCGTACCGATTAATATGAGATGTCCGGTAAGGTGACAAACCGGCCAACGTTTCTGGCGTAACCTCATGACCTGCTTCAGCCAGTTTCTTGAGGAGTTTTGTCATCTTTTCCGTGTTATACAGGATCACCATATTGGCAACAAGTTGATTATATTTCACTATTTTTTGCTGCTCATGCCTAATATTCTCAGCAATGATCCCATCGTTGCCAAAAAATAACCATTTGGTGAAGTTATTGAAGGCTTCCGATTTGTTGGTTTCAGCATGGATGAGCTGACGAAGCTCGTGGTTATCTATGTAATTGAGCAAAAACATGGTTCTAATCAACCGTCCCAGCTCCCGAAACGCAAAGTACAACTTGTTCTTCCGGCTGAATGTCCCTAAGCGTTTGAGCAGTGTCGACGGCGTGATTCTGCCGAGTTTGATGGAGACAACCACCCGCAGCATATCTGGTAACCTGGCCTGGATCAGGTCGAAATCAATAGAGCCTTTGAACAAGGCATCAATGTGCTGGTATTTCGTGTCTTTGCTTGGCCGGTATAAACTCAAATCCTGAATGTTTCGGATCCGGGGCATCAGTTTTATCCCCAATAAATGCGCCAATCCAAACACTGTGTAACTCTGGGATTGTGTATCACCATGCAGCGTATCCGGTTGAATGTCTGAATCGTTTTTCTGCACGATGTCCAGGATATGAACCCCTTCATAGGTACCACAAGGAATAAAATGGCTGAATAATGCAATGTAGGTATCCGACACGTGATAATAACCAATACCGCCATAACCACCGTATCGAATATGAAATTCTGACATCAAATTCTGCTCATATAGCTCCCATTTAGTCCCATCTGCAGAGGCGTGTTTACCGGAGCCCCAATACTTCGGTAAATCAAACTGGTTGTATGCATTGACGACTTTGGTCAACGCTTTTTCTAAGCGTTCTTCAGTGACATGGCGCAAGTTAAGCCAGGCAACTTGCTTTTGTGTAAAGCCTTTAACTGAGCGGGAAGTTTGAGCCGGCCCTAAATTGCAACCGTAGCAAAACAGTGTGGTTAAAAAACGCTGCTCCGGAAATTCAATTTTCACTTGGTTGCCGGCAGCTGTGTGTATCAACTTGTGCAGTTCAAGCCAGTGCTCGCAATCGGTCAGAATATCGACAATACTTGAGGGCTCCATCCCATCGACAATCGCGGTGTCTAAACGCTGGACAGCTGCGACAGGTCGTGCAGTATTGCTTTTCTTTAAACTAAGGCGTCCATCGATAAATTGGGCATGGCTATTACCAGGGAATGTGAGATCCACCGTCGTGGCCAACTCACTGAGCTCCAGCTGTAGTTCGGTGACAAATCGCTCAGCGTCATTAACGGGCTGTTCAACTTCCTGCGCATAGCGATCAATTTCCTGCTGGTACTCCTCCCAACTGACCAAATCCTCTCGGTAATCGTCATATTCCCTGGCGTGTACCACATGCAAATCCCCTGATTGAAGTTCTCGCCGGATCATAGAAAAGCACGCCAGTTCATATAGTTTGCGGTGATACAGGGCATTTCCTGCCACGTCACGTCTGATAATGTTTTGCCATTGCGGAGACAGAAGTGTAAGCAGATCGAATTCATCCGATTGCAGTTGCGATACTGGCAGCATTTCTTTGTGACTGTTCCGCAGTGACTGTAGGTTGGCAATGAGTGAAATGGTGCTCTGATCGGTTGAGGTACTGCGAAGCTCCATGGCTTCCAGACACAAAAACAGCAAGGACCGTTTCTGATGATAAGGCTGCAGCATAAATGGTAAAAAACCATGGGCTACTGCCGCCAGATATTCCTGACACTTCGCCATTTGGGTGGTCAAGTCCGGTGAAAATGTTTTCTGAATAGCGTCAATTCGCTCTTCCGCGGTGCCTTCGCTACCAAACGCCGCCATGGCATCAAAGTAACCACGAACGAGCGCTTCGCTTTCCTTTTGCCGGTTCAAAATATGCTGGTCGTAATTCTTTTTTGCGACACTCTCCAGTCCCCGCAGAATACGGATCATGATGTCTGCTACATCATCCAGTGCTTTCCCATGCTGACCCCGGATAAGGAGCACCGCTAACGCATAACGCTTTAGGGGCTTGAGTTCCCGCATATCTTTGGCGTCCAATGCACGGGCCTCCAGCATGAACTGACTCAGTTTGGTCGCGGGGAGGCGTATTTGTGGCATTTGCTCACTGAGCGATTTTAGCCAGGTCACATGCTGAATGTAGGAACGGATCTCTCTGGCGCTCGGCTTTTTGGGTTCTCGCTTTAACCGCTGCCAGGCGCTGTAACTTTCATTGACATCTTTGATCAGGAGTTGGTCCAACTCGGCTATGGATTCCGGTCGCAACTCATCGTAAATGGCCCGGTAGTATTCAGTGTTCACTTCATTTCTGGCAGTTCTTGCTAAGCGCAGTAGACGAGTAAACCCCGGCAGCTCAAACCGGTGGTGGATAAGCTCCTCCAGCGAGACGTTGAGGATGTCATTAACGGCGTCTTTAACCAGTGCGGCACGCCTTGCCACCGTTTTCAACCATGCCCAATCGGCTTCCTGCAGCAATTTGACACCGACAAATTCGCGTATCTGCGCAAGATGTTTGGTTCTGGCGGTCGATTTAATATAGGCTGCCCAGTCCTTCGCAGAAGGCAGCGTAGTGATGCCTGTTAATTTTGCAAGGTATTTGATTAAGGTGTCTGGGCAGTCAAGGGGGGACACTACATACCCGAGCCGTTGTAGCGTTTTCAGTTGCACCAGAAACCCCAATCGCTGGATGGGTTTTCTGATAGCACTGAGCCATTCCAGTTCGTAGTTGGTCGGTTGATACTGTTTGTTTAAGAGCTTGAGAGAAAAATTCGCCGGTAAGGTCGGGTATGCGGTTTGAGCAACTGTCGCCATTGATCATCCTTCACATCGTGCATCTCTTTTGGTGTCCAGAACAACATACCAGCGTATTAATTTCAATAGCGATTTCTTTGTTTATTTCAGTGCATTAAATGAAATTAAATAGATGAAACGTTAGATGGATGGCTACGTTGGATTATGGCTCCTCTGCTGGTACTCCGGCTCCAATACAGCCGTTTTCGAAGTTAACTTTCTCTATTGCTGAACATCTGTCTGCATTGGCTCTGAACAATTTGAAAAGGTCGTCTGCACTTAGAGCAAACTCTTGAATGGCAAAACGACCGTCAGACTGGAGCACATGAAAACGAATCTTCGTAGATGGCCCCGGTTTGTTTTGAGTGATATACGACATCATTTCAAGCGAGTGCTGATAAGAGCCTTGCTCATCTAAGAGCGGAATAATATCAAAGACAAGTAATTTATGCCCAGGTGGCAGCAGCGCATCGTCGTCGTTTCGCAGTTTCACTTTGGTGGCACCTGCTAACAAATCACTGCTGAACCATGCTCGGATCAGTGATGCAGACGCATCTCCCGTGTTGACAGCAGTCACACGAAGAGTGGTCCCATCAATCGAAGGCATTGTGAGTGAAGCCTCGGACTGTGGGGTGTGAAAAATGCCATACAGTAACGGTATCACAATACCCATGACAGAGATAAGTGCAGTGAGAAGCGCAAGTATCGTGCTAGAAAATGGGATAAAACTGAACCAGTTTTGGTAAGAGCGGCATATCGAACAAATTCGTGCGCCATGAGGGATTGGGTGACAGCAATGCTTACAGAGTACCTGTGATTTCTGCGTTGTATCAGGATCAGTCATATTTTACCTCAGTCTTATGAAACGATTACCCTCTGAAAATGGATCGTCTTTGGCACCATGCTTATTTCTTGGTTTCTTCCGGCATGGACCACATTCCACCAGCAAAAGCCACAGAATCCTTAATCAGTAAAATCAGCTCTTTGCGATAGTTCGTTCCATCCAAATCAGCATATCGCAGTGTGATTTTCAATCGAGAATTGTATTTCCAAAACGATTGTTGATTCACTCCAGTAAACCCAAAAGAATTCGACACAGACTTGCCGTTCAGCAACACCGGGATCTCGGCGTCCTCCTGAAAACATTTTTTGACATGAGTCCATGTGGACCCCGGCTTTTTCCCTGCATGGGGCCCAGGCTGAATGCATTGTTCAAGATCGGAGTCCTCGCAGTAAAGCCGCACATTCACCGCTGGCCGGTTGCCGGTGTTCACCACAACCAGATTATAGGCAATGAACGCTTCATCTTGAGCTGTCGCTGTTTCTATGCATGCGACCACTATTGGGCAATTACTGCGCAGCCAATTTCGATGAGATATCCAGAGCGCTAAGCAGGATATGCCAAAAGCCGCGCTCGAAAGACCAACCTTACCAGCGTCCATCCAATCCATATCCACCTCTTAATCCCATTGCTGCCCAGTAGCTTGCTCTTTCAGTGTAATTTCGACCATACATTGATGCGCTCTGGCGGCATCATGGAGCTGTAGTAACAGGTCATCCACTATGCCATCCAGTTCCTCGTGATCCCGCGCCTGCATCGTCAACAAATAACTCTCTTGCTGGCTTCCTTTACTCATGGCGTAAGGTTTCAGACAGTATCGTTCTATATGCTGTCGAGCGGCCGAGCTTCGTCCACGTTGATGGTAAGGCTGAAGATGAAGCCGTAATTCCAGGACATGTGTCTTTAACTGATTTTGCACTTGGCTCGGTGCGGGTAGCGCCAAAGCTTGGTCAATTGCCTGTTGAGAGAAAGGATCGTTTGATTCCAGATAGCGCATCGCAGACTTTACATCGCGCCATCCGACGTGTTCCATGAGTTGCTTCAGGGACCACCCTTGTTGGTTAGCCCAGTTTGCAAAGCCCCGGCGCAGCGAATGGCTGCTATAGAGTGCCGCGTCGCCCACCTGAGCTTGTTGCAAAAGGTGTCGAAGTAACGGAATGATGCTATCGGCGCGTAGGGACGACTCAGAGACCATGCCCCAGCGATTGACTGCGCGAAACAAAGGGCCGGCCGCTTGTTGCAGTAACACCAAATACTGCCGGCAGGCGTCGACCGGGCATAGCCGCTGCAACTCAGGTAATCGAAAAGCCTGGCCCTGATTGGTCCGGTCCGTCTTACTTCGCGGCAGATAGGCGATCATCCCTTCATTTGGCACGAACTCCAGATGTTCGATGTGAAGACGACTGAGCTCGTCACTGCGAAAGGCACGCCAGAATCCCATCAGCACCAAGGCTTTATCACGAACGGCTCTCAGGTGCTTGGCATAGTTTTCTGTCTGCTGGGCCTGCAGTGCTTGCTGATCCAGATAGCCAATTATCTGCTCAAGCACATTGAGTTGTAACGGTTTAGCTTGTTTCGCTTTATCCGGATGCAGTTCTCGGATCCCTTTTAAGACCTGACGAACCAACGGAGCTTTGGTGGGGTCGGCAA
Source organism: Alishewanella agri BL06 (assembly GCF_000272005.1). Taxonomy (GTDB): domain Bacteria; phylum Pseudomonadota; class Gammaproteobacteria; order Enterobacterales; family Alteromonadaceae; genus Alishewanella; species Alishewanella agri. Next base: position 84,079 of record NZ_AKKU01000006.1, on the reverse strand, counting down.
AGCCTTGGGCCTGATGCCAACTGGATAGCGCGGCCAGCCGCTGCTTTAAGGTCGTGATAGCCAGTGTATCGGCGTAATGCGCCAGGTAGCGGGCCAACTCCGTGGCGGTGGTCGGCAACACGCCCCCCCAGGCAACTTCAAAATGTTCGACCGCCGATTGATAACTACGCCGGGTATGTTCGCGTGTGGCAGCCTGTAAATAACGATCAACTTTACTCACCAGGCCACCTCCGTACTAAGACAGTTGTCGAATAGTGCCCATCGGCACAAACAATCGTTGCGGTTGGTCGGTCAGCGGCATAAACATGCCCATGTGCTGATAAAATCGTAGGGTCGCATCATCCAACACATCCAAGACTACGCCCAGGGCCGGTAAGCCCCGATCGGCCAGTTCAAGAGCTGTCCTCAGTGCCTGCACCAGTGTTTTAGCTCCTAGTTGCTGCCCCTGATAGTGAACAGACACGCCCAGTCGAGCCAGCAGCACGACCGGCACCGGATACGTCGGCAGTGATTTATTCTGCGCAGGCAGCTCTTCCCGTGCCACCGTACTACTGGCCAGAGTATAATAGGCAGCGATCGGTAGTTTACCGTGTTCGGCCTGTTCGGTCAGTACCCAGGTCCGGCTCAAACCCAAACCGCTATTGCGCACTGCGTACCGGCTCAGGTAGTCATTAAGACTTGCTTTGCCACAATCAAACCCTTTTAAATCATGCAGGGCTGCATCCAGCAGCACAAATTCCGCTGCCAAGGCCAATTAAAACCCCTCATGGTCAAGTCGGGCTGCCGCCGCCTTTAAGCGAGCATGCGGCGTGGGTGGCGCTTCACATACCTGCATAAACTGATCAAACTGGGCTGACGTCAATTCAATGGCTGCCTGAGCCTGCAGGATCTGTGGGGCATTGTCACGAATAAGACGAACCATAAACTCCGTCAGGGATGCGCAGCCTGAAGCAGCTGCAGCGCGTTCTGCCAATTGCTTGGTTTCTGCATCCACCCGCATTTCGATCCGCTCTCGAAGTACTGTTGTCATGATATCCCCTCTGTACAAAAAAAGACCTGCACAGTATAGACCTGTACGGCATATTGCCGCAAGAAAAAGCGTGATAATGCCGGCTGTGTTTTGCCCGGTACCGCACGCCATTATGTATGGCCGAAAGGCTATTTGGAGCTCTGATCTGCCATTACCCCTGATAATGCCCTATTATCAGGGGTTAAATTATGTCGATTATTTGCAATTTATGGATATCGTAATATTATGTAATTACATATTACGTAATATTACGATTAAGAGGCAACCATGGCCAGAGACGGGATCACCAAGCATCAGGTTCAGCAGGTTCGGAACGAGCTCATTGCGCAAGGACGCCACCCATCTGTCGAACTGGTTCGGTCAGAGTTAGGCTCCGGGTCGAATACCACGATTTTGAAGTACTTGAGAGAGCTTGAAGTCGATGAGAAAGGACGTCTTGACAACCTTTCAGCGCTAAGTGACGAATTAGGCCAGTTCGTGGGCCATTTAGCACAGCGCCTCCAGGAAGAGGCCATGCAGCGCATTAAGACTACGGAAGAGCGGCATCATCTCGTGATCGCAGAGCGCCAACGACAACTTGACGTGCTACGGCAGGAATTGATGGCCATCAGTGAACATCGGGATAAATTGGAACACCAACACCGCGAAGCCTTAGCGCAGATTGAAGAACTGAAACATGCCCGTCATGAGGATGCGCTGCAGTTGTCTTCTATGACTTCGGAAAATCGCCATCTGAGCGGTACAATCCAGGATAAGGAAAAGCATATTCAGTCGCTGGAAGAGAAGCATACTCATGCCCGTCATGCTCTTGAGCATTATCGTGAGTCTGTGAAAACGCAACGGGAACAAGAGCAGCACAGGCATGATCATCAGGTACAACAACTACAGGCCGAGTTACGGTTAAGCCACCAAGCGTTGAGCGTTAAACAACAGGAATGTACAACCTTAAAAGAACAAACACAGCAACAGTCGGCGGAATTGCATCACGCCACACAGTCGGTCAGCAAGATTGAGCAACAATTATTGGGGAGCCAGAACAGCCAACAACAAACGGAGCAGCAACTATATCGTAAAGATACCGAGCTAAACAGATTGCAAAAGCAACACGAAGACTTGCAACAACAGTATGCGGCAGCGGCGGCTAAAGTCGCCAGTTTGCAGGCAAATGAGCAAGCCTGGCTGCAGGAAAAAGCGGCTTTGTCAGCGTCGCTCAGTACCCAGCAGCAGCTCTGGCAGACATTCTCCACAGTCAACGCCATTTCGACGCCGGCTCAATATGCCAAGGGCGAAGACGTTATTGTGGTCGATGCTGATCATGCCTTATATGACCGCATTGGCCAGGTCGAGCGCTGCGTGAAAAAGGGCAGCACTGTGAAATACTCTGTAAATTTTGACGGCGAGACCTATACCTTACCAGACAGGATCCTGAGACTGGCATGACCTAGCATTATCATTGCAACTGGCCATTGTCGGCCAGTTGCATATAATGCAGCACAACCAGTAGTTATCCATCAATGCATCACAACACTAAAAACTGCTCAACCAAATTGGTATTAAAATTCACCCCACACACAGGCAGCTGAGTAACCGCTATCTTCATCAGGATCAGTTTTTAACGCATTTTGACGATAAGCTTGCGGTAAGGCTCATTGCAATGACCGTAATCAATTGCGCCGATACCATTTTGTTTAGTTCAACAAAGTGTTTGACTTTTGATCAGTTAACCAACCAGAATCCGTAAACAACGTTATCCACAAGAGAACGCTATCTTCATGACCTATAGAATTCAACTGATCTCCAAAACTTCCGCGCCTGCAAGAAATACATACCTAGCTGGGCAGCTTTGATGAACGAGCTAAGCAGACTCCAGCACAGTCATGTTGTTACGGCTGCGTGCCAGTTCACTGAGCAGGTTCCTCACGCTAGAGCTCTCGGCATTCAGGTCGTCTCGGTAGACCGAGACCAGGTCCGTATGCGTCTGACTCCACAGTCATGGATGTTCGCGCAAGAGGATACGAAAGAAATCTGCACCAGCTTACTTTATTCGCTGGCAGACTCCGCCGGAGGCTTGGCCGTAATTGCAGGGGCCATGGAGTTGATGCCCATTGCTACGCTGGATCTGCGCATGGATTATTTGCGGCCTGCCAACGGCGACCGAGCCCTGTTGGCTGTAGCTACCTGTCGTCATTTAACAGACCAGGTCGCGTTCATTGATTGCGACATTTTCTGCGAGGCTGATAGCGAATTATTGGCTACGGCAAAGGCCACCTTCATGAGAAACACTCATGGACAGCAATTCCACTCAGATGGATTAAAGAAGAACAGCGTATGAGTAAGACAGATGATTTGGCACAACAAAGATCGCGCGCTGCAGAAAGTAGGGAGAAATGTGCTGACTGGAAAGCTCTGTTGGAGCGTATTCCCTACGCACAGCACCTTGGACTTCAGGTACAGTGCGGTGATGCAGTTGTATTGGTTTACTTGCCGTGTAATGAAACGCTGATTGGCAACTTCATGCTACCAGCCCTCCATGGAGGTGTAGTTGGAGCCCTGATTGAACTCACCGCTCGGGTGGCTGCACAGAGCAAAGATAGAGATAAACGTTGCCCGCGTATCATCGACAGCCACGTAAACTATCTTCGTTCCGCGAAGGCCCAATCGACTTTCGCGAGCGCAGAAATTGTTCGGCAAGGCAGGCGGTCCAGCTTGGTCAGTGTGACCTGCTGGCAGAACGATAAAAGCAAACCGATCGCTAGTGGTCAGGTTCAGTTGTTACTCCCGACAATCGCCGCCGAACAAGAAGAACTTCATGACTCATAAGGGCTTCAATCCTGAACACTGCGAATTCTGGTCGCTCACGATTTTCATCATTGAACCGCTGCGCCGCTAGGACGCAGCGAATTGTGTGCAGAGGGTCACGATCGAATTCAGAACTTAATTGAACGGCTGCGCCGCTAGGGCGCAGCGAATTGTGTGCAGAGGATCACCATCGAATTCAGAACTTAGAAGGATTTCGGTACCCGGCCATCATTTCCATCATCCAGCCCGGGTACTCCTCCGGTATACGACTCACCTCGTCCAGAGCTTTACGCTCGTCATCAGAGAATCGGATCTGTGCGGCCCGGATATTGGCTTTCAGCTGCTCTGGTCGCTTGGCACCAACGATAATACTGGAGACAGACTCTTGGTGAAGTAACCAGGCTAGTGCAATTTGAGCCACACTGACCGGTTCTCCGTCAATCTGCTTTCCGTCGGCCACCTCACGCATTACTTTTATAATGTCTCTGCCCCGTTCACGGTTAACTGGAGGAAAATCGAATTTGGCACGACGGTTCTCCTCGGACACGTCAGGACCTTCGTATTTGCCGGAAAGATAACCACCGGCTAGTGGACTCCACACCATCAACCCTACCTTTTCCGACGATAGCATGGGGATAACTTCCCGCTCCAGGTCGCGGCCAACTAGGGTATAGTAGGCCTGCAGCGACGTCACTGGGCACAGATTTCGGGCCTGGCTAATACCGATGGCCTTCATGACCTGCCAAGCGGCCCAGTTGGACAAGCCTACATAACGCACATACCCCTGTTGTACCAGGGTGTTGAGTGCCTCCAGCGTTTCTTCGATTGGAGTGGCCGGATCAAAGCCATGGATCTGGTATAAGTCGATATAGTCAGTTTGCAAACGACTTAGGCTTGCCTTGCACTCGTTCATGATGTGGCCACGGGACGCTCCACGGGCATTGGGCCCCTCGCCCATAGGGCCGAGCACCTTGGTCGCCAAAACGACATCCTCTCGGCGAACACCGAGGTTTTTCAAGGATTGCCCGACGATAAGCTCACTAGCGCCGAGACCATAAATATTAGCCGTATCGATGAAGTTGATGCCGGCCTGCAGGGCTATTCTTACAAGCTCGTCAGCTTGCTCCTGCCTTAGTTGCCCAATTAGACCCCAAATATCTTCGTCACCACCAAAGGTCATGGTTCCAAGACAGAGTTCAGAGACCATCAATCCGGAGTTTCCGAGAGCTTTGTAGCGTATATGATTTTGTTCGAAGTTCGGTATTTTATCAGTAGTCATGTTACACCTCTTTATAACAGGTTAATGTCCCGACTTATTGTCGGGTCTTTTCATTAGAACTCAGATGTCAATCAATTATTCTTTCCGAGCACTTTGTCGGCATCTACCCAGCAACATTTGTATTGCAGCATCGAACGATGCCGGGTCTTGTGCTGTGCGAGCCGCTAGGTGAGCTCCTTCCAACATTGCTAATGTCGCACAGGCTTCTTCTTCGGGAGCAGTAATGAGCGAAATGGACCTGTCTTTCAGACCCAGTTCAAAAATGCATTTAATCCATTTCAGCAGCATTGCTCGAACCGCACCAACCCGAATCACAACCTTTTCGGAAATGCGTTCTCGGCATATTGAAAACGCAACGCAAAGGCAGACAGTTTGGCCTCCATTCAGTGCCTCTCGGTATAATCTAATGAGAGCCATCAGACGTTCGTCAGCGCTAAGATGGTCGTTCTCTATTTCAGCTAGGCGTTCTTTCAAACTGGTGTGATACCGAGCGATCAGATGATCGGATAGATCCGCCTTAGTCGGAAAATGATAATGAATGGAAGCCTTTCTAATGCCAACGGCTACAGCAAGATCGGCATAGCTAAACCCATCAAAGCCCCTTGACCGAGCGTTGTACTCTGCGATGTCAAGCAGGGTTGTTCTTGTATCACGGTTCATAAATATCTAATGGTTGATGTAGTTAGTGTTTAGGCCCCGGTCAATTACACCTCGGGGGCCCTGACAAACCGAAGGTGCCCAGTCTTCATCCAGATTTTCGCCCCAAGGCCCCCAGCTTTTGCTGACAACGCTTCTCCCTCGGGTAGGCGCAGCCAAGCATTCTTACTCAATACATCATCGTTTATCATGACTTCGCCGTCCAGTATTAGCATCTCAATCCCGCCGACTGCGTTAGAATTCAAAGTAGCGCCGGAGTCAAGCTTGTGGAATGTCACCGCTTCTCGCCCGTCCTCATGTAGAAGCGAGGTGGCAACCCCCTCCACTGACGCATTCAGTTCCGCTTCCATGTTTTTTTTGAATTGATTTCGATCCTCAGGATCGAACTGCCAGAGCTTGACAAAAATTGTACAGCCCTCGGCAGAGCAGGGCACATGAGATGTCGTCGGAGGATTCCGAACATAGGTTCCTGAGGGATAATCCCCGTGCTCGTCCTGAAACACCCCGTCAAGTACGATGAATTCCTCGCCACCAACGTGAGTATGCGCAGAGAACTGGCTGCCTGGCGCATAACGCACAATACTGGTGGCACGAGCCACCTCGTCACCGATGCGATCCAACATTCTACGCTCGACCCCCTTCACTGGCGAAGGACACCAAAGCAGCTGGTCGGTATCAATAACTACGGGTTTTGTGATATCTGCATTTATTTCCATGCTATGTCCTTTTGTTAATTCGTCTGACAAGCCATAAAATACAAATATCAGCCATTAATCGACGGTCGGGCCGCTACCCGGTCACGCCAGGCCTTAAGAGCGCGTAGGTTCTCGGGAATTTCAACCTTGGCAAACTCCGCAAATACTAGTCCAGCATAAGCTGTGATATCCGCTACCGTGAAACGATTACCTGCGACAAAGTCACTTTCTGTGAGTACTCCGTCGAGATAGATCATGGTCAACTGGGCAACTTCTTTCTGCTTGCTACCCCAGTCAGGACATTGCCATGTCTCAAGATCTGGCCCTAGGCCCTGAGTTGCGTGGTGAAAATACGCGCCCACCGCATTCATCAATCCGGATTCAGCACGAATATTCATCATCGCGATAACTGCACGCTCTTTAGGTGACGTGCCTGTAAGGGATGGTCCGTCAAAGATACCGTCCAAGTATTCGGTTATAGCATTACAATGCGCAATGCAGGTGCCATCGTCCAGCTCTAATAATGGTACGGTGGCATCAGGGTTTTTTGCCTTGAAAGCACTGGTTCTGTGTTCACCACCCATTACATCTACTGGGACAAATATCACTTTGTTGGTGGCACCTTTTTCCGCAAGGGCGATGCGAACGCGAAGTGGGTTCGGAAACCCTGTGGTTTCATAAATTTTCATTTGAACACCTCTATTGATTAATAACCATTTGATGATCATTCTACCTTCTGGTAGGTAGTTAGACAAGAAGCAATTATATTCTCTCGTTTTGGCTTCTTTCAAAAAGTCAAACGGAGTCCCACAGGCAATTTTGAGTTGAAGACCGTGTTGTAGTTGCTGCTGATCTATTTACATACATTCACGTGTGTACGTATAATTTCATCTCTGGTTTGGAATGCTCTGCCGGATTGTAGACAAAGTGGAGGGTGCATGAGCAAAGGATTTTTGGCATTAATTGTGGCTATGGTCTTTGGTTTTTGGGGGTTGATGAATTCAGCATCAGCACAGGCGGACGAGTGGCATATGACGGGTTCGTACTCAACGGATCAGTTGCGTGGTGCACGCGTTGGGTACCGGGTTACTGATATCCGGCTGTCAATATTGGAGGATTGGACGTGGTTGGGAAGTCCAAAGCTGCATATTGAAGGTGCGTTAAACAATTGGCAAAACTCCAATGACCGTTCAGATAATGTTTTTGCGTTGACGATTAGCCCAGTGTTGGCATGGCAGCTTACCGATGGGCCTCGACCGCTGTATGTGGAAGCCGGTATTGGCGGCAGTGTTCTGGATGGCACACGCTTGGGCGAGCGACGTTTATCCACGCGTTTTCAGTTTGAAGACCGCATTGGGTTAAGTTGGCAGTATTCGGCTTATTCAAATGCACGATTAACGCTGGCATACGTGCATTATTCAAATGCAGACATTGATAGCCCTAATGATGGCCTCGATTTTTTCGGTTTAACTTGGAGTAATACCTTCTAATTGGGAGTTACGCCCTATTAAATCGTAAGTTTGTTTACCGCAAATGGCTTTCGAAGCCCTTTTCACTTTGCACTTCTCACACCACCTTTGGTTTCGGTAAATATTTGCTAAGTACAGCGTGAACCACATAATCGGTCAAGATATTTGTCGGTCAATAGTTTGAGCTAAAAAAATTTTTGTCAGCACAAACTATTAATGTATAGGGATTATTTTTAGTTCATACGTATGATCTTTAGGATTTGAAGAGGTGCTTTATTCGTGATCTAATTGATTTTGCGAATAAAAAAGATCACCTTTGCAGGCCAAACGAATGAAGCATGAACAAGATATCCGATTCTTAAACGCTTTTGAACGACTTTTTTCACCAGCTGAGCTTGATACGCTTGGGCGACAAACCGGATTTATGAAACGACGCCGCCAGGTCACACCCCACAGGTTTTGCATGGCGCTGGTCAGCGCTCTTGGCTCTGCGACAACGAATTCAATTGCTGATATCCAGCGTCAATTTAATCATATGCATGTCACTGGCATACAGCTAAAACCATTTCATAAACAATTGGTTAAGATGTCTGCACCTGAGTTTATGCGTGAGGTGTTTGAAATACGCAGCATTGGCTGTGCATCTTCCCGACATGCTTACTCTGAGGGATAAGTATCAGGATGTTTTTGACCGTATTATTTTACAAGATGGTAGCAGTTTCGCGGTACATGGCGACTTAATGCACTATTTTCCAGGGCGTTTTAATGTACACAGCCCTGCAACGGTTGAGTTGCATGTCACCTATGACGTGTTCAAAGGATAACCATAGAGCGTAAGTCTGACCGAAGACATTGCGCCAGAGCGGGATTACTTGCCATCAGCGTCATCCTTAACTGGGTGCTTATTTATGGCTGATGCCGGTTATTTTTCAAAGAGTTATATTCAGAAACTGCAAGATGCCAGTGCTTTTTTCATCAGCCGCATGAGCAAAAGTGTTAATCCAATGGCCGTTTGCGACAAAAGCCAGCAGGCAAAACCACCGCAATCATGGCTAAAAGAATTACCCAGTACAGGTGCGTTAGATTTAGACGTGCATTGGCCTGATGGCCCGGTTTATCGTTGTGTGGCATTTGCTGCATTAGATCACAAAAAAAGACATGTTCTGGTATGCACTAACCTTGATCGGCAACAGTTTCCACCAGAAGTTGTCGGCGATCTCTATCGTGTCCGCTGGCAGATAGAACTGCTATTCAAAGAATGGAAGACTATGAATAATTTGAATAAATTCGACAATCACCATGCAACAATAGTTGAAACGCTGATCTGGGGAAGCTTGCTCGCGGCAACTTTAAAACGATGGCTTATTAACGCGGCACAACAAAAGTATGACCGGGTGATTTCACTGTTTACCGGTGCAAAATCAGCCCATATCTGGTGGTTACCCTTTTGTTTAGATATTGCCAGAGGTCCTGGCGCGGATTAAGTAACGGCCATAAATAAAGCATTGGCATTTTTAGCACAACGTTGCCAGCGTCAGAATTTGACGAGGGACCAAAAAAATGGGGTGTTTAAAACACTATCTAATATAAGTAAATCAGTAACTTAAGCTCTTAAGGACATACGTATGATTTTTAGTTTCCTCTTGCATATGTACTGGAGCAGGTTTACTACTTTATGGACACTGCCGCACCGTTTCCGGGCGGCAAGCGGGCTATCCTGACACGGCGGGGACATTATCTTATGACGAGAATTCAGAATGACAGATTAGCAATTTCGACTATTTAGTCTGTCAGCAATGCTTTGCGACGGTCAGGTCTCGACTCATTCGATGTCCTAATTGTGGATGAAGGGCAAGACTTGTTAAATTTTCGAGACACAAATTTCCTCCCATAGTATCAGCTCTTTGCTAATTTGATTTGCGCCCAGTCCCACCGAGCAACCCAGTGCACGATTTGCTTTAGCCCTTGCTGATAATGTTGTCTACGAATGGGCAGCTTAGGTTCATTACAAAGCAGGATGCCGAGGAAGTTCAGAGCAAGTACCCGTCGATTTTTAATCGTGTTCGCCTGATATCGTAAGTGTACGCCTGCTATTTCACCTGCGGCACCCATCAGGTAGTGGAACCAATTTGCCAGTGCCGCCAGTAGCAGTAATATATCCAAACGCGATTTGGATTTGGTGCCGTGCAAGTCACTCCATAAGCCATAACGCGGACTTTTTTGGTCTCGGAAGCTTTCTTCAATTTGCATTCGGCTACTGTAGCACTTGGCGATTTTACCCGCATAGTCATGACACTCAGGTAACGATGACACCAATAACCAGGGTTCTTTGTAAGACTTATTTTTGTCTCGCTTCAATAGCTCATAGCCTTTACCAACCAGAATGACGCGGGTTTCATACTGCTGCGTCTAAGTCAGCATGATTGTGCCTAAGTGTTTGGGTGTGGCGCGAGCCTTTTTATAAAGCGCATTGACAGTCATAAACTCCATTTGCTCTGCCAGTTTAAGCTTCACGTTACCTCTGACTCTGGCGACATAATGCCAGCCTAATTTGCGTACCTGTTTAAGCCAGGGCACTTTGAAGCCAGCATCAGCGACAATACAGGCTTGCAGTCTTTAGGTAACATTGCCTTGAGCTGATTTAAAAATGTGCGGTGCACATGTGGGCAAGTATAGTCTTCTGCCGCTGCCACTTTTTGTAATAATGTCAGTGCTCTGCCATCAGCGGACATGCTGGCTCGCAGAATAAAATGCCGTTTCACGGTATCGGCGTTGCTCCAGTCAATCAAAATGAGCGGCTGAGATTTACTGCTCACGACAGATTTGGTCATTGCCGAATAGATAAGAGGTAGCTCCCGCTGCAGATTAGCATTGCTGAGTAATCTATCTGCGCGCTTGATACTGACTTTATCCGACGAGCCTGGCATCGCACGCCCAATGGCTGTCACAGTACAACGCGCGTCTTTAGTAAGAGCAGTTTTCATATATAAACTCGTTAACCATAAACAGAAGGGTTTTCAATAGTGTTTTTTTCTGAATACTGAGACGCTGTATCAAGCTCGTTTTCAATTTTTTTGCGTGTGGTGCAATACGGAGCAATGTCTTGGCGGCCTTCAAGTATGCCAGTTACTCTTCTCTTAATTGTAAGAAAGCCATATTTTGCAACGCCATATCAATAGCGTTATTAATTGCGCCAACGGAAACCCCAACTTTATATGCTCTAAACAGCCCATACTTTCTGATGTGGCTGATGGTTTTGTCTGGATTCCATAACAACAGGGCTAAAAATGTTGAAGCAGCGGGTAAATATTTGTTACTTTTCAAATTGAGGCTTAGTGAGTCGAATAGCAAGCCCAGCTCTTTTTAGAAGCCAATATCTGTGAGGACGAATAATTAATTAGTCCAGCTATAATTTTTTGCCTACTTGTCTTGGCCTATAATAGATTTGCTAAATCGTTAATATTCATACATTTTCTCTGCATTAAGCTAATTTTGAATTATAAGTGGCAGGTTAACGTAACGAGCAAGTAAAAGCGGCCTGACACCGCGCCCAAGGGCTATGAAGCGTGCCGAGCGTGATGCGCTGATAAAGGAAGCGTTTGACGACGCCAAAGCTCGTAACGGCTCCAGGCGCATTCAGGTTGACCTTGCTGAGCATGGCAAGAAACCGGATGTAAAAACCATACTGAACAGCATGGAGCGCCAGGGTTTAGTGGCTAAAGCGGCCCGCAAGTTTAAAGTGACGACCGACAGCAAGCATTCGCTGCAAGTCGCCCCAAACTTGCTTGAGCAGGACTTTAGCGCAACAGGCCCGAACCAGAAATGGGTCGGTGATATCACGTACCTGATGACCAGCGAAGGCTGGCTGTATCTGGCGGTAATCATTGATCTGTACTCGCGGGCAGTAATTGGCTGGTCGATGAGCAACCGTATGACAGCAGATCTGGTATGCAGCGCATTGAACATGGCGTTGTTCCGTCGCGGCTTCCCAAAATCGGTGATCGTTCATAGTGATCGAGGCAGCCAGTACTGCTCGCATGATTACCGTGACTTGATTAAAAAGCACCAATTAGTGCAAAGCATGAGCCGCAAAGGAAACTGCTGGGACGTCAACGCCTGTGCGGAAAGCTTCTTCCACTCATTGAAAGTTGAAGCAATCCAGGACGAGCCGATAATGGATCGGGAAACCATGCGCCAACACGTTTTTGAATACATTGAGGTTGATTACGACAAGACCAGAAGGCATAGTGCTCTTAGCTATCTCAGCCCAGAGAATTTTGAATTGAAGAACAGTGCTTAGTGAAACAAAACCGGTAACCACCGAACGCGACACAAAGCGCATTAAATCGCCCAGCTTAAACAAACCAATTTTGTATTGTAGCATTAGCAGGCAAAAATTATGCGGCAACACTGACGACCTAAACCCAGTAGACTTAGCAAAAGCTCTCTGTTTACGCAACGATTTAGTTTAGTCAACAGGTTAACTTGGAACCCGCACAATGGATAGAAAATAATATTGCATTAAATATCATATAGTTAACTGCTATTTCATGAGGAATTTCCAGAATCCCGGTTAACCCTCTATATGAAACTTGCGCCACATCCATCGCACTTTAACCGGTAAGTTTCTTTGGCTTTGCTTACTTTAGTTTGCGGGCTACTGCATGCCGGGCAAACAAGTTTTAACGGCGTATTGCCGCCACAGCTGCCACATTGCGTGTAGTAGCAAATCAGCACGGTGCATATGGTCTTGAATAATAGATTTCGCGCTATAATGCCAACTTTAGCGTTATAGAGAGTTTCGAGAGCAGCTTATATGCAGGTATCTTGGTACTTCGTCACTGCTTTGCTTTGGCCATTATTGCTTTGGCCATTATTGCTTTGGCAAGGCAAGCGCCTGCGCAAGCTGGCTGTGCGGTTACCTGAAGCCACTGGTGACAGAGCTGGCAGTATTGCTGCAAGCAATGCTGCACAACAACCTGTGTTAAAAGTATTGATTTGCGGTGACTCGGCGGCAGCTGGTGTCGGTATTGCTTCGCAGCAACAAGCGCTGGCGGGCTATCTGACCCGGGCGTTAGCGGTTGCGAACTCTGTAGAATGGCAGCTGGTGGCGCAAAGCGGCCTGTGTTGTAACGGACTGATTAAGTTACTGCAAAGTATGCCCGAGCAAAACTTTGATCAGATCTATGTTTCGATTGGTGTGAATAATGTCACCGCTCTGACTGGAAATCGCCAGTACCGCGAACTGTGTCGGGAATTACTCGCATTGCTTAGCACCCGATTTCAGTCACCACTGATTATTATTAGCGCCATACCACCGATGCAGCAGTTTACCGCGCTACCCTGGCCGTTAAATCAGTGGCTTGGTCTGAAGGCGCGACTCTTAAACAGGGTTTTAGCGCAAGAGTTAGCCCAGTGGCCCAACGCAGTGTTGGTTGATGCTAAGCTGCCGTTAAGCCCGGAGCTACTGGCAGCAGACGGCTTTCATCCTTCGGCTAAAGGTGCGGCGCTTTGGGCACAATTACTACTGGAAAGAGCTGCTACAGACTGTAAGCAGACTTAAGATAAGTGATAACGATGAACGATAGCGATCTACCCTACTCGCAAGCCTGTGAAAATAATAAGTCCCCTATTCTGTCGGTATTAAATCAGGCTTTTGCCAATTGCCAGCAGATACTGGAAATTGGCAGTGGTACTGGCCAGCATGCGGTGTACTTCGCCAGTCAGCTGGATCACCTTAGCTGGCAAAGCAGCGATCAGCACTGCAATTTACCGGCGTTGGCTGAACGGATCCGTCGTGGTGCTTTAACCAATTTGCCGCCGCCACTGGCACTGGATATCAGCGGTAACAGCGTGTCCGCACAGCGATTTGATGGTATTTTTACCGCCAATACCTTGCATATTATCAGTTGGCCACTGGTTAAGCGCCTGTTTAGTCGCTTAGATGAATTTGCCACACAAGAAGCAACCCTTTGTATCTACGGGCCTTTTAACTATCAAGGCCAATTTACCAGCGCCAGTAACCAGGCTTTTGATGCCAGCTTAAAGTGCCGGGATCCGGCAATGGGCATTCGTAATAGCGAAGATATTCTGCAGTTGGCGGCGGCAAAGGGTTTTTTACTACAGCAGGATATCGCGATGCCGGCGAATAACCGGCTACTCTGGTTTAAACGCTAACCGCTGCAACACGGATTTTATTCAAGCGGAGTTTTATAGGGTAATGCCACCTCTGCAGCTTGCAGATAGTGCTGCAAATGCTGCTGCTCTTGTTTGAAATAGCCCTGGATCGCAGCGGATAAAGGCGTATCGGCAAAGCAGTAGGCACCATAGCGTAATACCGGCGCAAAACCGCGTTTTAGCTTGTGTTCACCCTGAGCGCCGGCATCAAAAAACGCTAATCCGTGCTCGATGCAATATTCTATACCCTGATAATAACAAAGCTCAAAATGCAGATAGTCATTAGGTTCCAGCGCCCCCCAGTAACGGCCATAGAGCGTATTGCCACCCTGAAAGCATAAAGCAGCTGCCAGCATCTGCTGTGGTTTGGCGGGATCAAAGGCGGCAAAAACCACTATGCAATCCGCTAACTGTGACGCCATTTGCATAAAGCTCTGCGCAGTAATATAACCACGATGCCCGGAGCGTTTGATATAGGTCGCCTGATAACACTGCAGCACTTGTTGCCAATGCGCTGCTGTTAGCTTTGAGCCTAGCAATCTAACCAGCTGCAAATCAGCACAGGCTGCCCGTTCTTTTAGAATTTGCTTACGTTTTCGTGAGTTCAGACGCTGTAAATAGCCAGTAAAGTCTTGATAGTTCCGATTGTGCCATAGGAACTGCACATCATGACGGAGCCAAAATCCCTGTTCGGTTAATGCCTGAGTTAAATCGCCTTCCGGATAAAGCCACTGCAGGCTATGAAGTTTACCCGTTTCCAGTTCTGCCGTTAAAAAACCGGTGATGGCACTAAGCAGCGATGCGCGATCCATGCCTGGTAAAAACCCCAGCCGCGGTCCGGTTACCGGCGTAAAAGGAATGGCGGCAATCCATTTCGGATAATAAGGCAGTTGCAATTGCTGGTAAGCCTCAGCAATTTGCCAGTCAAACAGGTACTCACCGTAAGAATGCGCTTTCAGATAACCTGGTATAGCGGCAACTAAGCGCTGATTCTGCCAGACAGTAAGATGCTGACTTTGCCAACCGGTACCACCGTCGACGCTACCGCCCTGCTCTAATGCCGCAAGAAAAGCGTAGCGGCTGAACGGGTAGTCCGGCGGGAATAACGCATCCCACTCGGCGGCATCGATAGCCTGTAAAGAGTTTAGCCAGCGCAGCTGCATAGCGTCAGTACGCCTAACTATTATCCTGCTTCTCTAAGAAGTCTTTAAACTCAATGGTATAAATGCGCAGCAACACCAGTGTCAGCGCAAAAATAATTGGGCCATAGATCACACCGATCAACCCAAACAATTGGATCCCGCCGATTAATGACAGGAAAATCAATAAGGTGCTCATATTAGAACTACCTTGCATCAGGATCGGCCGCAAGACATTATCAATAGAACCGACGACCACCACGCCCCAGCCGGCGAGAAACAAACCCCAACCCCAATCACCGGTAAGGATCAGATATAAACTGGCTGGGAGCCAGATCAAAGCCGTACCCACGGCCGGTATAAAGGAGGCAAAGGCCATCATGGTGCCCCAGAACAAGCCCGGAAAGCCAACAATGGCCATAGCAATACCGCCGGCAATACCTTGCGCGATAGCAGTAAGCACCGAACCCAATACTGCGGAACGGGCGACCATCTTTGCTTCGGTTAATAAGGCTTCTTCTTGAGAGCGTGATAGCGGTAAGACCCAGTGCAGGGTATCAACAATTTTGGCGTGGTCGCGCAGTAAAAAGAACAGCACGAACAACATCAGAATAAAACTAAACACCAAACCGGTAATATCCCCGACCAGCTTGGTGCTAAGGTTCAGCAGTTCTTTACCAAAACCCGCTGCGAACTCGCTAATCTTCTCAATAATACTTCTGGCATCCAGGTTTTCACCGGGTAGCCACTCCGCCAGGAATACCTGCAGTTGCTGTAAATAAGGATGCTGTAATAGTTGTTCGGCACCACCCTGCCCAAGCCAGCTATAGCTTTGTTTAGTAAAGGTTAAACCCTGCTGCACAATGGCGCCAAATACCAGGGCCGCCGGCACCAGAATCACGACTACCAACAACAGCAGCGATACTGTCGCTGCCAAATTTGGTTTGCCCGGCAATTTGGTTTCAATCCATTCATGCACCGGGAAACACAGTAGCGATAACACAAAAGCCAATACGATAGCGCCAATATAAGGCGCTATTAGCAGGTAACTGCCATAGAGCGCCAGTAACAACGCAATAATTAGAATATAGTGGCGTGATTCAATCTGAAATTTAGCCGGCATGCGTCTTCCCTTCACAATTTACTGACCTTTAGCTCGCTGCATACCCAATCTTTATAGGTATCAGAAATTAAACAACATTACGCCTAAGCCTATACTATTTTGCCGATGATTGTAATCCAGCAGCGTTTCAGCATAGCCGGAAAAAAGCTGTAGATGTAAACGCAAACCATCAGGTTGCTGTTTATTAATCGGATAAGTTAGGTCCAACTGCCAGGAGCCGCGTGAGAAATCACGCCAACTCATTTTACGGGTTAAAGACGCGGTGGAACGGCCAGGTAACCAATTGAGTTGCAGTTCTGTGGTGCCGAGATAAGACGTTAAGTCCGGGTTATCATCTTCCGACGGTGATTCGGTAATACGTTTGTTTAACTTGATCTGAAAGCCTACCTGCTCGCGCTCAAAAGCGGCTGCAGCATATACCCGGTTCCAGCTGCGGGATAACGGCTCGCTCTGACCATTCGATTGATGCACAAAACCCAGTTGCAGCATCTGCATACTCCAGCCAAAAGGTAGCTTATGCAGATAATCCAGTGTTGGGATCACATAGACCACCTCAGGTTGATAGTCGGTGCTGCGAAACGGTGCAGAGTCTTCCGAGTTCCAGAGTTGCCACATTGAAGTTTGGGTATAAGCGAACCAAAGATCGGCATTAGGAAGCAGAAAGTCCTCCAACACCTTGGCTCTGAGCGATACCTGTAATTTTGCTTCGATATCCTTGTAATTGTCCTGAAACTCAGCACCAGAGCGGGTTGGGCTTTGAGGTTGCCGGTTTATCGAACTGCTGTAATGCACCGGCAAAATAAAGTTGGGTTGATAGGTTCTGACCCGGAAGGTTCCTCTTTTATCACTGTCATCCAGCTCCCACAAACTTTGCAGGATAGTAGCAACCGGGATTAAAGCCGCTCCCGCTTCAGTATTTTGCTGGGGGTCTTGCGACTCGCCGGTACTCATTGCCGCTATTGCAGGTTCCTGCCGCTCAGCTTGCAAACGGCGTTTTTGCGCGGCTTTCACTTTTTCATCATAACACGCCAGACGTTCAGTATCGGCCAGTGCCAGACAGCTTTCAAGCTCGGTTTCTGCACCAAACACAGTGGCACTCATTACCGCAAGCGTGAGTGGGAGAATTTTATGCATACAGGGGTTCCCTCCAAAATACTGGTTTAGTCTACGTGATATAAATGACAAGCAGCTGAACTAAATTGAAAAAAATCACGTTATCCCCCTTGTCAGCATCAAAAGCAAACCCGATGTAACTAACAACATCAATCTGGCAGCGTCGCTGCCAGCAGGCCTCACAGGAGACTACTATGACACAGCGTTACACGCCACCTGAAGTCTGGCAATGGCAAACTGAAAACGGTGGCACCTTTGCCAGTATTAATCGCCCAACTTCTGGGGCGACGTTTGAAAAGAATTTGCCGGTAGGTGAACATCCGTTACAGCTGTATTCACTGGCGACACCAAATGGCGTAAAAGTCACTGTTATGCTCGAAGAGTTACTGGCTGCAGGCCATGCCGCAGAATACGATGCCTGGTTAATCAGTATTAAAGACGGTGAGCAATTCAGCAGTGGTTTTGTGGCACTTAACCCCAACTCCAAAATTCCGGCCTTATTTGATCACAGCACTGGGATCCGTTTGTTTGAGTCAGGCTCTATCCTGCTCTATCTGGCAGAAAAGTATCAGGCTTTTTTACCGAAAGCGCTGGCGGCTCGTACTGAAGTTATGAACTGGTTATTCTGGCAAATGGGCAGCGCGCCCTTTGTCGGCGGCGGCTTTGGGCATTTTTACGCTTATGCACCGGAGAAATACGAATATCCAATTAACCGCTATGCCATGGAAACTAAGCGCCAGCTGGATGTGTTAGATAAGCAATTGGCTAAGCATCGTTATGTAGCTGGCGATGAGTACAGCATCGCCGATATGGCGATTTGGCCCTGGTACGGTGGCCTGGTACTGGGGCGGTTATATAATGCTGCAACCTTTTTAGATGTGCAAAGCTATCAACATGTATTGCGTTGGGCGAAAGAAATTGACCAACGTCCGGCAGTAAAACGCGGCTATATCGTTAACCGCAATTTTGGTGACGGACCTTGCTTGCCTGAGCGCCACAGTAAAGCGGACTTTGCGCCCTTTGGTCTGGACTAATCCGCTTTGACTTGCCACCGGCTAGCTTGCCCGGTGGCTCATTGTTTAGCTAAGTTGCTGCTCGGCGGCTCGCACCTGTGAGCGCAGTTCTTGCTGTAACCCCTCGGGCAATTGCAGTTGCTTAGCCAACTCGGTGAGATAACTGCGTTCCATAAAGCTTTCTTCGTCAATCACCAGCACACTGGCTAAATAGATTTCGGTGGCTAACTCTGGTGTACTTGCCAACGCAGCCACAGCTGTCGGATCGAGCGGCTTTTTCAGCTCGGTATCAACAAAACGGCGCAACGCCGGATCAGCGGTTAAGCGGTTCACTTCCTGCTCAATCAGTTCGCGCTCCCGCTCATCGATATGGCCATCGGCTTTGGCGGCAGCAATAATGGCCACCAGGATGGCTTTACAATGTTGCTCTGCCGCCGGTTCGGGCAGGCGATCAACGGTTTGCGGTGCTACTGACGTATTTTGTTGCTGCTGTTGCCAGTTACCATAGGCTTTATAGGCAAGTACGCCAAGTGCGGCTAAACCACCGTATGTCAGCACTTTTCCGCCCATTTTGCGGCCTTTCTTACTGCCCAGCAAATAGCCAAGGGCCCCGCCCGCCAGTGCTGCGCCACCTTTACCTTTTAACAGCTGTTCAATGCCGCCACTACCGGTACTACTTTGTTTTAAATCACCGCCGCCACTGGCCAGTAATTTGCTGAGGAACTCTTTATTTAACATAGCTTAGTCCTTTTACTGATTTAGCCGTTAGAGCCGGACAGCTGTAATTAATTCCGTTAGTTATGGACAATTTGCCGCCAGCCGGTAGCCTTCTCGTTCTGCCGCAGCGACAGAATTGAATACTACCCGGTTCGCCGGCGCCATACTCATATAATTCGGACAATCGGGGCGATGATAAATTTTTGAATTTCGGTTACCGTGTAGCGGCTTGTCCGGCATATTACCGCTACTTGCTATCGCCGGTGCGCTTTGTAAGCTTTGCCAACCGGCGGCAGTTAATCCGATGCCACTGGTTTTAAAACCCAATTGCCACTGCTTTTCACCGCTAACAAAAGGATTACTGCGACCGGTAAGCGCTGCAGTTCGCTCATGCCTTAATGATTCAATAGCCGACACCGGATCCTGTTGATGCCATGCCAGGTAAAGTTGTTGATCCTGGCGGCTTAAACGCAGGTTATAACGATCGGCCATATAAAAGGCAATTCTGGCAATATCACCGCGAATACTCGCAGTCGGTTGCACCTTACGATTACGGGTATCGATCCGGATATCGCACTTACCAAATTGCCCCTTGAAACTGTCATCGACCATGCCAAAAGGCAGGTCAGAACGCAAACCATTAACCTGACCCACTGCATAAGTCAGGTTAAACAAGTCAGCTTCAATAAGATTAAAAAGTGGATCCTGTTGCTGACAGTTTTTACGCCCGCCGTTTTGCCAACATTGCAACTGTTTGCCCACCCATGAAATAGGAATAACATGTTCGACTTCTGAACGCGCAGCTCGAGCTAGCGTGGCTTCACTGGGTAAACCTTTTGGCGAGTAGATTTGATAACCACAACTTTGATGATCAACCCGCCCACCGCTGCGCCCTACCCAACTGATTTGGCAATCACAATAAAAAGTGCGCTCAGCACCCTGATAGATTTGCTTTAACGAAACCTTGGCCTGCTCAAAATTCTTAGGCTCAGCAGCCAGGCCAACCGAGCACAGCAGCGCCAGCAAACAACCTACGACTATTCTAATCACAACAACTACCGCGCTGGCCGTTGGCGCTTCGATGACGTCAAACCCCAGCCGGCCTGCTGAGGTTTATATCCTGTTGCGAAACATGGTCATTCGCATCGTTTTATCATAACAAGAGCAGCTACCAGTGCAAACCCTAACCTTAGATTGAGCTCTGAGTCCCTAGTCCAGATTGTATTGATCAATTAAAAAAGGTATAACTAAATTACGTCCTGCCTAACTATTCCGCTAATGCTAAAGTTCTGTCTTCTGCTAATTCTCATCTGCTGCTGTAGTGGTGGAGCTTTAGGCACCACCGATTATGTTTTTACCACGCCAACCGATAAACTAACCGCAAGACAATCATCGGTTTACCATATTGGACAGGATCAATCGGGGTTTATGTGGTTAGCCACCGATAGCGACGGTTTGTTACGTTTTGACGGTGCAGAGAGCATCAACTGGTTAGCGGCCGGTAAAGATACACAACACCGGCAAAATGTGAATAAATTTGTGTTGGATGACAACGGCGCCATGTGGTTTGCCAGTTGGGGTCAGGGCTTGACCTATATTTCAGCCCAACAACAACTGCAACTCCGTTTTCGGGCTGATGCCGCCAATCCTGCTGCATTAGCGTCCGACCGGGTGCAAACCTTATTTATGGACAGTAAACGCCGGCTTTGGATTGGTTCCGTTGCTGGCGTAAACTATATTGATAGCAGCAATCTAAATGAAATTAGCCGCTTTGCTGCTGATGAACCCACTCACCCACTTTATCAGAACCGGATTTGGTGGATAACCGAATCGAGTGAGGGTATCTGGTTTGCCACTTCAGATGGCATAGTATTATTGCCTGCCGATCAAAGCGCAGCAAAACGCTACTATTTACCCTTATCCTCATCATTGCAACTTGAGCGCGCACGGGAAGTACGGGCATTACAACAATTTTCCTCCGGCCTGTGGGCCAGTTCCGCAAATGGCATTTATCGTTACCAAAACACCTGTGATTGCTTTGAGCAAGTTCCGATGCCGACGGCAATGGCAACACCCAGATTTAATGTGGTTCATCCGCAAGGTGATACTTTACTCTGGGTTGGTGCGGCCGAAGGATTATTTTTGTTAGACACCCAAACCCTGACTTGGGTAGCAAAGGATAATAATTATAATTTTTTACCCGATATCGACGTTAGAACCTTGTTTGTCAATGCTGACGATCAATTATGGATTGGCAGCCGGGATCAGGGCTTGTTTATCGGCACACCACAGCACAGAGTGTTTAGCCCGCTAGCGACTAGCTTGCCGGCAACCAAAAGTCAGGCCGCTTCCCGGTTAACCAGCGCACTGTTTCACGATCATGCTAATAAACTTTGGCTGGCCGCTCAGGATACCTTGCTTTATCAGGATAGTCAGGGAGATTGGCAACAGTTTCCGTTTCGTGCCAAAGCCAATATCCGAAAAATCTATCAGATAGCCGAGTATCCGGCCGGAACCCTCTGGTTAGCGACTGATACCGGTTTATATCAGTTTAAAAATGGGCAGTTGCAATTTGATCCGACCCCATTTCAATTAACCGGCCTGGCGCCCAGCGGGGTTACCGCGCTACATGTCGATACGCGAGGCGTGCTGTATTTGGGGGTTTGGCAGCGCGGGTTAATTAGCTGGCAGGTAGGCGCCGATAGTGCCAGCCTGAATTTAACCCAACTGGCAGAAAACAGTGGCGACCAAATCTATGACCTCGCCTTAAGCCCGGATGGTGTTTTATTTGCAGCGACCCGTTACTCCGGGTTGTATAAACTCACCTCAACTCGAGGCTGGCAGCGCGTAGACACCGGAACCCGGGAATTAGTAGAGGGTTTCAATTGTGTAGTTCCCGAGAGTTCAAGCCGGCTTTGGCTTTGCTCCGAATATGGTTTGTGGTTTGTCAATCTGGAAAGCGGGCAACAACAACATTATCTAACCGAACACGGGTTACCCAGCGTCTATATCACAGCGGCTTTGTTTGACAAACAAGGGCATCTTTGGAGTCTAACCAACCATGGACCGGCTCGCTTTGATCAACAGATACAGCGGTTTATAAGTTATGGCACCAACGATGGCCTACCGGATCTCACACTGCAACGCAATGCACATAGCGTCGCGGCAGATGGTACCCTCTATCTGGGGACAGCCAATGGTACCGTCGTCAGCAAGTTTGATCCTGATACGGAGCGACTATCCGTTCCTAACGTCAAACTGAGTAAGGTACTGATTGATGGCGCTAATTACACTATCCAATATTCAGGTGAGGTTTCAGAGATTAATTTGGCGGCGGATTACCGAGAGTTAGTACTGGGTTTTTCGGTATTGGACTATCGGGAACCAGAAAAAAACACTATCCGTTACCGTTTATTAGGGCTATCCTCCGCCTGGAGCAGTGCCAGTCGTAACAGAGAATTACGCTACGTTAATTTACCCGCCGGTCAGTATCAGCTGGAAGTTGAAGGCCAAAATAGTCAGGGGATAACTTCTGCTTCACCTCTACGCATCAATATTCAGGTCGCCGCCCCCTGGTGGCAGTCTCCGCTGTTGTGGATTATAGGTATTTTGCTATTACTGCTTAGCATCAGTTCCATCATCTATTGGCGTGAATTAAGCCTGAAACGGCGAAACGCAAAATTAGCATTATTGGTTACTGAGCGTACCCAGGCGTTAGAAACGCTGACTCAACAACTGAAGCAACGCGCTGAACACGATAGCCTGACCGGATTATTAAACCGATCAGGTTTTGGTGAGCGCTTTAACCTTTTACGCTCGCAAGCCTGCCGACAAACTATTCCGCTCAGCATAGTGTTAATCGATCTGGATCACTTCAAACGCTTCAATGACCAGTACGGGCATGCTGCCGGTGATTTGGCCTTACAACACTTTGCGGCGTTACTGCAACAACGGCTGCGAGAAAGTGATCTCTGTGGGCGTTGGGGCGGCGAGGAGTTTATTCTGGCGTTAAGCGATTGTGATGCAATCGGTGCGAAAAAATTCTGCGAAGACTTATTAACCACACTGCAGCAGCAACCCTTTACATATCAGGACAAGCCATTATGTATCAGTGCAACCTTTGGTATCGCTGAGCTGGCAACCAGCACCGAGTCACTGGAACAATGGGTTAAGCTGGCAGATCAGGCCTTGTATCGGGGGAAAGATCAAGGCCGTGGTTGCGCGGTTATTGCCAGCTTAACTTATGCCAGTTGATGGTTCACCACGGTGCCATGCAGCAAATTATCGTGCAACGGACAGCGGGCGCAAACTTCATCTAAAAAGCGTTGTTTCTGCTCAGCATTCAGATCGGCGTCTATTTCTGCACTGATACGAATTTGCTGAAACCCCGCGCGGTCAGCAGTTGGCTTACCCATCAGTGCCTCCGGGTTGTAATCGCCGTCAACCTTAATTTTCATTCCTCGCAGCACGATTTTCTGTTGAAACGCAGCAATACGCGCAATGGTTGCAATACAGCCACCCACAGCAAACAGCAACATCTGCAAGGGTGTTGGCCCCAAGCCACTGCCTTTGGCATTAACAGGCTGATCAATAAATATTTGGTGATCACCAAGTTGTGTTGTTACCGCAAACCCCTCACCCATTTCACTCTCGACACTAACTGTTTTAAGCATATCGCCCCCTGTTTATTAAGTTGGCCTAATATAAATGATTGCTACCACTGCTACCTGATTTAGATCAACAAAGTGGCTATCACGGCAAATTGCCGAGATAACCAACACTCAGCCGCCTAATGGCTTGTTTTACTGGCAATCTGGCGGGCCTTTGATTAGTGTAGCGCCTTTTCACACTGGGTCGGAGCTAAGATGACTACCACAACGTTATTTGAAGAGTTACAAACTGCGGTTAAACAACTGCTAGTTAAGAATCAAAGGTTACAACAGGAATTGACAACGCTTAAAGAACAGCACGAGTTGGTTCAACTGGAGCTGATGGAAAAGGAAGAGCAACAAATACAGGTCGAACAGCAGGTCCGGCAATTATTAGCGGAACTTGCACCTAACAACGGATGAGTGAGCCGAATTTTATGCTGCAGATTGCCGGACGTCACTACCGCCTGAAAGCGACAACAAATAGTAAGCTGACACCGGAACAAATCAAAACCGAGCTCGAACAGCGACTGACAACCGCAGCTGCACAATCGCCACTCGCTAATCGTGACCAGTTATTGGTGTTGACCGCCGTGAATCTGGTCGCGGAGTTATTGCAGCAACAGACACTTGAGCAGCAGCAATTACACACACTGTTAACGACGATCAGGCAAGCAGACTAAGCTGCTACGCCGTATCGTGATCAATTACTGGTTCTACGGTATTGCCGGTATTCCGGGCGCCAGAAATTATCTTCAATTCTCTGTTGCAGAGCATTATCGTCCAATTCCAGCGCTAAGCCTTGCTGCATAGCAACCCTGGCAACCGCAAAAGCAATTTTCTTACTCAGTGCGGCCAGCTCGGTAAAAGGTGGTAACAGGCCACCTTTACCAGTATTAGCCAGTGGCGAATTCGCAGCCAGCGTTTCACTGGCAGAACGCAGCATCTCGTCAGAAATTAACCTTGCCTTAGCCGCAATAACACCCAAGCCAATCCCGGGGAAAATATAGCTGTTATTACACTGTGTAATCAAATAGTCACGTCCCTGGTAATGAACCGGTTTGAACGGGCTACCTGTTGCAACAATCACCTGTCCGTCGGTCCATTCAATTACCTGTTCTGGCGTGGCTTCGACTTGTCGTGATGGATTACTTAATGGAAAAATAATCGGTAATTCACAGCCCTTTTTTATAGCCCGGATAATCTGCTCAGTAAATAAGCCCGCCTGGCCAGAAACACCAATTAACACCGTTGGCTGGGCGCAATACATAACATCTAATAGGCTTGGATAGTCACCACTGAAGTTCCAGCCAGCAATTGCCGCCGCAGATTGTTGTAAAGCTTGTTGGAAATCCCGTAGATCAGGCATACCTTCAGTCAGCAACCCAAAACGATCCACCATATAAATTTGGCTACGCGCCTGTGACTCTGCAATGCCTTCGGCAACCATTTGACTGATAATGGCCTCGGCAATACCACAGCCGGCCGAACCCGCGCCAACAAACACCACTTTCTGTTGATGTAACGGCACCCCTTTGCTGCGACAGGCGGCCAGTAAAGTACCAACGGTTACTGCAGCCGTACCTTGAATATCATCATTAAAACAGCGTACCTGATCACGATACCGTTGCAGGATCGGCATCGCGTTAGGCTGAGCAAAGTCTTCAAACTGAATAATCGCTTCAGGCCAACGCCGTTGCACAGCGGCGATAAACAGCTCGATAAATTCATTGTACTCATCCTGAGCAACCCGCGGTTGGCGCAGCCCCATATACATCGGATCGTCTAACAGCTTTTTATTGTTAGTACCCACATCGAGCATGACAGGTAAGGTATAAGCCGGGCTGATACCACCACAGGCGGTGTAGAGCGACAATTTACCGATGGAAATACCCATACCACCAATACCCTGATCGCCTAACCCTAATACCCGCTCACCATCTGTCACCACGATAACCTTTACTTTGGCTTTAGTGGCGTTGCGCAGCACATCGTCCAGGTTATAGCGATCCTGATAGCTAATAAACAGGCCGCGGGCACTGCGATAAATATCAGAAAATTGTTCACAGGCATCACCCACTGTCGGGGTGTAGATAATCGGCAACATTTCTTCTAAATGCTGTTGCACCAAGCGGTAGAACAAGGTTTCGTTGTTATCCTGAATGGCACGTAAATAAATATGCTTATTAATGGCGTCGTCGAAGCTGCGGTATTGCTGATAACAGCGGCTTACCTGTTCTTCAATGGTTTCATAGCGTGGCGGTAATAAACCGGTCAGGTTAAAGGCTGCGCGTTCTTCTGCAGTAAAAGCGCTGCCTTTATTAAGCAATGGTGTTTCCAATAAGGCTGAACCGGCATAACCGGTATAAAGAGGCCGTTTCTTATTTATAATAGCTGACATGATGAAATCCGTATTAACAGAAGACAGCCGGCCTGTTGGCCGGCTAGATAGAAGATTTTAATATATAGTGCTGATCCGTGGATTAAGAACCGATAGCACAAATAAGCCCTCGGTATTACAAAAATCAATAGACTTCAACAGATCCGCCTGAGTAAGCTGCAACAACTCCAGTAAAAACGGGTCGACAAGCTTTTTAATATTATAAAGTTCGGGATGTTGATTCGCCAGGGCCAGTCTTACCGCCAGATTAACTACCAGCTCCTCATTCGAGCGGGTGGTATATTGGCAGTTATGTTGTAAGGCAACCGGCTCAACAATAGCATCGGGTAATTGCCATAAATTCAACAATTCAGCACCGCAGGCAGCGTAACTAAAGCCTAAAACTTTCTCCTGCTGCTGCCAGGGTTTAATTTCAGTTGTATATTGCTGGCAGTCACGCGCCAACTCCGGCTTTTGTTGTGCCACAACTAACTCGCCAACGTTATGTAACAAACCCGAGACATAAGCGCGATCAGCATGTTTGAGGCCAAGATGCGCAGCCAGATAACGGGCAATTAAAGCCGCGTTGACACTCTGCTCCCAAAACCGATCCAAATCGATAGCATTGGTATTGACCTGGCTACAGGCAGAGCTGATACCAATACTGAGTATCAGGTTATAGACCTGATTTTTGCCCAGAACTAATAATGCCTTACTAACAGAGTCAACTTGGTACGGTAAACGGTAAATCGCAGAATTGGCAAGTTTCAGCAGTTTGGAGGTTAATACCGGATCGAGCAGAATGACTTCGGCGATATCATCCAGATTAGCCGTGTCAGATTCCATCAATTCCCGCACCCGGAAATAGCTGTCGGGTAATGAAAACAGCTCTACAACATTCTGCGCGTACTGTAACGCATTCATTTTAGCCTCTCCGGTTTGAGTCTGGACGCCTTCACTACACAGGCGTTACGTTAAGTGTTGCTTGACTCGGGGATTTTACAAGGTTTTGCTAAAAATTCTTAGTGCTTTTTAGTAAAGCAGCGACATAACCCCCGGAAAAACCCGACAATGACGGCCTGTTAACCGCCATCACCGTAAATTTTAACTAAAGAGCTCAAATCACCCAGCATTTCACTACCAAATGAACTATCAAAATGCCACGATAAAGTACAGTTTTAGGAGTAAAGTGGTAAAAGATAAAAAGTGGTGTGATACAACAAAAAAGGAGCCGCAGCTCCTTTTAATGCATCTTGTAACTATTCAACTCCGGACTTTGCGATTAACCAGTAATAATCCCAAACCTAAGCCCAATAACCAAAATGGTGCTGGTGCAGGGATAGTGGTTGTAGTAGTCAACAGCGGGTCATGTGCCGCAAATACGGCATGAGACAGCTGCTGTTGCTGCCCTCTGGGACCGAGCAAATTGGCGGAACTCCAAGCACCTCCGATGGAGTAGTTTCTTTCTAAATTTACCTGTGGAAATAATTCTCTAAAATCAAAGTTGTAAGATGCAAAACCGCTGTTGCCACTTTTCAGGATAATGTTAAGGTGATCAAAATAGCTATTGCCCAGTAAATCTTTAGCTGCCTGAATAGCTGATTCGTTAACTTGTAAAAACCAAGTGCCAGTTAACCAACCGTCGCTACTGGAAAACATTAGGTCAATAATGTCGCCATAAACCGGATCATTATTTAGCATAACACCATTGACACTAAAGTAAGACACTCCATTTTCGATTTTGGCCAAACCAATCCAACCTGGTTTAAACGCATCGTTTACCCCATCACCATTACTGTCATAGGCTACCCAATCAGCAAACAAATTTTCATAGCCATCAAGCAGAGAAAACGGTGGTTTATTCAATGAGCCATCGCCAAATTCACCTGTATTGTCATTACCGCCAGAGCCGTAAGTAGAATCGTTACCAGAAAACCGGACACAAGAGCTGGCAGCAACCGGCGGAGCACCTTCCAGCAAGTTGGTTGAGCTTGGGGTCTCACCGATGAAGTTAATCGTAACGGCATTACAGTTTTGATAGACAACGCCTTCGGTCATCAGTGAGGCGTACGCAGACGCTGAAAACAGTAAAGCACCACCCAAGACAGCTAGATTTAAATTGAACGGTTTCATAACAATTCTCCATTTGGATTATGCCCAAAAATACACAAGAAACACGCCACAATTGATAAAGGCGCAAGATGTTGTTTTCAATATAATTTATTAATCTGCTCAACCTTTCGATTAGTAGTGTGTAAATAGCTCTACCATTCTAGTTAGAGGAAGCACTTACCTATACCAAATTACTTCATTGTTTTATAATCAATTTTATTGTTGATGCTATTTTTTCGCCCTAACCATTAAGAATTAGATGTAAAAAATCCTGACAAAAAAGGCCGCGAACGCGGCCTTAGGAAAGTGATTAATAATCAGGCAACTAAGCTACGCAACATCCAGGCATTTTTCTCATGCACAGTCATACGCTGAGTCAGTAGATCCAAGGTCACTTCATCTGAAGCGCCATCGGCTACCGGTACGATAGAGCGCGCTGTTTTAGCAATCGCTTCCTGACCTTTGACTAAGTCTTTAATCATCTCTTCGGCAGACGGAATACCATCGGCTTCTTTCAAGTTGGTCAAGCGGGCATATTCCTTATATGAGCCGGGTGCAAACTCACCTAAAGCACGGATCCGCTCGGCAATATCATCTACCGCAACTGCCAGCTCGGTATATTGGGTTTCAAACAAAGTGTGTAAAGTTTGAAACATTGGGCCTGTTACGTTCCAGTGGTAGTTGTGGGTTTTTAAATACAAGGTGTAAGTGTCAGCAAGTAAGACCGATAAACCGTGAGCAATGGCTTTACGCTGTTCTTCATCAATACCAATATTAATCTTCATTAGACACTCCCGTTATATATTCAGGTACAAAAAACAGTAGCATAGATACCTGAGTTTCTGAATTAACCTTTTCACTTATTCCTTGATCTGGGGCCTAAAAATAAAAAAACAACCCCGGTTCAGATCCGGGGTTGTGGTCTAACAAATAAATAGGCTGCAAATATCAGGCTTGCAGTGCCAACTGCCGCGCCAGATATTCGTCGTAACTACCTGCGAAATCGCGAATTTCCTGATCGGTAATTTCAATGATCCGGCTGGCCAGCGATGACACAAATTCGCGGTCATGGCTAACAAACAACAAGGTACCCTTGTAGTGCTCCAGCGCCAGGTTTAGCGACTCAATCGATTCCATATCCAGGTGGTTGGTTGGCTCATCCATGATCAGAATATTTGGTCGCTGCAACATCAGCTTGCCAAATAACATCCGGCCCTGCTCACCACCCGACAACACCTTAACGGACTTTTTAATCTCATCCTGTGAGAATAATAAGCGGCCTAAAATGCCACGGATCGCCTGTTCATCATCCGAAGGTTGCTTCCACTGACTCATCCAGTCAAATAAGGTCATATCTTCAGCAAATTCATGCGCATGATCCTGCGCATAGTAGCCAATATTCGCATTTTCTGACCATTTTACGGTGCCGCTTTCTGGTGCCAGCTCCCCTACCAGACATTTAAGTAAGGTTGATTTACCAATACCGTTGGTACCGAGGATCGCCACTTTTTCACCCACCTCAACGGTCAGCTTCAGGTTTTTAAACAGCTTGTGCTCGGTGAAGCCTTTGGTCAGCCCTTCAACTTCTAAAGCCAGACGATAGAGGCCCTTTTGCTGTTCAAAGCGGATAAAGGGGTTAACCCGGCTGGAGGCTTTAACTTCTTCCAATTTAATTTTTTCGATTTGCTTAGCACGGCTGGTAGCCTGACGGGCTTTAGAAGCGTTGGCCGAGAAACGGCTAACGAAGGTCTGCAACTCGGCAATTTGTGCTTTCTTCTTGGCGTTATCGGCTAGTAAACGCTCCCGCGCCTGCGTCGCCGCTGTCATATACTCATCGTAGTTACCCGGATAAACCCGCAACTCACCAAAGTCCAGATCAGCCATATGGGTACAGACGCTGTTTAAAAAATGCCGGTCGTGCGAAATAATCACCATGGTCGAGTTACGCTCGGCTAACACGTTTTCCAGCCAGCGAATCGTATTGATGTCCAGGTTGTTGGTCGGTTCGTCCAGCAACATAATATCCGGATCAGCAAACAGCACCTGCGCCAGCAATACCCGCAGTTTAAAACCCGGCGCCACCGCAGACATTAAGCCATAGTGTTGTTCAATTGGAATACCTACGCCCAAAAGCAGTTCACCGGCGCGAGATTCGGCGGAATAGCCATCCATCTCACCAAAAGCCACCTCCAGATCGGCGACGCGCATACCGTCTTCTTCTGACATCTCCGGATCCGCATAGATCCGATCCCGCTCGGCTTTTACCGCCCACAGTTCAGCGTGGCCCATAATCACGGTATCAATCACTGAGTACTGTTCAAAGGCGAACTGATCCTGATGCAGTTTAGCAACACGGTAATTCGGCTCAACAAAGACATTACCAGCAGTAGGCTCCAGTTCACCGCTCAGAATTTTCATAAAGGTTGACTTACCGCAGCCATTGGCGCCAATTAAGCCATAACGATTACCGTCACCAAACTTAATGGAGATATTTTCAAACAGCGGCTTAGCGCCAAACTGCATGGTTACATTATTGGTAGAAATCACTGCGGGAACCTATTGTTGCTGCCGGAAAAAAGGGGCGTATCATACGCTGTTATGCGGAAAAACTCAAAGTTAGTGCGCCAGCAAAACACAACGGGCCAGAAAAGGCCCGTTGCTGGTTAAACTGTATTACATTAGAGCGCTTCAGCGACTGCCTTGGCGGTAAGCTCAGTGATCTTTGCCCAGTCCTTAGCGGCTACCGCGCTGTCAGGTACGATCCAGGAGCCGCCGACACAACTGACATTTGGCAGGGCCAGATATTCACGGAAGTTCTGCTCGTTAATGCCACCCGTTGGGCAAAACCGGATATCAGCAAAGGGACCATAAATCGATTTTAACGTTTTTACACCACCGGCGGCTTCCGCCGGGAAGAATTTAAAATGGGTATAACCCAAACCTGTGCCTTCCATCAGCTCAGAGATACTGGCGATACCGGGGATCAGCGGAATGCTGGCCTCTTTGCCGGCTTGCAGTAATTCGCGGGTTAAGCCCGGACTGATCGCAAACTTGGCGCCGGCAGCGACAACCTGGGCCAGTTGTTCCGGATTAGTCACGGTACCAGCGCCAACTACGGCCTCTGGTACCTGCTCGGCTAAAAGCTTAATGGCTTCCAGCGCTACTGGCGTGCGCAATGTCACTTCTAATACTTTGATGCCACCCGCTAGTAAAGCTTTCGCCATTGGTACGGCGTCGGCTAAATCTTTAATCACAATAACCGGTACCACCGGGCCCATTGCAAACAACACTGACGGTTGTAACTGCCAATTCGTAAATGCCATAACTTAACCTGCCAATGTTTGTTTTAAATAGACGGCTGCGCCCAGTAAACCCGGCTGCTCAGCGGTGACGATAAAGGTTGGGATCTGTTGATTAAAGCCAGCGAACCGGCCTTTGGCTTCAAAGCGGGCGCGAAACTCACTGCTACCGAGCAACGGCAGTAACTTGGGTACTATGCCACCCGCGACATAAACTCCACCGAAGGTGCTGAGTGTCAGCGCCAAATCGCCGGCTACCGCGCCTAAACTGGCGTAAAACTGCGCTACTGCATCTTTCGCAAGTTGCGATTGGCCAGATAATGCCTGCTGACCAATCTCACCGGCAGTAAGAGGTGCTACCTCGAGTTTCTGAAAAACCGCCAGTGCCTGATAAATGGCTTCAAGTCCGGGACCTGATAGCAGTCGCTCTGGCGATACATGACCATATTGTGCAGCGAGCTGACGCTGAATAAACCATTCCTGCTCAGTTTGCGCTGCCCAGTCCACATGACCGCCCTCACCTGGTAAAGGTAAAAACTTACCGTCGACCGGGAGTAAATGCGCGACGCCTAAACCGGTACCGGCACCTAAAACTGCCATGGGTTTGCCGGCCTGCGCCTGACCGCCGCCAATCTGGATTTTCTGATCTTCTGCGAGCGCCGGTAAACACATCGCTACTGCAGTGAAGTCGTTCATCACCAATAAGGTGTTTAACTGTAGCTCAGCTTGCATAGCATTGATCGAAAATTGCCAATGGAAATTGGTCATTTTCACGTTATCGCCGTTCACCGGACAGGCAATAGCAATGGCGACGTCTTTAATCGCGGTTAAGCCCAGTTGCTGCTGATAATGTTGTAACGCCGCAGCCAGAGTTGGGAAGTCGGCGCACGGATAAACCGCCACCTGATCCAGTGCCAGCGTATCCAGTGCCACCCTGCTAAAGCGGGCATTAGTGCCGCCGATATCAGCGACAATCGCGAATTGGCGTTCAGCCATGCAGATGCTCCTCCGTGACAAATAAGCTGCAAGCGCCCTGCTCGGCACCGGTTAACTGCAGACGCATGGCACCAAACATCTCGCGGCCCATACCGTACAGGTTATGGCTCAGATCCGCTGTGGCCGGGGTCCGAGCTGCAAACTCAGCGGCATCAACCAATACTTCCAGTTTGCCGGTTTCGCCATCAACCAGCAGCAGATCACCGGTTTGAATACGGGCAATATTGCCACCGTCCAGTGCCTCGGGTGTGACATGGA
This sequence comes from Alishewanella agri BL06, assembly GCF_000272005.1. Lineage (GTDB taxonomy): Bacteria > Pseudomonadota > Gammaproteobacteria > Enterobacterales > Alteromonadaceae > Alishewanella > Alishewanella agri. The sequence continues at coordinate 51,174 of NZ_AKKU01000006.1, read as the reverse complement.
TCGCCGCCGGGACCTTACCTGAGGCACCCGACATCCGGCCATCCGTAACCAGAGCCACTTTAAACCCTTTATCCTGTAACACACCAAGTGGTGGCGTTAACTTATGCAGCTCGGGCATACCGCAGGCTTTGGGGCCCTGGAACCGTACCACCACCACACAATCCTTATTCAGTTCACCGGCTTTAAAAGCGGCTTCCAATTCATGCTGACTATGAAAGACCACTGCTGGCGCCTTAACCACTTCGGTGCCAGGCCGTAGTGCTGACGTTTTCAGTACCGCGCGACCGATATTGCCGGATAACACCTGTAAACCACCGGTAGCTTTAAAGGGCTTATCAACGGTGGTTAAGACGTCAGGATCCTGAGACTGCAGCGGTGCATCCACCCAGCGCAACTCACCATTTTCCAGCAGCGGCTGTTGGGTGTAACGACGTAAGCCAAATCCGGCTACCGTCTGCACATCTTCATGTAACAGGCCTGCGTCTAATAGCGTCCGGATCAGCAAAGGCACGCCACCGGCATGTTGAAAGTGGTTAATATCGGCCTGACCGTTCGGGTAAATTTTTGCCAGTAGCGGTGTAGCTTGTGATAACTCCGCAAAATCATCCCAATTCACAATAAAGCCTGCCGCGCGGGCCACGGCAATTAAATGCATGGTATGGTTGGTAGAACCACCGGTTGCCAACAAGCCCACTATGCCATTAACCACCACCTTAGCATCAACCAACTTACCAATTGGCAGGTAATCAGTACCCAGATCGGTCAAGCGGGTCACCTGGCGCGCGGCTGCGCGGGTGAGCTCATCACGCAGCGGCGTGTAAGGGTTGATAAAAGACGAGCCAGGTAAGTGCAGGCCCATCACCTCAACCACTAACTGGTTAGAGTTGGCGGTACCATAGAAAGTACAGGTACCGGCAGCATGGTAGGATTTTGCTTCGGCTTCCAGCAGCTCTTCTTTACCGACCTTGCCTTCAGCAAACAGCTGGCGAACCCGGGCTTTTTCTTTGTTCGGAATACCAGACGGCATGGGGCCGGCGGGCACAAACACAAAGGGCAAATGACCAAAACTGAGCGCAGCTAACAATAAACCCGGCACTATCTTGTCACAGATCCCAAGCATCAGGCCGCCATCAAACATATTGTGGGATAAGCCAATAGCTGCCGCCATCGCGATATTATCGCGGCTGATTAGGCTAAGTTCCATCCCCGGCTGGCCCTGAGTCACACCATCACACATGGCGGCGACACCACCGGCAAACTGTGCCACGCTCCCCACTTCGGCCACCGCTTTTTTAATGATTTCCGGGTAGAACTGGTAAGGCTGATGCGCTGACAGCATATCGTTGTAGGACGAGATAATAGCGATATTGGCTTTTGTCAGACTACGCAGGTCGCTTTTTTCGGAGGCATTACAAGCGGCAAAGCCATGTGCCAGGTTACCACAACTGAGCGCCCCGCGATGAGGCCCCTTGCGACGTGCTTCTTCAAGCCGGTCCAGGTAAATAGCCCGGCTTTTGCTGCTACGGGCAATAATGCGGTCGGTGACGCGCTGAATAACTGGGTTCATGGTTAACCTCTAACTTGGCGAGTACATCACTGCCATTGGCACGGCAGTTTGTTGTAAAAAAGCCCGAATTGGCATCGCTAATTGATCCGTACCAGCTTGCGCCTGCTCCAGTACAGCGAGTTTATTGCTGCCCACCAGATGCAAAAATAGCTGACGACTTTGCAACAATCGCGCTTTACTCAGGGTGATCCGCTGATAAGGCGCTGTGGTCGGGCTGGTGGCCAATACCACAGGGGCATTATCCGCCATGCCGGCCGCTAACTCTGCGCAACACGGAAATAAAGAAGCGGTATGGCCATCTTCACCCATGCCGAGGATCACCGCATCAAAGGTCGGCAACGCAGACAGCCGATTGGCAATAACTGGCACCGCGGCATAAGCATCATCGGCAGCGGCATATAAACTGATAAAACGGGCGCTGGCAGCATGGCGTTGCAACAAGGTATTACGTACTAAACGCTCGTTGCTATGCTCGGCATCCGGCGGTAAATAGCGATCATCCGCCAGTAACACTGTTACTTTTTCCCAAGCCAGAGGTGTGTCCGCCAATTTGGCAAATAACACCTGCGGTGTGCGGCCACCCGATACCACCAGATAAGCAGCGCCGCGATCAGCAATTGCCTGTTCTAAGATGGTGACTAGCTGAGCAGCAAAGGCGTCGTTTAACGCATCGCTGTTCACAAACTGTTGTAGTTGCATCTTACTCATCCCAGTTACGTTCATCGCGCGCCATCATTGAAATGGCCGCTACCGGACCCCAGCTACCAGCCTGATAGGCTTTTGGCGGTTCATTACTGTCTTTCCAGGCTTGCAGAATGCTGTCAACCCACTTCCAGGCTTGCTCAACTTCGTCGCGGCGTACGAACAAATATTGATTTCCCAACATCGCCTCTAACAACAGACGCTCATAAGCATCAGCGATGCGTTGCGACTTAAAGGTTTCGTCAAAACTTAAGTCTAGCTTGCTCTGCTGCAGTCGCATATGTTCGCCCAGACCCGGGATTTTGTTCATCATTTGAATTTCGACCCCCTCATCCGGCTGCAAGCGGATAATCAACTTGTTGGCGGGCAGATCGCGGTAGGTGTCGCGAAAAATATTGTGCGGCTGTGGTTTAAAACAAATCACCACTTCACTGTGCTTTTTCGGCATCCGCTTGCCGGTACGCAGGTAGAAAGGTACACCGGCCCAGCGCCAGTTATCGATATCCACTTTAATCGCAACAAAGGTTTCGGTTTTACTGTTGGGCCTTGCGCCCTCTTCCTCTAAATAACCAGGCGCCGCCTGACCAGCAACAAAGCCGGCGCTGTATTGGCCACGCACGGTTTTTTCCTGCACGTTGCTCTGATCGATTTTACGCAGTGCTTTTAATACTTTGAGCTTTTCATCCCGAATGCTATCAGCGTCCAGTCGTGCCGGTGGCTCCATTGCAATCAGTGACAACACTTGCAACAGATGGTTTTGCACCATATCGCGCATCTGACCTGCATCATCGTAGTAGCTCCAACGGCCCTCTACCCCAACCTCTTCCGCCACGGTAATTTGCACATGATCGATGGCATTATGATCCCAATTCGAAGCAAAAATGGCGTTGGCAAAACGCAGTGCTAACAGGTTTAACACCGTTTCTTTACCCAGGTAATGGTCAATACGGTAAATCTGAGATTCTTTAAAGTATTCAGCAACCTGGTCATTAATGACTTTAGACGATGCCAGATCGTGACCAATCGGCTTTTCCAGCACGACTCGTGATGGCTCGGCTGCTAAGCCGGCTTCAGCCAGGCCACGGCATAAATCACCAAAAAGCGCAGGCGGGGTAGCAAAATAGCTGACAGTGATTCTTTTATTCGGCTCAGTAACCGCCGCCAGTTTCTGGTAATCGCTAATCTTGGTCATATCCAGCTGCACATAATGCAGTTTGGCGGCTAATGCCTGCCATACCTTATCGTCTAAGGCTTCCTTCTTTAGGAAACGTACCAGATTGGTTTTAACCAGCTCAACATAACTGCTGCGGTCCAGTTCATCCCGGGCAACACCGATGATTTGCGACTGTTCACACAGTAACCCGGCTTTTTCTAACTGATATAAGGCTGGCAGTAACTTACGGCGGGCGAGATCGCCTTTGGTACCGAATAAAATTAAATCACATGCCTGGTTTGGGGTGGTTGTCATAACTCAGCCTATAAAGAAGATGTAATTTTACAACACTTGACCCAGTCTAGCGGACTGAAAAGCGGTTGTAAACGCCAAATACTGTAATTAAATTACAAAATACTGGCTGTTAAGCGTGAATGGATTATTATAATGTAGCCTTGATCGCATTCCGGATAAATTGTGGTAAATTTAATACCGTTTTGTCCGCCAGAGTGAAAGCAGACAACTCAGCTAACAAGGCGTCGTCATAATACGCCGATAAAAACGCACTATAGCATAGCCCTCCTAGCACGGGGACGGACAAGCGCAGGTAACCACGAATGAATGTACTGGAAAAAATCGTAAGCAGTGTCAACAACTTTAGCAAGTCTGAGCGCAAAGTTGCCGATGTCATTCTGGCGAATCCGCAGGTGACGATCCACAGTAGTATTGCGGCGCTGGCCAAGATGGCCGATGTGAGTGAACCGACCGTCAATCGTTTCTGCCGCCGCCTGGATACGAAAGGATTTCCGGATTTTAAATTACACCTGGCACAAAGCCTGGCGAATGGCACCCCTTATGTAAACCGACATGTTGAAGAGGAAGATGGCCCTGAAGCCTACACCGCTAAGATCTTTGAATCAACAATGGCAGCGCTGGATACGGCACGTCAGCGGGTCGATATCAGCACCATTAATAAAGCAGTTGATGTGCTGACACAGGCAAAAAAAATCTCCTTCTTTGGCTTGGGGGCCTCGGCGTCGGTCGCTCACGATGCACAGAATAAATTCTTCCGTTTTAATGTGCCGGTAGTCTGCTTTGACGACATCGTGATGCAGCGGATGTCTGCAATAAACAGTACTGAAGGTGATGTCGTAGTCTGTATCAGCCATACCGGTCGCACTAAAAATCTGTGTGAAATTGCCGCTATTGCGAAAGAAAATGATGCCACCGTCATCGGTATTACTGCTTATGACAGTCCCCTGGCGCGTGAGTGCTCGTTAGTTCTGTCGTTGGATGTACCTGAAGATACTGATCTTTATATGCCAATGGCATCGCGGGTCGCACAGCTGGTACTGATTGATATCCTGGCAACGGGTTTTACTTTAAGACGTGGTAGCAAATTTAGAGAGAACCTGAAAAAAGTTAAAGACAGTCTGCGTGGCTCACGCTTTGATAAAAAAGATATGTCACTCTAAAGCATGTTACTGCTCAGACGTGTAATTTATATTCAGATTTAACCTGTATTCTGTAATAAAATTACATTAGACTACGGCACACTATGCCAAGTGCGTCATCAGCGGGAGTTTCTAATGTTAAGAAGAACCAAGATCGTTGCCACCCTGGGGCCAGCGACCAACAGCCAGGCTGTTATCGAAAAACTTATCCAAGCCGGCGCCACTGTGTTCCGGCTTAATTTTTCTCACGGCTCAGCCGATGACCACAAAGCCCGGGCGCAGATGGTACGTGCAGCGGCTGAGAAAGTCGGTGCTCATGTCGCTATCTTAGGTGATTTGCAAGGTCCGAAGATCAGGGTCTCAACCTTCAGAAACAATGCCGTTATGCTGGAAGAAGGACAAGATTTTGTACTCGATGCCAGCTTGCCGAAAGGTGAAGGCGATGAGACTCAGGTCGGGATCGATTACAAACAGCTACCACAGGATGTTAAAGCCGGCGATTTACTGCTGCTGGATGATGGTCGTATTCAACTGCAGGTAACCGCCGTTGCGGGCGAGCGTGTGACCACTACCGTCGTAGTTGGCGGCAAACTGAGTAATAATAAAGGCATTAACCGCCAGGGTGGCGGCCTGACTGCCCCCGCCCTGACCGAAAAAGATAAGCGTGACATTATTACCGCCGCTGAAATCGATGTGGATTACCTGGCAGTATCTTTCCCGCGCAGCGGCGACGATTTACGCTATGCCCGTGAACTGGCGGTAGCGGCGGGTTCCGAAGCCCGTATTATGGCCAAAGTTGAACGCGCTGAAGCCGTTGCCGATGATGCGACATTGGATGACATTATTAAAGCCTCAGACGCAGTGATGGTCGCCCGCGGCGATCTGGGTGTGGAAATCGGCGATGCTGAGCTGGTGGGTCAGCAAAAGCGCATTATTGCCCGCTCACGCCAGCTGAATCGGATTGTGATCACCGCTACCCAGATGATGGAGAGCATGATCGAAAATCCAATGCCAACTCGCGCTGAGGTGATGGATGTTGCCAACGCAGTATTAGATGGTACCGATGGCGTGATGCTGTCAGCTGAAACCGCTGCCGGTAAATATCCGGTAGAAACGGTTAAAGCCATGGTTCGGGTATGTAACGGTGCTGAAAAGCATCCGTCAGTACAAACCTCCAAGCACCGGATGAACCTGTCGTTTTCAGAAGTGAGCGAAACTATTGCGCTGTCGGCAATGTATGCCGCCAATCATCTGGAAGGCATCAAAGCCATTATTACGCTGACTGAGTCAGGTTATACCGCCAAGCTGATGTCGCGTATTACGTCACCTCAGCCAATTTATGCGCTGTCACGTCATACCCGTACTCTGAACAAGATGGCGTTATACCGTGGGGTTTATCCGGCATTTTTTGACAGTACCGAAGTGACCGCAGCCGAACTGGCCGACAAAGCCATCGAAGTAATCCGAAATAAAGCTGGCTTAAAAAGCGGTGATCTGGTCATTATCACGCACGGTGATGTAATGGAAACCGTAGGCGCCTCTAATACCTGCAAGATCGTTACAGTTAAATAACCTCTTGCCAAAAAGCACCGGCCCCGCTTTGCGGGGCCTTTTTATTTTTAACTAAGTAGCTTTTAGTTACAGCACATCACGCTGCAACTTGCGCACTTTACGTGCAGCGCGGTATTGCACAAATTGCGGCGCTAACGCTGTTAAAGCGGAGCCGGCGACGACCAGACAAGCACCAAACAACGACCAGCCATTTAATAGTTGCGCCTGCACCAGTTCCGGCCAGATCCACGCCAGCAACTTAGCACTGCCAATGGTGATTAAGGGGGTAATAGCCAGCACGGCACTAACTTTCGACGCTTCCCAGTGATGCAATGCTTCGGCGAAGGCACCATAAGCGACGACAGTATTTAAACAACAAAAAACCAATAATCCCCACTGTAAGACACTAAAGTCGATTAGTGGGGTTAGATCCGATACCGGTAAAAACGCCAGCGCACCGGCAAAATAAATCAGATACATAATCTGTTTCGAGCTGTAGTTTACCAGTAGCTGCTTTTGCGCCAGTGCGTAAGCAGCCCAGGTAATCGCAGCGGCGATAACCAGCAGGACGCCAAAGGTTTCGGTACTGGCTTGCATCAGTAACGTGAGCAAACGCTCGTTAAAAAATAGCAACAAGCCAGCGACTAGCGTCCAGGCGCCGATTTTCTGCCACAACAATAAGCGTTCTTTAAATATCCAGATCCCGCCCAGCATCATTAAAAATGGCGCCAACTGGATCACCGTCTGCGCGGTTTCGGCTGTTAAACGATCGAGGCCTGTCAGGTATAAAATATAATTCAGTAGTAAGCCAACGATACAAATGGCCAGCAGCAACGCCAGCTTTGGCTGTTTTAATACGCCTAACGCGGGCAATTTACCACGTAGCCCCAACCATAAGCCCACCATCACCGCTGCCGCCAGAAAACGGATTGCCGTAATAGTATTTGCGGTGACGACTTCTAACAGGATTTTTAACGCTATAGGCAGCACGCCCCATAACACAGCCGTGGTTAGCGCCAATAAAAAGCCAACCAGGGTTTTACCGGTAATTTGATGCATCAGACTTGATTCCAAAAAAACACTAACGTTGCGTTAGTTGGCGTATTGTCGCCGATAGCGCAGGTTCTGTCCCGTGCTTTTCGCATTATTGCGACAAATCAAACTAAAGTAGAGATTAATGTTTATACTGCTCTGCAGTGTTCGTGGGTAACAGTTAACTGGAGAGATAGAGAATGGATCGGATCAGACGTATCGGGGTTCTTACCTCTGGCGGTGATGCTCCTGGCATGAATGCCACAATCCGTGCAGTACAGCTCACCGCGGCGGCCTGTAATATCGAAGTAATAGGCTTCAAACATGGCTATAACGGCCTGCTGGAGTCGGAATATAAAACGCTGCTCGGCCATCATGTGCAAAATATTATTCAGCGTGGCGGTACCATTCTAAAAAGCGCCCGTTGCCCTGCACTACAAACACCGGATGGTCCGGCGCAAGCTGCCGCAACCTTGCATCAATTGGATATCGATGCGCTGATCGTAATTGGTGGTGACGGCAGCTTTCGTGGCGCATTAGAAATTGCCAAACATTATAACGGCCAGATTATTGGCGTCCCGGGTACCATCGACAACGATGTTGACGGTACCGACAATACTATTGGCTATGCAACTGCCATTGATACGGCACTGGATGCCATTGATAAAATTCGCGATACCGCTGATGCCTTTGAGCGGATTTTCTTAGTGGAATTGATGGGCCGCCACAGTGGTTATATTGCGCTCTCAGCCGGTATTGCCGCTGGCGCTGAACAGATTATTTGTCCGGAGTTTGGCCGGTTACAACCTGGTGATTTACGATCGGTGATCACCCCGATTCAGCACGCCCAGCTGCTAATGGGTAAGAGCAGCTATATTATCGTCGTGGCCGAAAACAGTTATCCGGGCGGCACCACCGCACTGGCGGATGAATTAAGCAAGGCCATCGGTATTGAATGCCGTGCCTGTATTCTGGGGCATATTCAGCGCGGAGGCAGCCCTGTTGGTGCCGATCGAATTCTGGGAACTAAATTAGGGGCCTTTGCCGTAGAGCAACTATTACAAGGTGCTCATCTGCAAATGGCCGGCGAAGTGAATGGTGAAGCTGTGCTATACCCGCTTAGTAAAACCGGTGACCGCAGAAAAGCGATTGACCCCTTCCTCGTGCGCTGGCAGCAACAAGTTGGCAGTAGTTAATTGTTGTCAGTTTAAAATTCAGCACAAAAAAAGGTGCGCATTCGCACCTTTTTGTTAAGCAAGCCTTGATTGGAAGCTAGCTGAAACTTAGTGGCTAAATACCTGTTTCACCCTATCTTTATAGCTGCGGCTCACCTTAACCGCCTGACCATTGGTCAGCACCAGCTGATGCTCGCCGTTAGTTAACATTTGCAGTTTAGCAATAGTGTTGACGTTAACAATAGCGGAGCGATGTACCCGCACAAACAAGCGTGGATCTAATTCCGACTCCAGTTCTTTCATCGTCCGGCGCAGGATATGAGTCTGACCATCCCGGGTATGAATGCACATGTAGTCACCTGCGGCATCAACCCAGTCGATGTCCTGTACCTGTACCCGGGTGATTTCCCCGCTGTCTTTAATGCTAATAGCTTCCGGGTAACGATCACTGACCACCGGCTCAGCGTTATCCAGCCGCTCTAAAATCGTATCCGGCTGATCGCCAGTTAAACGGGCTACCGCCGCCGCAAGTTTATCAGTGCGTTTTTGGCTATCGGCCGCATTGTGAAAGGTCAGAACTTTTTCGACCGCAGCTTTTAAGCGCTCTGGCTCCACAGGCTTTAACACATAATCGACCGCCTGCACTTCAAAAGCGTTGAAAGCGTAGTGATCATAAGCGGTAACAAACACCACATAGGGTAAGCGGATATGCCGTTCCTGCAACGCTTTTAACACTGCAAAGCCATCCATACCGGGCATTTCAACATCTAAGAACACGAGATCGGGGGTTTGCGCCTGAATGGCCGCTATCGCATCCGGCCCGTTAGCACACTCTGCAACCACCTGCAGCTCAGGAAAAGCTGTCAGGCGGACCAACATCCCTTTACGCGCCAGCGGTTCATCATCTACCACTATGACTTTAAGCATCTTTGGTTTCCGTTTGTTCTAATTGTAATGGAATTCTAATATTTACCTTTACGCCGCGCGGCTGATTTTGGGTTAGCACCAGGGCAAAATCATTGTCATACAATGCAGCCAACCGCTCTCGGGTATTTACCAGCCCGACGCCACTGCCCTTATTATCAGCGGTTTTGCTACTATCGACAATCTCGGGTAAACCCGGACCGTTATCTGCGACTTCGAGCAACAAATCATGGCCGAACTTGCGGGTGGTTATCGCAATTTCACCACCGTTTACTTCACGTGCAACGGCATATTTAATCGCGTTCTCAATCAGAGGTTGCAAAATCAGACTAGGTACCAGCGCCTTTTCAGTACCGGGTTCAACATCAATCACTATCGACAAGCGCTCTGAAAACCGAACTTTCTCAATCTCCAGATAGAGCCTGGCAGCATAAATTTCCTGCTCCAGTGGCACCTTGTTGATCGGATCTTTGTATAAAGAATAGCGTAAAAAATCGCTTAACCGGCTTACCATTTTATTGGCAGTATCATTATCATTAATCAGCACCAGAGTAGAAATCGCATTTAAGGTGTTAAACAAGAAATGTGGATTTAACTGATAACGTAACATTTTCAGCTGAGCTTCATGCGCCTTGTTCATCGCCGTCAAGGATTTCTGCTTTTCGGCCTGCAAGGTTTGATAATACTTGATGCCGAAATACAAGCCGCTCCAGCTAAGCATCACATAAAAGGCCGCTGGCGTGTCTTTGATGTAAAGCAACCAATCGCTTGGCCGGTAACCATGACGATAGATTTCCCAGTAATTGAAATTACGGATCACCGTCCAGAACATCGCTATTAACAAAGCGACGACCAGCACGGTCAAAATCATTTTCCACGGCTCCCAGGCCCAGATATGGCGATAGAAGTAACGCAGCGGAATGGTCAGCAACCAGCCGACATAGGCGTCCAGGCTGATTACAATAAGATAAGCATCACGGGTATCGAGTACCAGTGAGCTTAGATAATTGACAATGGCAAAACCCAGCCAACCAAGCGTATGCAGGATCCAGAACTGTCGGTTACGATCTTCAAACAGCTTATTCAAATTTATGCCGAGTCTTACAAAATCATCCTGTTATTATAAAGCGGCACCGCGCAAAAACCGCTACCACCTGCCGTGTTTAGCCAGACATTAATCGCAAGCTCGTGTGCTGACCAAACCGGGGAATGATATCAATAACGAATATGCAGGCGCTTTAAGATAAAGCCGAGTAACCAGGCCGGGCCAATCAGCAAAAATGCCAGATCCTGAAAAAAAGACGGCTTTTTACCTTCTATTTTGTGACCAACAAACTGGAATACCCACATCACCACAAAGACCAATAATGACCACTGCCAGATCTGGAGCACACTTTGCTGCTCCAGGGCCCGCAACAGCGTAACTGCCGCCGCAGTAAAAATCGTCATACCGAGGCCAATACTAAAAGACAGTAAAAAGTAAAATACCAGCGCTGGCAGCACCAGCAATAAAGCCCAATTAATGCCCTGCTCAGCGAAGCCGGCAAAGGGCATAGGAATTTGCCACAACAAGCCCAGCACCGTGATATAAATGACAGGCACGGCAAACCAGTGGATCAGTTTATTAGTCGGATGTTGATGGCTTACCGCATACTCGCTAAACCATTGCTCGGCAGTTTTCATAGCAACCTCTTCTTCACGGGGCTTAGAGACAATTTACCTGACGGCACAAATTAACAGCAGCAACATAGCAAGGTCTGGCCAGTTACACAAGAGAACCTTATTGCGATTCATAGATCCCCTAATACCGGTGTTGGTTTGCGATTTTCATCCAGGGCAACAAAGGTAAAACTACCGGAAATAGCTTTATGCTGGTCGTCGTTGTACATATGCTCCACAAAGATATCGACCTGTACCTTGATACTGGTACGGCCAACATGCGCGACCCTTGCCACCAGCTCCAGAATAGTACCGGCCGGGATTGACTCTTTAAAATCGACCCGATCTGAACAAACGGTTACCAGTGGCTTGCGACAAAAGCGGGTGGCCGCGATAAATGCAGCTTCATCCATCCAGGCTAAGGCTTCGCCACCAAACAGGGTATTGTGATGGTTGGTACGGCCGGGAAACACCGTTTTAGTGACACGCGTAACCGCGTATTCGATTCTTTTTTGGATAAGCGCTTCATTTGCCATAACAAAACCTGCCGGTAAAATAAAAATGCTATTATACGGTAAGCCGTAACCTACTGCAGAACTGCCGGTGTATTTTCCGGTTATTTAACCGGCAGTTGCTCCGTTAGCCGGAATAAAACGTCATTTTGGCAGAGCAGACGGTAAACATCAGCGAACACAGCAAAGAGGTAGTATGAACAGCGTCCGTTATCAGGTGCAAATCAGCGATATCAGTGCCCATCAGCTGAGGGTGGAGTTACGTTTTATACCAAGCGCCAGCCAGCATGAACTCAGTTTACCGGCCTGGATCCCGGGCAGTTATATGATTCGCAACTTCGCGCGACACATAATGCAAATTAGCGCCCGCGATACAAGCGGCGAACTCGCACTGCAGCAACTGGACAAACAACGTTGGAATCTGGCCTGTCGACAACAGGAAGTTACGGTCAGTTATCTGATTTACGCCAATGATTTATCGGTACGCGCGGCTTATCTCGATGATGAAACGGCGATCCTTAATCCGGCTTGCTTGTGCCTGGCGGTTAGCGAGCAAACCCATTATCCGCAGCAATTTGAACTACTACGCCCAGAGTTTCACGTAACCGAAAACTGGCGGGTTGCGACCGCGTTACCTCGTGCTGAGGGCACAGCACTGCTGGATTTTGGTATTTATCAGGCCACGGACTATCAACAACTGATTGATAGCCCATTGCTGGTCGGTTTATTCACAGTACAGCAATTTGCGGTCGATGGCGTGCCACACTATCTGGTGGTGAGCAGCCAGAATCACTATGACAGCGAACGGCTGCTGGCCGATACCGAACAACTGTGTCAGGCACAGCGGGCAGTTTTTGGTGGTTTACCGGACGATTTACACCATTACTGGTTTTTACTCTGGATCACCGAACACGGTTATGGCGGTCTCGAACATAAAGACAGCACACTGCTGCTATGCAGCCGCCATGATTTACCCGCCAGACAAATGACGGCCCCCGATGACGCATACCAGACGTTACTTGGCTTAATCAGCCATGAGTATTTTCATACCTGGTGGGTGAAGCGCCTAAAGCCGGCCCCGTTTCATGCTTATCAGCTCTCGCAGGAACAATATACGCCACAGCTGTGGCTCTACGAAGGTTTTACCTCGTATTTTGACGATTTAGCCCTGATTAAAAGTGGCCGCATTAGCCAGCAAGCCTATTTGACCGCCTTGGAACAACTGGTTACGCGGGTTACGCGAAACCCTTCTGATAGCCGGCAGAGCCTCAGTGATAGTAGTTTTAACGCCTGGACCAAGTATTACCTGCAGGATGAAAATGCCCCGAATAGCATTGTCAGCTATTACGCTAAAGGCGCTCTGGTTGCGCTGGCAGTAGAGGCCGAGCTGCAAGCCAACAATAAGGACCTGAGTCGCTTCTGTCGTGATTTCTATCAGCATTATCTGGCAACGGGTACTGCAGATCGCAGTTTCTTCGACGCACTCAGTGCAGCGGGTTTTAAAGCGCTGGCCGCGCAGGTTGAAGACTGGGTTTACCGGGCACAGCCTTTGCCACTGGCCGACAGCTTTGCCAAACTTGGCTTAAATCTCAACTGGCGTAGCCCTCAGCACTTTGATGACACTCATGGCACACAGCAGCAAAACGCGCCAGCAACTCTCGGTTGTAGCCTGAAAACGCAAAACGGCCTGGTCACAATACAGCAGCTTTATCTTGACTCAGCAGGACATCAGGCAGGTTTGATGGCAGGCGATCAACTGCTGGCTATAGCCGGTTATAAAATTACCGACAAAAGCCTGCCACAGTTGTTAAAGCGTTTGCCTTATGGCTCGGAACAACCACTGACGATATTTCGTAAAGACCGGTTACTGACGCTGCCGCTCACCTTACAAGCTGCTAAAGCGCAGGTTGCGATGCTAAGTGTCGCTGATGACGCTAAATTACAGCGCTGGTTAACGCCATTGTCAGCCAACACCTAACCGATTCAATATTTTTACACTAAACGATAACGCCGGCAGTTGCCGGCGTTATCGTTAACCAGTTCTGTGCGTGATACCGGTTTAATTTAACGGAATACGTCTGGGTTCAGGCCGATCTGACGCTGGCAGCAACAATTGTGGATCCAGCCGCTCCTGAAACCAGTTAATGCGCCAGTCCAGATGCGGTCCTGTCACGCGGCCGGTGGCACCCACTTCGGCGATTTTTGTACCGGCTTTAACCGTATCGCCCACCGCGGCATGAAAGCGATGCAAATGCATAAAGGTGGATGTCACACCCATGCCATGGTCGATAATCAAGGTTAAACCGGAGAAATATAGATCTTCAGCCAGTAGCACCTTGCCATCCCAAGGGGCCAGCACCGGTGCGCCAACCGGCGCTGCAATATCCAAACCAAAATGCGGATTGCGTGGCTGACCGTTAAAAACCCGCTGACTGCCATATACCCCGCTAATCCGCCCTTCTGACGGCTGAAGTGGCGCACTTAAAAACAGGGTTTTGTCGGTAAAGGTTTGCCGCACCTCTCGTACACGTTTATTGTCGCGGGCGATGCGGGCCCTGACCTCTTGCGGTGGTTCAACATATTTTTGCTCGACACCGGTAATCCGTTGAATATCGTATTGCCGCGCGCTAAAGCTTAGTGGGATCTGCCGCTGTTCACCATGATGCTCAACGGTTAGCTGATGATTTAGTGTGGCATCACGGCCAATGCCAAATACCACATGTCCCTGTGCACTGACGGCCAGTGGTTTATCGTTAAACCACACTTTGGCCCCTGCCGGCACGGTGCCGCGGATCAGGCTACCCTGAGTCAAGTGCCCGTCCAGTATCACTTCAACAGCACTGAGCTGCGCCGGCAGCACCCCATTAAGGGCGCATAGCAACAGCGCCTTTCCCCACACCTTCATAAGCAACCACCTTATATGTCTGCTTGATATTCTGCGCTTTTAGCGTATCCGCAATAAAATCGGCCAGACACTCGACTGTGGTATCACAGGGCACAATTTCGCAATGCGCTTGCGGCATACAAAGCTCAAACCAGCCCTGCGATGCCTGATAACGGAAACTGTAGTCGGTTACTGCTGGCGTTAAATGCTGTAATTGCTGTGGCACAACGAGATCGCTTTGTGTACCCAGATAAATATCCTGCCAGCGCTCGGCCCATAATTTGTTTAGTTTTGGCGCCAGCATATTGTTTTCATAAATTTGAATGGTCGAACGATGGCCATGGGCAATCCGCTGACAGTTGCCATCGTGCTTTTTCAGACCATGGCTGTAATGATAATAGAAACCGCTGATCGCTTCCGGCCGCAGAGTCAGAACCAGCTGTTCGACATTAGCCGGCAATAATGGCTTGATCTGTTGCTGCAAAAATGCCGTTACAGTGGCTTCGTTGATTTCTGCACCAGGGATCACCGCAAAGGCTTGAGCCGGACACGCTAACTGGATCAGGCCGCGCTCACTCTGATAGCGAACAATGCTCAGGTCATCGCAGACTTGTTGACTAAAAGCCGGACAATCCGCTGCTACAGCTAATTTATGATCGACCAGACGGTCTATCGCCTGCTTAATGACTTTCTTGACCTTGCCAAAATCGAACACCATAGCCGTATCGTCCAGCGCGCCATGCAGCTCGACATCGACAATATAGCTCTCTCCCAGCATACCGCGCTGGCGATGCAGGTAAGAAAAGTCGATAACGGTGAGATCGCGGACAAATAAAATCATGCTGGGTTCCTGACTTGGCAAAAGAAGCTACCACGCAAAGCGTGTTATTAAACGGCAGCTATTATAACGCGAAGTGGCTGCAGCGTCACCGCTGCAGCATAATTCACCGGCTTAACGTTTATGCTCGTTTAGCCAGCTATTCAAAATGCCAATTTGGCCTAATTTATGAGCGGCATACATTAAACGAATGGCATTGCTTAATAGGGTACTATCGTTCCACTGGGTTTTTTCCGCAATTTCCTGATAGCACTGCAAGGCTTCCGGCGTTAAATAGCCGCGCAGCTCTTTTTTACCCGAACCTTTTTGCCGTTCGCGATAGCGCCGCTGTTTCTCAGCATTACTCAGCGCGCTGACCTTCTCATCACTCATAGCACCCTCAACTTATCCACAGCACTCCGGTACCGGTATGACCTCACACCAGATGCTGATGTCAGCTTAACTATACGGAAATTTGTTGCCACCTTCGCCAGTTATCTGCGATAAAATTGGTAAAGTTGTACAAATCGGACTTGTCTGGCGTACAGCTGTTCGCTAAGCTGACGCAGCTTTAATATTGGACTAAACATACATGACTAAGAATAGCTTTACAAAAGAAGATTTAATCGCTTGTGGCAACGGCGAACTCTTTGGCCCGGGCAACAGCCAGTTACCTACTGACAATATGCTGATGATGGACCGCATTATCCATATTTCTGAAGAAGGTGGTTTATATGGCAAAGGCCAAATCATTGCCGAACTGGACATCACCCCGGACTTATGGTTCTTTGGCTGTCACTTTAAAGGTGATCCGGTGATGCCAGGTTGCTTAGGTTTAGATGCAATGTGGCAGCTGGTAGGATTCTTCTTAGGCTGGTCAGGTGGTCCGGGTAAAGGCCGCGCGCTTGGCGTGGGTGAAGTGAAGTTTACCGGTCAGATTCTGCCAACGGCGAAAAAAGTCACTTACACCATCAATATGAAACGGGTGATTAAACGTAAGCTGTTTATGGGTATTGGTGATGGTGTGGTGAGTGTCGATGGTCGTGAAATCTATGCCGCAACCGATCTGAAAGTGGGTTTATTCCAGGATACGTCAAGCTTCTAAGCGCTTAGCCCCTTAAACCAGAAAGCCCCGCTAGTTGACGGGGCTTTTGCGTTACAGGCCGTAATCAGGCACCTTTGTTAAATAATCCGACATTCCTGTCTGCCATCGCTTCCCGCCAACCTCCTAGCCATTCTGAGCGGGCATCTAAACTCTGATAAGGGCAAATTTCTTTTGAGCGGCCAGTCACACCAGCACGGTAACCTTGAGCATGAGCACGTTCCAGACGATCACGTTTTTGTCTTTTCATACGGCAGTCTTCCTCAACTTTGTGTTTTTAACAATAACAAGGCTGCGCTTAGCACAACAATGTTACAGTTAATAGATAGCCAAGGCTTAGCAAAGGTTCAATGTTGATCTAACGAATAAAAGTCTTGACTTTCCCTAAGCGCATGAGATCTATTAAGAATTAGTGATATGCCGTTTTAGACGAAAATGCTATAAGGAATCGAATATTGATTACGGCAAACAAAAACCCCACCGGGATAACGCGGTGGGGTTTTGACGGTCATCAACCAAAGGGCGAGTGTTTATCCTTTAGCAAAGCGCCGACGGAATAATGGGAACATGGCAAGTAACAGCAACCAAACGGGCTGAAAGCTACCACTTTTGCGCTCATAGCGGGTATCTTCGCCATCACAATTGGCAGGCTGGCCATTAGCGATGGGTCTTAATTTCACCGCTGTGGCTTGTTCTTGCAACACTACAGAACCGTCTTCAGCTGTTTGTTGTTGACCCGTTGCATCTAACAGTGGCCGGCGTACCAAAGCGGTCGCCATAATCTCACCATTATCATTAATCGCTGTCGCATCAACCAAGGTGTAAGGCGCATCACAAGCGACTAAATCATTCAGATCACTAAAGGTGCCGCTTTGTGAATCATACAGAAACCCATGTAAACGGCGGTCAACAGTACCACCGATAATCACTTCCGCTCGACCAACAATTTGTCCTTGATTATTCATCGCTCTTGGCTCTGTACCCGAGCTATTAAAGAAGCCATCAACAAACGTCAGTTCATTAGCAGCCAAATCATAGGTAAAAAGTTTTGCCCGCACTGCACTGTTAATATTTTTGTATGCATAACCTGCGACTAAGTCCTGATTATTAATATCAACTGCGACGCTGGCTAACCATTCCGCGGGATCGACTATCGGTTTTACGTCATCCCCCTGATAAACAGTGGCATGTGGCGCAGTATAAATACGCCGGTACTCAAAACCAAAGTTATCGAAGAAACTTACTATGCGATCCTTATCGGAATACAAAGAGTGCCCTACCGCAATTCCGGCATCATTTATTGCATTTGCACGGCTGTAGTAGGTAGGAGTTGGATACTCCTCAGAGTTTGGCGCCAACTGCCCGGTTGCCTTGTCACCAAGGAAACCGTAAGTTTTGACTAAGCTCGCTGAACCATCGGTATTTAGCTGCCAGAGTGCGCCACGCTCATCATAGCCTTGTGGCAGCGAATCGACCGTTTGATACAGCCGAATTTGGCCAATTAAGGTGCTCAGACTAATACCACGACTAGACATCGCGAGGTTTTGACAATATTGCAATGGCTGCGAATTACCAGTACAGATGCCATTAATTGATGTTTTAATGGCATCGGTAACTCCGGCCGACGTAAAACCCACTACCTGGCCGTTATTATTGATATCCTGCGCCGCAGACATACCGCCGCCTAAATCAGTATAGGCCGGCGGTAATACAATGCGATTCGCGCCATCTAATACATACCCCAGCATATAGCCCGGCTCTGGTACCCAAGCTGTATAAGGCTGTGGAATAACCGGAATTTCAGGCTCTTCTGCTTCTTCTTCATCATCTTCTTCGACTGGCTCTGGCACCGGCGTAAAATTCAGTTTGGCGGCCGGTGCGGTCGCTATAGCGGCAATCTGGCCACTATTATTCACTGCATAAGCAAATTCAGTGTTAGTGCGGCTACCATTAAGATCACGTACTACCAGTGGAGCCACCAAGCCATTTTGTGACTGATTAAAGATCCGGCTAACACCAATTGGCTGATTACGAACTGACGGATTGTTCGCCAAATAACTGACTAAAATATTGGTCACCGCCGCATCAATATTGCCATTTTTTGCATTTTCCAACTGCTCTTCAGTCAGTAAGCTTTTGATCGTTTCGCTTTCAAAATCCAGCGTATCTAGATCTAATGTAATATCCAGAAAAGTGCTGCCATTGGTCACAACGGCGCCCTGTAAGGTTGCAGCAGCGCCGCTGGTGGCACGGACTTTATTATTGGTATCTAATTCAACAATCTGATACACCGCGGCTTGCGCCGAGAGCATGGTCAGCAACGGCAATACTGCTAAGCTGATCGGTGATAATTTCATTAACGGGCCCCTAAAAATTTACGATATTGCGGCTTCTAATTCTTCCCAGCGCTGATACGCCTGCGCCAGCTTCGACTCGGTTTCTTGGATTAGGTTCAACCTTTGCTGGGTGTAGTCTGCGCTGTGCTTAAAAAAGTCGGCATCATTCACTTCAGTCTGTAAGGCGCTAAGCTGCTGATCCAGGCTTTCAATCAGCGCCGGCAGCTGCTCTAATTCACGTTTCTCTTTGTATGATAACTTCTTAGCGCTGCTAACAGAAGCCTGCACCGGTTTTTCCTGCGCATTAGTTTTAACTTCGGCTACCGGCTCGGCTTTTTTTGCGGTGAGATCAGCGCCCTGCTTCGCTTGCCAGTCCAGCACATCGTCATAACCGCCGGCAATTTCAATAATCCGGCCCTGGCCAGCAAACAGCAGTGAGCTGGTCACGGTATTGTTAACAAACTCGCGGTCGTGGCTGACCAGCAAGACGGTGCCCTGATACTGCTCCAGAATATCTTCTAACAGCTCCAGCGTTTCCACATCCAGATCGTTGGTCGGTTCGTCGAGGATCAGTAGGTTGCTGGGTTTAGCAAATAGCTTGGCCAGTAATAAGCGGTTTTTCTCACCACCGGATAAGGCGCGTACCGGTGTGCGGGCCCGCAGCGGTGGAAATAAAAAGTCTTGCAGATAACTTAGTACATGCCGGCTTTGGCCATTTAAGTTAATCTCTTGCTTACCGTCGGCGACGTTATCCTGCACCGTCGCATCTAAGTCGAGCGCCATCCGGTGCTGATCAAAGTATGCTACTTCCAGATTAGTGCCACGCTTGATCTCGCCACTATCTTGCTGATAGTCGCCTAATAACAGCTTAATCAGCGTGGATTTACCGACACCATTGGGGCCCACTAAGGCCACACGATCCCCACGCATTACCAGTAAGTCGAGGTCGCGAATAACCGGTACACCATTAAAGGCATGGCTGAGTTGTTTGGTTTCAAACACCAGCTTGCCGGATCGCGCCGCTTGCTCAATCGCAAAATCGACCTTGCCTAACTGCTCTACCCGCGCCGCTCGCTCACGGCGTAGCGCTTTTAACGCTCTCACCCGGCCTTCGTTCCGGGTGCGGCGGGCTTTAATACCCTGGCGGATCCAGACTTCTTCTTCAGCCAGTTTTTTATCGAACAGCGTATTAGCTTGCTGTTCGTCTTCCAGCATTTTTTGTTTGCGATCCAGATATTCCTGGTAGTTACCCGGATGTGAGGTCAATAAGCCACGGTCAAGATCGATAATCCGGGTGGCTAAAGCACGGATAAAGGCGCGGTCGTGTGAGATAAAGATAATGGCGCCGGCAAAGCTCTTTAAAAAGCCCTCCAGCCATTGAATTGCAGCCACATCCAAATGGTTGGTCGGCTCATCCAGTAATAGAATATCGGGTTTGGCAATTAACGCCCGTGCCAGCGCAGCTTTGCGTAACCAGCCGCCAGATAAGGTGGATAAACTGGCGTTACCGTCCATATCAAACTGCTGACACAGCATCTCAACCCGCGCTTCTAAGCCCCAGCCATCGCGGGCGTCGAGCTCACTTTGCAAGCGTTCAAATAACCGGTACTCAGCATCGCCGGCACCGTCCAGATTCTCAGATAAGGTATAAAACTGCTGCAGCTTTTCTGCTAAATCACCGGCACCTTCACGGATAAAGTCGGCAATTTTCACGTCCATTTTGGCTGGCGGGTCTTGCTCTAAGCGGCTTAGCACCACGCCGTTCGTCATCACAATTTGGCCATCATCCAAATTTTGCTGACCGGTCAGCAATTTTAAAAAGGTCGACTTGCCGGCGCCATTACGGCCAACCAGACACACCCGCTCACCGGTAAATAAACTAAAATCCACCTTATCCAGTACCGGGTGGGTACCAAAGGCCAGGCAAGCCTGCTGAAAACGTAATAACTCCACGTTACCCTATCCTGCTTTAATCGGTTGTTGTCAGATCCAAAGCGGCTAGCCAGCTGACTAACGCACTTTGATCAAAAGGCCAATACAATAATTGTTCCTGCCCCTGCGCATCACTGGCTGCCAGCACCGGAATATGCACCCGAAAACGGGCAAATAACGCCTCATCATCGACGATATCCCGTACCTGCAGTTTATCGGCCAGGCCAGCTCGCTGCACCAGGGCTTCGGCCTGTTCACACAGATGGCAGCCCCAGGTGCTGTATAGGGTTAAATCACTCATGGCCGGGTTAGCTCAAAACAGACATGAATATGCGGGTTGCGCTTAAAATCTTCCGGTAAGGTCGCAGCCGAGATATCTTTCACCTGCCAGCCGGCTTCCTCCAGCGCCGCGTAATCAAGCTTAAAGCGCCGCTTATTATTAGAGAAAATCACCTTAGCGCCCGGTGCCATCTTGCTAATCAACATATTCAGTAATTTGACATGATCGCGCTGCACATCCCAGCTATCTTCCATCCGTTTCGAGTTGGAAAAGGTTGGCGGATCGACAAAGATCAAATCAAATAAATTCCGGCTGCGGGCGAGCCACTGTAAGCAATCTGCCTGTTCAAACTGGTATTGTTTACCATTAAGACCGTTCAGCATAAAGTTGCGTTTAGCCCAATCCAGATAGGTATTGGACATATCAACGGTAGTGACACTGGTCGCACCGCCAATAGCCGCATGCACCGAGGCACTGCCAGTGTAGGCAAACAGGTTTAATACCCGCTTACCCTGCGCTTGTTGCTGCAGCATACGCCGGGTAATACGGTGATCTAAAAATAACCCGGTATCCAGATAATCGCGCAGGTTAACCCAGAACTTAGCGCCATACTCTGACACTTCTTTATACTGGCCGGCTTTAGCCAGTGCCTGATACTGGTTAGTACCCTTTTGCTTTTCCCGCACCTTCAGGATCATCTTATCCGGGCTAATCCCCAGCACTGTTGGTACCTGATTCACCACATCGAACAAGCGCTTCTGGGCAATTTGTTCATCGACGGTGCCCGGCGCGGCATATTCATGCACGACCACTTCGCCGTCATACCAATCTACCGCGACGTTATATTCCGGAATATCGGCATCATATAAGCGATAGCAGCTTAAGCCTTCGCGTTTGGCCCATTTTTGAATGGCTTTTACGTTTTTCGCCAGCCGGTTACCAAAGGCGCTGCTCTCACTAAAAAACAGCGCTGGCGCGCTGGAGCTTACCTGCACCTGCTTTTCTGTGAGGTCAAACAGCGTGAATTCACAGTCCAGCGGGCCGTTACTAAATTTGTAGCTCTTGGCTTTAGATAAGCGCAGTGCACGCAGTAAGTCGCTGTTCGAGGTAATAATTGCCAGGCGCCAGCCCTGATAGTGGGTTTTTAGCGCCAGCGAGAAATTACTGTAAAGCGGGATCAGTGCCGGCAGATCGCCCAAGCGCTCGCCATAAGGCGGGTTAGTCACTATCACACCCGGGGTATCCGTCACGGCGCCTTTTAACGCAGTGGCATCGGCATAATCAAATTTGATTAGGCTTGCCACGCCGGCGCGGGCCGCATTTTGCCGCGCTTTACTCAGGCTGCGCTCGTCAGTATCGGTACCCCAAAACTGGATAGTGTCGCCCGCGGGCAAGGCCTGCGCTTTAGCATCGGCTTTTAATTGCTGCCATACCGCGGCCCGAAAACCCGGTGCCCGCTCAAAGGCAAAGCTTTCCCGTGCCAGTCCCGGCGCCTGATTCAGGCTGATTTGCGCCGCTTCAATTAAAATAGTGCCGCTACCGCAGAACGGATCGTACAAAGGGGTACCGACAGTCCAGCCAGAGCGCTTTAATAAGGCTGCCGCTAAATGCTCTTTTAACGGTGCCTCGCCCTGCCCGGTACGGTAACCGCGTTGATGTAACGATGGGCCTGAGAAATCCAGCAGGAAGTGAAAATGCTGTTTATCCAGACGTACCTGAAACCGCACATCGGGGTTTAAGCGATCCACATCCGGCCGATCGCCGGTTTCTTCGCGAAACTGATCGACAATGGCGTCTTTTAAGCGCATGCCGCCATATTGGGTATTATCAATTTTGGGATGCTTGCCAACACAGTCGACGGCTAAGGTTTGCCGCACCGACATTAACTGGCCCCAGTCGATATTACTGGCGATCTGATACAGATCCGACTCGGCAGTAACCGGCTCCGACTGAATTAAGCGCAGGATCCGTGTTGCCAGACGTGACCATAAACATAGGGTGTAGGCCGTTTTAATATCGGCCTTAAAGCGTACTACGCCCATTGAGACCTTTAACACTTCACCCTGATAACTGCGGATCTCATCCGCTAACAGCTCTTCCACGCCCTTAGACGTTAAAGCCCAAAATTCCAGCATTGCAGCAAACCTTAAAATAAAATGGCCGCTAGTATAGCAGAATCGACAACCCTGGCGCCGCACTTTCTCAGCGTTGCGGCCAAGGTTATTTCAGCGCAGCCTGGTAAGCATTTAGGGAGCAATAGCAGCAACAAACCGCCGCTTTGCTTAGCAAATAGGCAACCGAACCAAATAAGCGAAATTAACGCTTGCGTATGTAAAGCGAAAGCTCTAAGATGCGCCCCGCAATGACGGACGCGGGATGGAGCAGCCTGGTAGCTCGTCGGGCTCATAACCCGAAGGTCGTCGGTTCAAATCCGGCTCCCGCAACCAAATTGATTGTGACAAGTGATGATAGAAAGTCGCCCTCGGGCTCCTCTTTATAACCACGGGGCGAAGGTCTAAATCCGGCTCCCGCAACCAAATTGATTGTATAAAACAACCAAACATTGCAGACAACTTATTACAACCACTGCTCAGTTGTAATAACACGGACGCGGGATGGAGCAGCCTGGTAGCTCGTCGGGCTCATAACCCGAAGGTCGTCGGTTCAAATCCGGCTCCCGCAACCAACTTAAAGGCCAGCATTTAGCTGGTTTTTTTGTATCTAAATTTCGGGAACCCGAAGGTCGTCGGTTCGCTTTTCATAAACAGCAGGGCTACCGCAACCAACTAAGCCGACTATTAAAGTCGGTTTTTTTGTTTTAAGACCTCGGGAACCCGAACGTCGTCGGTTCGCTCTCCATAAACAGCTGGGCTCCCGCAACCAACTAAGCCGACTACAACGCGCCCGTCTCCGGTATGCTTACCGTACCAAAGACGCGATCTTACTTTGCCTTTACTACAACAAAATCTTAATCAATACGCGGAATAATTCCGTGTAAACGTTCGATATCCCCCTCTCCCACGCCCAGTCTGGCAAAATAGCTAGGCCACTCACTTACTAAATCCTGCACCTGCGATATCAGTTTTCTGGCTTTTACCGTTTTTAACCCAAAACGGCTGGCATGACTGAGTAAGTTTTCTGCACTACCGAACCGGCCCGAGGCGCCAACGGCGCAGATAGCTTTTACCATAACGAAACTCACCATAGCGGCGTGCAGGATCCAGTGTTACCACACCGCAAATCACCGGTGAATCTTCCAGGCCATCAATAAAGACGTAAGCTTGCTCAAAAATCATTCGACAGCTCCGGCTTCGGCCCCGCCACGCTAGCACTGATCAAATTAGAGGCTTCTTTCATCGCCTCTTGCATTTTATGCCCAATCTTTTCATCCAGCGCAGCTAAGCTCTCGTTACTTTGGCGGGTAAAGTCTTCGATATTTGATAGGCTTTGCTCAGCAGTAATACGCGGATATAAATAGTCAACCTCATTCTGGAACGAACTGATGGCAGAACGAATATTACGCTCAAGGCATTTTTCAAAAAAGTTAAACAGCACACTGATAAACACACCCCCAGACTGAGGTCATAAAGGCTATCGATGCCCCACCAATCATGCCGAAAATACCGTGGGTTAGATCACCTACGCTAGTATTAGCAGGCTGAAGCTCCCTCAGAGATTCAAGACCAAGCTGCAAGCCTACAAAAGTACCTATAACACCAATAGCCGTAAGAAAACCTGGTACTGCAGCTAACAAACGGTTTTCGGTTAAGCCGCGTGAGATAGTGTGAGTATTAAAAAAGTGAGCGGCATCAAGCGTATTGCAAAGGCGTTGCTTTTGCGGAATATGCACCAGAGACTCATCAAACTCCCGCCATAGTCGGCCATAAGTCTGATTTTGTAAGGCGGTATTGATTAACTCACGGCGCTTATCTAATAATTGCTCAACCGTAAGCCCTTTTAATAAACGCTTATAAAAACTCAAATGACGACTTGCTCTAATGTAGTTAACAAGCGACATTGCTGAAAAGATGATGGCTAAAGCAAAAAGCGCCGCAACAAACGCCGCACTTAAGCCCTCAGCTGAGGTAAAATCGCCAGCCAACAGCCTGGAAAACTCAGGCCATAATTTTATTAAACTATAATTAGTCGTTTCCATATTGCTTTCCAAGCTCATAACTCCGTACCAAGTGCTCTAGTAATGGGTGTATTTGTTCAGACCTGCACAGGCCGAACACCTGATAATGCCTCATCCTTTCACTGTTCTACTTCTTGTTGTTACAGTTGTACATATACCTGCGGTTGTTCCGTTGCTTCTGGCTTTTCTCCAGCCAGAAACTTGTGGTAACCCACTATAGGTTCTGCTGACAAAACCATCGTCATACCAAGCAAAGCTCTCGCCTGCGATCGAGTAAACTGCTCAGCGCCATGCGCACCCTGTTGGCATACGTTTTTTAGTTGCTCTCTATATTAATTAGAGTTTTTACTACCTTAAAAAGGGCTTCCTATAACATTAGTGTTGCCAAAAACCTGCTCAAGCACGCTAATGGATTTCTCTGACAATTTCTGTGTAAAAAGCAGCGTAAGGTTATGTTTAGCTCTGGAACAACTTACATAAAACAAGTTTCTACTTCGTTCAAATGTCTCTTGTTTTCCCGCTGGTACGCCGTCCTGCAACCATGTAAGCATTTGATCCCAGTTGTAATGATTCCAGCCACGTCCACAAACCACCAGAACATTATCGAATTGAGCACCTTTTACCCCATGCTTTGTCGAAAAAGGTGTTTTGTCATTTATATATTCAGCCAGGTTTGAAACCTCGCTGTATTGAACTGCCCGCAACTTGCTAATCTTCTCTACAAAACTCAACTCGTCAGCAGTCAGTTCAGCTGCAGGCTTCGCTGATAGTATTTTGTAACGACTTTCAGTATCTGAAACCTTCGCTGGAACTCTAGGCACATTGGTTGACATTAATAAATCTAAAACATCACCAATACTGGCATTCGCTCTTCGCTGCATTAGTTCAGAAAGGTTTGTAATCCACTTGGTTTTGTCCATTTGCGACGTTAAGTAAGATCGGCTTTTCTTTTTTATCTGAAGTAATTCACCATACTTTCTATGCTGGAAAGCAAAAGCGGTCGATTCAACAACATCAACGAAAAACTCAATATATTTGTCATTTTTCTTCAGATAGTCATCCGTATATTGAAAGCAATTCGCTAGGTTTATAAATTTTTGCTCAGCAGCTATCAAGTTATTGGTCAGAAAAAGTATTTTTGTTTTAGATGAATACATATCCCAGCCCTGTTCGACCATTAATGATTTGGTTTGCTGAATAAATTCCCTAGATTCATCTTCTGGAAGATCGTCCTTCCAATGACCTCCTGTTTGCCTGACTCCTTGCCAATCATTCGAATGATAAATTTTTATTGTTCCCTGAGAGTTTGGATCTGATTCAGCCTGCGGTAATTCAGGGCGCATACGATTCAGGCATTCAACAATATTTTTATCTGAACGGAAATTTGCTCGTTTGCCAATCTCTGTAATTTTCCCGGCAGGGCTCACAATCAATCCACATGCTTTAGAGCCATAAATTTTTTGCCAATGATCGCCAAAGAACCCAATAACAACTCCAGAGTCATTATCAATCAGGTTATGCACAATGCTTGCAGCAAGTTCAGTATCTGTATCTTGATACTCATCGATGAAAATAAACGGGAACTTACTTTTCAATAATTTCTGAAATTTAGGAAATTCCAACATACGGGCCATAAGGGCAACTACGTCATCGTGATGTAGTGATATTTCATTA
This sequence comes from Alishewanella agri BL06, assembly GCF_000272005.1. Lineage (GTDB taxonomy): Bacteria > Pseudomonadota > Gammaproteobacteria > Enterobacterales > Alteromonadaceae > Alishewanella > Alishewanella agri. Next base: position 24,285 of record NZ_AKKU01000006.1, on the reverse strand, counting down.
TCTTTTATGGACGCAAACCCTAAATCGTACTTTACAGTCTGGCGATGTATCCCAACTGATTCTGAAATTCTTTCATGCCATTTCCCCCCCAAAGTAGGGATAAGTTCCCTTAATTTTTCTTGATAATTTTGCAAAATACTCCAGCTAAAGGCGTGAATAGTATCCGCAAAAATCATCGGGTTATTATCCGTTCTAGTCTTAATTTCGTCTTTGGCCACGTTGGTATAAGTAATACACGCTACCTGCTTTCCAACTGCAGCAAACTCATTGGCACGAACAGAAATTAGGTATTTAATAGACTCGATTAACGAATATGTTTTTCCCGCGCCAGCCCCAGCCTCCAATCTGAAGCATTGCCCCTGTTCAATACAACGTCTTACATTTTCAAGTGTCTCAGCTGATGCTCTCTGCGCTGGGTTAAGCGGCGTCATGGCTGCACATCCTCAACAACATTAGGCGTCTGATCCAACCACGCCAAACCCTCTTGTATGTATTTTGGGACGAGCCAATCTGTAGATTTAATACAGTAATCAATCGCAAAATCAGCTTTGCTCTTTTTGCCTATCTCCTTTGCCGTCTTAAAAACTGCACTTTCAAGTGCATCACCCGTTAGGTTATCAAGTTTAAACAATTGGCTATTTGCCAGAATAAAGGCATCTTCAAAACTGCGGCCACATAAACCACTTGCATCTTCATTTATCTGATACGCAATCCGTCGACACCCATGAATTTTTGAATCTGAATCTCTAGCACGAATGGCCGCCAAATCAGAGTAACCATCCCCACCAAACCATTTTGAAATCCCTACGTTACTTGACCTGTCCCCCTTGCTTACCATTACTCCAGAATGATTTTGCTTTGAATCTACTGAATCAAGATCAGTTATAAAGAGGGTCTTCAGCTCAAGAAAATCAATGAATTTATAGAAATGATGCGCATAAGCCCCACCAATTTCTACAACGGATAGGTATTTTTGTTTCAAGTTAGTCCCTGTCGTGGAATCCACTTTTTTGATCATTTCAGGCAACAGTATTCTCTCTGTTGCCCCTTCAACAAGAATGGCCCGGTCAGCAAAATACAAATCGCACTTTGTTAGCGTCAGATATTTATGCAAGAACTCTTTATCATTTGCATCCTCAGGACTGCGAAAAGCAATTCCAAGGTCTTTAACCCTAGTTTCATCTCCATTTTTTGAGAGGAAATATCGAATTTTGCTAAAATCAGCTTCATTAGCAATATGGGACGAATGGGTGCTCACAATAAATTGCACTGGCCACACTCGCTGATCATTTAACTCCCTCTGGAATTGCCCAACAATAAGCTCAAGTTGCCGAATGAACACTTCCTGCATTTGCGGATGAAGATGAGCTTCGGGCTCTTCAATAAAAATGACATGTCCCTTCGGAGGCGTTTGATAGCTTTGAAACTCGCGGAAGTACTCGTAAATGCGGAACAAAATGAATATTAAGTTCCGCATCCCTAAACCATTATAGGTTTCAGGCAAAGTAAAGTGATCGTCACGCTGGTAATAGACTCTTGTGTGGCTTTCCAACAGTGACTTCACATTAAGGTCAGTTGCAGCACTTAAGTTAGGATCATGCAGCCCCGGATAACCAAAAATATTTAAGGTTGGCAGTAGTGCCTGAACTTTTTGTTGAAAGTCAGTATCTACTCTCTGTTGCAGCTCTTCGACAACAGTATTGATCTCATTCGATTGAGCTTTAAAAGCCTCCGGCGCACCAACACTGCTCGAACTTTTGAATATGTTACCTAACGACTTACCCAGCACATCACGTTCATTATGCGTTTCGTCATCTAAACCTCGTTGAGCATTTATGAGCCCCGATAGCAGTAACTTTTTAAAGGATGCAAACTCAACACGAATTTTGTTGCCTAGGTTAGTTGGTTCTATAGCATAGACGACAGCTTCGTAATAACGCTCAATACGCTTTCTAAGCTCAGAGAAATACTGCTTGCGGTTTTCGTTGTCGAGCTGGCTAAAAAATTCAGCAATCTTGCCATCTTTTAATTGGTATGAAACCAGGATAATCGTATCAAACAACTTATCATCAAAATCGATTATAAAATCGCCCAAAACACCATATTCATCAGCATTATCACGATAATTAACCTGAAGCTCTAACTCAATCGTTGGAAGCATTGGCCTAACAGCATCTTCTTCAGCGCCACTCCTTACAGCATTTAACGCTTCTTCAAAACCTTTCAGGCAAGATTGGTTGAAATCTTCGTAACGGACCTTTGGCCCTGAAGGGTTCAGAAAACTACGAAATGCCTCAGCAAATGACGTTTTCCCAGTGTTGTTGCGCCCAACAATTAGTGTTGTTTTATCATCTATTGAAAACGAGACATCCTTGAGCAAACGATAGTTCTTAATGCGCACATTTTTAATTTTCATTTTTCATCCCTGAAATGAGTTTATAGTTTGCCGGAAAAAGCTTTTTGGCTGATTGCTGCAAACAAACTTTCAGCATGTACAAAGCCACAATCTAAAAAGAGCTTTGAACCTCTATATGTTTGTACAATTTTTGAGAACTTTTCCTGAAGTGCTTTAGGCGGCAATGGAAACTCAAGTGCACCTAATATTTTTTGATTTATGTTTTGAATATTTGCTCCTTGTCCTCCTTTCAGCATCGTTTGCTTCATGGACGGAGTCCGGAATAAATAATTTAGATATTCAGAAGCTACAGAATCATCTTCAATTCGATAACGGATACAAAAGCTACTAAAAGTTAACGGCTCTCCGTCAGGATATATAGTAATACAACGACCAACCAATTCTTTATTGCCGTTTGACCTAACAAATACCAGATCGCCATTTTCAAGTAGATAATCTTTCCCAGGCAACGAATCTAACGTAACACTCCCTAACGAACCAATATCATCTATAGTGCTCAATGATTTAAAATCACCAACACCCAAATATCGCAGAGAGTGTCCGGATTCTCCTTTACCAAAGTTGAGACCGTTTTTAAAGCTACCATGTGCAGTCACCGATGATATTGCCCAGCCTTTTGGATTCATCACCGGATCGCCAAACATCTCCAGAAACACGGCGTGTAGGAAATTGTCGGCGAGTTGGATGGCTTGCTGGCGTTTGCGGCGGATGGCGTCGGCTACGTCCAGAATCGTGGCAATACGTTTTTGCTCGGCTAGTGGTGGCAGTGGGATTTCTGCGTCTGTCAGCATTCCCAGCTTGATGTATTTAATCACCCCACCGATACTCAATTCACGAAGGCGTTCAACATACTTATCCATAAAATGAAAAAGATATCGTGTACATAAAATTTCATCTGATAGCGATGTAACTACATATGTTCTCTGATAAGCGTTGAATTTGCCGTTGTAATGCTTAACATTAAGGTCGCCATTACCAGCTATCAAGATTGCATCACAATCAAACGCATATGAATTGATTCTCAAAGGCTCGCGAGAACAAGTAAAGAAAGGATATAAGCCTTGTATATCTGCTGCATTTGCATCGAGCTTACCTGTTTTAATAGCAACCAACGTACCTAGCTTTACTATCTGCCAACTCACAGCATGTCCTCCAGCTCATCCAGATCAGCCATAATCTCGCTTTCCAGCGCTTTAAGCTTTTTCAGAATGAGCTTAGGGTCTTCATATTGCTGCTCGGCATACACCACTTCTTTATAGCGGTTTATCGACAGGTCAAATTTATGCTCGATTATATCTTTGGCGTCTATCACAAAGGCTTTTTGTGTTTTATCGCCAAAGAGTTTTTGAATATCACCCTCTTCAGCATTGCTTTCAACCAGTTGGCGGTACTGCTTCCATTTGGCAATGGCATCGGGCAGGTCGTTACAGCCCTCGCCTTTTAGCTCGGTGCGTCTGTCATCCAGTGAGTAACCATCGGCTTGCAGGTCGTAAAACCACACCCGCTCGGTCGTGCCACCTTTGGTAAAAAGCAATATCGCCGTGCTTACCCCGGCATAGGGTTTAAAGACACCGCTTGGTAAGCTGACGATGCCTTCAAGCTGGTTATTTTCCAACAACTCCTGGCGTAATTGCTGGTGTGCTTTGGATGAACCAAACAGCACGCCGTCGGGTACGATTACCGCGGCGCGGCCGCCAAGCTTAAGCGAGCGCAGAATGTGTGCGACAAACAACAGCTCGGTTTTCTTGGTTTTAACCAAACCTAGTACATCGGGGTTGGTGTTGGTTTCGTCTAGGCTGCCTTTAAATGGCGGGTTGGCCAGAATAACGTCGAAGAAGTTTTCTTCCTGGCGTGGGTAATTCTCTTTAATCGACTTACTTAAGCTATCCTGATACAGAATATTGGCACCATTAACACCGTGCAGCGCCATGTTCATGCTTGAGACGCGCAGCATGGTGGTGTCGAAATCAAAACCCCAAAACATCTGTTTGTTAATATGGTCACGGAACGGCTCTAATTTGTCTCCGGTGTAGTGCTTATTGCCGTCTTCATCGGTAAAGGTGCCAGCCTCGCTGGAATGCACCCGGTTAAGATATTCCATAGTGCGGGCTAAAAAGCCTGCGGTGCCGCAAGAAGGGTCGCAGATAACATCAGTTGGCTGCGGGTCCATCAGCTCGATCATGGCATCAATAATATGCCGTGGCGTGCGGAACTGGCCATTTATACCGGCCGTCGTGAGCTTACTTAACAGGTATTCGTATATATCGCCTTTTACATCGCTTTGCGTTAGCGGCAAGGCATCTACCATTTCTATGGCGCTTACCAATACCGACTCGTTTTTTATCTCAAGATCGGCATCTTGCATATACTCGCCAATGTGACCAAGCGCCTCTATAGCGCTACCCTCTTCGCCCAAACCGTTTTGCTGATCAGACTTTTTACCCAGCGTGGCAAAAAATGGAAACACCTGCTGCTTTAAATGGTTTTGCAGCTCTTTACCGCTTTTTTGCTTAAAGTTTTTCCACCGCAGCAGTTGGCCTTCTGGTGTATTGGGGAAAATACGCGAAAAGGCTTTACCGGTTCGGTTAGCTTTGCGTTCGGCCATGTCTTCCTGCATATCCAGCATGCGGGCAAACATCAGATAACTGATTTGCTCGATAACCGTAAGCGGGTTAGTGATACCGCCGGTCCAGAACTTTTCCCAAAGTTTGTCGATATCGTTACGAATGTGGCCTGTTAGCATTTAGTTGTTCTCAATTTCAGTTTCTTGGATGTCATCAGCACTGGCATCCTTAATTTCAGTTTGTGTCTCAGCAATCAGCATTTGCTCTGCTGCAATAAAGTCGATTTCAAGCGCCGCTTTATCGGCAAAATAGCTTGGAAGTTCACCTTTGATAGCCGGTGCAAGATTCTTAAACTCGCCAACTTGCTTTACCAAGTTACCCTTACCACTAACCAATTGGTTTTCAGCCATGGCATAAGCATCAGAAGCGGTGTCCAAACCTTTCTTAATCCGTTCAAAGCTTCCAAGAAAGGTGTTTAATTTTTTAAATACTGCTTCCGCTTTGTTCGCTAAAGCTGCAGTGTGTTTGTTTTGATCTTCATAGCGCCATAACTGACGCACTATGTTAAGACTGGTTAGCAGCGTGGTTGGAGTCGCAACCAAAACATTATTTTCTATCGCCTGTTGGAATAACGTTTCGTCAGCTTTTAGCGCTTCAACAAATGCCGACTCAATAGGGATGAACATAAATACCATTTCTGGCGAGTTTAAACCTGGCAACTTGTAATAATTGCGATCGGCTAACTCTTTAATGCGGCTACCTACAGCGTGAACATGCTCTTTCAAAGCTTGAGACCGCTCCAGGTCATCTTCCGAATTAACGAAGCGAGTATAAGCATTAAGTGACACTTTGGCATCGATGATCAAATGCCTGCCCTGTGGCAAATACACCACGGCATCAGGTCTTTGACGGCCCTCTTCCGAAGTAAAACTCACTTCACGTTGATAATCTTTTCCAAGCTGCAAACCAGAACGATCCAGCACGTTCTCAAGAACTAATTCACCACAATTTCCTTGTAATTTTTTCTGTCCACGCAAAGCCGTTGATAGCTCATGCGCTTCTGTGGTGATTTTCTGATTAAGTTCTTTCAGTGATTCTAGCTCTTTGCGCAACTCACCTTGCTGCGTAGTTTCACGGTGATGTATTTCCTGTACTTCTTTTTTGAAGCTATCAATTGACTGTTGAAATGGACTCATAACCGAACTTAACGTCAGCTTGCTGCTTTCCTGCAATGACTTAGTCTTAGCTTCTAATATTTCATTCGACAGAACTTTAAATTGCTCAGCTAAGCTCTGCTTCTGCTTCTCAAAATTGGCTACTTCACGAGCATGGCTAGCTTCTCGTTCGTCTAATTCTGTTTTAAGTTGAGTATGTGCTTTCACCAAAGCTTGATGTTCAGCTTGTAACGTTTCATTCCGCTGTTTTTCTGCCATCAGGCTTTCTCTTTGTTCTGCGAAATGTTTTCGAGCTTCTTCCAATTTACTACTCAAGGACTCCGTTGCTTTGCCCTCTTCCGCCAATAAATCTTTTAGCTGATTTACTTGTAACCGCTCTTGCTGCAAACCCTGCTCCGATTTATCTAAGCGGCTACGTAACTCCTGAACCTGCTCTTTAAGACTGCGGTTATCTGCCTGCGCCGTTTCCAACAGTTTCTCCGCATTATGATGCTGCGCTCTTACAACTTCTAATACCTGACTTTGATTGTTGAATTCATTTTTACGGTCACCAAGCTCTGCGGTTAGACGCTGCTCGGTGCTCTCCGCAGCACTAAGCTGGGTTTGTAGCTTGCTCTCTGACAATTCTTTTTGCCGCAGCGCATCATCTGCCTGGCCCAGTTTTAGCTGTAGCTGCTGGTTTTGGCTATTGGCTTGCTCCATTGCTTGTTGGGCTTGCTGCAACTGCACGTTTAATGCGGCAACCATACTGCTAGCAACTGCTTTGGCGATAAAATATCCCAGCGCCAGTAACACTATGGCGGCAATAACTGCCATTACGATCAGGCTTGTTGTCCATTCAATACTCTGCATTGTCACTCCTGTGAAGCGATAGGTTGGTTTGATGTTATTGGCGGTACAGTTTGCATAAAGGGTTTAAGCACAGAAATTAAATCGGTAATGTCGTCAGCAGCAAATACGCCATCGATACCCTCGTGCGATACAGCAGTAAAGGGGGCGTCATACAGCTTTTCAATGACAATACTGCCATGCTGCGCGATATACGTTTTTAGCAGGTTCATAAAATTTACCTGCTTTGCTGTTAAGCTCGGGTGGCTGTGCAGGAACCGTTTAAAGTGTTCCTCTATGGCTTGCACATCTACCCCAATCATTTCCCGTACTGTGATATGCAGCTCTTTGGCGGTTCTGCCATAAAACTCGTTTAGCACTTCAAGGCTGACGCCTGGGTGGCTGGTGAGTATGGTTGAGGTAAGGCTTTGCAGCTCGTGCTCAGCAATAGGCTCGCCTTTACGGATTTTTTGCAATGTCGGGTTAGCGGCAATCATTTGCTCTAAAATGGTTTTTAGCCTTCGCCGGTATAACATGGCCTCGTCTGCACCAGCAATTTTCACTTCTCGCACAGCTTCTTTTATCCCACCATCCAGGGTGCGGGTTGTGGCAGTTTCATAAAACGGGCCGGTGCCTGGTTGGCGGTACTTCATAATGCCACGCAACTCTTCCCGAACATGTTCTAGCGAAGGAATACTGGGGTTTTGCCAGAATGCGCCACTGCGTACTTTGGCAATAATTTCATCTTTTTGCCGCACAGCCTGAATATTGACGGCCAATTTATCCAGATCAGCTAATAATTCGTTGCGGCCATCTGCGAAGCAGCTGGCTTGCTCTACCATGCAGCGCTCTATAGTGGCCATCAATTTATCTAACTGCGTTGCATGCTTATCACGCAGTACGCGAGCCGACATTAAGGGAGCAATGTCGTTTAGCAACAGATGCAGGGTTTTCGCATCCAGCTTGTTTAGTAAATCGGTTTGTTGTAGTTGATGAACGATACGCAATTTCCGCCTAACTGCGACACTGTTATCGGGTAGATCATTGATATCTGCCCGCAACAAGGCCACTGCGGCATCAAATGCTTCGGCATGATTATGTTTTAATGCCGCCTGTGCCAGCGTTAAACGTGCTTCGAAGGTGGATTGTAGTAAAGATTTTCCACCGGTATCTTCAGGCTCCTGATATTCCTGCTCGAAAAACTCAAAGTTGCCGTAATGGTCGAAAATCAGAAATTCTGTTTTGTGCTTACCCGGGCCAAACAAATTTTGCCGCAACCGAGTGCCACGGCCAATCATTTGCCAGAACTTCACCCAGCTTTTAACCGGTTTAGCAAAAACCAGGTTGACTACCTCGGGTACGTCGATGCCGGTATCGAGCATATCTACCGAAATGGCGATGCGAAAATCGTTATCGGCCTTTTTAAACTCTTTAATTAAACTTTCAACATGCGGAATATCGTTATGGATAACCTTGCAAACCTTTGCGCCATATTGTGGATATAACTTTTCACAGAATAACTTGGCTAAATGTTCAGCATGGTCTTGGCGCTGGGCAAAAATAATGGTTTTCCCAACCAGGGAGCCGGTTTCATCTTTGATGCCATTGTTGATCAGGTTTTCAAGAATGATACGATCCGTATCTTCACTGAAAATTTTCCGGCCGATATCTTTACCCGCTATGGTTGTTTTTCGCGCTTCGTCTTCGCCCAAATCTTCTTCTAATTGACGCTGTTGCTCTGTAGTTAGCTGGCTATAGTGAATACCGTCACGCAAAAAATCCGTAGTAAGATCTTTTACCCGAAACGGCACCAGATAAGGTGGCTCGTTATTAATAGCGGCATCCAGGCCAAACTCAAAGGTAGGATCGGTGGCTTCGCAATCAAAAATATCAAATGTATTGCGGCTAATAAACTTCACTGGCGTTGCGGTTAAGCCAACCTGTAACGCATCAAAGTACTCGAATAAGTCGCGGTATTTATTGTAAATACTACGATGTGACTCATCAGCAATAATCAGATCAAAAAAACCAACATCCAGCTGGGCGAAACGGTTCATCATGCCAGGGTAAGTAGCGATATATACCCTGGCGCTTTGATCTATTTTATTCGTTTCGCCAATGACACAGCGTGGCTCTGAGGGTAAGTTTTGTTTAAATGCATCGTCAGCTTGTACCCGTAACTCTTTGCGATCACAGAGGAACAGCACACGTTTGGCCCAACCGGTTCTAAGTAATAATTCTGCCAGAGCAATGGCAACACGGGTTTTGCCTGTGCCAGTAGCCTGAATGATTAATGCTTTACGTCGCTGGTTCTGAAAATGTTCGGCTACGGTTTTTATCGCTTCAATTTGATAAGGCCGATCGGCGATGTTTAAATCTGGGTTAAAACGCTCTAACTCTGCAGCGCGGTAGTTTCGCTGGTAAATCAAATAATCCAGGCTGTCTTTGCCATAAAAGCCATATACCGGCCGGTAGGTATTATATTGGGTATCATCCCAGATAAAGGTTTCATAACCATTGGTATAAAAGATAACCGGCCGTTGATACCCCATTCGTTCAAGTGAGTCTGCATACATGCGCGCCTGCTCACGCCCAGCCTGTAAACTGGTGTTACCCGACTTTTTCGCCTCGACTACCGCCAATGGCTGGCCGTTGTCGGCCCACAACACATAATCGACAAAGCCTTTTCCGCTTGGGTTATTGGGAAAGTCGACCTCAACTTCTTGCCCGACCTTTTCCGGATCAGAGACATCCCAACCCGCTTGTAATAGCATGGCATCGATCATTAATGCCCGGGTTTTTGCTTCACTCCACTGCAGGCTATCAGCCACTTGCTGGCTTTGCTGCTTCTGCCGTTGCAGTACAGGTTTAGGCGGTAAGCCAATTTTATCGGCATTTTTAGCGCGTTCGGCATCCAGTTTTTCAAAAACCTTTTCCAGATCTTCTTGCTGCTTTTTCAGCTCTTTTTCGTACTCAAATACCGTTTTTTGCAGCTGAATAAGTGTTTTGCTCGGATCTGGCACCTCGGCAAAGCCGGGTAATTGATTTTGATCTTTACCGTAATATTTTACCGCCAGGTAAATGGCCAGTTGATGAGCAGTACGCAGCGCCATTTGTGCATTTTGTATCTCCCCTTCAGCACCGTGGGCGGTATCGTTGCCTTTAACCCTTATAAAGTTAATTTGGTAGATGAGGGATTTACTTACACAATCTTCAAAAACGGGGCTTTTCAGCAGTTCATAAAAACTTGCCTGCGGCATACGCGGCAGCAATTCTTCTTTATAAATGGTTTTGGTGAGTTCTTCAGCAAAGCTACGCAGGCGCACTAATGTGCTACCCGGATCGATATACAACACTGCTTCAGCTAAGGCGCACAGGTTTGCCAGGTTGTCGTTTTCTGGTCTTAAAAATTCAAAATTGGTTGATATCATCTTTTGCATTTTTCCCTGTTAGTGTCGGCTTGGGCATTAGCTTAAGTTGTATACTGTAAACTGCCGCACAAATCAGCTCGTCCCTGAATTAGCAATTACTACTAAATTTACCCTTATTAGTCATGGTTGTACAGTTTGGACGTCTCTTTAGTGGCAGATAAATTTTTAATCGTGCTAAGCCAATCAATGTTCCTAAATGAAAAACAAGCATTATGATTATAAGCACTTAATCTGCAAGCTTTGTGCGTATTTTTGTTAATTTCATAGTACTTAAAAACTATGTCTTCCGGAAAACTAGCCTTACTGCGCTGAAGAAGTACCAAACTACCCCCAGCAACCAAATCAGGGCGCTAATAAGGGTTGCTATAGCCTCGAGCAGTATGCGTAGCGCTTTAGTGATGGATTTTGCCAACTTCGGAGCCAGAGTGATGTAGCCCGCGTAGCGGTTTTTCGTAGCTTTAGCAAGTTTTGACAAGCGGGCGGTATCGTTAAAGTCATCTGCAATAGCTAGGGTTCGTGAAAGTCCCAGAAATCCGGAACTACCGCTGATAACTCGCAGATCATCAACACCGGAAGCCAAGGGTTCAAGAGCCTTAATGTTGACTGACTTTTTGCTAAGTTCAAGCAATTCATCGGCTTGCTTTTTATTGATTGAGTCAATGTCGATTTTTTTAAAAGCGAGAGCTAGTTCGTCAACGGCATTTTTATCTACGATGTTATCCAGATGACCTGAGACAAACTTCTCAAGTTTCTTTGATAATTTACCGGCTTTTTTGGCTCCTTTTATGGTAGTAACGGAAAATCGCAAAGGTGCGCCGGCTAAAGCGCTGCTACCACCATTAATAACTGCTGACACAGTCAGTGCGGTGCCAACCACGCCGACTAGGGACAAGCCCACGTTAAAGGAGTTGTAATCCGGATAAGCTTGCAATTCATTTGCATGATCACGAAAATCCGATATGCCAAATAGATCAGAACCCAAAGCACCAGCCATTGCATATCCTGAAGTAATTTCGCCTGTTTTAGCTCCCTCTAAAACCTTACGACTGTTGCGTGAGACCGTTTGCCAGGAACCATTCTCTTTATCAAGCTGGCTGATAAGAGCGGGTTCAAATTCGATACCCTGCTCTGTGCCAATTTCACGGATAATATTAGCAAGCTCAATTTCATTTTCCTCTAGCGCAGCTTTAAGGTGAATATTGAACTCTTTGTCTGGTACAAAACGCAGATGCACTCTAGCAATAGCTTCGCTGGCGTGTTGGTGAACGAAAAACAATACCGAATCATAGGCCAGTGGCAACAGGAAAATGCCGGAACCCCAAAAGAACATGGCGAAAACAATAAAACGTAATATTTTCATAAACATCCTTGTTGCTTGAAAATTATGCCATCTCAGAAACTTTGCTATCTATGGAGGCATTTTTAACACTTTGCTGTAACGCGTTGCGTACCTCATCGCGCTTTTGACGACTTAGAAAATCAAGATTCGCTGAACCAAAAGCACCAGCTACATTCAGGCAATATCGAACATGCTGTTTAGTAGTTTGTTTGAATTTTGTCTTCCCTTTGGCAGTTGTTCCGGTAACGACTTGCTGCTTAGTGCTCCAGCGCTGAGTATCCAGATAGAGATTCTCAATTGTAGAAAGTGGTACCGATTTTCGTCGCATCAAATTCCAGTATGGCTGCATTAGCACAATAGCCAGAATACTGTTTTCAAGATCACTTGCTGGAAAGGTAAAGGTTTGAGTTACCTGATCAATTTTATAAAGATGATTTGCCCGATAGATAATTGTGCTTTGGATTAAGATCACTATCAGGATCAGCGGCAGAAATTGCAGCAAATCGAACAGGTAGCAAATAAAACTTGCAATAGCGCTTAAAATTAACAGGTTAGCCCCGGCTTTTCGAAGCGCCATCCAAACGTCATAAATTTTATAGACTTTCATTTAAATCCTTTTAAACACCCGAAATATCGGCTACTAAATGCTCTTATCCCGGCTGAACTGAGCAACAGCTAGAACTTTAGAGAAACTGATATTAATTTGCAATCAGCCTAACCACTTCTTTACTAACTTCGAAACTTCCGTAGCCGCCTTTCCTTGTATAAATTGATAGCCAGCATCATTGTCGGTAGCTTCCAGGTTAATCAGGACTTTTTCCGCTTCCTTGCGCGCATAAAACAGTAGTGACGCGGCTGGGTAAACTTGCAGCGAGGTGCCGACAACTAAAATTTTATCGGCACTTTGGATCTCTTTAATGGCAGGCTCCATGGCGGGTACCTCTTCGCCAAACCAGACAATATTAGGGCGCAGCGCTGAGCCATCAGCGGCGAGCTCTCCCACTTTTAATTCGCGCTGACCGATAAATTCAATCAGATTTGGATTTTTGCTGCTGCGAGCTTCATTAAGTTTGCCATGCAGGTGAAGAACCTTGCTCGACCCTGCCCGCTCATGCAAATCATCAACATTTTGTGTTACTACCACCACATTAAAGGCTTGCTCTAACTTGGCGATAGCTAAATGCGCTGCATTGGGCTCGGCTTTCGCTGCTTGTATGCGCCGCGAATTATAAAAGCGATGAACTAATGCGGGGTTACGCGCAAAGGCTTGTGGGGTGGCAAGGTCTTCCAGATCATATTGCTGCCATAAGCCATCGGGATCGCGAAAGGTCGCTAAGCCACTCTCAGCACTGATACCGGCGCCACTGATAATCACGATTTTGGTTGCTGGCTGATTCACTATACTATCCTGCTCATTAAATAAACGCTATATCAGACGATGGAGTTAATCATGACAGCAGTCTAACCTCTTACCACGACAAAATAAGTCGCAGTTCAGCATACTAAACAGACATATTTGACAGGAGCTGGGATGCATAACCTGAAAACTGAGTTACCAAACTGCCTGGATGACAGCGGCTGGCCACTGCGCTGGGAGCTCCTGATGCGTTACCGGCTGATTGAAATCGTCGCACTGTGGGAAGGCCGGTTAACTACCAATCATTTGTGTAATAGCTTTGGTATTGCGCGCCAGCAGGCATCAAAAGACATTAACGCCTATTGGTTAAATAAACCAGGCCATCACAACACAGATAAAAATTCACGCCACAAAGCTTGCAGCGTTATTGGGTTAGTAATTTTTTCAGTTCAAACTTCTGCTAATTGGCGCTTTGAGCGAATTGCAGCTGTTCAGATCAGGCGATTTCGAACAAATGAATCTCTGCGATGCCCTCTTTACAGACATTCGATTTTTAGTGAACCCAGCAAATTATCTTTAAACATGTGGCAATATTTAGTGTGCCACTAGACTACGCAATTTAAGAACTTATAACCCGCCAAAGAACCAGCCAGAGCTTTAAGATGAAAGAAAACCCACTTGATTATTGGGCGTATGCTCTCAGAAAGTAAAGGCTATCTCGTCTGAGCTGCTGAATGATAAACCTAAAAAAAGTATATCTATTGACTACACAGATAGATCATTTAGACTGTGTATTAAATAGATATACAGGGTGGTGTTATGACTACAAAAACAGCGTCAATCAATATGCGAGTACAGCCGTCGGTGAGGGATATTATTGATGCAGCAGCAAGTTTAAAAAAAGTAGATAGAACCGTGTTTATTCAGCAAGCAGCGCTCAATGAGGCGCATAGCATACTGGCCGAACAGCGGGATTTTGCCCTTGAAGCAAAGGCTTTTGAAGCTTTCGACAATGAACTTCGTGCAGAGCCTCAGACGCTTGAAGGCATGAAAGATCTGTTCAATAGGAGAGCGCCTTGGGAATAAGTGCACCAACGCTATTGAATGATGGGCATCAGCTTAATACCTTTCAATGTGGTATTGAAGAACTCGATACGTGGTTAAGAAAACAGGCGTTGAAGAGCCAACAGCGAGGAACCGCGAGAGTGTATGTTGTCAATGAAACAAGGGCTCAACAGGTCGTTGGGTACTATGCTATTGCCATGGGCTCAGTATCGAGAGAGCAAGCATTTAGCTCACTACGAAGAAATAGCCCTGATCCCATTCCAATGGTAGTTTTAGCAAGGCTTGGGGTAGATAGCGCTTATCAAGGTCGCGGTATTGCAGCAGGTTTATTAAAAGATTGTATTATTCGCTCTGTCCAAGCAATGAATGCTGTCGGTGGTGCCGGAATTTTAGTACATGCTATCGATAACAGTGCGCAAGCGTTTTACAAAAAATTTGGCTTTAAAGAATCAATGTTTGATCCTTTAGTACTCATGGCAAGGATCTGCGATATCAAGAAATCATTGTCTATTGACTGAAATAGCATCCCGCCTTAGACAAAGAAAGGTCGTCATTTGGGGCTTATACCTTTCTCATAAGGATCGCCGGTGTCGAATTCGGAAAAACCCGAAGGTCGCCGGTTCGCTCTTCACAAAGATCAGATCGCTCACAATCAGTTAATGCGACCGGTTTTGTCGGCCTAGAGTGTGCAAGATGCGGTTTTTCATCGAGTGCCAATGATTTTTTGGTAAGGTTGGTGCCTGCGCTAGTATCGCGGCAAAGTCGATACTCTCAGCTGCACGTGCCGGCAGATGGGCAAAATAGATCTGACTGGGTGCAAGCTCCTGCACCCGCTGCAATGATTGCTTATATTGGTTCGGATGACACACCGGATATGGCGGTACCAGCCGTTTTTTAACCGATACGATTAGGTCCGCGATATACAACTGCCTGGTTGGCAGATGCAGCAACGACAAATCATGATCGGTATGGCCCGGGGTGAACAGCACTTGCCACTCAGCAAAGCCTGGTACCTGCTGCCCGTCCAGTAATAACAAGTCTGGCTTTAACAGCGGGTTATACCAAATATGCCGTTTTGGCTTACCCAGCCTGGTGGCTACCCACCAGGTCAGACTAACATCAATCAGATGCGCAGTACGGCCCAACAGACCACTATACCAACGCCGCGCTTTGGGATGGCTGGCAATGCGGGCGCCGGTTAAACGCCTGAGTTTATGTGCACCGCCAGCATGATCAGGATGCATATGGGTCACAATAATCAGCTTTAACGCCTCCAACGGCAAGCCTAATTGCTGCTGAATATAATCACTTACCGTAGTGATATCGGCGCGGCTGCAACCATCGAGCAGTAACAAGCTGTTGTCATGCTGCACCAGATAAATATGCTGAATATAGCCTTGAAGAATATGTAACTGCATTAGAAGATGAATAACCTGGCATTAGCAACTGGTCCGACATTACACAAAGCAGCGGCAATTTTCCAGCAGCAATTACTTTTCTAATGTCAGTCTATTGTATTACGAACCTCGATCAAAATTTCATTCCGCCTAAGCATCGGCAGCGTTAAAGGGCCGTTATATCCGGCCTCAACCGGCTCGCTGACCGCACTGTAGCCATTGCTGGCAATCCAGGCCTGTAATTGCTCGCTGTAACGCTGAACATTGCGTCGTGATAAGGTGCCGTTAAAGCGAATAGCAGCGGCGGTATAGTCGCGCACTTCCTCTACCTTCAGATCTGGGTTAGTCGGCTTGGGCGTGCTGTCGAGCGTAAAATGTTTTGGCATTACAAAGGCCATCCGGGCTTGCTGGCTGTTACCCGACATAAACACGGGTGCCGTCATCGCGATCTTAGTACCCGCAGTGGCAGGCTGCCCTGTCATTATCACCGGAGCTGTCATAGCAATATCAGCCGCCCCCTCGTTTTCGCCGGAGATGTAACGAAATAATTTGCGAAAAGCACTATTTCTGCCATCACCGGCCATACTGGTAGACACTAGCACCATAGGTTCATAGCGTCGCACCTCTATTGCCTGTTGCTCGTCAGTTTTAAGTACTGTGTAAGGCGCAATTTCTACTTCCGAATGCCCGAATGTTGAGCAACCAATCAACAACATGCTGACTAGTATCGAAATAGCAATTTTCATGACTAATCCTTCCTGTCTATTACTGCAGTTTATACGCGCGAAACGCCCAACAGATTAGTGTCGGGCATATTGTATTCAGGGGCGGTTCAGTAATATGATTCAGGCCATGTGTTCTGCGCTATTTCAGTTTTGTTATTCCGGAGCAAAGATGACGTTTTTCAAACGTAACAGCAGCCGTCGCCTGGCCTTGGCTAGCTTGGTTTGCTCAGTTTTCTCACCCGCAGTGCTATCGCAAAGCGCTGTTGCTCCGTTTTCCAGCTGGACCGATGTAGTGCGCACCAAAGCCTTCGATGACAGCCGCGGTGTTTATGACAATATGATGAGTGTGCGGCGCGCTATTCTAACTCGCTCTGGTTATTGCAGCGACCTGAATCGCCATTTGTTGTTTGATATGCGGGGCAACCTGCTGAAATACGTAGAAGATGCGGCTAATTCGCAGCAAACCCAGGTAAAAATTAATCAAAGCCGTCAGGAGTTAGCTCAGCAAGGTTTAGTACCGACCTGGGTTGCCGGCAGCAGTAACTCCGTTGGTTATCCGTTTGCTATCCGTTGTCACCAGCCTTATGTCGATTTACCACGAGCTATAGCCCGCTACTTGGGTCAGCATCCCGATGGCCGTTTATCTGGCAACTGGAATGGTATTTCTGTTGGTACACCTAAAAAACAAGCCTCATTACACGACGTACTACAAACCGTATATAAGCGTCGGGTACAACAAAAGCGCATTACACTGCCGGCAAATTTACTACCGGATTTAGCGGGTATGTTAATTATTGAAAGTGGCGGAGTGCGTGAGGCGAAATCCAAAGCCAACGCACGCGGTATTTTACAGCTTACGCCCACTGCGCTAAAAGATTGTGGTGTCCCTGCCAATAAACAATTACATCGCATTGCGCAAGTAGACTGCGCACTTTGGTTATTCGAACGCAATCATCGGATGTTGCAACCGGTTTTCGCCGCAACCTTTGGACATCTGCCGGAGGATAAACAAGAGCAGCTGTATCGCTTATTATTGATCCAGGCTTACCATGGCGGGCCCGGACGCGTCAGATCGCTGTTGCTTGATGCAGAGTTAAATAAACCAGCAACCTACTTCGCCGCTAACCATCAACAATTTAGTGCCGGTGATATTGCCTTTGGTATGGTATTCCACAATCTTGGCCGCAACCGGCTGGGCTTTGCGTCGCTGTATTACACCGCCGATATTCGCATTGCCCAGCAACTGTTACTGTCTGACAGCAAAGCCAAACCCTTTCCAGGCCTGTCCACTCATCAACTCACTGCCTTACCCTGATCTTGTTAATCATCAGAGAATTCCGATGGCTGTGTTGGTGTCTGTTCAGACTCATTGGCAATAAAATCAATTTCCAATTCGGCCTTTTCGACAAAGTACTGTGGTAACTCTGCTTTAATCGCGGGCGCCAGATTTTTAAAATCAGAGACTTGTTTCACCAAATTGCCCCTACCACTGACAAGCTGATTTTCCGCCGCGATATAGGCGGCTCCGGCCGTATCTAAGCCCCGTTTTATCTTCTCGAAGCTGCCCAGAAAACTGTTTAATTTCTTAAATACCGCCTCTGCTTTATCCGCCAGCGCCGCAGTATGTTTATTTTGATCTTCATAGCGCCACAGCTGGCGCACAATATTCAGGCTGGTTAATAAGGTGGTTGGCGTGGCAACCAGAATGTTATTTTCGATCGCTTGTTGAAACAGGTTTTCATCTGCTTTTAGTGCCTCAACAAAGGCCGATTCGATTGGGATAAACATAAAGACCATATCTGGCGAGTTTAAACCTGGCAGACGAAAATAGTCTTTGGCTGAAAGCTCTTTGATCCGGCCTGCTATCGCCTGCACATGCTCTTTTAGTGCCTGAGCACGTTCGGCTTCATGCTCAGCATTAACATAACGGGTGTAGGCATTAAGGGAAACTTTAGCATCGATAACCAGATGCTTGTTCTGTGGCAGATACACTATTGCATCCGGGCGGAATTTACCCTCGTCAGTATTAAAACTTACTTCGCGTTGGTAGTCTTTACCCAGCTGTAAACCTGAGCGATCCAAGACATTTTCCAGCACCAGTTCACCCCAGTTACCTTGCAGCTTTTTCTGACCACGCAGCGCGGTCGATAATTGATGTGCCTCCTGCGTAATTTGCTGATTCAGCTCTTTTAGCGATTGCAGTTCCTTCTTCAACTCCCCTTGAGCGGTCGTTTCACGGTGGTGAATATCCTGAACTTCCTTTTTAAACGCATCGATGGATTGCTGAAACGGACTTAACATCGCGTTCAAACTGGTTTTGCTGCTCTCTTGCAAACTTTGTGCTTTCGCGTCCAGGATCTCGTTGGATAGCGCTTTAAACTGTTCAACTAAGCTTTGTTTTTGCTTTTCAAAGTTCACCAGCTCGCGCTGGTGACTGGCGTCACGCTCATCCAGCTCCGTTTTTAGCCGGGTGTAACGGTTAGTCAGGTTATGATATTCAAGCTGAGCTTGTTTTAATTCCTCTAACGTTTGCGTTAACTGCTGCTGCAAGCGTTGACTGGTCGCATCACTGTAACGCTGCTGCTCGCTGAGCTTGATTTCTACCAAACGCAATTGCTGTAATTTTTCCTGTTCCAATTGATACTGTTGCTGTAACTGCCCCAACTGTTGCTGACAGGTTGTTAACTGCTGTTGCCGCTCGCCTGACTCGGTGATAACAGCACTTAGTTGCTGTTTTAACCGCACACTGGCCAATAAATAACCCAGCAACAGTGCGCCAAATGCAGCCGCAGCCAGCACACCGTAAAAACCCGTATTTAATTCTGCCACTTTTAATGCTTCCTGTATTTTTTGGTCCAGAGGCGTTCATGATAAGCCGCCTGAAAAAATAAGCCAGTGTCGTTTTAAGCAAGTGTCGCCTTTTCAGTCAGATTAATGATTTCTGACAGCGCTTACGCTAAGCTGCTAATTGGTTTACTTTTTTCTTTACATCTGCTAAACCTTTACCTGCATCTGCCGCGGCTGGTGTTGTTCATTTCGACTAATAAAATATGGAGGGAGCCTGGATGATCAGACAACTTAAAATCGGTCAGCGTGCAATATTGGCATTCGGTATTCTTGGTTTGGTTACCCTGATTCTGGGCATTATCGCAATCAGCCAATTTAACCGCACCGGCCAGGTAGTCAACACGCTGGTTGATATGCGGGTGCCTGCCGCTATTACTGTGGGTGAGTTAAGGCGTGACTTTCTGCTCACCCGGCTACAAACCGTAAATGCTATCTATGCTGCCGATGAGCAAGGTCGTAATACAGCGATTAATCAGTTAACTGAGTTAAACAATAATTTTAATGCCAATATGCAAAAAATGGCCGGTTTTGTTGAGTCTGCAGATGGCAAGCAACTACTTAATCAAATCGCCAGTAGCCGCAACGAGTATGACGCGCAGCATGCCCGCCTGATGGAATATATCCGTGCCGGCGATATGGTGCAGGCCGACCGTTTTCGTCATCAGGGTTTCAACGAGCTCGGCTTTAAGGTAACCGATACTCTCAACGAATTAGGACGTTACCAGCAGCAGCGTGCAGCCAGTGCTGGTGATGACGTCCGAGGTATTATCGCAACATCAAATACCTTAATGATCACGGCCATTATTATCGCGGTGATCTTGGTGGTGGTATTTGCCTGGATATTTAGCAGCAGTTTGCTAAAACCAATAAAAATGGCGCTTACCGCTAGCCAAACCATCGCAAGCGGTGATCTGACTAGCCAGTTTCAGGATGAAAATAAGGATGAAATGGCTGAAATGATCCGCTCGTTAGCTGTTATGCAACGACAACTTAAGCATACCATCATCGCGATTAATGACTCGTCAAATCAATTGTCGACAACTGCCGAAGAGCTCAGCGTGGTTACCGAGCAATCAACCAGGATCCTGCATACCCAAAGTGATGAACTGGAACAAGCCGCAACGGCGGTAACTGAACTGACCACAGCAGTAGAAGAAGTCGCCCGCAATGCAGCGGCGACCTCGCAAAATTCAGATCTGGCAGACACTAAAGCTAAATCCGGACGAGATAAAGTTAAACATACCATCAGTACAGTAAGCGAGCTGGAGCTGGAAATCACCAATACCCGTAGCGGTGTGCAAACTCTGGCTAATCAAATCAAAGACATCAGTCAGGTACTGGATGTGATCCGGGCTATCGCTGAGCAAACTAACCTGTTGGCCTTAAATGCAGCCATAGAAGCCGCCCGGGCAGGTGACTCCGGACGCGGCTTTGCCGTTGTAGCTGATGAGGTTAGGGCTCTAGCTCATCGCACCCAACAGTCAACAAAAGAAATTGAAAGCATGATGCAGGCTATTCAGCATGAAACGTCTAATACCGTAAAAGCTATTACAGTCAGTACCGAAAAGGCCGAACGCACCCGTCAAATCGCTCAGGAAGCGGGTGAAGCGCTGGAGCAAATCGCAACCTCGATTGTCCAGATTAACGAACAAAACCTTACCATTGCCAGTGCTGCCGAAGAGCAAGCCACGGTAGCACGTGAAGTGGATCGGAATCTGGTGAATATCCGCGATCTGTCGGTACAGACTTCTGCTGGCGCAAATCAAACCAGCGCGTCGAGTAATGAATTAGCCAAATTGGCAGAACAGTTACATCAATTAGTACAAAAATTTCGTATTTAAAACTCTAGCCTTTTGCGCCGGTAGCGGCTTAACACTGCTATGCCGGCGCAAGGGCGTGCTACTAGCCTTTGACATTCCAGGTATTTAACCGATGAAATCATTAGTCTTATTAACATGCAGCGCAGTGCTGCTGAATCTTGTTTTCAGTACTACTCAAGCCAACTCCAGTTTTGCTCAAGGCAGGCAGATGAGCAGCGTCAATGATTTTGCCATCCTGTCACCACGCGAGCGCGTTGCACCAGAGAACCAATTGCTACTCGAGCGGCTGGATACGCTGTTGCCAAAACTAATGGCCGAGCAGCAGCTTGATATGTGGCTGGTGATTAATCGCGAAAAAGCCGAAGACCCAATTTACTTTACGTTGGTGCCCCAACCTACTTTCGCCGCACGCCGCACCACAATGTTGATCTTTCACCGGCTGGCCGATGGTAGCGTAGAAAAACTTACCGTAAACCGCTATCCGTTGGGAGCGCCTTTTACCGCAGCCTGGCAGGGCGGCAGTCTGGAGCAACAATGGCAGGCACTCGCGGAGTTAATAATCGCCAAAGATCCACAGCGAATTGGTATTAATGTTTCTGACGAGTGGCCAGTTGCAGACGGTTTAACATCAGCCTTACACAGTCGGTTAAAGTCGGTGTTACCACAACCCTTTCATAATCGTTTAGTATCGGCAGAACAGCTTGTTGTGCGGTGGCTTGAACAAAGAACCGACACTGAGTTGGCCATTTATCCACACATTGTCAGTCTGGCCAGAAGCGCGATAGCGGAAGCGTTCAGCAGCAAAGTCATTACGCCGGGTGTTACCACCACTGAAGACGTCGCCTGGTATTTACGGGAGCGCTTTAGCCAGCTGCAGTTGCCCGTGTGGTTTATGCCTTACGTTACCCTGCAACGACCAGGTTTAACTTGCGAGCAGGATACCGCATTTTGTGGCCAGAGTGGCGTTATCCGGCGCGGCGACATTTTGCATACTGACGTTGGTATTTGTTATTTAAAACTGTGCACCGATACTCAAGAGATGGCGTATGTCCTCAAAGCAGATGAACAAGATGTGCCTGAAGGTTTAAAAGCAGCTCTGGCTACCGGCAATCAGTGGCAGGATATCCTAACCAGGCAATTTGTCGCCGGGCGCACCGGCAATGAAATCCTGAAAGCGACCCAGCAAAAAGCAAAGGCGGCAGGTATTCTAAGCAGCACCTATTCTCATCCGCTGGGTTTTTTCGGGCATGCGCCGGGGCCAACCATCGGCATGTGGGATAATCAGAGCACCACTCCCGTCCAGGGTGATTGGCCGTTGTATGCCAATACCGCCTATGCTATCGAAGGTAATATCAAACAGGCTATTCCGGAATGGCGAAACCAGCTTGCCCAAATTATGCTGGAACAAAGTGCTTACTTTGATGGTAAGCAGGTGATCTATTTGGCGGGCCGCCAAACTCAGTGGCATCTGGTGCGTTAGAAACGCCATCCAAATGATTTGTCACTGGCCGAGCGTCAATTAGCTCAGGATTTGCACCATATTGATGGTATTACTAACGTCGCGTTCCGTTTTTATCATTTAGATTCGAGGCGCAGGTTAAAGATGC
Source organism: Alishewanella agri BL06 (assembly GCF_000272005.1). Taxonomy (GTDB): domain Bacteria; phylum Pseudomonadota; class Gammaproteobacteria; order Enterobacterales; family Alteromonadaceae; genus Alishewanella; species Alishewanella agri. The sequence goes on along the minus strand of NZ_AKKU01000006.1, from coordinate 1,714 downwards.
GCGGTCAGGCTAATCAGCATGACCACGCAGCACTTGCACTGCTCGTTCTTGGTACCACCCGGGAATTTTCCGAGCAACAGATACCATGGCAATTCACTTATAGCTGCGCGTCAGCAACCGATAATAATGTCGGGGAATCTAAGTAGGGAGTTAGCAATATACAGACGTTTACTCTGGCTTTTAAGCGTGCGGCGAGCAAATATAAACCTGCGATTTTTCGGTGCAAAAAAATGGCATCGGCCGGTGGGGTATGCCAATAATTTTGTTGCATACTTAACGCTGTTCCTGCTTCTCGTAGTCGTATTGCCAGATCGCTGACACCAAAATCAAAAGCACCCGCATGTTTTAATGGCTCGCAGGCTAATTTCACCAGGTTAAGTACAGCTTGCTTCTGTTCAGGTAATATCTGCTGGCTAAAAAAGCCAATTTGTGTCAGCGCTTGCACCATAGATGCCTGATTATCATGTAATGCAGCATTAAAAAGCTGCTGGTAACCCTGACTAAAGCTTGCAGGATATTCCCGACAAGCGCCAAAGTCTAATAACACGAGTTGCTGGCGGGTGTGATCATATAAATAATTTGCAAAGTTCGGGTCGGTTTGTACCAGTCGGTATTCGAATAATTCCCGAAAGAATAAACTAAATAACAAAGTCATCACCCGATCACGCTCAGCCTGACTGGCATGAACAAGGGATTCAATATGACTGCCTTCAACATAACTCATCACCAGGATATTTTGGGTCGTGAGTTCGGTAAGTACTTCAGGTAAACGATAATCAGTATTGTGTATCAAATACTGTCGGTACTGATTTAAATGACGCGCTTCCAGTAAATAGTCAGCTTCATGTTTTAGTTGTATTTTCGCCTCTTCTAATAACCCCTGATAATTAACCTCTTTGGGTAATAAGCCACTGATCCGCAATAGTGCTGCGACATTATCCACATCGCTATCAATACTCTGCCTAACCCCAGGATACTGAATTTTCACCGCTAAACATTTGCCATTATCATGGTAAGCCTGATGTACCTGACCGATCGACGCGGCAGCCATAGGAACAAAGGTAAAATCAACAAAATGACGCTGCCAGTTATCGCCCCACTCCCGCTGTAACACTTGAGCCAGTTGTTTTGCTGGCATTGGATTAGCATTGGCTCGTAACCTGGCAAGAATTTCAGCCAACGCCGGTGGTAGAAGTTCGCCAGCATCCATTGATAACAGCTGACCAATTTTCATTGCAGCACCACGTAAATGTGCTAACTGATCTGCCACTCGCTGTATATTGGCTGGTGTCAGTAATAAATCTTTTTTTGCTGGCAACTGCCCCTTAGCCAACTGCCTCGCGCCTTCTGCCAACATGCCCCCAGCAACCCGACCGGCAAGAGAAGCTAAATTACCAAAGCGCGATAAGCGATGTGCCGGTACTTTTGAGTTATTTTGCGTCATACGTTTTCCAGAAATCTTAGATATAAGTTATACGGCAAAGGTCACAGAATGGTTGCGGCAAATTGTTTGGTATGCGGCGACCTCTCACTACTTTGTTAAATTAAAAGGATTGTATTCACGGCTGCTTGCTACCCTGGTAGCACTGTTTGGCGGTTGATATTGTTGCTACAGTTCTCTGTGATAAGTCTTTGGTGGCGTTTGGCTTAATATTTTCTATCACTATCGCAGGATGACTCCGGTACGGCGGGCGTACCGGAGTCTGAGAGTTGT
>NZ_AKKU01000005.1 GCF_000272005.1 Alishewanella agri BL06 | reverse complement strand
TTAGCAAGCTGATTGTTTGCACACTGTATTCTTTCTTTAAAACATCTTGGGCGTTGTATGGTTAAGCCTCTCGGGCAATTAGTATGAGTTAGCTCAACGCCTCGCAGCGCTTCCACACCTCACCTATCAACGTTGTGGTCTCCAACGACCCTTTAGTACCCTCAGGGGGTAAGGGATAACTCATCTTGTGGCCGGCTTCCCGCTTAGATGCTTTCAGCGGTTATCCGTTCCGAACATAGCTACCGGGCAGTGCCATTGGCATGACAACCCGAACACCAGCGGTTCGTTCACTCCGGTCCTCTCGTACTAGGAGCAACTCCACTCAATTATCCAACGCCCACGGCAGATAGGGACCGAACTGTCTCACGACGTTCTAAACCCAGCTCGCGTACCACTTTAAATGGCGAACAGCCATACCCTTGGGACCGACTTCAGCCCCAGGATGTGATGAGCCGACATCGAGGTGCCAAACACCGCCGTCGATATGAACTCTTGGGCGGTATCAGCCTGTTATCCCCGGAGTACCTTTTATCCGTTGAGCGATGGCCCTTCCATACAGAACCACCGGATCACTATGACCTACTTTCGTACCTGCTCGACGTGTCTGTCTCGCAGTTAAGCTGGCTTCTACCATTACACTAACCGTACGATGTCCGACCGTACTTAGCCAACCTTCGTGCTCCTCCGTTACGCTTTAGGAGGAGACCGCCCCAGTCAAACTACCCACCAGACACTGTCCGCAATCCCGATTCAGGGACCTACGTTAGAACATCAAACATACAAGGGTGGTATTTCAAGGACGGCTCCACCAGGACTAGCGTCCCAGCTTCAAAGCCTCCCACCTATCCTACACATGTAGGGTCAATGTTCAGTGCCAAGCTATAGTAAAGGTTCACGGGGTCTTTCCGTCTAGCCGCGGGTATACGGCATCTTCACCGCAATTTCAATTTCACTGAGTCTCGGCTGGAGACAGCCTGGCCATCATTACACCATTCGTGCAGGTCGGAACTTACCCGACAAGGAATTTCGCTACCTTAGGACCGTTATAGTTACGGCCGCCGTTTACCGGGGCTTCGATCAAGAGCTTCGCTTGCGCTAACCCCATCAATTAACCTTCCGGCACCGGGCAGGTGTCACACCCTATACGTCCACTTACGTGTTTGCAGAGTGCTGTGTTTTTAATAAACAGTTGCAGCCAGCTGGTCACTGCGACTCTCACGTGCTTACGGAGCAAGTCCTTCACACACAAGAGCGTACCTTCTCCCGAAGTTACGGTACTATTTTGCCTAGTTCCTTCAGCCGAGTTCTCTCAAGCGCCTTGGTATGCTCTACCTGACCACCTGTGTCGGTTTAGGGTACGGTCACCAATACCTGAAGCTTAGAGGCTTTTCCTGGAAGCAGAGCGTCAGCAACTTCGTCACCGTAGTGACTCGTCTCGTGTCTCAGTCTTAGGCGTCCGGATTTTCCTAAACACCCAACCTACACACTTTCACGCGGACTACCAACGCCGCGCTTGCCTAGCTTTCTCCGTCCCCCCATCGCAGTATTGGCCGGTACGGGAATATTAACCCGTTTCCCATCGACTACGCCTTTCAGCCTCGCCTTAGGGGCCGACTCACCCTACCCTGATTAGCATGGGATAGGAAACCCTTGGTCTTTCGGCGGGGAAGTTTTTCACTCCCCTTATCGTTACTCATGTCAGCATTCGCACTTCTGATACCTCCAGCATGCCTCCCGGCACACCTTCGCAGGCTTACAGAACGCTCCTCTACCACTCATCCATAGGATGAATCCGCAGCTTCGGTGGATGATTTTAGCCCCGTTACATCTTCCGCGCAGGCCGACTCGACTAGTGAGCTATTACGCTTTCTTTAAAGGATGGCTGCTTCTAAGCCAACCTCCTAGCTGTCTATGCCTTCCCACATCGTTTTCCACTTAATCATCACTTTGGGACCTTAGCTGGCGGTCTGGGTTGTTTCCCTTTTCACGACGGACGTTAGCACCCGCCGTGTGTCTCCCGAGTAGTACTCACCGGTATTCGGAGTTTGCATGGGGTTGGTAAGTCGGGATGACCCCCTAGCCCAAACAGTGCTCTACCCCCGGTGGTATTCGCTCGAGGCGCTACCTAAATAGCTTTCGAGGAGAACCAGATATCTCCGAGCTTGATTAGCCTTTCACTCCAAGCCACAAGTCATCCCCTACTTTTTCAACAGTAGTGGGTTCGGTCCTCCAATTAGTGTTACCCAATCTTCAACCTGCTCATGGCTAGATCGCCCGGTTTCGGGTCTACACCCTGCAACTATTCGCCCAGTTAAGACTCGGTTTCCCTACGGCTCCCCTATTCGGTTAACCTCGCTACAGAATGTAAGTCGCTGACCCATTATACAAAAGGTACGCAGTCACCCAACAAAGTGGGCTCCCACTGCTTGTACGTACACGGTTTCAGGTTCTATTTCACTCCTCTTACAGAGGTTCTTTTCGCCTTTCCCTCACGGTACTGGTTCACTATCGGTCAGTCAGGAGTATTTAGCCTTGGAGGATGGTCCCCCCATCTTCAAACAGGATACCACGTGTCCCGTCCTACTCGTTTTCACTATAAAGGTGTTGTCGTGTACGGGGCTATCACCCTGTATCGCTCAGCTTTCCAGATGATTCCACTAACACCAATCTAGCTTAAAGGGCTAGTCCGCGTTCGCTCGCCGCTACTAACGGAATCTCGGTTGATTTCTTTTCCTCGGGGTACTTAGATGTTTCAGTTCTCCCGGTTTGCCTCCTTAACCTATGTATTCAGTTAAGGATAGTGAGTAAACTCACTGGGTTTCCCCATTCGGATATCTACGGTTCAGCGCCTCTTACCGGCTCCCCATAGCTTTTCGCAGGTTAGTACGTCCTTCATCGCCTCTGACTGCCAAGGCATCCACCGTGTACGCTTAGTCACTTAACCATACAACCCCAAAATGTCTTTTAAAGTCGTACAGTGTGC
>NZ_AKKU01000004.1 GCF_000272005.1 Alishewanella agri BL06 | reverse complement strand
CCCCCGTCTGTGGATGCGCATTATAGGGAGTTTAAAACAGCCTGCAAGCAGTATTTTTGAAATTGCGTTTGTTCGGCTGTTTTTTGCACAAAAGCTTGTTTCTGATCGTTGAACTCAAATCTAGCTGTCAAACTGCTGGCTCAAAACAACCAGCAGCACTGCGACGATTATTATATTCACCGACCATTTGCTGCATAACGGCTTCGTCATAAGGTTGCAGATTACTCAGAATCATTTTCTTTTCACCTTCACCAATCACTGTACCATTTTCTGCCAGAGTGAAGCTAAGCGTAACATTACCGCGTTTACCTTCGACTTCCAGCTTACTGTCAGACAATGACAGCTTAGCTGTCTTAGTGGGTAACTGACTAAAGGACAGCGACATACTTTCGTAAATAACCAATGGTCGCTGCGGATTGATCATCACGCCTTGTTCAGCCATTAAAGGTTGTAAAATATCGGGGAAGTTTTTTCCGGAGAAGCGCACATAATCTTGAAACAAAGGTTCAATCACTGACAAATCATGACTATGTTGGCCGCTAAATTGAATTGTCAGATAAATCCGATCCTGAGCATCACAGACCTGAATTTGGTCTTCGGTCAGTTTACAGTACAGCAGCACATCAGCACTAACCATCCCGGAAAATTGACAGCTCAATTGTTGACTTAAGCCATAGCGGCTAAGTAAATAGCTAAATAACAAATCACCCGGCACACAAAAGCGTTTCGCATCGACATCATGGATCGGGTTAAAGTCACCGGCTACTTGTTTGGCGAATGTACAGGAGTGCTGACGGCTAAAACTGAATGCCTCACCGTGGCGACTTACAAAAGCGTCTAACAACATCTACTTATCTCTGCTACTGCGTAAAGAGCAACATTGTAGCTCAATTCACGCTACAGATGGTCTAGCCAGTGCTTTATTTAGTTGTAACTCCGGACCACGCCGCCGGGAGCAAAAAATCGCATTACCACCAACGCGTTTAGCCTCATATTTAGCAGCGGCGGTCAGTGCCGCAACATCATGATGACTGCGACAAAGTTGCGGATCCGGTATCGCAATTCCGATCGCTAAAGTTAGCAGTGGATAGAAGCAAGGTTCGCCACTGCGACTTAAGGTGGTAATGCCCCCCTGCTGCAGATCTTCCTGGCGATAATAATGCGAGATCTGCGTAGCAAAGCGCTGCAAGATTTGCTGACACAGCGTTTCACATTCGCCGGGCGAACTCACCAGGACAAAATCATCGCCACCTATATGCCCGATAAAATGCTTATTAGCTGCCTGGTGTTGAATAACCTCTGCCAACATCAGTAGAACCATATCGCCTTTACTGTAACCGTAGAAATCGTTGTAGGGTTTAAAATGATTCAGATCGAGATACGCCACGGCAAAATCAGCTTGCTGTTGCAGCAGCATGTCAATTCGTTGGTAAATCGGTACATTACCCGGCAATAAAGTTAATGGATTGGCATAGCGCGCGTGTTGCAGTTTGCGTTCGCTAATTTTTTTTAATAGTTGTCGCACCGAACCAAGCCCGAGGTATTGGCCATTACGACAAATAATGAAGTACCAACTGGCAGCATTATGTTCATCGTCTGCGACAATCTGGCTGACTTCATCCAGTGAACAGTGAACATCGACTATAACTGGCTTGGCGTTCATCACCTTGCCGATCGGTTTTTTTTCATAGAGTGCCCGACCAAATGGCTGGGCAAATAATGCCAGCAAATCGCTACGACAAATCAAACCGACCGCCCGACCTTGCTGTAAAACCGCTAAACTTTGCAACTTAGGTTCTTGCTGAAAGCGCTCCGCGACCTCTGCCGCGGATTGGTTATGAGTAACCGGCATGACATTTATTAACAGCTGTTCGACATTGTCTAACACACCTTCCAGCGGCAACAGATTTGCGAGTAGAGCGGCAGTATTATTTAGCGCAGGTTTTAATGTTACCTGTGGCCGGCCCAGCAAGTAACCTTGCGCCAAATCAGCGCCAAGCTCGCGACACAACCGCAACTCGTCCGCTGTCTCGATACCTTCAGCGACAATAGTGGCGCCGATAGCTTTAGCGAGACTAACAATATTCCGAACAAAGGCGCGTTTGGTAGGATCCTTATCTAGCTCGCTAATAAAATACCGGTCAATTTTGACAATATCAGGCTGCAGTTCAGACCAAAGTTTAAGACCAGAAAAACCACTGCCTAAATCATCTATCGCAATCAGAAAACCTAATTGTCGATAATGTTGTACCGCTTTTACTAATAGCTCGGCATCCTCTACCTGATACTGTTCTGAAATTTCAATCACAACCCTAGAAGGATCAACTTGCGCCTGTCTTAACATCTGTTTAGTTAGACCACTGGGATGATCTGCAGTCAGTAACAGTAACGGATTCACATTGAGAAAGAGTTTGGTGTCAGTTTGGGCCGCAGCAAAGCTCTCAATACTTAGCTGGCGGCATAGCATTTCCAATTGCTCGAGCCGCTCACAAGCAACTGCTGTTTTAAAAAGCTGCAGCGGCGAATGTAATGGGCTATCTGACGGGCCTCGAATCAGCGCCTCATAACCACTAATACTGCCATCCTGGAGATTGACTATAGGTTGAAAGATTGGCTGTAACGCCCGGGCTTTCAATATTTTTTCTAATTCAGCGCAATAAACTTCAGCAACGGCCATCTTTCAGCTCCGTTAACGACAACTGGCCAATGGTACTGAGTGCAAATGACATTTATATGACTACAAAAAATCTTGCCACCGAAAAAAAATACTTGCGTTTTATTTATACAGCAACTACTGTATATGCATACACTGTATAAATAAACAGATTGAGGTTGCGATGCTTGCCTATAACTTGCCAAATTCAACATCCCTTAGCCCAAAAGACACTATCACCAGCATAAATACGTTAAGCACTCTGCAACGTGACAGCTCGGAGTTAATTTTACTTAAGGTTTTATTACATCATCGCAGTGCCAACGGCTGGATCGTTTTAGTCGCGCCACAGATAAAACCCGTTAAAGCATTTTGGCAGGCCTGTCATTTACCTTTGGAGCGGATCATCTTAGTCCATCCAAAAGATCAAAGCAGCATAAGTAATACTATCCTAGCTGCGCTAAGTAATAAGGATTGCAAGGTGGTTATTAATTGTCAGCCGCTATCGGATGTTGAACTGGCACGCTGTCAACACGCTGCGAAACAATATGGGAAAGTTCTGCACACCCTGGCAGACATACAGCAGCAAACTCACTAACTCGCTTAACACAACCGGGCTGTCAGCGGCTAATAAAAAGGATAAACTGGAAGCTGTAAAGTTGATGTTGAGCTAGCGGGATTAACTCAATATCACGTCTTAGGTAGAGTCAAGGCGCTGGGCGAAGGATATCCTTATGCAATGTTATTGTTGTTCTGGTCAGTTATTTGAACACTGTTGTCACCCTTATATCAGTGGCGCTGTGTTGCCGGATAACTGTGAGGCGCTGATGCGTTCCCGCTATAGTGCATATTGCCTTGCTGATAGCGACTATCTGCTAGCGACACTGGCACCAGCACAGCGGCAGCAAGAATCTGCGGCTGAGATTAGTGCATTTGCGCGAGCGGTACATTTTTGTAAATTAGAAATAATCGAGGTAACCAACCGACCGGACGCTGGCCAGGTAAGCTTTATTGCCAGTTTTATCCATGAGCAAAAGCTGGACTTTATTGTCGAAGTGTCTGACTTTGCCTTCGCGGATCGTTGGTATTATGTTAGCGGCAAACTTCGTAGCAAACCCACCGTCAAACTAGGTAGAAATGATCTGTGCCCTTGCGGTAGCATGAAAAAAGTAAAACAATGCCAGCAACATCTGCCTAGCGGACAATGATAGTTGTCGCCTACCCGTCTGTTATCGCCCGACACCAAATAATAAGGCTCAGGCTGGGGTAAAGAAAGGTTCATCTGCTAACTGTTCTAAGATCTCAAACAATGCGGTTTCATCTGTTGCAGGTCTTTCAATCGGTGCACTATTGAGTCTGCGACGGCAATGGGCGTCAAGATCAGCAATAATCTGCGAATCCAGCTTGCGTGAGTCTTCCTGCAAAACCCAAGGTTCCGGCTGCAAATAACTATGTAGCTTCAGTTGCGCAAGGCTGTGCTGTATGGCAACACTTTGTTGTTGCAACGTCGTGGTATCATGCTGCTGCCAACCAAAACTTCGGGTTTTCACTAAACCTAGTACTTGGTATAGGTCGCTGTTAGCAGGTTTGGCTTCACTGACCGGCGTTTGAAACGCCGCCATTTCTTCAATCGCCGGAGACAACAACGCCAGCCAAAGCGAAAAATCAGCCCGATGCTGCTGTTGCAAGGCTTGATTTAACTTACTACCAAGTTGCCATTCATTAATTAGCGGCTGCATAGTTCTGCGATTTTATCTTAGTTGCTGAGTTAATCGGCAGACAGACAAAAAACTTTAGTAAAGTGCTTTACATCAAAAATCAGTTTGATAAGATGCGCGCACTCGTGGAGGGGTTCCCGAGTGGCCAAAGGGATCAGACTGTAAATCTGCCGGCACTGCCTTCGAAGGTTCG
>NZ_AKKU01000003.1 GCF_000272005.1 Alishewanella agri BL06 | reverse complement strand
CGCGACTTGTTGTGGTGACGTCATTGCAAAGCAATGACGCCAGACAGACTAGCGTGGTAACAAGGCAAGCACATCCGTCAACAAGCTGCTGGCTCCAATACGCATCCCCTGTTTTATGGCAGTTTTGCCGGTAATTTCCTCGTACATATTAACTAATTGCAGTGCTTGTTCCACCGATTTCACCCCGCCCGAAGCTTTAAAACCCACCGGGCGATTTGTTGCTGCAATACTGGTTAGAATAATCCGCGCCGCTTCCAAGGTGCAGCCAACCGGTACTTTACCGGTTGAGGTTTTCACAAAATCAGCACCACTGACGATCACCAGTTCGCTGGCCTTAGCCACTTGCTGCGCGGTCAACAGCTCGCCCGATTCAATAATAATCTTCAAACAGATATTGGGTGTCGCTTGCCTAACCGCTGCCAGGAACTGTGCCACGCCCTGCTCGTCACCTGCCATGAGCTGCTGATAAGGTAACACGCAATCTATTTCAGTAGCACCGGCGGCAATGGCATGGCTAATGTCATTTAATACTTCAGCTAAAGGCTGAGTGCCGCCTGGAAAGTTGACGACTGTGGCTAAATCCGCGCCCGGGAGATGCTGAGTAATATAAGCCTTGGTCTGAGTTAAAAAAGCCGGATAAACACAAAGCGCTGCAACCGGCGTCGGCAACTGTGGAATCGCGTCCAGCCATTTAGCAACATCTGAACCGGAATCCGTTTCTGTTAAACGGGTTAAATCTAATAATTTTAAAAGCTGTAATAATTTTAATGGGTTAGTCATGGTAAGGCACTCTGTCTGAGCTTATCTTAAATCGCGAACATAACTTCTATTCTGTGTTAACCGGCTGATTAAACCAGAAGTGCCTCCGGAAACCAAAAAAATTTAAAAATATTGCGTTACGTCGGGAATCTTTTTCAAAGTGATTAGTCTGAATAATTGAAGTAAAGCTGGTGAACATCTCTCCTTAGATCGATGTCCTTTAGATGCCGACCCCCAGGGTCGGCTTTTTTTATGCCAATAACTCGTGTTGATGCTTGTTGAGCCAGGCTTTAGCCGCCTGATAATCCGGCTCAAAAGCCTGTACCAGCTGCCAGAAAGCAGCAGAATGGTTCATGTGTCGCAAATGTGCCAGTTCATGTACCACGACATAACGCGCTACCCACAATGGGGCTTGCATCAAGCGGCAGTTAAACCCCAGTTCACCACTTTGCTTACAGTATCCCCAGCGACTGCGCCAATCACCAATAATGATAGCCTTTGGCTGCAGCTGCATCTTAGCTGCATAATCTGTAACAAGTTGCCCAAACACCTGCTCTGCCTCAGTCGTCAGATACTCACGCCACAGCTTCTGCAAATAGAACGGATAACGCTTTTTTGAGATCCGCTCTGCCAAATACAGCGTTACAGCCTGCTCTGTTCGTGCTAAACCACTTTTTTTTGCCAGGGACCACTGATACGCCAGGGCTTTACCGCCCAACAGCACTGTTGGACGCGTCAACCAGCAAATGGGTGCTGCCTCCGGCTGTACCGCCAGCGTTTTATAAACCCAATCTTGCTTCTGCTGCAACCAGCTCTGTAGCCATTGGCGACAAATTGACTTCGGTGCACGAACAATAACCGCACCATTACGAATCAGCAATTGTACAGTACGGCGCTTATTGCTTAGCTGCAGTTGGTAAGCGAAATCAGGCATGGCCCAACCCAGAAATTATCAGTGTTTTATGGCGGCCGCCAACAATTTCGCTACCGCGCCAGCCCATGTTATCATCTGTTGCAACTCGCAATGCAATCGCTGGAATAAATGGAATCAGAATGAAGATCATCTCTTTTAATATTAATGGGATCCGTGCCCGCCTTCATCAACTTCAGGCATTAATCGATAAGCATCAGCCTGACATTATCGGCTTGCAGGAGATAAAAGTACAGGACAGCGAATTTCCGTTGACTGAAGTACAAGCAATGGGCTATCACGTCTATCACTTTGGCCAGAAAGGCCACTATGGCGTCGCAATCCTGAGTAAACTACCGGCATTAACCATGCAGTACGGTTTCCCAGGCGATGCAGAAGATGCACAGCGGCGAATGCTGATAGGTCAATTTAGTTTGGCAGACGATAAAACCCTGACCGTACTTAATGGCTATTTTCCACAGGGCGAAAATCGCAATCACGAAATCAAATTTCCGGCAAAAACCCGGTTTTATGCCGACTTGCAGCGCTATCTGGAACAATATCATAACAGCGCTACAGACTATCTGGCGGTGATTGGTGATATCAATATTTCCCCACTTGATCTGGATATTGGTATCGGTGAGGCAAATGCAAAACGCTGGCTGCGTGAGGGAAAAACCTCTTTCCTGCCAGAAGAGCGCGCTTGGCTACAACAGCTAAAGGATTGGGGACTAATCGATACTTTCCGGGCGTTACATCCGGAGCAAGGCGCGCAATATAGCTGGTTTGATTACCGCTCAAAAGGCTTTGATGATAACCGAGGTCTGAGAATTGATGTGGTGATGGCCACGCCGCCGCTGGCAGCCTTATGTGTTGAATCAGGTATCGACTACGAGATCCGCGGCCTGGAGAGGCCATCTGATCATGCGCCGGTCTGGTCCGTGTTCAAACCCTAGTCGCTTTGGCGCCGCTTAAAACCAGCGGCGCATGACTGTCTTATCCAACTGTTGATAAGCAAGTTGTAACAAACGAGCCAAATCAAAGTAGTTTTTAGGGGCGGCGGGTATACCCTGAGATTGACTATGCTGTTGTATTTGCTCACGAATCTCATTGCCCCAATTGATTAAGGCAGGCGGCAACGCACTATTAGCTCGAACACCAAGCCAGTACCAACCTTGCAGTGGCATCGAAACTAAAAGTAGCATCATAGCCAGGATCTGCCCCAAAAAATCAGGTCCCAGCAGTTTAAGTTGGGCCACTGCCGTTAGCACGGCTAATACTGGAAGATAACGAGCCCCCTGCTTGGTCAGGTAAATGACCTTATTCTCCGGGAAAATCGCATTCAGTTCAGTTTTCGTCGGCCATACACGACTGTATTGCCAACCTGTTGTTAAGGTTGAAAATAACGAAAAACGCATAACCAACTCCCCCTAAAACTGTGTGATGACAGCAATTACACCACTCCAACTTTAGCATAAATTCACGCTAAAAGAACGGATTGAACTGCGTTAAACAACCAGCAAAACGCAAAATGTTTACATTTATTAAGCATTTGAATGCGAAGCTTTTATTAGCTCAACACTAATTTTTAAGTACTTTTACAGTTTTATGGCAAGCAACCAAACTAACAAAATTCATGCCACTAATAATAATTCAATATAATCAGTCTACTAAAAAGATAGCCCACTGTTACCAACAATGTTATCCACAGATTCTGTGGACAACAAATCCCGCATTAATCCTATAAAAGCTGGTTCGTTACCAAAACTTAGCTATAAAAAATACGAGTTTTAGCTGTCTTTCTCAGTTAACCTGCTATTTAGGTTATTTTCGCTAAGTCGATACCTTGTCAGTTCAAGCGGCAGACCAACAGTGATAACTAAAAATGCTGCAGCTACAAGGTCTTTACGTTATTATCTGGTCAATGGTTTTACGGAGTTGGGCAAGATGCATTCTGTGATAAATTGGCAACAAGACTGGCGCAAAGTAAGCGGAGTGCCGGTAAAGAGCCCAGTTACCGGGCAACTTTTTCCGGTGACACAACATCCGGAGCCCCTCTATCAACAAGATTTACTGCCTGCTGCCGTTTGCGTACGACTTGAACACGGTTTGATCCTGGCCCCTTTTGCCTGCCAGCTGCAGACAACATTAGCGGCTGATCGCCGCTTGCACTTTCTACACCAATCTGGCACCAAACTATGTCTGGAACTTTCACCCAAACTAGGAAAGCTAAATGGTCGAGGCTTACATTGGCTGGCAGCAAAAGAACAAATGCTTGCAACGGGCACACCGGTATTACAATTGGATCTGGCTTTCCTGCAGCTGGAACTGGATCTCGAGGAACTATACTGCCTGCTCTACCTTGACAGCCCGGTGCGAATTGATGCGCTATACTGCCGGCAATCACGACTAGCCGCCGGGCAAGACCCACTTTTTATAATGCAACTGAAGAAACCACTATCATGATGCTATATGGTATTAAGAACTGTGACACCATCAAAAAAGCCCGTCGTTATCTGGAGCATGCCGGAGTTGACTATCAATTTCACGATTACCGCCAAGATGGCTTGGACCCAACACTACTTGCCGAATTTGCAGCTAAGTTGGGCTGGCAACAACTATTAAATACCCGCGGTACCACCTGGCGCGCGCTAAGTAAAGCGGATAAGACTGACCTGAACGAGCAAAAAGCATTAAGTCTGATGTTGGCTCAGCCGGCACTGATCAAAAGACCGGTATTAGTTAACGCTGAGCACTACTTACTCGGGTTTACCGAGCAAAGTTATCAAACCTTTATTAAGCAATCTTAGGGTAGTCGTATGAGTACAGTATTAGACCCCGCCGCAAACCCAACGCTGGCATTGGCAATAGACCTGATGGCCAGACCCTCAGTTACCCCGGAAGATGCCGGCTGTCAAACGGCCATGGCAGAGCGTTTGCAACAAGTTGGCTTTAAGATCGAGATGTTACCTTTCCACGACACCTTAAATATGTGGGCGCGTCGGGGTCAAGGCAAACCACTATTCTGCTTTGCCGGACATACCGATGTAGTTCCTGCTGGCCCGATAGAGCAATGGCATACCCCACCTTTTACCCCAACCATTATCGGCGATACGTTGTTTGGCCGTGGTGCGGCCGATATGAAAGGTAGCTTAGCGGCGATGGTTGTCGCAACAGAGCGTTTTATCGCTGAATATCCGGAGCCGGCCTTTGATCTGGCGTATCTGATTACCAGTGACGAAGAAGGGCCCTTTATTAATGGCACCGTTAAGGTGATCGAAACGCTGGAGGCTCGCCAGGAAAAGATCCGCTGGTGTCTGGTTGGCGAGCCCTCAAGTGGGAAACAGTTGGGAGATGTTATTAAAAATGGCCGCCGAGGCTCACTAACTGGTCATTTAGTGGTGAAAGGCATTCAGGGGCATGTTGCCTATCCACAATTAGCGGATAATCCGGTGCATAAAGCTGCTCCTGCGCTGGCGGCATTAGCCGCTGAGGTTTGGGACCACGGTAATCAATTCTTCCCGGCAACCAGCTTTCAAATTGCCAACATCCATGCCGGCACCGGGGCATCGAATGTGATCCCGGGCGAATTAAAGGTGATGTTTAACTTCCGCTATAGTACCGAAGTGAGCGCTGAAATTTTACAGCAACGGGTCTACGCCATTTTGGATCGCTTTGGTTTGAATTATCAGCTGGACTGGACTTTAAATGGGTTGCCGTTTTTGACCGCCAGCGGTGATTTGGTCGCTGCGACCGTATCTGCAGTTGAGCAGGTGCGCGGCATCACGCCACGCCTGGAAACAACAGGCGGTACCTCAGATGGTCGCTTTATCGCGCCTACCGGTGCTCAGGTGATAGAGCTGGGTCCAATTAACGCGACGATTCACAAAATTAACGAATGTGTGGCGATCGCCGATCTGACCCAACTGACCGAAATCTACCACGCTCTGCTGGTTAACCTGCAACAGCGGCTTGCACATGCTAAGCGTTAAACCCGATGCCAGCTTATTGACTGGTCTGAATCAAAGCCCGATGCAGCAGGTAGAGAATAACCAATGGCTACATCAAGAGGTGATCCCCGCCTATCGCGAGCTGCAGCATGCTGCAGCCAGCGACGGCATTCAGATCCGCCTGGTTTCAGGCTGGCGCAGTTTTCAGCGCCAAGCCACAATCTGGCAAGCGAAATGCAACGGTCTGCGTCCGGTCTATGATCTAACCCAACAACCTGTTGCGATCACTGAACTTAGCGGATTGGCGAAATTGGAAGCGATCTTACTGTATTCGGCACTCCCCGGTGCCAGCCGCCATCATTGGGGAACAGACTGTGATATTTTTGACGCCGCTGCAGTGCCTGCTGACTATCAGGTGCAACTTACCGCGGCCGAATATGCTGCTAACGGCCCGTTTTATCGGCTAAACAACTGGCTGCAACAGCATATGACAAGTTTTGGTTTTTTCCGGCCTTACGCACGTTATCAAGGTGGTATTGCCGCTGAGCCCTGGCATCTGAGTTACCGGCCATTAGCAGAGCCTTGTTTGCAAGCCTTCAGTCCAGAGCTGCTACAACACGTTTTGCTTACACATCCTATTGCCGAGCAACAGCAAGTGCTGGCAGCATTGCCGACGCTATTTTCGAAATTTGTGACAAATATTTGTAAGGAGCAGTGATGAACTGGCCACTTTTCTGGGCATTGGCACTGGCGTTTGGCGTGATCGTTGGCAATATCATGCTAATCAAACACTCGGCGAAAATCAAAATGCCCAGTCTGAAAGACTTATCTGAGCCGTTCCCAAAACAGCCGGGAGACGGCAAAGACAATAAGTCTGGCGCGCAGGCTGAAACAGAGGTTAATCCCCCTGCTGCTCAAAAGCCGAATAGCCCTGAAGAAAACGCTGCAGCTGATCGCGCAGATTAGGCGGGGTGCCCTTGATCACCAGGGTATCGGTTTTCAGATCATAACTCACCCGCTCGCCGAGCAGCTTTTCATCAAAGCTGAGCGATAAGCCACCGCCGGTACCGTTAAACTTTACCAGCTTTTTAAGCTCTTTAACTTCTACCGGGAACTGCTCCGCTACTGCCAGCTGTTGCTCGGCACAATAGTGTAGGAAGCCGTTTTCCTGCTCCGGATCGACCACGGCAGACAGCTCAGCTAACACTACTTCTTGTCCGGCTTTCGCACGCTCTTCACAATAATCAAATACCTGGCGCCTTGCTGCGGTTTTTTCTTCCGGCGCAAATTCTGCCGCCCCCAGATATTCCTCCACCGAAGCTAATACCAGTTGACTGTTTGCTTTGGCATCAGTGCCTTCGGCACAACCCAGAAAATCCAGAAAGAAATCCGCGACCTTACGTCCGGCGCGGCCGCGGATAAAACTGATGTAATGCCCCTGCTCACGGTTTACCGCATATTCGGTCAGATCCAACCGCGCTGCCAGCTGCATCCGGCTGATATCCAAATGGCGGGAAGTTGCCAGCTCCAGCTGCTCAGTTAATTCAAAGTGATCTTTGCTGCCCAGCAGGCAGATCAATAAAAATTCGCTGGCCAGGTAGCGGTAATGTGCCAGCAATAAATAACCGGTCTCCGGCAGTTGATGCTGGGATAACTCCTGCACCAGCGCGTCGGTGGTAGCACGGCTAAACCCCAGATAATCACTGTTGCCGCTCTGCCAGTCAGCCAGCGCCAAAGCCACCTTGGGTGACTTTTCAGTTTCAAAGGCAGCGTAGCCTTTGGCCGGCTTGCCGTTATAAGCCAGGTGAAGCTGCTCGACCAAATTCGCTACGGCACCACTACGCCCAATCAGTGCTTCCCGATAGTGGGCCTGATGCTCACCGCTGTCTGTTAGCGCAATATAATTAATGGCCAGATGCTGCATCTCTACCGACATAAATTTTCCTGTTTATTCTGAATTCTGTTACTATTCTATCTGTTTATGCGTCTTTAATCTGAGTAATCCATGCCGATTGTATCAAAATATTCCAGTAGCCTGATTGAAAAGCTGGTCAATCAACTGCTCGACACCCTGCACCAGCAACACGCCACCACTGAGCTAAGCCTGATGTGTTTGGGTAACGCGGTTAGCCATATTATCAATACCTCTGTGCCGGCAGCGCAACGTGCTGCGGTCGCCAGCAGCTTTAGTCAGGCTCTGACTGACGCCATTCAAAGCGACAAGCATTAAGCCTTATGGTGCTGGAACAAAACCTGTCCTTAGTCAAAAAAGTTAACCGGTTACTAAACTGGGGACACTGGTTTACCTTTTTTAATATTTTGCTGGCACTGCTGATAACCAGCAGTTTCTGGTGGTCGGAGCCCCTGCCGCAAACGGTGTTGGGCAGTGTGTATCTGCTGGTTAACTGGTTAGGACATACCGCATTTCTGTGCTTTATGTTCTTTATTCTGACCATTTTCCCACTGTCGCTAATCTTTCCTTATCAAAAACATGTCCGCGGCCTGGGCGCAACTCTGGCCACTATTGGCATGGTATTGCTGATTTTTGATGCCTATGTCTATAACCAGCTTGGTTATCATCTTGGTAGTGCATCCTTCGACCAAACCCTGGCCTTACTCAGGGCGCAGGTGGTCACCAATTTGCGCAATTTTGTATTGATTGTCACGCTGGTCGGTGCGCTGTTGCTAACGCTGCAGATCTGGTTAAGTAACTTTTGCTGGAAAAAAATCAGCCGCCTCTCCGCCTCCGGTGTCGGTCAACCAGCTTTGGCTCTGTTCTTTGGTAGTTTTATGCTCAGCCATCTGCTGCACATCTACGCCGATGCCCGCTTGAATTTTGATATTACCCGCCAGGATAATGTGCTGCCCTTCTCCTATCCGGCCACAGCGAAAAGCTTACTGGCCCGTTATCAGTTGGTGGATTTAACCGAACGCGCCAAACGCCAGGCCGATAAGCTGAGCCTGGAACATGCCAATCGCAGCAGTCAGCTGTTAAGCTGCCAGGCCGGCAATACCGAGCCGACCTTATTATTGGTTACGGCCAGCATCACCACGGAACACTTGACCTTATTACAGCAACAAGGCCTGCGCAGCCATGATCAGCATTTCGCCCCGAACAATGCTGCTGAAGCCCTGTTAAACCTGCTGTACGGTCAGTTTAAAGCGACAGCGGATGCCGCCGGCGCACTGCAGACGATGCCAGCCTGGCTCAACAGCGTTAATACCTCTGATGTGCAAGTGGTTAACCGCACGCCAGAGCTGAATTCGTTACTACCCTGGGCCAACACAGCGCTTAGCCCTGCCAGGCTAAATATCGTATTTGATGCGGACTTTTCCCGGCATTGGTCAGAATACCAGCAATTTAGCCGGCTAATCGTCGTGCCGCTACATAGCGAAAATGCCAAGTTTCAGCTGGCGCCGGTTACAGCCTATCTGCGCTGGCCGGCGCTGTTAAGTCAGGCCCGGCAACATGGTAGTCAGCAACTGGACTGGTTACCGACCTTATTGGGCAGTATTGGCTGTGAAACCGAAAACCGCTGGCTGGGCGATAATTTATTTCAGCCGGAAACCCTGCCCAAACTGAATATCAGTCAGCAGGATATTATCAGTATCCGCAAAGATAAGATGATGATCTTGCGCCAGGACGGCAGCTACGGCGTCTGGTCGGCAGGTACCCTGGTGCCGCTTAACGATCCGTTAAATGTGCCAATGCTGGTTGACGCCTTAAAGCGACTCGAAGAATAAGCCGTTACTGTAAGGTGCCAGGTGCCTTAATTCTTGGCCGGCGCCCCGCCAGCTCTAATTCAGCCAAGTGATACAGGTTGGTTAAAGCAATTGGCGGTGGTGGCTCGGCAAAACATTCGATATAAGCCACTTCCGCTTCCTTGGTCAGCTGCTGAAAAATTTGATCATACAGGCTAAAACCGTCGTAGCTAAAAGGCTCATTCAGCTCTGCCACTTTCAGCTCCTGCTGGCGGCGCATAAAATAATTCATCAAAAACTCGTACTGCTTAATATCCAGCAATTGCCGACAATCCACCTTGCCACCTTTTACTCTATTGCGCAAACCTTGCCATTTTACGCTGCCAAAGCACGAAAGATTCATCACATTTTATGATTAACGCAATTTTATTTATTCACTTTAATTAATAATGAGAACCGCTATCATTTACTTAAGCAGATGATTCGGGAGACCCGTTATGATTAAAACCATTACCTTTGCCATTATGCATTTTAGTATTGCCTTTGGTGTAACTTACCTGATCACCGGTGATTTGGTGTTAGGCGGTCTGGTGGCCATTATCGAGCCGGCCGTTAACACCGTGGGCTACTTCTTTCACGAGAAAATCTGGCAGAAGTTTGATCGAAAAAAAGCACCCGCTACGCCGTTATTGACTAAAGGTTTTATCAAGTTATAGCCCTGCTGCTGCGATTATGCAGCAGCAAAGCGTTAAAACCGCTATACTAGCCGCTATTTGATTGTAATAAGGCAAAAATAGCGATGATGTCACTGGGTACCCTTAATACCCTAACCGTAAAGAAACAGGTTAAGTTCGGTTTTTATTTGGATGGCGAAAGCTGGGGCGAAATTTTACTGCCCAACAATGTCGCACCTGCGGGTTTACAGCCAGGTCAGCAACTGAGCGTGTTTCTGTATCTCGACTCCGAAGATCAATTAATCGCCACTACCGAGCGTCCGAAAGTGATGGTGGGCCAGGTTGCCTATTTACCGGTCGTCGCCAGCACTAAAGTCGGTGCTTTTTTAGATTGGGGCCTGAAAAAAGATTTGTTAGTGCCCTTTAGTGAACAGCAAATTCCACTAAAAGTCGGCCAGCACTATCTGGTGTATTGTTATGTTGATGTCAGTAACCGGATTGTCGCCTCAACCAAGCTGGATCGCCATCTGCATAAAACCGCGGCGCCCTATAAAGAGGGGGATAAGGTGGAGGTGATTGTCAGTGAGCAGACCGATCTCGGTTATAAAGCCGTCGTCAATCATCAGCATTTTGGCGTGTTATATAAAAATGAAGTGTTTAAGCCGCTGCGTCGCGGTGACAAGCTGACCGCTTACGTAGTGAAAGTCCGTGATGATGGTAAGCTCGACTTACGGCTGAACAAAGCAACCTTTGAGCAAGCTAACGTGCTGGGTAACCAGATCTTAAAGCAGTTAAGAGCTAACGGCGGTAAACTGGCATTAACCGATAAAAGCGCGCCGGAGCTGATTTATCAGCAGTTTGGTGCCAGCAAGAAAGCCTTCAAACAGGCCATCGGTACCTTATATAAAGAGCGCAAAATTGTGATCACTGAGCAAGGTTTGCTATTAGTGCCGGAACAACCGGCTGCTGACGCCTGACGGTATGCTGCAAACAACAACGCCGGCAAAATGCCGGCGTTGTTGTTTTTTTACAGTGGGTTAAAACACACTGCGGTTCTGTGGCTTACTGAGCACTAAATGCACCGCACTGGTGGCGCGCTCGCGAAAGCCGCCCTCGCAGTAACACAGATAAAAGTGCCACAGCCGGATAAAGTTATCGTCATAACCCAGCTGATGTACCGCATCACGCTGTGCCATAAAATTATCACACCAGTCTTTTAAGGTTCTGGCGTAATCAAAACCAATATCCTGTACCTGACGGATCACCAGATCGGTTTTATTGGCTACAGCACTGGCCATCCGGCTAATTGAGGGTAAACAACCGCCCGGAAAAATATAGCGTTTAATAAAGTCGACCTCACGCACATACTGTTGATAACGGTGATCGACCATCGTAATCGCTTGCAGCACCATAATGCCGTCTGGCTTTAACAGGCTGCTACACTTTTCAAAGTAGTTATCCAGGAAATCATCGCCGACGGCTTCGATCATTTCAATGGAGACTAACTTATCGTAGGTACCGGTTAGTAAACGATAATCTTCAAATAGTAAGGTGATTTTATCCTGCAGGCCAACCTCAGCTATCCGCGCCTTAGTATAATCATATTGTTGCTGTGAAATGGTGGTGGTGGTGACTTTACAACCATAGTGCTGGGCGGCATAGATCGCCATACTGCCCCAACCGGTACCAATTTCAAGCAGGTGATCAGAGGCTTTTAACTGCAAACGTTCACAGATCTGCTGTAACTTATGCTGTTGTGCCTGCTCTAGTGTACTGTCTGCCGTTGGATAGACCGCGCTAGAATACATCATGCTCGGATCCAGAAACAGCTGATACATGGCATTACCCAGATCATAATGGGCAGCAATATTGCGTCTGGACTGTGAAATCGTGTTGCGGTTACGGAAATTCAGCAGCTTAAGCATTGGCCGGCTTAAGCGCGCCCAGGTGGAATCCATCTTATCCAGAACATCAAGGTTACGAGCAAAGATCTGCACCAGTGCAGTTAGGTTATCGCAGCGCCAAAAACCGTGAATATAGGCCTCGCCCCCACCCACTGAACCAGCAAGCACCAGCTTTTGATAAAAAGCCGGATCGGTGACCGTAATACTGGTTTTTAGTTCGGCATCAGCATCACCAAACTGCTGTGCTTCACCGGCTTCTATCACGGTAATGCTGCCATGGCGGAGCTGACTTAAAAAATTCAGGGTAAATTTGCGACACAGCCGGTCAAACCAGCCTAAATTATCAAACACCGCTTTTTCGCTTAGCGATAAACTCATGACTCAGAACCTCGGGATTTAGGGTGGGCATACACCGGAACGCGTTTTATCAAAAGCTTCAATGCCTGCCAGTAGATACGACTCATAATCTGTACGCTTTGCCACGGCTGCCGGATCAGGATGCGCCGGCGTACAGCTTGGGTCAGCGCAAAACGCTGTAATTTAAACCAGGCGCTAAATACCGCCTGCTGCTGCTTTAAATTGGTAATACTGCAAAACAACTGCTCGGTAGGCGCCTCAATTTGCCAGCGATATTCCATATCCAGCGGATTAAAGGGCGAGACATGAAAGGCTTTTTGATGCTGATACTGCTGCTGTTCGCTACTTAGCGTCTGCAGATAATAGTGCCGCTCATTCCACGGCGTATTGGTAACTTCACAGAGCAAATAACGCAACTCACCACTGTCGTTATAGCAGTAGTACAGAGTCAGCGGGCTAAAATAAAGCCCCCAACTGGCCAGTGGTGACAGTAAAAACACCTTGGCGATTGGCTCAATACCACCCAGCAGCTGTACCTTATCGCGTACCGCCTGCGCTAAATCAGCATCACCCGCCAGATAATCGGCACGGCGAAAACTAATAGCGCCAAAACGTTCAGCCTGAATCCCCACCGCGGTTAAGCTGGCAGGGGTCAGTTGGCTGCAGTCCAGCCAGTAAGCAGCATAGGGATAATCAAAACCATGCTGCTTTGGCAAAAAGCGTTTATGACCGACCCGGCCACAATAGACTGCGTGACCGGGCTGCATCAATAGTCCACTCCCAACAGGGCCGCAACGTCAACTGCGCTACGGGCGCCATCTTCATGAAAGCCGTTATACCAGTAGGCACCACAGAAGTAGCTATGCCGCTTACCGTTAATTTGGCTGCGTTGCTGCTGACAAGCCAGGGTCATATGGTTATACACCGGGTGGGCATAGTGATAGATCCCCAAAATCTTATCCTTAGCAATACGTTGGGTATTATTCAGCGTAACACAAAAGGTGACAGGTGCCTGCAAACGCTGCAGAATATTCATATTGTAAGTCAGGGTAGCGCGATCGCTATGCTGGCTGTCCAGATTATAGTTCCATGAGGCCCAGGCGGCTTTACGCACCGGCAACAAAGAGGTGTCGGTATGCAACACCACCTCATTTTCCTGATAGGCAATACCGCCGAGAATTTGCTGCTCCTCGTTACTCGGATCCTGCAACAGCTTTAATGCCTGATCGCTATGGCAAGCAAACACGATTTTGTCATACTGCTCGGTATGACCGTCCGCAAATTGAATGGTCACACCCGTCTCGTCACGGCGCACACCGCTGATCTGCTGATTTAAGCGAATGCTATCAGTGCCCGCCTTTGCCAACAGTGCGTCAACATAGCTTTTAGAGCCGCCTTTAATCACCGCCCACTGTGGCCGCTCATTGACATTCAGCAGACCATGATTGTTGAAGAAGCGCAGGAAAAAGCGCACCGGAAATTTTGGCATTTCGGTCAAACCGGCCGACCAAATCGCCGCGCCCATCGGCATTAAATAGTTATCGCGAATACCTTTACCAAAGCCATGTTTATCCAGAAAGGTACCGAGATCCAAATCCAGATCCGCATGATCTTCAGCAACCAACTGCTTACCAAGCTTGTTAAAGCGCACAATCTCCAGCAGCATTTTCCAGAACGAAGGTCGCAGGATATTTCGCTTCTGCGCAAACAACGAGGCGAAGTTGTTGCCGTTATATTCCAGATTATGTTGGGTATTTTTAACGGAAAAGCTCATCTCAGTAGGCAGCGATGCCACACCGAGTTCGGCAATAAACTTATTAAACACCGGATAGGTCCAGTTATTAAACACAATAAAACCGGTATCGATAGGATAGGTTTTACCCTGGTATTCCACCAGCTTGGTCGCGGTATGGCCACCCAGATAATCATTGGCTTCCAGCAAGGTCACCTGGTATTTTTGCTTCAGTAAATACCAGCTGAGCATACCGGCGATACCGCCACCTATTACTGCTATACGCATAAGATCCCTTATGAAATACTTATCATCAAATTAAGCGACATAAGCTGCGACTATTAGCTCGCAGCGATTTTTTGTTTAACCTGCCGGGTTAACCAGCCCAACAGCGGAATATGCTGATAGACCATTTCGGTCAGATCATAGTAATCGCGGTGATAACAAATCCGCCCATCCTGCCAGGCCAGCTCGGTGCTACCGTGCACCAGAATTTCCTCACCCTTGGCAAAGGCCGGGTGACTAAAGCGCATCTGCCAGCTTAGAAAGCCCCGCTCGCCCTGACACAGGCCGCTTACCGGCGTAAAGCGAGCATAATTTAAGCGCTGATAACCATGAGCCAGATAGTGTTGTAACGCAGAGCGGCTATTAATTTCATGCACCGGATCAATAAACTGTACCTGTTCCACATAATAGTCAGCGATGGCATCCAGACCATTCGCAGACAGACTGTTATAAAAATCTAAAAACGCTTGTAGTTTAGGGTCAAGCATCGACTGCCTCCGCCGCCTTACCTTTTACTGCTGCAAACAGCGCCAGCGTCTGTTTACGGGCCTCATTATGATCAACTATTGGCTTTACGTAGCCTTTGGGGGTGACCAGCCGGTGCGGCCAATGTAAATCCTTGCCAGTTTTCGCCGAGAGCTCTGGCACAAATTGCCGGATAAAGTCACCGTTGGGGTCAAAACGCTCACTTTGGGTAACCGGATTAAAGATCCGGAAATAAGGTGCGGCATCCGTGCCGGTAGACGCGGCCCACTGCCAACCACCATTATTGGCCGCAAAGTCACCATCGAGCAGCTTTGACATAAAATATTGCTCGCCCCAACGCCAATCAATATGTAAATCCTTGACCAGAAAGCTGGCAGTAATCATCCGCAGCCGGTTATGCATCCAGCCGGTTTGATTCAGCTGGCGCATGGCGGCATCCACGATCGGATAACCGGTTTCACCGCGACACCAGGCAGCAAAGCGTGCCTGCTCGTTTGGCCATCGGATCAGATCGGTCTCCGCCTGAAACGCGCGATGTTTAATTAAGTGAGGAAAGGCGACCAGGATATGCTTATAAAAATCGCGCCAAATCAGCTCAGACAGCCAGACCGCCGCGCCGCTTTTCTCCTGCCACATCGCCTCGTTGGCTTCCAGTTGCAGCCGGGCGACACACTGCTGTGCCGATACCCCGCCGATGGCTAAATAAGGTGATAACTGTGAGGTACCGGCAATAGCCGGAAAGTCCCGCTCTTGCTGATAAGCGCTGACCCGCTGCTGACAAAAATTGCGCATCCGCGTCAGGATCTCCGCTTCGCTAACCGGCCAATGGCCTGAGCTCTGATCCGGCGCTTGCATTGGCGGTAACGCCGGTAGCAGCAGTGAGTGCTCTGGCTGCAGCGCTGGCTTCGGATAACACTGAATACCGTCGGACGCCAAACGCTGCAACCAGTTACGTTTAAAGGGGGTAAAGACCTTATAGATCTCGCCTTGCTGGGTGCGGATACTGCCGGGCGGCATAATGCAAAGCCGGTCAAACCAATGTGCGGCGACCCCCTGCTGTGCTAATAAGATGCTAACCTGTTGATCGCGGCGCTGCTCGCGCAGTTCATATTCAACCTGCGCATACAGCGCCTTAACACCAAGTGGCAATAGCGCTGCGATTAATGGCTCGCAGCTGGCATAGTCACTACCCTCCACCGCCAGCAGAGGGATATTCAAAGCCGCCAGCTCTGTTTGCATCGCCTGCACGCGGCGGCGCAGCAGATCCTGACGCAGCGGCGCCATCTGATGCGCGTTCCAGCTTTGTGGTGTGGCGATAAACAGCGCCAGCACAATGCCCTTGTCATGCGCTGCAGCACTGCAGGCGGTATAGAGTGCCTGATTATCATAGACACGCAAATCATGTCTCAGCCAGACCAGATGTACAGGTGTTTGCATCAGGCGCGTAATCCTAATTGTTCCGGATAAGGGGCAAAGTAACTTTGCTGTTGTAAGTATTGGTTTGGATAGCGCCGCAGATGATGCTGTAATAAGGTCACCGGCGCCAACAGTGGTACGAAGCCGCGGCGGTAGCGATCAATCAGTTCGCTTAATTCAGCACGGCTGGCTGGCTCCAGCACTTTCTTAAAAAAGCCCTGTAAATGTTGCAGCACATTGGTATGTTGTTTACGGCTGGCAATTTGCCGCATCGCCTGCATTAACTCCGTCAGATAGCGCAGTTGCAACTCTTGCGGCTGAAATAACTTGGCTTCAGCGACCAGACGCCCCAGCTGCCGGTATGCTTGCGGACTATGCGCCAACAGCTGGAATTTATAGCGGCTGTGAAACGCCACCAACTTACCAATACTAAAGCCATCGCGCATACTTTGCTGGTAGTCATAGCAGGCAAAAACCCGGGCGATAAAATTCTCCTTTAACGCCGGATCCAGCAAGCGGCCATCTTCCTCCACCGGTAACCAGGGATAATGCTGCATCAGCTGCCGGGTATAAAGCCCGACCGCTTGTTTCCCCAGGTTATTACCTTCGGCATCATAAAGTTTTACCCGCTCCATGCCACAGCTTGGTGACTTGGCGCAAACAATATAACCGCTTAAATCTGCCAGCTGCGGCAGCAGCTTAGCGGTGAAGCTCAGCATCTGCTCGGTGTAATCCAGACTATTATCGCGGGTTTGTACTAAACGGATCTGCTGCTCAGCATTATACTGCAGGCGAATTGGCGGTCGCGGCACACTCATGCCAATGGCTTGCTCCGGACACACCGGCACATACTCCACCAGGGGCTTTAACTGCTGCGTACAAAAGGTTGAAGCTTTATGCCCGCCGTCAAAGCGCACTTGCGCGCCCAGCACACAGGCACTGATGCCAATTTTAACTGCCATATTCTTTAACCCATAACTGACTTGTTTTCTTTACAGCACCGTAGTGCAAACGGATCAATCATCTTAAAAAAAAGCAAAAAAAAACGGTAGTTAGTTACCTAACTACCGTCTCTGTCGAAGATAAAGCCCTACTTCTTACTGGTGCCTGTCTCAACCCGCGACTTTAATTTCTGTCCCGGGCGGAAAGTCACCACGCAGCGGGCCGAGATCGGAATGTCTTCACCGGTTTTCGGATTGCGTCCCGGTCGTTCATTCTTCACCCGCAGGTCGAAATTACCAAAGCCGGAAAGCTTAACCTGTTCGCCCGACTCCAGTGCCGTCCGGATTTCTTCAAAAAAAGCTTCCACTATCAGCTTGGCATCGCGTTTGCTCACGCCAAATTTGGTAAACAGACGTTCTGCTAAATCAGCTTTGGTAAGCGCCATCTTTAATCCCTCAACGTTGCGTCGAAATCATCTTTAAGCACGCTAACCACTTGATTTACCACTTGTTGGATATCTTTATCCTCAAGGGTACGCGCCTTATCCTGCAAGGTCAGCGCGATCGCCAGTGACTTAAAGCCGTCTGCGACACCCTGACCGGTGTATACGTCAAACAATTTTAGGTCAACTAACTGATTTACGCCAACTTTTTTTATACTAGCAACAATATCGGCAAAATGCACATCAGATTTCACGACAATCGCCAGATCGCGACGGTTCGCCGGATACTTCGACAGCTCCTGCGCCTGTACTATGTGCCGCTCGCCAAGTGCAGCCAGTTCTAATTCAAACAGATAGGCTTTGCCTTTAATGCCCAGCTTGCGCTCGGCTTCCGGATGTAAGGCCCCCAGATAACCTGCCGCCTGCTCATTGACCCACACTTGCGCGGTTTGCCCCGGATGCAGTGCACTGTGCTCAGCGGCACTAAAGCGTACCTGCTCATTGGCTGACAGTAAGCCCAATAAGGCTTCTACATCGCCTTTGATATCAAAGAAGTCTACTGGCCGCTCAGCGATACTCCAGTGCTCATTGGCCAGTGAACCAACAATCACACCGCCAATCACCGGTACCTGACGCACGCCACCTTCTGCTGTCGCATCCGGAATAAACTTCAGGCCATATTCAAATAAGCGTAAACGGTTTTGCTGCCGGCTTTGGTTATATTGCACAGCCTGCAGTAAACCTGGCCACAGGTTAAGCCGCATCGCCGACATATCGGCTGAAATCGGGTTGGGCAATACCAGCGCATCCACGCCCGGGAACAGGCTTTGCTGG
Source organism: Alishewanella agri BL06 (assembly GCF_000272005.1). Classification (GTDB taxonomy): domain Bacteria; phylum Pseudomonadota; class Gammaproteobacteria; order Enterobacterales; family Alteromonadaceae; genus Alishewanella; species Alishewanella agri. The sequence continues at coordinate 53,476 of NZ_AKKU01000003.1, read as the reverse complement.
ACCTTAGGATCGACAAAGCTATAAGTGATGGCTTCCTGATAACCACGGTCAACCAGCAGCTGGCGCATGGTATCAACACTTAAGGCGGCTTCTTTAAAGCTGCGCATTTTCAGGGCGGCTACCGGCGCGACATTCGGAATATTGTTATAGCCATACACCCGCGCCACTTCTTCAATCAGATCTTCGGCGATACTGATATCAAAGCGATAGCCCGGTACCAGAACCTGCCAGCCGTCCGCTGTTTCAGTAACCTTTAAACCCAGCCGGCTTAGAATATCGCTGACTTCTGTTTTCGCGATCTGATGCCCCAGAATACGGTCAAGCTTAGCTTCCGTTAACAGGATCGGCGCTTTTTGTGGTAAATGCTCAGGCGCCACCGCTTCGACCACCGGACCGGCTTCCCCACCGACAATTTGCAGTAACAGCGCCGTTGCCCGCTCCAGCGCGGTACGTTGCAGCTCAGGATCAACACCGCGCTCATAACGATGTGACGCATCGGTGTGCAAACCATATTGCCGTGCTTTACCAGCAATAAGCTGCGGGGCAAAGAAGGCGCTTTCGAGGAAAATATCCGTCGTTTCCGCCGTTACACCACTGTGCAAGCCACCGAAAATACCGGCCATCGCCAGTGCTTTTTGCTGGTCAGCAATCAGTAAGGTATTGTCTTGCAGCGTGACCTCGTTGCCATCGAGCAACGTCAGTTTTTCACCGCTGTGGGCAAAGCGCACCTGAATATCACCGTCCAGCTTCGCCAGATCAAAGGCATGCATCGGATGACCGAGTTCCAGCAGCACATAGTTGGTGACATCCACTACCGGATCAATACTGCGGACACCACAGCGGCGCAGTTTTTCGGTTAACCACAGTGGACTTGCGGCACTGAGATTAACATTACGGATCACCCGGCCTAAATAACGTGGGCAGGCCGCCGGTGCCAGTAACTGAATGGCTTTGCTGTCACTGATAGTGGCTGGCACCGCGCTAATTTCCGGCTCACAGACGCTCAGTTTATTCAGTACTGCGACTTCCCGCGCCAGCCCCTTAATGCCCAGACAATCGGCACGGTTTGGCGTTAGGTCTACTTCGATACTCAAATCATCCAGCGCTAAATACTGGCGCAGGTCCTGACCGATTGGCGCATCGGCCGGTAACTCAATAATGCCGTCTGAATCATCCGCCATGCCAAGCTCAGAGAACGAACACAGCATGCCATGCGATGGCTGACCGCGTAACTTAGCCTGTTTAATTTCAAAGTTACCCGGTAACACGGCACCAACGGTAGCAACAGCCACTTTAAGACCAAGACGGCAGTTTCTAGCACCGCATACGATATCCAGTAGCTCGGCGCCACCGATATTTACTTTAGTTACCTGCAGTTTATCCGCTTCCGGATGCTTACCACACTCGACGACTTCGCCCACTACCACACCGTGGAAATCACCAGCAACCTTGTCCATGCCGTCCACTTCCAGACCGGCCATCGACAACTGTTCAGATAAGGCTGTGCTATCCAGTGCCGGATTCACCCATTCCCGTAACCAGGATTCACTAAATTTCATTGCTTGCTACTCCGCTTATCTGAACTGCTTTAAGAAACGAACATCATTTTCGAAGAAGGCGCGCAGATCGGTCACACCGTAGCGCAACATCGTCAGCCGCTCTACGCCCATACCAAAGGCAAAACCGCTATACACTTCAGGGTCGATACCAACCGAACGCAACACATTCGGGTGCACCATACCGCAGCCCAATACCTCCAGCCATTTACCATTCTTACCCATCACATCCACTTCGGCGGATGGCTCAGTAAAGGGGAAGAACGACGGCCGGAAACGGATTTTTAAGTCTTCTTCGAAGAAGTTATGTAAAAAGTCATGCAGGATACCTTTGAGCTCGGTAAAGCTGACATTTTTATCCACCATCAAACCTTCCACCTGGTGGAACATCGGGGTGTGAGTCATGTCGTAATCGTTACGATACACGCGGCCGGGTGAAATAATCCGCAGTGGTGGCTGTTGCTGCTCCATAGTACGGATCTGCACACCCGAAGTCTGGGTGCGCAACATCAGCTTCGGATTAAAATAAAAGGTATCGTGATCGGCCCGCGCCGGGTGATGCTCCGGAATATTCAGCGCATCAAAGTTGTGGAAATCGTCTTCAATTTCCGGGCCCTGCTTGGTTTCAAAACCCAGCTCAGCGAAAAAGCTTTCGATCCGCGCTATAGTGCGGCTGACCGGATGCAGACCACCTTGCTCCAGAGTCCGGCCTGGCAGGGTAACATCAATTTTTTCCTGTGCCAGCTTGGCCAGTAATTGGGCTTGCTGCAGCGCATCACGCTTCTCATTCAGCGCGTCCTGAACCTGCTGCTTTAACTCGTTAATATGCTGGCCGGCCAGCTTACGCGCTTCCGGATCCATCGCGCCTAAAGATTTCAGCAGCTCAGTAATGCTGCCTTTTTTGCCCATAAAGGTTACGCGAACCTCTTCCAGAGCCGGAATATCGTTAGCCGCAGCTACTGCGGCCAGCGCTTCTTGTAATATCGCTGACAGGTTCATGGTTATCCTCAGTGTCACCAGGATTGATAATTATCAAAGCCGCTAATCATACAATAAAATGCGGCCGCCACGCAGTGCACGTTAAGGATTTTTTTGGACTTTTTCCGTAAAACGGCCTTTAACCGGCCTGCAGGGTTTCGCGGATAAAGGGGATGGTCAGCTTACGCTGATGTACGATGGAGGCTTTATCGAGCCGATCCAGGATACTGACCAGCGAGCGGATATCCCGATCATGATGGTTCAGCAGATAACGCGCCGCTTCATCCGGCAACTCAATACCGCGCAGTCGGGCCTTTTGTTGCAGCAGCTTCTGTTTGTCGTCATCACTTAATAATCGCAGTTGAAAGCTGGTACAGGCGTGTAAGCGCGACACCAGATCCGGCAGGGTAATCCCCAGCTGTTGTGGTGCCTGATTACCGACAATGATCAGGGCTTTGCCTTGCTCAACCAGGCGGTTGTAGAGATCAAAGATCGCGACCTGCCAGTGCAGCTCACCGGCAATAGCCTGAATATTATCCAGGCAGACCAAATCCAACTGCTCCAGATTATCCAGCAGCCGGGGACTGAGCTCTGCCATATTCTCTAATGTCAGTAGCTGACTGGTTAGGCCCTGCTCCTGCGCCTGCACACAAGCGGCATACAATAAATGCGATTTGCCGCTGCCACTGGCACCGAACAGATAGACCGGTGCCTGGCCAGCGGGTTGTCGCAGGTAATGCTTTAAAAAATTGACCGCCGGGCTCTCTGCCGCCGCATAGAAGCTATCCAGGGTTTCATCCTCTGGCAGTGTCACCGCCAGCGTAAACTGCAATGGCTGCATTCAGGGACGAGTTAGCTGATAAACGGCCAGGGGCGCATCTGTAACCACCGGCGCCGGATTAGCCCAGTCAAAAGCTGGCGGTGCACTATTGTCGGTTAACAGCTGCAGGCTGGGTTCAAAGTTAAGCAGTTGCAGTAATTGCGCTGGTGATACCTGAATCGTCAGCTGCAGCTCGGTTTGTTGCTGGCCCTGACTGAGCAACTTTACCTGCTTAATGCCCAGGGTTGCAGCCAAGGTCCGCTCCAACAGCACTACATCCCGCAAACTGCTGGTACCCTGCACCCGGATCCGCACCTGCTGCTCGGCCGCCGGATCCAATAAAATGGCATATTGCCGCGCCAACTGCTGACTGAGCAAGGCGGCATAATCGCGCAGTAAGCTCTGTTGATCGGTGCCGGTTAGCTCATCACGCTGTTGCTGCCCGGCCTGCTGGCGGATCGCTGTCAGGCGCCACTCGGTATCGCTGCTCTGCTCCAGTAATAACAGCACCACTTCATTGACCCGATAACGACTGCTGGCCAATAAAATCGGCTCCCAGAAGCCGCCCCAGACGTCATTTTCGGTTAGGTTTAATAAGTCATCGATATCATAAAGCGGCAAGGTTAAAGGTAGCGCCTGCTCAGCCATCACCTGGGTCAGGGCTTGCAGCCAGGGATCATCACTCTGCCGCACAAAACGGCGCTCGCTGCCGGCTTGCTCAACGATCCAGAACAACATTTCCGGTCGCTGACCGCCCCAGATCGGGATCTGAAGTTGCTGCAGCAAAGTCCGGATCCGCTCGGCATCCAACAGTACCCGCACCCTATTGCCGGCTTCGCCTCTTACTGCTTCAAATTGCTTAACATAGCTGCTGGCATTGTTTAATTCGGTCCGCAGCTCGGCACGCTGCATAATATCCGGGTTACCAGTGACCCGCACCAGGATCTGTGTCAGTGCTTCCCGTTGCCATTGTTGCTGAGTTTGCTCGGCACTCACTTCAGCCTGATACAGCTCAGGCTTAGCCATTACAGCGCTGCTGAACAGCAACCAACTGCTTAACAGCACACACCAAATTTTCTGCACCATGCACACTCCTGTTTTCTTTACTTCAGCAACGGTGTTACCGACTAGCTAAGCACGATAGAATAAAGCCACCTGACGGTGGCTTTATTCTGACGGTATTACCCGAGATTCACGCCTAAGCGTTGCGCCACTTCCTCGTAGGCTTCAACTACGCCGCCAAGGCCTTGGCGGAAGCGATCTTTATCCAGTTTTTTGCGGGTTGCTTTATCCCACAGCCGGCAACCATCTGGTGAGAACTCATCACCCAGCACGATTTGGCCCTTAAACAAACCAAATTCCAGTTTAAAGTCAACCAGCAGCATACCGGCCGCATCAAACAGCGCAGATAATACTTCGTTAGCTTTGTAAGTCAGACGCTTCATTTCTGCCAGTTGTTCCGCCGTGGCCCAACCGAAGGACACCGCCAGTGACTCATTGACCATAGGGTCGTGCAGCGCGTCGTTCTTTAAAAACAGCTCAAAAGTCGGCGGCGTCAACTGCTGCCCTTCGCTGACACCCAGACGGCGCACTAAAGAACCGGCAGCATAATTGCGGATCACGCACTCTACCGGAATCATCGTTAATTTTTTTACCAGTACTTCATCGTCACTCAGTAACTGCTCGGCTTGCGTCGGGATCCCGGCCTGCTCCAGCTTTTGCATGATAAAGAAGTTAAACTTATTGTTGATCATGCCTTTGCGATCGAGCTGCTCAATACGCTCACCATCAAAGGCTGAGGTATCGTTGCGAAAGTGTAATACCAGCAGATTCTCGTCTGTAGTGTGATACACAGTCTTGGCTTTTCCACGGTACAGCTCTGTTGTCTTTTGAACCATTTTTTACTCCGGACGGCGGGCACTGAAAATCAGGCGCAAAGTATAATGGGCTTTGGCCTGTTCGCAAATGACTTTTTCTCCGATCTTACAACTCGGCACCTGAGGCCCGAATTGCCGCGACCACCGGATCTAACAAGGCAGTAACCTGAGCCGGCGATAAGGGTTCGCCATTTTTGTTCAACCAGCTGATTGCGGTGCCATTATTCGCTGTTCTCGACAATACTAACTGATAGTCACCGTTGTCTAATGGCAGACCTAAAGGCGCATCGCGGAAAGTCACCGCACGCCAGATACTGCGTTCAGGACGGGTATAACTGACAAAATAGGTAAACACTGAGCGATCAAAATCTGTCACGGTCAGGTTTAATTCACCGAACAGCACTTCCAATTGCGACCAGGTTACGTCTATCGGCTGTGTTGATAACAATGCCGGGTTACCTGCATTATCCAGCCCCGGCTCCAGCGACACTGCAGCAACTTGCTGACGTAATTCTCTGGCGATTTGTACTTCAGTAATCGCTACCTGGTTGATCAACCGGTTCAGTAAATTCACCTCTGCTGCTTTCGCTTCCTGGGCGTTTAGTGCCGTACCCGCATCGAAAAACTGATGCTCTAGTAAGGTTACGGTTGCACTCAGTGCCCGGCCGTGTGGCCTTGGCGCCAGCTCTATCTGATAGCGCAGCTGATCGACAGCCTGTTCTTCTTTCCACAACCAAAAACCAGAACTTTTTGAACGCTTAATCCAGTCAGTCTGATACACCAGGCCTTGCTCGTCAGTTTGTGTCAAACCGATCTCCTGACTGGCAAAAAACGCCTGTAGCTGATTCTGCACGAAAGGCAGTAATTCGCCGGTATAATCATTACGTTCAAACCAAACCCGGGCTTGCTTCTCTTCCTCATCCAGCCTGCTGCTGGTTGCCGTAGCCAGGATTAAAGTGGGTGACTTTTTATCAACCTGAGTCGCGCCCGAGGTTTGTACCTGCGGAATATCATAAGCTGACGGTTGATTAGGTACCGCCAAACCAGCCGGGATCTTTAAGTTTATCTGCTCAGCACGGCGGTCTTCCGTCGCGTCTTTTTCAAATACCGCACAGCCACTTAACAGCACGCTGATCGCGACACATCCTTTAGCCCACTTTTGCACCTAAACTACTCCTGCTCTTATATACCGGCTTGTTGTAATGCCTGTTCGATTGCACTTTGATTAATTGGTTCCAGCCGGGTAAGCGGTAAGCGCAGAAAATCCGACTGTAATAACCCCATATGTTTTAATGCCCATTTGGTTGGAATGGGGTTGGATTCGATAAATAAGTCACGATGCAAAGCCTGCAAACGGCTATCCAGCGTTTTAACCCGCTCAACATCACCAGCACCGGCGGCCTGACAAATCGCCGCCATCGTTGCCGGAGCTACGTTCGCCGTGACAGAAATCACGCCATGGCCGCCAGCCAGCATAAAATCAGCAAAACTGGCATCGTCACCACTTAGCAGTAAAAAATTGGCTGGGCATTGTTGTTGTAAAGCAGTCAGGCGCGTCAAAGATCCGGTGGCCTCTTTAATACCGACAATATTTGGCACTTTTGCCAGCTCAGCTACCGTTTCTGGTAATAAGTCTACCCCGGTACGCCCCGGCACGTTGTATAACAGCACCGGTTTATCTGTTGCGGCGGCAACCGCCTGAAAATGCGCCAGCATACCTTTTTGGGTGGGTTTGTTATAAAACGGCGTTACCGTTAAATAGCCATCAATTGGCAAATCTGCGAAATAACGCGTTTTCTCGATAGCGTCACTGGTCGCCATGGCGCCATTACCGGCAAGCACCGGTATTTGACCGTTAACCTGCTGGCAAACCTGTTGCAAAACCGCATGTTGTTCGGCAAGGCTTAGCGTCGCCGCTTCACCGGTAGTGCCCATAATGACCAGACCATCGCTGCCTTGTTTCAGGTGAAAGTCCACCAGTTTACTTAAACTGGCTACATCTACCTGCCCCTGCTCGGTCATTGGGGTAATAAGGGCCACGAAACTACCTCTGAACATCTTACTTCGGCTCCGCAATCTTATGAAATGGCCGCCTATGTTAAAGATAGCGGCCAGTAAACACAAGAATGCATTCGTCCTGCAGCCTAAACCGTGCCGCAGGTGACATTAATAATCGGTATGTTAAACTGCGCCCTCGCTGCTTTATCCCGTTGTTATTCGCTTTAAGCACAAGGATTATTATGCCCCAACAACTGGTAGTGACTGCTATCGGGCCGGATAGAACCGGTATTGTTAGTAAGCTGGCCCGGCTGGTTACCGAGTGTAATTGCAATATTATTGATAGCCGCATGGCCATTTTTGGCAATGAGTTCACCTTTATTATGCTATTGGCTGGCGATCTGGCCGCCATTAGCCGCATCGAGCATTTATTGCCAGCCTTAGGGCTGGAACTTGATCTAACCACCATGAGTAAACGTACAACGGGGCGACCACGTACACAGGTGGTTGCACATTACGTATTGGACTACAGCGGCCCGGACCGGGTCGGCACACTAGGTGCGATTACCGGCCTGCTGGCAGCACATAATATTTATATCGGCTCTTTGCAGTCGGAAACCCATGCTGAGCCTGATTGTGTAATGATGCATACGCAGATGACGTTAGAACTCCCTGAAGGCGTTGACGCTGCAATTATCGCACACGAACTGGCTGTTCTAATGCAACAACTTGGCCTGAGCGGACACTTTCAGGCCCAACAATAAGGATCCCTTATGCAAACCCTGACCGCCGGCCAACAGGCCCCCGACTTCACACTATTAGACCAACAGCAACAACCGGTACAACTCTCGAGCTTACTCAAGCAAGGCCGGGTTTTAGCGTACTTTTATCCGAAAGCGATGACGCCAGGTTGTACTGTGCAAGCCTGTGCGCTACGTGATAGTCAGAAAACGCTGGCAGACGCCGGCGTGCAGGTCGTGGGCATTAGTACCGATGCACCGGCCCGGCTGGCCAAATTTGCCGAGCGTGATCAACTCAATTTTACGCTGTTATCCGATGAAGACCATCAGGTAGCGGAAGCCTTCGGCGTTTGGGGCCGTAAAAAATTTATGGGTAAAGAATATGATGGCTTACATTTATACCCCCATTAAATTCCTGCACAGTATACGCTGAAAGAGTTATATCCTTCCCTGTAAATTTCCAAATTTACTACTACGCTTTAGAAATGCACAATACCAATTAGCAAAGTGTGCTTTTATGGAGCAATTTAATTTCTACGTTTCTGACAATGAAACAGTGGACCTCTCTCTGTCATTGCTAAATGAGGACGATGGTGTTTGGTTATCCAAATCAGAAAACCTTTCGGGTGCAGTAGCTTATGATCAAAACTTCAGGGTATTACCACTGATCTCAGAGTTTCTCTCATACAATTTACGTAACAGGAAAATTAGCAGAGAAACTGCCAAAACATACGCAAAAAATTTAACTTATTTTTTAACATTTCTAAAAAAACGTCGTGAGTTCAAAAACTCATCGTTAGACGAAGCTTTTCTCTCTGTTTCGAAATTCATGATCGAGGAGTATTTAGCAGAACTCCGAAGTACTCAGGATTTGTCGACAGCTACTATCAGAAATCGAGACTCAACTCTCCAAGCCTTTATTCACAATTTTTTGTATCAAGTGCAAGAACTAAGAGACGCGTATATCGAAAAAAGTCCTTATTCAGCTGGTTTGATAAGCGGACCTGTAAAGCAAAAGCTCGTGATTTCTTGTTCAGTCGACGAATTAACCAAACTAATGGAGCAGACACAGTCAGAACGAGAAAGGGTCGTATTACAATTTATTTTTGATTCCGGTATCAGAAGAGCTGAGTTAGAAAATGTTACTAAGCAAGACTTAATAGATGCAATTGAATTCAACAGCCAGAAACTAATCTCACGCAATACCGATAAACCAGTATCTATGCCATATGCACCTATTTCAATACAAGGCGTAAAAGGTCGCAATGGTAACAAAAAACAAAGAATGACTCTTGTAAGCAAAGCGACATTGGAGCGTGTTCTCAGGTATCACGCCTCTCCACTGTTCAAAAAGCACGCAAGAAAATATTCCTCCGCGTCTGAAACTCCAGCTTTCTTTAATGGTTTGGGGAAACCTATCACAGCGAAGTGCTTGTCAAAATTATTAGAGAGACTTTCTCAGCGAGCTGTAAAAAGACAAGTATTATCAAAATCCATATCCCCTCATAAACTTCGACACGGATATGCATATGATTTACTTCAATCACCAGATTTAGGGCAAACCTATGTTGATAGACTTGCCGTAGTACAAAAATCATTAGGTCATGCATATTTAAGTAGTACAGAAGTTTATACTAAAATTCCCTTGGAGCTTTATAAAACTTTAACTGACAGCAACGGCGAGCTATTAACTAAAGCCGAAAGAATGGAACGGTTGACTCAGAAGACTCAACTTAGAATATCCATTAAGGAAAAAAAATGACCCCATCTCGCAAAGGAAGCAAAGCGCAATGGGAGAAACTACAATCCCTTCCTGTTACTACTTTTTCAGATTTAGTGGCTCCTACTCAAGCTGAACCACACAAACAATTAATGCACTTATTCGCCTGCCAGCTCAAGATTACCATCAGTAGTTCTCATCGCGGGGACGTAAAATGTACATTCAAGTATGTCTCAACCTTCATGAAAACCAAATTTGGTAATCGTCTCTTGTACCTACCAAAAGTATTTAATGAGTATTCCTTGGATGAGTTCCACGTTTATTTAAAGCATTGCATGCTTGAAGAAAAGATTCACAATCGTTATGCCAATGTATTGCAGAGCACCTATAAAAACGTATTAAATAGAGCTATAGAGCTTAAAACTCCAGACTTCCTTCGCTTTTATTTGCCACGTTCATTTTGCTACACCACAAGGGTTACAGAGCGATATAAACCTTATTCCGATAAGGAAAAAGAATGCATAACAAATGCGATTAATCATGATATCAAGATGTACTCAGAGTTTACTCGGCCATATCTTCTAACCGGTTTAGGACGACCTTACTTTGATACTCAAGAAAAACGGCTTTTAGACAACGATAGTTCCCTGACTTTAGATGATGCACGCTGGTTATTTGAGAATCGAATGGACTGTAACTCGGTTAGAAGCTCGACCGAATTGCAGAGTTCCAGAGTAAATCGATCACCTGACCAAATTATTAAAAATAATAAGGCTTTTTATAGCGATGCCTTTGAACCCTGGGGCATTCTTTGCAGAGTTACGATGGAGCATTTGTTACCATTTTTCTTTAAGTTGCTTCAAGTCACGGGAATGAATGTTGAGTCCATATATGCGCTCGAAATTGACGACCTGGTTACCAGTCACCCAGCCACTGGAAAACCTTGCCTTCGTTATTGGAAAGAACGTTCAGATGGCCAAAAGCTATATCATCTCGATATTTTCAAAGCCGATCTCCAATGGTTGACTACCAGCCAGGGCAACGAAGTTAAAACGATTTTCGAGACAGTCATCAGATTGACGTCATCTCTTAGAGATCGTGCCTCTATCTCGCAAAAAAACAAACTTTGGCTCTTCGAGTTAGCAAATGGCGCAATCAGGCATTTACCAAACTATTCTAGCCTTGGTGCAGCCATAGCTAAATTCTCAAAGCGCCATAACATTTTGAATGAATCTGATGGTTGCCAATTAATACAAACTACAAGGTTCAGACCAACATTTGTTAGCGACTTGATAGCGCAAGGGGTATCGATTAGAGAAATCCAGCTGCTAATGGGCCACAAAAATATTTATACGACAATGAGATACCTTGACATTCATGACTTTGGACAAATCGCCAGAGGTAAAATAAAAGAAAAGTTAATTGAGATTCACGTCAACGCTCACTCTGCGATATCAATTAAAAATGCGAAAGTAACCTCGTCACCAGAACTAATTAAAACATCACAACCATTATCTACACCTCTAGCAACGTGCAGAAATATTTTTGATCCTCCTGACACTGTAAAAACCTTGCCAAGTTACATACCAGGAAAACCGTGTAGTACTTATAACATGTGCCTAAGCTGTCCAAATGTAATTATTACTGAAACCGACTTACCGAAACTATTCGCTATGAAAAGGGATTATTTAATCAAAATTCAAAATAGCAGAATCTTGGATACTCCATTCGGCAAGGTAATCAAAAACAACCTAGCGTTACTAAATACAATACTTAATCCAAAGCTCTCCGATTTCAGCGAACAAGAACTAGAGCATGCTGAAAATCTATCACTTTACGTCGAAACAACGGAATTTATCTAGAGGTTTAACCATGGAGCGAGATACTAAGCACTACCATATTCTGAGCACACTCGCTAAATTACCTAAATACAGGTTAGCATTTGTCAATATTCAGAATACTGACAAAGCTGACGACTCTTTTAATTACAAAGTATACTTAACAGAGCTACTTAACCTTCCCGTTTCCTATACATCCAAATTTTCTGATACTAAATGGGATTTTAATGCAGAAAATCCAAATGTCTCACCAAACGTTAAAGGCAGTAAGCTTGCAGTAGATTTTAAAAAATTCAAAAACGTTCCCGATCACATAATTATAGAGATTAAATGCTTACTACTCAGCGTGTTGTTCACACCAGAAATATTTATCCATAATAGACGGAAGGCCAAAAAAACAACATCAAAAAACCTCTCTACCAATACACTAATCTCACATATGAAGGCAGGCTTGCGATTTTTCGACACGCTATTTTCTATTCTCAATAAAAAGCTTGGCAATGAGCATGTCAGAACCTCCTTATTATCCTTGACTGAAATTAATGCTGACGATTACAGGTTAGCAGCCTCACAACATCCATTTAGCTATAACGATGATTTAAAGCAATTTTTCTCCTACATTCAGAATCCCTACACTTCTGATAATATCTTGGGAAAGCAAATCCCAGCATTCGATTCAGAGATTTTTCAATGGAGAAATAGATACAAAAAGCAGGTAACCAACCAGGTAATGCCAAATTGGGCATTTGATAAACTAGTCAGAATGGCTTCTTTACTAGTCCACGACTTCCTCACAATGATGGGAGAGCGAGTATCAGACGACTGTGTAAAAAAATACGCCGGACAAAACACAAATAAATTTTGCGAAGCTTCAGGAATCACTAAAACTACCTTTAGTATTTATAGAGCTTACCGCCTGTTGAGTGCGGGGTACTCAGAGCACTTTGTAGATACTAAATACGGAATACCTAGTGAGCTACGAAACTCGAAGAACAATTTCAACTTAAAAGATATGACATCATTTCTTTGTAAGGGGCGAAGCAAAAAATTTAATTTTGATAAGGTTTATAAACACTTATCACTCGTATCTGGCGCTGCAAAATATTTACTGGGTCAATACACGGGAATGCGCCCTTCCGAATTATCAGTAATAGATCAAAACACGTGCCTGGTTGAAGAACAAGGGATAACGCTATTGCGTTCACATGTGTTCAAAGGTACTGATAGTTTGGGCAAAGGTCTTTTCGACGATAAATGGGTTGTCATCCCAATCATGGAAGATTCACTTAAAGCTATCAGAATTCTGAATTCGATAACTCAAAGGGATTTGGTTTTTAGTCCAATTCAAACAAAGAAACTTCAACAACCAGAGCATCCAATGAACTCTGTGATGATACGTCACCAAATAAGGATATTTATACATTATGCCTCACCTAATGATGACCTTGGCTTCAGCAATTACATGATGCGCCATACATTAGCGTATCAGTTATATAGACTAGAAGCAGGCTTACCATTAATCTCATTTCAACTAAAACATCTAGTAAATACCGTCGACAAATTTCTATCTCGAGGAGCAACTAGTGATGTCACAATGGGCTACGGTGGCATCGCAGATAGTTTAGTTGAAAGCCAAACCGCTCAGAAATTGAGAAAACAATCAGAAATTGAAGTTATTAAGGCGACATCAGACCCTGATGGTAATTATTTAGGTGGCAAAGCCAGAGAGCACAAAGAACGGCTACATATAGCTTTCAAGGGCTATATGGCAAGTGGTTATACAAAAGATGAAATTTTTGAAGCTATGGCAGAGCAAGGTTTAGGCGTTATTAATGTAGGATTAGGGTATTGTTATGGCTCGGATTCTACAAACAGTGAACTGCCATGCATTGGTTCCTTGCGATGCAATCCTATACGTTGTTCAAATGCTATTGTCAGTGAAGCGAATGCTCCATATTGGCGAGAAATATATACAACCAACCAGGCAAACCTCAACAATCCGACTCACCAGGATAACCTAGACCAAATTAAAGAAGTTATTAGCGAGGCAAAACAGGTGCTTGAACTACTTGGGTATGATGTTGATGAACAATAACTTCGATGACAAAAATCAACGAGATTTCGACCTAAATACAGAACGTTTGGTCCAGGCGATTGATAAAGTTCGAGCGAACAACTCGCTGCCGCCAACCATCAGTCAATTGTCAAAACTAACGGGAATGCACAGGAATGCTATTAGTAAAAGAGCGTGGCCAAGTCTAAAGCTTAAGGAGATAAAAACGGAACGAATTCGAAAAGCTGAAACTAGTCCCCAACCGGCAAAGCAACTAGATCCTGTAAAGGTTCTGGAAGATAAACTTGAAAATGCGAAACGTGAGCTTGTTTACTGGTTCAATAAAAACCTAGATAACGAAAAACAGATTAAGCAGCTTGAGCAAAACCTACATAGAATGACGGATGCACGTAGTTATTATGAAAATACGCTCAAACAGGAGCGGATAAAAACGAGTGAATTAACAACCCAAATTAGTATTTTAAAAGAGCTGCTGTAGATAGACGCAGAATTTGGATCTTGCTGAATCGTCGCTTTTCACTGAAAGCGGACGTTTAAAGGAATAAATGAATTCTTATGCTCGAAATTTTGAAGCCTGAACACACAAAACTGAAAACTGCCAGATCAAGTCGAGACTAATTCACCTGAGCTAATATAATTAGCGTGATTAAATTGGCCAAACTATCCGGTCGAAATCCGCTTGGCATTTGCTGGCAAAGTTTTTATCTACAGCTTTAGCAAATGATAAAAGGCCAATTATGTGATTTCTTAGTCCTATAATGGAGACGAAACCTTTATGTTGAGCATGTTCTACTGGTCCAACATTTTCACTGTTTAGAAAGAATAGATGCTGCCTTAATCTAGATTTAAATTCCTTTGTCAGCATGACCCCTTTGTCGGTTAGCATAAGACCTAAAATCACTTTTCTCGCTCCTGGATGCAATACTATTGTTTTTGTCTTATTAGGAGATAAGCCGTTAGACGCCATTACACGATATAATTTGTTAATTATGTTGCTACACTCACTTTTTTTCACATCTCTATGGACAGAGATCACAATATCATCGGCATAGCGTGTATAAATGAAACCCTCGTGAGCGCAAAACTTGAAGATTTCTTGATCTAATCTCAGGGAGGCGAGATTAGAGAGCATTGGGCTTGTTGGAGCTCCTTGAGGGAGAAAGCCTTGTATAGGCTGCGCGTAAGTAGAGATTGTCTCTCGTCTTCCTGTCGATATCCATTTTCTACTTCTAGATGGAAGCATGGTTCGTTTTTTAGTACAGATTCGAGCGAGTTCAAAAGACAAAAGAGCGTTAAACCCCAGCTCCCTAAAAACTCTGTATACAGATATCTCGTTTATAGATTCAAAAAAATTCTTCACATCAACTTTGATTACCCATTTCGCACCAACATGTGCATTTACAGCCTCTATTATTGAACTGTCTTTATAAAAAGCCATTGAGCATTGGTGCGGACTAACATGGGATAGGATATGTTTATTAATCCACTGCTGTGTTTTCTTTAAATCATGGGAAGGTACATTTATATTTCTATATCGTTCTTTATCATTTTTACGGCGTTTCCGCTTCCGAATCTGAAAGGTTCTGTAAGAGTCTATCCGGTCATCGCGGCTAACAATGGCTCTTAAAAATCCATAATCAGCTTTCGCCATGTAAGACAGATGCCGTAAAGAGAATATCGGGGTAATTTGAGAGTTTTTAAGCTGTATTAATGCGGCAGCGTTTAGGCAATTGTCTATCACATCTTCAGAACGTCCGAGCCGTCTAGCTTCTTTTTGAAATAACTGAGAGCTCCATCTGTTCATTTACTTCGACACCCGCAGGGTGAGGAGGACCGCGCGATTAGGCAAGGCCTCGACGCCATCCGACGCAGTCGGAATTGCGTGGTCATGCTTAGCATCAATCGGATGCTATTTCCAAGGAGGACAGACTCTGACTCCCCTCTACTCATAATAAAATTATGAGAGAAATGCTTAACACATTGGTCTACAGACGAATGCATTTTACATTGGTTCAAGCTAAACTCCATTTAGAGCTCTCAGTTGTTTAGGAACATAATATATAGGTACATTGTTGTCTAGTTGTTTAGCTAAAGCACCATGTTGTGTTCTCATAAAATCCAGTTGTTGCTTCCCGAAATCAGTGAGGATGTATTTTTCGTTTATGAATTTATTTGATATAGCTTCTTGATGTAATTCATGAATCTCTGAAACTGTTAGCCCTGTTTGCTCTGATATTTCGTTCCAAAATCTGTATCTATTTGCGGCAGCTAGGAATACAATCAATCTTGGGGAATGATCTGGTAGATCATTTTTCTTAATAAATGTTTGGATATTATTTTCACGTAATTTGATCAAAGCCTTTTCGATATCTAATTGGCTATTTCTCTCCAAAAGGGGAGTGATCGAGTAATCTATTACTCTACTTTTAAAAATAGGCTGCCATTTAGGTGACGCCCTGAATAGAATCTCAGGAACATTATTTGGAACTCCATAGGAAAACGACATAAGTGCTCCAATACCACGATAACCTAGAGGATCATATTTTGGTCTCGAGAAAAAACCATCATTTATTGTTTCTTTATTCGGAGCGTATTTGTTACACAAATCGATTATACTTTTTCGCTCTTTGATATCGCTAAATACAGTCCATATTGTTGGGCATGGCTCACCTATGTATATTTCTGGCTTAGCTTTGTGCCTTCTGACAGTCTCGCTTCCAATCTGGGTTGCGCTGTAAGCCACGACATGGAATTTTACTGCTTTTAGAGAGTTCCAACTTCTTATACTTTTAACTTTCCAAAAGGCGTCGAGGTAATCACAAATTCTTGTCCCGCTGCCAATAAAATCAGTAACAATAATTAGATGACGTACTTTTTGCTTTCTAATCTTATCTGGTCCAGGATGAGTTATAACTCGACTGCGTTTAGTTTTGCAGATTTGAGTAATTATGTTGGCTACTACTCCTTCACTACCTACATCCTGTTTATATCTGAATATAGGGTCTATTGCTTTTGGACCACTCCCTATGGCTCTTTTTACCTTAGTTTGAGTCTCTTTGAATATTTTATGCACGGAGCCTCTTGTTTTTCTAATTTCTCTCTCCGCATACAAACCAACAACACCCTTTTGATTTTGTAGTATTTCGCCAATGAGGAACTTCAACTCCCGAGTTACCTTTTCGACAGAAATATGTCTAATCGAATTCAAAAGAGATTCTGCCTGAGTTTGATCTTGACACGAAAACTGTGACAACCAGCCTTTTGCTAATTCAGTTGAAATAAACGATTTCCTTTGCAATTAGACGCCCTCATTAAAAGTGTGATTTTTGCTTGAAAGCCAACTATTAACCTATCAACAGAATGTTCTTAGCCATCTGCGCATACAAGAAAGCTTCGCCAAGTAATGAGATATTAAAATTTATCTAATGCCACTAAAATCAACGCCAGCGTTTCAAGTTGAGAGTTGTTCAAAATCGTTTACCTCTCCCAAATAGGGAAGCGTAAACCATGTACTTTGTTGTCAGGAACTAAAAAACCGACGCTGTATCTGGCTCGAGTGATCGCAACATACATTCTATTTTGTGCAGTTTCTGCGTCTTGAGAAAAAGGAGTGTTTCCATCCAAAACGAAATGCATCTGGCTATCGGCCGGCAGAATTAGTACTCGATCAAAGCTCAATCCTTTACTTTTCCCAAAATTGCAGCAGCGAGCGTGAGCAGGAAGAATCTTCTTTCCTGATGAAATACTTGAGCGCAATACAATTGGGTCGTATGTATTGATATAACCGTCTAAGTCCGATTGTTTGACAATAAAAACACCAAGGTGACTACGAAATTCTTCAGGTGTTAAGTCGACAGCAGATTTAGTTGCGCCATAAGTTCCTGCATGAACCGTATCGGCTACCTCGCAGATTTGCTGTATGCATCTTCGATTAAATACCAGAACATCTTCTTTAAAGCCCATCGAATTAAACGCTTTGATTTTGTCTGCTGCTACTTGAGGAGATTTGTGACCAAAAGATGTTTCGTATACAGTCTGTCTGAAATCGCCAACACAAGTGATAGGGCGTTTCATATATTTACTCAAACTCTTTAATACTTCGTAATCCCACCCGACCAAATCTTGTACCTCATCGAAATAGACCTGGCTATAGATATCACCGAGACGTGCTGCAGCCGAGTTTTTTGTTGCTTTCATAATCCGGACTGCTAGTTTTGCTAAAAAGCCTGTGTGTGCTTTGGTATGGCACTTGGTCAGGAAATGGTCTGGATTGAACTGCTTGTTGTTTAACTGTTCCTTGCGACCAAGTAACATAGCGGTTGAACCAGGCTTAAGATGAGGATTGCGTTCGTTAAAGAAAATTCCATCTATGCGTTTGGGGAAAAACACTTGCTGATATGGTCTAACCAAGTCTTCCAGATAGAACGAGAACAAACCTTTGACCACAAATCGATCACTACTCCTACCGAAAGCAGCCAAAAATCGATTTCTTAGTTCTTGTTGGTTGCTGGTGGTGTAGGTCACTACCAGCACTTTGCCGCCGTTCTTTATCTTCGCAATTGATTCTGTAATTATTTTGTGGGTTTTGCCTGACCCTGCGCCAGCTATACATAATGTGTTAGACAAAAGTCAGCACCTCGTGAAGAAATGCTGGATACTTGAAAGTTTCGGTGGTTTCGAACAGTCTGATCGCTGAGTCAACTTTCTTTTTCCCCTTACCATCGCCTTTCGTACTCGTAAACCACTCCATGATAAAAGCTCGTTTTTCATTTAATGAAGGTTTAGCCATGAGCTGCTTGTAGGTCTGTGTAGATAGCGTTATCTTTGCGAATATGTCTAACTCGACTTCAGTTGCAGAATTTGCTGAAATCAAGGCTGGTTCAAGTGAGAAGTCAGCTTTGTCAGTAGCAGAAAATAGTTTTATATTTGGGTGCGCTGCGTATATTTTTTGCTGCTCAGCTACGTTAGACACGTAATCTCCGTCATTGTCGCGCAACACATGTATCACGGTGCCTATCTCTTTCCCGATCTCTATAAATGTCTCAAAACCGACTCCACGCACTACAATAATGTCTATACCGTCATACTCAGGGAGACGATTATTGTTCTCCCTTTGGTATATTTTTTTAAGTACCAATTCATCAGATGGCCCTTCGACCAATATAACCTTTTTTGATAGTGCAACCCTCAGCGTGTCGAAACCAGGTAATCGCTTTAGCGTTTTTACGACACCTTTGTCTAAGAGATGTAGCCTCTTATAAGAGCTTTGGAGTAAGCAGATTTTATCAATACTTAACTTGTTTAGGACGTAAGAGCTGTGTGTGGTAATAAATAGTTGCTTATTACCACGCTGTTCTTCGATGTCCTGTATCAGCTTACTAAGTTCAATGTGAGACAAATGGTT
This sequence comes from Alishewanella agri BL06, assembly GCF_000272005.1. Taxonomy (GTDB): domain Bacteria; phylum Pseudomonadota; class Gammaproteobacteria; order Enterobacterales; family Alteromonadaceae; genus Alishewanella; species Alishewanella agri. Next base: position 34,471 of record NZ_AKKU01000003.1, on the reverse strand, counting down.
TTCAGGTTCTTCCATCATCACAAGATCTATATCTTTTGACTTATTGTAGAGAGCTAATTTGATCTGCACCTTGCTCTGTTCACCTTTACCAATGATGTGAAAAGGTACAGTATCTACCTTAAGCTGCAATCCATTCTGTAAGGCGCCTATTGGCATTGTGTTGGCAGCAATAGTTAGTTTTTTATCAGTGATATTGTTTTCCGAGTCGAGATCTTGATTGACTATCTTTACCTCATCAGTGTCATTGAATGATTGAAGAGCCTCTCGATAATTAAGACTTAAGCGATATTCTTCATCTTTTTTAAGAGCTGTGTTTAAGACGTTGGAAATATACTGATTTTTACCAAAGGTGGGGTGAATTCTCGTGGGGTCGATATAGAGTGCTCTGAATTGTTTGGTCATCGGCTTTATTGTGTTCCAAGCGAAATCCATCCATTCAACTTTGTAGAATTCGACAGGAATCGTCGTTATCTGTGCTCCAGTAGCAAGGTAGGCTTTATATGCATCTGTAAAGTCTGGATCAAAATACGCTATGACCCGCACTCCTTCGGCATCTTTCAGTAAATTATTGTTGGTTCCCCGATAATCTGGCACATGCTTCATGTAAGCTTCTATAGAAAGGACTGGTAAGTCTGCCGGCGTCTTCGGAGAGTTCAGGAACGCGGTAACAGTTTCGCTATTAAATAGATCTGGAGAAAACTCAATACTGAATGAGCGGCCACGATATTGGAAGTTAAGTACAATTTCCAATGCCTCTAAGATCGTGCTTTTACCGGCATTGTTATCGCCAACCAAGATATTTACATCTTCGTTGAAATCAAAAACTTTATCCTTAAACTTCTTGAAATTCAGTACATGAAGTGACTCTAACAGCACTTTTCAACTCCCTTTGACACACCAGATATAGTGTTAAAGATAGCTTGTCATTTTAGCAATCTTTTTCCAATCCCATACCGATTATGGGAGCGTGCAATGATATTAGCAAATCAAACTTTTTAGGTCATCGCCAATGCCTGAAATTTACCGCATCATTGCAACCTGTCCTTACCACGTGTTGCAAATCAATCGCACTACCACTTTCACGGAATGTAGCACATCATTGGATAGTGGCTTTGTGCCAAAAGCGGAAATTCACTGAGATTCGACAAAATCGGCGCTTTTCACTGAAAGAGGGTCCGACGGGATTCTGAATTTTTTTCACAAAAAGTATATTATCGAGCTGATTAATATAAGCATTCATACTGCTAATCCAATCTTAAATCAGACTTTAAAAGATACAACAAGCCCTTATCCGAAGTTGGTTTCAAAACGATTTTAGACTGTGTATGTCGGTTATTCGTGATATGAATACCCCTCAACTGGAGAGTACAAGACCGTAAAAGAACTGACCATTGGAAGTACCGGCTTGGTTTTGGATTCAGTTACGCTTGATGTTGTCTTAAGCAATACCGATAGAATATCCATTGAAGACCACCCACAAGGCAACGGCTTAGTGTGTCTGTGGCCGGACAAAATAGTTGTAAATTCAAACCTGCCGCAGCCTGCCTCAGGCCATACTTTGTTTAACACCAGACCAAGCCACCAACGCAGTGTTGCACCAATAGCCGCGCCGGCAGATAACGCTAATACATGGGTAAACATTTTTATCTCCCTTAAACCCGAATCGCAGCCAGTATGCTAAACTGCGACGATTTTTTTCGACACAGTTTACCAAAAACGGACTTTAAGGCGATATGACCATACTTTACGCGATTTTTCTTGGCATTTTACAAGGTATTACCGAGTTTTTGCCTATTTCCAGTTCTGCTCACCTTATTCTGGCACCTTTGGTTACCGGTCAGGTCGATCAGGGGCTGGCATTTGATTTAGCTGTGCATCTTGGCACCTTGCTGGCAGTGTTGCTGTATTTTCGCCGCGATGTGTTCAGCTTAACCACTGATAGCCTGGCAGCACTGTCAAAGCGTCAGCATGTCGGGCAAAGCTCCCTGGCGCTTGCTGTTGTACTCGGCACCATTCCGGCCTGTATCGCCGGTTTACTGCTACTGGATTTAATTGATACCCATCTGCGCTCGGTGGCCGTTATTTTTGTTACCACCTTAGTATTTGGTATTTTGCTCGGTTTTGCCGATGTTACTGCTAAGACTGAGCGCGATTTGTCAACATTGACACTGAAGGACGCGCTGCTGGTGGGGTTAGCCCAGGCCGTTTCTCTGATCCCCGGCACGTCACGCTCTGGTGCAACCATCACAGCAGGCTTGCTGCTGGGGTTAACCCGACAAGCCGCGTCGCGCTTATCATTCTTACTGGCGATACCTATCACCTTTTTAGCCGCCAGCGTTAAATTACTGGAGGTGATAAGTACTGATGTCGCCAGTATCGACTGGTTGGTATTTACCATCGGCAGTGTCTCTGCCTTTGTTACTGCACTGGTGGCCATTCATTTTTTTCTGGCCTGGTTAAACCGCTTTGGTATGTGGCCTTATGTGATTTACCGTCTGGTGTTGGCCGCAGCGATTTATTGGTTTTTATTGAGGTAAGCTATGCACCTTTTTCGTTTAGCCATCCTGTTTTTGCTGCTTCTTGCACTGACCAGTTGTCAGCAAGCCCCTCTGCTGGTGAAACTCAGCGGCAAGGCCCAGGGTACCACCTAGCATATTAGTTACTGGAGTAACAACGGCACTGATACCGGCAAGGTAAAACAGCAAATTGATGCAGAATTTGCCAGGATTGACAAACTGATGTCAATTTACCGCGATGATTCCGTGATTAGCCAGTTTAACCAACAGCAAATCAACACCTATCAGACGGTTGGCAGTGAGTTAGTCCGCTTAATAGAACAGTCCAGGTTGATTAGCCATGCCTCACAAGGTTGTTATGACCTGACGGTTAAACCATTATTTGACTTATGGGGCTTTAAAGCTAACCAGTTTAATCAACCCTCAGCAGAGCAAATCCATACTGTACTGCTCAGTACCTGCATGCGTCATCTTGGCACAACAGCACCGGATAAAGCCGCAAAGGCGGTTACTAACTTAACGGTCGATGTGTCGTCAATCGCGCAAGGTTATACCGTTGAGCGCTTAAGTGTGATACTGCAAAATAACGGTATTCAACATTTTATGGCAGAAATTGGCGGTGAGCTTTTAACACAGGGCCACAAGCGTATCTGTCACCTTAGTGCATGATAATGCTACGCAAGCCGATGCCTGGTCTACTGCATTACTCTGCAGTGGCTATGAGCAAGGCATGGCAATTGCCACTGCGCAGGATTTAGCAGTGCTGTTTATTGTCGAGAAAGATGGCGCCTTAGTGGAACACGCCAGCCCGGCATGGCAACAAAGCAGTTTATTTTCGGAGGTACAATGATCCGGTTATTCAGCATTGAACAAGGCATTATCCGCGAGACAGCCAGTTCTGCTCCCACTACGCTGGAACAAGTGCGTAAAGCGCACTGGATAGACGCCCATGAACCCACCGAGCCGGAGCGCGAGTTACTCAGCACCTTGCTCAGCGTTGAACTGCCAGAGTCAGATGACGTCGAGGAAATTGAAGCCTCGGCGCGCTGTTTTGTTGACCAGGCAGGTATCCACGTACATTCATTGTTTTTATCGCCACAAGAAGGCCGCCATAGCACTGTTACAGTGGCCTGTATCCTACAGCCAGAGCGTTTAATCACTATCCGTGAGGGCGACATCGCCGACTTTCGCCTGCTACGACTACGCGCCCGTCGCGGTCAGGTCAGTTGTACTGATCCAGCCGATTTGCTGGTGACCATGTTAGAGCAAAAAGTCGAGAACCATGCCGATACACTGGAGGATATTCATCATCAGCTGGAGCAGGTCAGCCATCTGGTACTGGAAGAAAAAGATTCTGAACTGTATCAGGCAATAAGCAAACTGGCGCGTCTGGAAGACAGTAACGGCAAAATCCGCCTCTGTCTGATGGATACCCAACGCGATATTTCATTTTTGCTGCGCTACCTCAAAGGCCGGCCGGAACAGGATGAAACGCTGCGCGAAATTATGCGCGACGTTGAAACACTGATGTCGCACACCACCTTTTTGTTCGAGAAAATTAATTTCTTAATGGACTCAACCCAGGGCTTTATTAACATTCAGCAAAACCAGATCATCAAAACCTTCTCTATTGCAGCGGTCGTATTTCTGCCCCCCACACTGGTGGCCAGTGCCTACGGCATGAATTTTGACTATATGCCGGAGCTGAAGTGGTTGCTGGGTTACCCCTGGGCGCTGGGGCTGATGCTGATCTCCGGTTTCGCGCCCTATTGGTTCTTTAAACGTAAAGGTTGGCTGTAACGCCACAGAGGATTTAATGAAGTATTTCAGCAGTATATTATTGCTATTAGCTTGTATTAACAGCAACACCGTCTGGGCTTGGGGGCAGACAGGCCACAGGATCACCGGCCAAATTGCAGAGCAATGGCTAAGCCCCGAAGCGAAAATCGCGATTGGCAATATTCTGGGCCCTGAAAGCTTAGCCGAAGCGTCTACCTATCCGGATGATATGCGCTCGGCTCCCGGGGAATTCTGGCAAAAAACGGCTAACCCATATCATTTTGTTACCCTGGCTGACGGCCAACATTATCACGATACCGATTGTCCACCTGAAGGCGACTCGGTAAGCGCGCTTAAACACTTTACCAGGGTGCTTCAACGTGACGACAGCACCACCGCCGACAAGCAACTGGCACTGCGTTTTATTGTGCATTTGATTGGCGATTTACATCAGCCGTTGCATGTCTCTTCTGCCAAGGTCAAAGACAAAGGCGGCAATGCGGTACCGGTAACCTTCTTTAAACGACAAACTAATTTACACAAAGTATGGGATTCCGATCTGATCGATCAGCAACAACTGTCTTTTAGCGAGTATGCCAGTTGGCTTAATGCCAAAATAACTCACGAACAGCACAGCAATTGGAGTGCTGGTTATTATCAACAATGGGTATCCGAAAGTGCCGCCTTACGGGACGGTGTTTATCCGCTGTCGCCAGAGCTAGGCTGGGACTATCTGTATCAACATAACCCGACAGTTAAAGTTCGGCTGCAGCAAGCCGGTGTGCGGATCGCGGCGCACTTTAACAGGGTTTTTAGTGGTAATTGAACAACAGAGCGTATCGGCTTACTAAGCCGGTACGCTCTGTTAGGCTAAGTTAATTTTTAAATCTGCACTGGAAGGATGTAAAACGCTTTTTTGTGATGACCGCCTGAAGATAGCGGTGACTCAGCTACCAGCGTGTAGGGTAAATATTAACACCAATTTGGTTGAGCAGTTTTTAGTGTTGTGATGCATTGATGGAATAACTGCCGCGTGTTCATTACTTAACAATATTCAAGCTGCAGGTTTCCCCGGTGAGAATACTGCAACACTTTCCCCACCTCCTTGCCCGGAACTCAGCAGCATTCTCAAGATCAAGCCAGCCGTTAAACTTACCATACAGTTTTGGCCTTTTCCTGTACATCTTCAGGTAATTGTCATAGACTTCAATCATATTTCTGTAAACAGCTCTACATAATATGAAGTGGATACTACTTATTTTATCACTACCTACCTTAAACGCGACAGCGCGGATGCGGGTGTGGCGAACCCTTAAATCTGCGGGTGCGGCAGTATTACGCGATGGTGTTTATCTACTTCCCCAACGGCAAAAGCACCAGCAATTATTTGATGGTTTGGCACAAGAAATCGAAATAAGTAAAGGCTCTGCTTATGTACTCTTGTTTGACACGGAAGATGCAGGACAGTTTAGTGGCATGTTTAACCGTAGCGAAGCCTATGCCCTCCTTTTGCTGGAACTACAGCCGATAAAAGAATTGTCAGTCAGCTCGTTACAAGAAGCGACACGGCAGCTGCGCAAACTGCGTAAAAACTTCACGGCTATCGCAGCAATTGATTTCTTTCCCGGCGAAGCGCAAGCGCAAGCGCAGCAAGCGATACAAGATCTCGAGCTCCAACTCAACCGCCAGTTATCACCCAACGAACCTCATGAACGTACAGGGCAGATCACACAGTTGGAGATCAATCTGTATCGCAGCCGCTTATGGGCAACCCGTCAGAGACCATGGGTAGATCGCCTGGCCAGCGCGTGGTTGATCCAACGTTTTATCGATAGCGATGCCCGCTTTATTTGGCTGGTTGCACCGGAAGATTGCCCCGCAGATGCCTTGGGATTTGATTTCGATGGGGCCAGTTTTACTCATATCAACGGAAAAGTCACTTTTGAAGTCCTGCTTGAAAGTTTTGGTTTAAATAATCCTGGCTTGGATCGTTTGGGAGCCTTGGTACATTTTCTGGACGTAGGTGGTGCCCAGCCAAGTGAAGCCAGTGGACTGGAGCAGATCTTGTGGGGATTGCGAAACAGCATTAGTGACGATGATCAACTCATCTCAAGTGCCAATAGTGTTTTCGACGCGCTATTTGCTGCTTTTAGTGAAAAGGAGACACCATGAGCAACATTACAGAATTAACGTCCCATCAACAAGTTCAAACGCCTGCCCCTGTCAGTTTTTGGCAGGCTTTTCTGTTCTGGCTAAAACTCGGCTTTATAAGTTTTGGCGGCCCGGCAGGCCAAATTGCTATCATGCATCAGGAGTTGGTAGAGCGCAGACGTTGGATCAGTGAAAAACGATTTCTGCATGCGCTCAATTACTGCATGGTATTGCCGGGCCCTGAAGCGCAACAACTCGCCACGTACGTTGGTTGGCTAATGCACCGCACCTGGGGGGGGATTGTGGCGGGTGTACTGTTTGTATTACCGTCTCTCTTCATTCTGATCGCGCTTTCGTGGGTGTATCTTGCCTATGGTGATGTGAGTTGGGTAGCCGGTTTGTTTTATGGTATCAAACCGGCAGTAACGGCCATAGTTGTGCATGCCACACACCGGATCGGCTCCCGAGCATTGAAAAATAACATGATGTGGGTGATTGCCGCTGCAGCATTTGTAGCGATATTCGCACTTAGCGTGCCTTTTCCTTATATCGTTATTGCGGCAGCGCTCACCGGTTATCTGGGCGGCCGGTATTTACCTGACTATTTTAACAGTAACGGCGGGCATGGCGACTCAGGGAAATCGTTCGGAACGGCGTTACTCGACGATAATACCCCCACACCCAAACACGCCATTTTCCGCTGGTCGCGTTTCAGTATGATTTTGATTGCCGGTATCGTCCTGTGGGTAATGCCTATGCTTGCGCTTTGGGCAGTCTGGGGCTGGGAACACACCTTTACGCAAATGGCATGGTTCTTTACCAAAGCCGCTTTGGTCACTTTTGGTGGAGCCTATGCGGTATTGCCCTACGTCTATCAGGGAGCAGTCGGTCAGTATGGCTGGCTCACCCCGACACAAATGATTGATGGACTCGCTCTGGGTGAAACCACGCCGGGGCCGCTTATTATGGTCGTGGCGTTCGTTGGTTTTGTCGGAGGATATGCCAATGCCGTATTTGGCCCCGACATGATTTTTGTCGCCGGCGCCGTTGCCGCGACTATTGTCACGTGGTTTACGTTCTTACCGGCCTTCATTTTTATCTTCGCCGGCGCGCCCTTTATTGAAACGACACACAATGATCTGAATTTCACCGCGCCATTGACGGCGATCACTGCAGCGGTGGTAGGCGTTATTTTAAATCTGGCTCTATTTTTTGGTTACCACATTTTGTGGCCAGAAGGGTTTGATGGGCAGTTTGAATGGATATCTGCCGTCATTGCTGTCGCAGCGGGCATCGCATTATTTCGTTACAACATGAATGTAATGAAAGTTATCAGCGCCTGTGCACTCGTCGGGCTTGCGCTTACATTGTCGGGGCTTGCTTAAACCGGGTGTCAATCTACTTAATGTTGACTAACCATTTAAATGGAGAAAAAACCAGTGAATGACCTTGATCAAAACAGACGTGATTTCCTGATTTCCAGTGCTGCCGCGGCCGGGAGCTTACTATTGAGCTCACCTGTAAATGCCGACGCAATCGTTAAAACAGCTAACACGAGTGTAGGAGAAAATTGGATGAACCTAGAAATTAAGCCCAAACCGCTGCCTTTTGATGCGGGCAAATTAAAAGGCCTGTCTGCCAATTTGATAGAATCACATTGGGCGAATAATTACAGCGGATCGGTGAAAACCCTAAATGCAGTGAATGATAAATTGAGCCAGGCACTTGCAAACACCGACACGCCGGCGTTTCTCTACAATGATCTCAAGCGGGAGCACTTGATCCGTACAGGCTCAGTCATTTTGCACGAGTTATACTTTGATAATTTGGGTGGAAATGGCCAAGCGGATGGCGAACTACGCTCTGCAATTGCCAAACAATTCGGCACCTTTGATCGCTGGGAAACCGAATTTAGAAAGATTGCCCAGGGTTTAGCTGGGGGGGCCGGCTGGGTTGTTTTAGCGTACAACACCCATTTCAACAAGCTGGAAAATTATTGGATGGGTGATCACGCGCATTATCCGGTGGGAACCATACCATTGCTGGTCATGGATATGTATGAACACTCCTACCATATGGATTTTGGCGCTGCTGCAAGTAAATATATTGATGCATTTTTTCTCAATATAAACTGGAACAAAGTCGCCCAGCGTTTGCAACGACCTATGGCAAATTCAGTGTAAACAACACACTGCCAGTGTTAACCAGGTTGCTACATTGAACTGAATATGAGATGGGAGCAGGTTCAGTTCAATGTAGCAACCGGGGGCAACGCCTCTGGTTGATCCGGATTGATTGGGGGGATTAGTCAAGATCAGCATCGACCACAATCACGTCTTCGCCTTTGATATATTGGGTCGGCGTCGACATGGCGTTGATGGTAGAGAATGTCTGCCAGAGTTGCTGCTGGGTACTGAGCGAAGCGGATAACGCGGCTCTTTCCTGCAGCCAGGCTTGTTCTTTTTGCTGCAAACCCGCCACCTGAGCCAACGCCGCAGCGCATTGTTCTTGGAGTTGGCCTAACTCCTTTTGCAGCGTCGCAAGCTCTACGTCTTTGCGGTAAAGTTGCTGCTCGACCTGTTGACGGTTGTCCTGCAACATAGCTAACTGTTGCTCAACTATTTTGACAGACTGCCGGGCTTGGTGAAGCTCTGCGGATAACTGTAGCGTCTGCTCTTTCTGGGAAGTACATTCTTGCTGTTTCACACTGATAGTTTGTTGACTTATTCTCAGTTCAGCCTGTAATTGTTGGATCTGATGTTCATGCCGCTGGAGTTCTTGTTCGCGTTGCGTCTGTACTGAATCACGATAGTGCTCTAACGCTTTCCTGCCATGTTGATGCTTTTCTTCCAACGAAGCAATGTGCTGCTCTTTCGTGCTGAGTAAGCTTTTAAGATGCGCATTATCGCCGGTTAAGGCCGTGATTTTCAGCGTGTCTTGCTGGTGAGAAGTGAGTAGTTGCGTATTTTTTTGTTCAGTCTCTGAAAGTTGTACTATGGGGTGCAAATTTGTGGGGATCCCTCAGGAGCCCCGCATAGCTTCCGCCGAACTATGAGTGTTCTTTTTAGAGACACACGCGCGATTTCAGTCATGTCTGCAACAGCAGCAAAGCGGACTTTTAGCTTTTCCAAGAATCTGGCACTTTTAGATCTGCTTTTCGCTCATAGTGAAGATTGTCTGCGTGCCAATAGCGGACATACGCTTAATTTTTCTTTGCCCTTCAAACTTCCGAAGGCGCTGATTGATGGAAATAAGGGAAATAATCTGATTTAAATAAAATCAGACAGACACCAGCGTAAAACTGGTGACTGTTTGAGCTAGTACGCCTTACATATAAAAGCTATAGCTGACTTGTGGTTTCTCATTTTCATCCACGTATTTCATGATCTCACCTACTTTCTTTGCACACTCAATTGTAATTGGCAAGCGGCCATCTAGTTGGGTATTGTTCCAATTCATTTTCGTTAAGCCTAGTAGTTCTTCGCAGAGCTCCTCTAAAGATGAGTCATTTTCGTGTGCAATTATTCTGAGCGGACTAGGTATATACATACCTGGATAAGTCTTATAAAAATCAACAAACCCTCGTGTGTATAGTAGCCCTTCTGATTCCGAGAGTTGGAGTAATGTTCCTCGTTTAGGTGGGTAATTATTTTCTCCAAACAACCTAATGTCTGATTCGGTAATAGATACATAATCTCGAGACCGAATCGATTTTGAATCGAGCGCTTTGTTAAACCCTTCGATTTCACAACCTCTAAATTGACTTGACTTATGAATTACAACTCTTGCAGGCATTTGCATTAAGGCTTTGTCATATTCAGATAGTGCATTACTTAACAATTCGAAAGCTTGCTCTTTTGACATGTAAGGGCGTCGATCCGTTTTGTCCAATGCGACTGGGCTACCTCTAAGAATGACACCATGACCAAACTCATCAAATACTTGTGCGAGACTAGTTGAAATGGTTTCACCATCCCTACTTTTATAAAAGCCGATACCCACATAACATGATCTCGGCTTATAGGTGTTTTCGACAAGTCTCCAAGGGACAGTGCGATTTCCTTTGTAGTACAAAGCAGTACTGAAATTCCATGCTTTAGTTGCATCATCCTGTTGACCAAGCGGTGCTTTGGTGTCGTCAATTGTATTTTCAATGACAAGTTGTAATGGCACACCTAAATGCATCGTTTTTGCTTTTATCATCCTCCTGAAATTGTGCTCCATGTAAACTTCTATTTGGTCATTATCTTCAGAATTTCTTGAGGTGTTTTTTGTTATTGATTCAAATAAATCGTCGGGAATAACACAAATTATTACGTCAACAGCACGGTTCTCAGTAAGAAATCTAATTTGATCATAAAATAGCTCAACAGCAGCATTAACTCTGTCCTCCCTAGAATTTATTGATCTAATTTTATTCAAACTGGATTTCTGTAGTGACCTTGTATAAGCAGGTGAAGAAAGTAGCTTCGAATGAAAACCATGGGAATCAGTAAAACCACCAAAGCCTTTAAATAAGTTTGCAAGTTTAGATTCTTTTGGAAGTATCCCGCCTCGACACTTTTCCAGCCAGACATCTAGTTTATCAACACCTTCACCTCGTCCAACAATTCCTAATCTTAACTCTGATTTTCTGAATTCATCTTTTTTGTCATACACCCCGAGCCTTTCAATTCCAACTCTTGGGCATATATGAGTACCTTTCCCAAACTCTAGACTAGGTTCTGCCAATACTTTAACTTTCATCAGAGTCATCCTCTATTACGTCTTCGGCATCAAAATCAGGGTATTCGCACTCTAATATTTCTAATTGTGAAACCCGAAAAGCGGAGTTCTTTTTATCAAGTTCGGTGCTTAGAAAGTAGGCTATAAATCGCGTTATATTTCGAACCGTCCCAGAAGTATCTAACCGCTTTTGCTTTGACAGAAATTTTTCATGCCCTAAAGATTTTTTGTAACAATTGTATGTATAAAGCCAGCTGGGAACAATTAAACAATACCAATCACAACCAATATTAACGAAGGACAAGGTGAAGCTAATATGCTTAAAATAAAGAACTTTCTCAGGGCTTCTCGAATTCATCTTTTTCTCGAAAACCGTTCTAATTGCTTTCTTTTTTCCGATCCACTCAATTTTCCTAGCTTCGTCATCTTCACGCTCTGGTAAAAAGTAGAAGCAATTTTCTAAAGAGTTAAAGCCTATACTTAAATCTGCAAGCTCACCTTTGAAAGAGTTTTTTATTAATTCCTTTACAATGTTTCGATATTCCTCAAACTCCGACTCCAAGAGTTCGCTTGTTTGAATCGGTTCGATAGTGTCAATATCAATAAGCTGCCTTAATGAGTTATCGAACTCTGGATTCACAAACGAAAATAGCTTTCCTTCATGAAAAGTCCAACCGTCTGACATGGCACCATTCAAGACCATTGCCAATCGAACTAATGTTTTTTTGTTATAACGGCGCTTCTTAAAAGCTAATTCCTGCCTTGCTCTTTTTAAAGTTTCTTCAAAATCAATGCTAACTTCCGCAATAAAAACTTCGTCAGGAAATGTTATTTTTGCAAGATTGGTGGTGAGTGTTTTTTGTTCAGGCTCTTTAACGTCCGTATATTGGAGATAGCCATCTATATCACCAAGTATTAACTTGAACTCATGTAGAACTCTTTTTTGGGCTGGCAACCTTAAGGACGTTGTTTTGGCCAGGATATCTGACAAATCGATGATTTGACGCTTAGCGTCGAACTCGAACTTGCCCTGAACTATTTTATCGATAGCTTCTTGGGAATAGGATTTTTGCTTTTCACTGAGGATGAGAATAAACAGCTCATCGAAATTGCTCTCAAATCCATGCTCAATAAATACGTTTAAAGTCTTCTTAACCTTGTCTAACCCAGATGTTGAAGTAACTTGAAAGGCCACACGATCATGTTCATCACCCAAGTCTATTCCGGGAAAGTTCTTTTGCTTTGCATTAAGGTTGACCAGTCTGGCAAGGCTAAACACCTCTTTTAATACAGGTATTAAAGCATCTTCTAGCGAAAGGTTTACGTCCAACCTACCTTGCTTTGTTGCAAGATTGACTTGGCAAGTGATTCTGCTAACCACTTCTCTCAGTTCATTTTCAACATTGATGGTTTCCAAAGTTTCAGATTTCCTTTACATAACACTTAAAGCCTTGAGCATCCCCGAAGGATATTCCATTAATTACATTTCATTTACCAGTCTATTCCAACTACTTCTTATCACCCGTTGCAAATCTATTGCATCACTTGTTGCCTGGAACTTTCCACTTGGCTAATAGTCAGCCTCGGTTAGCAGCTCTGTGCCAATGCAGAAAAATGCCGTTTAATTTTGTTTAAATTTCCCCCTTAAACAAAAGGCTAAGTATCAACGTTTATCAAAACGTGGGCATTTATAATGAAAAGGCTCTGCAATAGAGCCTTTTCACGAACGATTTTTATGTGTGATCATGAGGTTTTAGAGGCGGATATTTAGGTTGGTTTTCTGGCGTTACACGACGCCTTCTATCTAAAGTCCCATCATTTTTTTTAGGTTTAGGGCCTGGTTTTATACTCATATATATTACCTCTTAACCTGTGAAATGTTGCTCAAATATCATACTGATAAAACACTGTATTCGCAACCAGCATGATTTAATATACAGTGCCTTACGTTTTTTATCGAGTTGTCTAGCACATTAGAAGGTAATTATGATGAGCCGCATAAAGTCTGGCTTTGCCTCCTTCGCAGCTAACTTTAGCCAAGTTTTGTACGCGCCGTGTTGCGGTGGTAGTCTGTTTTTCGCTCATATTTGACTACCAATTAACGGGATGATTGCTGAAACTGGTGGTAAGCAGCAAGTAATATGGGTGGTAAATTGGCGTGTCGTTTTGCTATCACCAGTAGAGTTTGAAACCGTCACCAAGAACGGCTGGGAAGTATGTAGATTACTAGTGGCGATTCAATAAAACTGAATAATCAAAAAATTATTATTCATTATCAATTAGATAACCTGGCGACATTTCCAATGCTTCAGCAATCTGGAATATCTTGATTAACGTAATATTTTGATCACCGCGTTCAATATGTCCCATGTAGCTTCGCTCTATACCGGCAAGGTCTGCCAAGGCTTCTTGTGATAACCCCTTCTCTTTTCTTAGCTTACGAACTCGCTCGCCAAAAGCGACTAGACGTGGATCTTTCATGATTGCTCTGTTCAAAAGACAGAACTATCACCAATCATTGATTATATCACCACGGTATATATCGCTCATTATTGATATTTTGCTCTACTCTTAACCTATCATTGAAAAATGAGATAAGTGTATGTGGAGCAAAAACACACAAAAGTACCTTGAAAAAATACTGAACCACCCAGGGCTTTCATTCAAAAAAATCAATAAATATAAATACTTACTCTATTGCAACGATCTAAAGTGGTACCTCTGGCCACGGTCCGGTCGCTACCAAAAGATCTCGTCGGAAGGTGTGGTTTCGGAAATGTATATGGGTGAGCTTAAAGATTTCTATCACCGTTACCTCACAGGGGAGCTTGATTTATCCGAAAACTTTGGCAAGACCTGGTCTAACGAAGATGACGATATACTGTATGACATGATTAATCTGGCTTATACATGCAGGCAGATAGCTGATGAGCTGAAACGACATCCCAAAAGTGTAGCCATTCGACTGGTTAAGTATTTCGATGATGAAACCCTTCACAAACTGCTCACTGAGGATATGTATGATGTGCCTGTAAGAGAACTGGTTGATTGGAGGTAAACTGCCAATGGATGCGTTTTAGTGGCTAGATGGAACGCATTGGTGCACGTTGATTATGAAACCATAAATAACTACCCATCGCGCTTTCCTGATTTCTAAATTTCATCTCCAGCCTACCTTGCTTCGTTAGCTCCAATTTGCAGTACGTTTCTAACACTCACTCGTAACTCATTAGAATTAAATACATAATCAACAGACTATTACCAAATACTTTCGACTTTTTGACTCCCGAAAAATCTGAAGGGTAGATCCTTCCGTATAGTTGCAGGTAGACTAATTCAAGTAATCCTATAAATCTGAGAGTAACCCAGCATGATTGAAATTGGACAGAATGCACCGAACTTTACCCTACGAAACCAAAATGATGAATCAGTGACACTGTCATCATTCAAAGGGAAAAAGGTTTTGGTATACTTTTATCCTCGGGCATCAACCCCTGGCTGCACAGTGCAGGCCTGTGGCCTTCGTGACGTTAAATCAGAGTTGAATGAATTAAATGTGGTTATTCTGGGTATCAGCCCAGACACACCAAAGGCTCTTGCAAATTTTACTAAGAAACAGGAACTTAACTTCAACCTACTCGCTGATGAAGACCATGCCGTTTGCGAATTATATGGTGTTTGGCAACTAAAGAAATTTATGGGGCGTGAGAGTATGGGTGTCGTAAGAACTTCTTTTTTAGTGAGTGAAGAAGGAGTAATAGAACACATATTTGATAAATTCAAAACCAAAGATCATCACGAAGTGATTTTAGATTATCTTAAAGGTAAGTCGATAGCAGGCTGAGTTACTAGCAGTTGACAAGGCAGTCAAACACTCTCACCGTTGCAGCCGATTGTGATGAGAGTGCAAGATGATTTATGCACACTTTAGAAATTGCACCGAATCGCCAATAAAATGCCGTTATGTGCACTCTTTATGGAGCATAAACCAGCACCGCATTAGCTTTTTAATCGAATCCGACGGTCGAATTGCCAAAGTGTTTGATAACTTCAAAACCAGCAACCATCATCAGGTCGTTCTGGACTATTTACAGAGCTGATTCAGCTGATTCGGCAGGCATTTTACCTGAAAATACTGGCGAACGCCTGCCGGATTGCTACCATCGAAACGCCAATTAAGGTCGCAGCGCACAGCTGCACTGAGCCTTCAGTCACAGGAGCTGAATATGAAAAAATCTCTCTCATTCTCGTTACTCGCCGCTACGCTATCACTGGCGTTAAGCAGTGCCAGCGCCCAGGATATCAATACTGAAAAAGCCAAATTAACGCTGGATAAAGTTGCGTCTGGCTTAGAGCATCCGTGGGGCCTGGCATTTTTACCTGACGGCCGCATGCTGGTGACGGAACGTCCGGGACGCATTCGCTATATCAATCAGGATGGCAGCCTCAGTGAGCCGTTAACCGGTTTGCCGGCAGTTGAAGTTGCCGGCCAGGGCGGTTTACTGGATGTGTTATTACATCCGGACTTTGCGCAAAACCAACAAATTTTTATCAGCTATAACGAGCCAGCCGCTGGCGGCAGCAGCACCGCTGTGGCCCGGGCTACGCTGCGCGACAATACGCTGACGGATGTCACGGTGATTTTCAGCGCGGCGCCGAAATTTCAAAGTCGTCACCACTTTGGGGGCCGGCTGGTGATAACAGACGATCGTCATCTGTTTGTTACGCTGGGCGACCGTGGCCAACGCCGTCAGGACGCGCAAACCTTCGATAACCACCACGGTAAAGTCGTACGTTTAAACCTGGACGGTAGTGTGCCGGCAGACAATCCTTATGTAAAAGATGATAAGGTACTGGACGATATCTGGTCCTACGGCCATCGTAATATTCAAGGTGCGGCGCTGCATCCGGTTAGCAAAGAGCTCTGGACGCATGAGCATGGGCCTCAGGGCGGTGATGAAATTAATATCACCCGCGCTACCCGCAATTACGGTTGGCCTACCATCACCTATGGTGAAGAATATGGCGGTGGCAAAATTGGTCAAACTGCTAAAGAGGGTATGGAACAGCCGCTGCACTACTGGGTGCCGTCCATTGCACCCAGTGGCATGACCTTCTACCTCGACGATGCGATCCCGGGTTGGCAAAACAATCTGCTGGTGGGTTCGTTACGCTTCGGTCAGTTAGTGCGGTTAGAGCTGGATGGCGAGAAAGTCAGCCATGAAGAGCGGATTATGATCGGCCAGCGGATCCGTGACGTGCGTCAGGGACCGGATGGTGCCGTCTATCTGTTAACCGACCAGGCTGACGGACAATTGTTACGCTTACGGGCAGCAAGCAACTGATGCCTGCTCGTCTGTTAAATCCTGTTACCGCCAGCGTTATGCTGGCGGTATCGTCTGTAACGCTGGCGCAGACACCGGAAGTGATCGTCATTACTGCCAATCAACAACAAAGCTGGTTGGATGCCGCAGCCAGCATTGAGGTCAGATCAATCCCTGCTGCCGGCTTGTTGATTGATAGCGGTCAATTATTACAGGGTATCCCCGGACTGCAGGTTGATAGCCGGGCCAACTTTGCTCAGGATACCCGTCTTAGTATCAGAGGCTTTGGTAGTCGCAGTGCTTTTGGTGTACGCGGCATTTATCTGACACAGGACGGCATTCCGATTTCCTCGCCGGATGGTCAGGGCCAACTCTCGAGTGTTTTGCTGGATAATATTGGCGAGATCGAAGTATTACGCGGCCCGTTGGCGGTGCTCTATGGCAATGGCGCTGGTGGTGTGATTGCCTTGAAAACCGCTTACGACCGCCCGTCCGCGCTGGGCGCAAGCTATGCCCTGAGCCAGCAACATCAGCAAAGCCAATTTTCCGTGCAGCAGCAGGGAGAACGGCAGCAATTTAGCCTCAGTGCCAAGCATTTCGAAACCGACGGCTTTCGCCCGCAATCAGCGGCCCGCAAGCAACAACTGCAAAGTCTGTGGCAATATCAGCTCGCTAACGAGCTGAGCTTACGCCTGCGTCTGGATTGGGCTTATGATCCCCTGTTACAGGATCCATTAAGTCTGACACCCGAACAGTGGCGACAGGATCCGGAGCAAACCGTCAGTCAGGCTGCCTTATTTGATACCACGAAACAGACACGTCAACGCCAGCTCAGCGTGCAATTGCAGGATGAAGGCAACACCCCGTGGCAATTAGCGGTCTGGCAAGGTCAACGTGAAGTGCAGCAACGGCTGGCATTTACCGGCGCCGCGATAACCTCGGCTGGCGGCGACATTCAGCTCGACCGGCAATATCAGGGTATCAATGGCCAACAGCAGTGGCGCTTGCGCCCGGATCTGAGCACTACCCTGGGATTTGCCTGGGTCAGCAGCGATGACGAACGCCAGGGCTTTGTGAACGATTTTGGTCAGCGCGGCGAGCTGCGCCGCGATGAAACCAATCTGGCTGAGAATCGTGACCTGTATTGGCGCGTCAGCTATCAGGCCAACAGCGCACTGAGTATTGACGGCGGCCTGCGCTATACCGAACTGGAATATCAGATCCGTGATCGCTTTATCAGCGGCGCCAATCCGGATGATAGTGGCGCGAAGACTTACTATCAGCATGCCGCCGCCCTGGGACTAAACTATCGGCTAAGTGCGAACTGGGCCTGGTTTGTTAGCACGGGTCTGGGCTTTGAGGCCCCTACTCTGGCCGAACTCGCCTACCAGCCGAGTGGCAGTGGTTTGAATCTGGCATTAAACGCCAGTGAAAACCGGCAGTGGGAAACCGGGTTAAAATATGCTGCCGGCGCTGGGCGTGGCAGTATTAGCCTGTTCAGCATCCGCAGCAGTGACGAGCTACTGGTCGCCAGTTCAGATAACGGCCGCACCAGCTATCGTAATGCCGGGGCGACCTCTCGGCAGGGGGTCGAAGCGCGGTGGCAGCAACAAATAACAGCGCAGCTATCACAGCAACTCAGCTTAAGCTGGATGGACGCGGCCTTTGTCGATGCTGAACTGGCCGGTAATCGACTACCAGGTGTAGCAAAATGGGATGCCCTTTGGCAGCTCGATTGGCAACCGTTCGCCAGTTTGCCGGTGCATTTAGCATGGCGCAGCCATTATCGTAGCCGCATTGCCATTGATGATCAGAACAGTCAGTTTGCACCGTCCGCGGTCAGGTTTGATCTCAGCGCCTACGCAAGGCAGCAACTGGGCCACTGGCAACTACGGTATTGGTTGGAATTACAAAATCTGACTGACAGAGCGAACGTCGGTGCTGTCGTTGTCAATCAAAGTAATGGCCGCGCCTTTGAACCGGCACCAGGCCGGCAACTGAGTGCCGGTCTGAGCATTGATTACTTATGGTAACGCCCTGGAAAAGTGGTTGTGTCGGCGCTTGGCGACACAACCTATTGCGCTTCACGCGTTTTCTGGTTCTGCCGGATGCATCCGGGTCGACCAGGCCTTGATCGTCGCCTTTACCAGCGACGCCAACGGTATCGCAAAAAACACGCCCCAGAAACCAAACAAGCCACCAAAGAACAGCACAGCAATAATAATATAAACCGGGTTCAAATCGACGACTTCTGAAAACAACAGCGGCACTAACACATTGCCATCCAGCGCCTGGATAATGCCATAGGCCAACATCAGATAGCCAAACTCCGCGCTAAACCCCCACTGAAATAACCCGACCAGTGCCACAGGCAAGGTCACAACGGCTGCACCGATGTAAGGAATTAATACCGATAGCCCAACCAGAATCCCCAATAATAGCGCATAGTTTAAGCCAAACAGCGTAAACACCAGATAACTGACACCACCGACGATTAATATTTCCAACATTTTACCGCGGATATAATTCATGATCTGAATGTTCATTTCATGCCAGACTTGTGAAATAAGTTTACGTTCCTCTGGCAAAAACTGCACAAAGCCTGCACTCAACTGGGTTTTGTCTTTCAACATAAAAAACACCATCACCGGCACCAGTACCAGATAAACCAGTAAAGCCACCAGGCTGACAATCGAGGCCAGCGATGTAGATAACATTTGCCGGCCAAAGGCCATCACCCGCTCTTCTACTGAGTGCATCAATAACAAGATTTGCTCGTCGCTGACCATGCCAGGCAAGAGTTCCGGCAATTGCAGTAAGTAGGTGCGACCAATTTCGATCATCTGTGGCAGATCGCGCAATAAAGTCCGGCCCTGATACCAGGCGAGTGGCATTACCCACATTAAGATCAGCGTTAACAAGCCCATAAATGCCAGCACCACCAACGCCGTGCTCAGAGTGCGGCTTACACCAATCCGGCACAAGCGGGCCACCGGCCACTCCAGTAAGTAAGCAAAAGCAATAGCCACCAGCACCGGCGCCAGCATGCCACTGAGCCAATATAGCGCCAGAAAACCTAACACTAACATCAGGAACAATGTCACAACCTGCGGATCTGAGAATTTATTGGTGTACCACTTTCTTAACCAATCAAGCATGCCTACTCCACGTTGTTATCGTTAGTCCGACTCAGTATAACAACAAGGCTGCTCGCTAAGTAAGCCTCTGTCGCTTAACCGCCGGGTTGTGCTAAATTAGCCTCAGATCCGGCAATGAGTTGGATAACGTAGAAAAATTCAGCAGCTGGCGACTATTGGCGCCACTAAACTGAACTTCGTTACCGGATAACAGCCAAAGCTTGTGAAAATCCGCTAGTACCGCAGAATAGGTCCGTTGTTATGATACGCCAAGCAGTTAAATTGACATTCGCTACCAGTATCCTGCTGATGCTGCTGCAGAGCAGTCCGGCGCAGGCACTGAATAAACTGCCGGATATTGGTGGTAATGCCTTTTCAACACTAACGCCGGAAAAAGAGAAACAGCTGGGCGATGTGATGATGCGGCAAACCCGTGGTCAGTTGCCGATGATCTATGACCCCCTGCTCGATGAGTACATTAATGCTTTGGGTAACCGCCTGGTGGCGCGTGCCAATGACGTCAAATTCCCGTTTAAGTTTTATTGGGTCAATAACCGCCAGATTAATGCCTTCGCCACGCTCGGCGGTAATATTGCCTCGCATACCGGCACGCTGGCAGTAGCTGACAGCGAAAGTGAATTTGCTTCGGTGATGGCACACGAAATTGCGCACGTCACCCAGCGCCATATCGCCCGTTTTGTCGAAGCACAGAACCAGCGCGCGCCGCTGACTATCGCCAGCTTACTCGGTGCTATTGTACTGGCTACGGTGAATCCGGAAGCCGGGATGGCAGCGATGATGGCGTCACAGGGCGCGGCGCAGCAAAGTGCAATTAACTTTACCCGCAGTAACGAGCAGGAAGCAGATCGTATCGGCATGACCATTCTGGCGGAAGCCGGCTTTGATCCCAATGCCGTACCCCAGTTTTTTACTAAATTGAGCGAGCAATCGCGCTTTGTTAACCAGCAATTGGCGTTCCTGCAAACCCACCCGCTGTCTCAGGCTCGGGTCAGTGATACCCGGCTAAGAGCGCAACAGTTTCCAACCCGTTTCGTGCCGGATAGCATGGATTTTACGCTAAGCAAAGCGAGAGTTCTCGCCCGCTATCACCATGATACCAAAGATGCGTTGACGATTTTCCAACGTAAATTGGCCGAGCCTGGTGGTAATACCCGCGCCAATCGCTATGGTCTGGCGGTCGCCTTGCTCGATAACAAAGATTACGCAGCAGCACGCGCTCAAATTGAACCTCTGCTGGAGCAAGACCCACATAATCTGTACTATCTGGATGTACTGACTGATGTGATGATTGGCCAGCAGCAATACCAACAAGCACTGGACCTGTTGCAACAAGAATATCTGTTACGTCCGAATAATCAGGTGGTTACGCTTAACTACGCCAACGTTGCACTCAAAGCCGGCAGCCATCAACTGGCCATTCACCTGCTACGCAATCTGTTGTATTACAAAGATGATAATATCTTGGCGCTGGATTTGCTCGCCGATGCCTACAAGCAAAAGGAAGAGTTTGCCCGCTATTATGAAACCCGGGCAGATTTATTCTACCAATTAGCCAACTACCCGAAAGCCATTGATGATCTCAACGAAGCCTTGAATCATCTGCCAGCCGAAGCCAGGCTGGAAAACCGGCGCTTAGAAGCCAAAAAACGCCAACTGCAAGCCGAATTTGACCGGTTGCAACGGATGTAAGTGAGAGATGATGATTACCCTGTTCCACAACCCACGTTGTTCAAAAAGTCGTGATGCCCTGGCTTGGCTGCAACAAAGCGGCCATGACTTTACTATCGTTGAATATTTAAAAACGCCGCTTAATGCCACAGAACTGCAGAGTTTGCTGGCGAAACTGCAGCTGCCTGCGCGCTCACTGCTACGGACCAAAGAAGAAGAATACCAGACGCTTGGTCTGGAGAATCCACGGTTAAGCGAGACTGAACTGATTGCGGCTATGGCCGCGCATCCGCGCTTAATGGAACGTCCGGTACTGGTGGTGGGTGACAAAGCCGCTATTGGCCGGCCACTGGAGCAATTGCAGGCGTTGTTACCATGACGGCCCGAGTACTGGTGTTGTATTATTCCCGCCATGGCTCGGTCGCCGCCTTAGCGGAGAAAATTGCCCATGGCGTGCAACAAGCCGGTGCCGAGGCCTGGTTGCGCAGTATTCCCGGTTTTAATGACCGCGAAACCACCCGCCATCCACCGGTGACGCAAGCAGAGCTGACGGCTTGTGATGGTTTGGCGTTTGGCAGTCCGGTGCGTTTTGGTAATATGGCCGCCGAAGCCAAAGCCTTCTGGGATAGCACGACGGCCTGCTGGCTAAAAGGTGAGCTGATTAACAAAGCCGCCGGGGTTTTTACCTCGTCGGGCAGCTTACATGGCGGTAATGAGGCCAATCTATTGAGTATGATGCTGCCCTTACTACATCATGGTATGGTACTGATGGGTGTCCCTTATAGTGAACCGGAGCTACATAAAACCCAAAGTGGTGGCACACCCTATGGCCCCAGCCATGTCAGTGGTCTGCAACAGGATAATCAGCTCAGTGTCGACGAGCAGCGGCTGGCGCTGGCATTCGGAAAACGTCTGGCCTTGTTAAGTGCCAGTTTAAAACAACAGGGGTTCAGTGACTAATGCAAGCTGCAAATAGTATCCCAATGGCCGCCGATACCCGGCGTTTTTTATTACTTGGACGTCTCGGCTACTGGGGCCTGTGGTTATTGATTCCATTATGGCAACTCTGGCTGGCACCGGTTAGCTATGGTGAGGACCAGGCGCTTAAACCCAGTGTGGTGAGTACCCTGTTGCTGCTCTGGTTACCCCTATGGTTACCGATGTGGGGCATCATCAAAGGCAATGCCTATACCTTCGCCTGGGCCAACTTTATTGTTATGCTGTATTTTTTACATAGCCTCACTAATCTGTGGGTTAGCAGTGGCAGCTATTTTTGGTTTTCGGTGCTGGAATTGCTGCTGGCGAGCCTGATGTTTTATGGTTGTACCTACTATGCCCGTAACCGCGGCAAAGAACTTGGGCTGAAAATACCCAAACTGAAAGACGATCCGGTGCGGCGCAGTTAATTTTTTTCATCTGGCCAATCTGCTTAGTTTAGCGCCTCGTAATATCAAAGGTGTTTTCCAGGTAGTGTAGTAAGATGAACGAACAATTGGCGCTGTTCCCATTAAGCAGTTTTCTGTTACCACAAGGCAGAATGAAATTACGGGTATTTGAACCACGCTATGTCCGTTTGGTAAAAGAGGCGGTCAGTGGCAAAAGAGCCTTTGCAATGGCAAGTCTGAACCCTTTTGTCAGTCAGCAGCATCCGGACCGGATCCTGCCGCTGGTCTGTAAGGTGGAGGTAGAGGACTTCGAAACCCTGCCCGACGGTTTGCTGGGTATTACCATTAAAGGCGTCGCCCGGCAACGCATTGTGCGGCGTTGGCAGGAAGACGATAAATTGCATGTCGCCGAGGTACAACCGCAGTCTGACTGGCCTACTTGCTCGCTCTCTCGCGAGCAATCGCAGTTGGCTCAAGCCTTCTCTGATTTACTGGCTGAATATCCGCAACTGTCTGCACTCTATCCGCAGCCACAACTTAATGATGCCGCCTGGCTGGCTGGTCGCTGGCTGGAGTTGCTACCGATGCAGCCGGCGTTAAAACAGGACCTTGCTCAGCAAAGCCCGGAACACTGCCTGCGGGAACTGCAAGGCTGGTTGTCGCATAACGCCTGAGTGATCAAGCACCGGGTTGGCTATCAGAGCCTTCCGCAGTTATTCAATACCCAAGTATTTGTGAACCTGCACACTTAGCCGCCAGTTGTGCTTGATACAACTGGCAATGGCAAGCTCCGTCGCCCGCTTTTGCTGGCTGATAGGCTGCAAATACACCAGCTTACCGTTAAGTTGATGCAGATCTAACAATGCTACCAACTCGTCGACATGCTTTTGCATCGCCACCGGATGTTTGATTTCATCAGCCCGCTTAAGCGCACTGGGCAGCACCGGATAGCCCCCCGGCATATTCAGTTTTGGCGATACCGTTACCCAGGTATCAGGCGGCGCCTTGATTTCAAAAGTGCCGCTGGTTTCAATTTGTGTGCTGTAACCCGCCGCGTGCAAGGTCTGGCATAGTGACGTTAAGTCAAACATACAAGGCTCACCGCCGGTGATTACCACATGCCGCGCCTGATAACCCTGTTGTTGAAACAGCGCCAGAAGCGCAGCAGGCGTTATCCCGGTCCAACTCGGACTGTCGCCGCGCTTGGCCAGCAATTGGTCCGGAGTAATCGCCAGCTCAGGATCAAGAGTCCAGGTATGTTTGGTATCACACCAGCTGCAGCCAACCGGACAGCCTTGTAACCGCACAAAAATTGCTGGGGTGCCGGTATACCGGCCTTCCCCCTGAATGGTCTGAAATACTTCGTTTACCTGATACAAGCTTAGGGATCCTTTACTCACTTACAAGCGGCTAATGCATGCCGGGATGTGTTGCGCTATACTACGCGGCCCGATTTTCCGGCATTATACAAGAGAGAGCAGCCAATGACGCAAAAAGTTGTGGTGATTTATTCCGGTGGTATGGATTCCTACACGGTATTACATAAGGCACTACGGGATGGTCACGACGTCTATGCGCTGTCGTTTAACTATGGCCAGCGCCATGTTAAAGAACTGAAATGCGCTGAACAGGTCTGTGCTGAACTGGGTGTTAAGCACAAAATTGTTGATATCTCTGCTATCAATCAGTTGTTAAGTGGCTCATCGCTAACCAGCGATATTGAGGTACCAGAAGGCCACTACGCGGCCGATAACATGAAATCAACGGTAGTACCCAACCGTAATATGATATTACTGGCGCTAGCGGTAGGTTATGCCGACTCTATCGGTGCCCGGGCGGTGTATTATGGTGCGCATAGCGGCGATCACTTTATTTACCCTGACTGCCGGCCGGAGTTTGTGCAGAAGATGAATGATGTCTGCCAGATCGCCAACTATGAGCCGGTGGATATTGTCAGCCCTTATCTGGCGCAGACCAAAATTGAAATTTTAAGAGATGGTCTGGCGATGGGGCTGGATTACAGCAAAACCTGGACCTGCTACAACGGTCGAGAAAAGGCCTGCGGCAAGTGTGGCTCTTGTCAGGAGCGGCTGGAAGCCTTCGCCTTAAATCAGGCCGTTGATCCACTTAGCTACGAATAGCTTATAACTTATGACAAAACGGCCTTGTTGTGGCCGTTTTTCATTTTATACTGAGCGCCCTGCGATGCTGCCGCTGTAAAGCCGCTAACTGACTGTTAATTGAGGTAACGATGTTGAAGTTCTGGTTTGCCATTCCTTTCTGGCAGCGGGTGCTGGGCGCCCTGCTCCTGGGTGTATTCACCGGTGTGCTGCTCGGCCAGGACGCCAGTGTATTTAAACCTCTGGGCACACTCTTTATTAATGCCATCCGGATGCTGGTCGTGCCGTTAGTCTTTTTTGCACTGATTAACAGCATTACGTCGCTTGCTGATAGCAGCAAAATGCAGCGTTTGGCTTTTAAAACCGTTGCCTTATTCTTGCTTACCGCCTTTATTGCCAGTCTGATTGGCCTGACCATTGGTAGTTTGGTCCCCTGGGGCGACGCTTTACAACTGACCACCACTGAAGTGCGACAGCGTGATATTCCACCGGTCGCTGATGTACTGACCGGCCTGATCCCAACCAATCCGGTTGCCGCTCTGGCTGAAGCTAAGGTATTACAAATTATTGTGTTTGCGGTACTAGTGGGTATCGCCATTAATCAGGTCGGTGAAAAAGCGGAACCGATGAAAAAACTGGTTAACGCCGGTGCGGAGATTATGTACGCCATCACCCGCATGGTGCTGCAACTCACTCCGTTCGGTGTCTTTGGCCTGATGGCCTGGGCCGTCGGCAGCTTTGGTCTGGCAACCTTGTTGCCGCTGGCGAAGTTTATTGGCGCGATTTATCTTGCCTGCCTGCTGCATATCGCTATCGTCTATGGCGGTATGGTAAAAGTCTTTGGCGCTATGTCATGGCGTCAATTCTTTAAAGCCATACTGCCCGCCCAGCTGGTCGCTTACAGTAGCGCCAGCAGTTACGGTACGCTGCCAGTGAGCTTTAAGGTTGCCACCGAAGAGCTGAAGGTATCGAAAAATTATGCCAGCTTTGTGTTGCCGCTGGGTGCCACCATTAATATGGATGGCTGTGGTGGCATCTTCCCTGCCATTGCGGCAATCTTTATTGCCCATATTTACGGCATACCGCTCGATACTATGGATTATCTGCTCATTGCCGGTACCGCTACCCTGGCATCACTGGGTACAGCAGGCGTACCCGGCACCGCCATGGTGATGCTGACCGTCACCCTGAGTGTGGTTGGCTTGCCGCTGGAAGGTATTGCCTTTATTGCTGCGGTCGATCGCATTATCGATATGATGCGCACGGCAACCAACGTCTCAGGTGATTTAATGGTCGCCCGCGTGGTAGCAAAGCAGGAAGGCTTACTGGAAGAGCCGGAACAGGCTGAACAAGCTACTGGCATGGCGAGCCGTTAATGCAAATCAGCGTCAAACTAAAACGGCTGAGCCGACTGCCGTTTCATGCCGGCGCAGAGCTGGCAGAGTGCAGTTATGCCGGCTTACAGACTCTGATTATTGATGCCGACGAAGCAGAACTTGATAGGCTGGAGCAAACGACTGACTATCAGCAGCTTAACTTATCGCTGTGGCAAGCCACGTTTACCGATGCCGAACAACTTAGCCCAGCCTTGCAACCGCTGGTGAACGGTATGCCACTGGTCAGAGTTTGCGGGGAGGTTGTGGCAAGGTTGGGCGCCGACCAATTATTGTTAAAATTGGCTGACCATCCGCAGCCACTGCACCTTTGGTGCGAACAGGTCTCTATGGTCGGCATTGGTCAACGCCTTTGCCTGCAGGGTGAACTACACGCAACCTTGCCGGATTAACCGCAACAAAAAAGCCCCGCGAACAAGTGGGGCTTTGTTTTCACTGTCTGCTTCAGGCAGCAAACAAACACTGATGCAGTTGTTTTACCACTGCCGGACCGTCACTATCCTGCACCAGGAAGCACAGGTTATGTTTTGACGCCCCGTGGCAAATTAAGCGCATATTAATGCGCTCCAGCGTACTGAACAGCTCACCGGAAACGCCTTTACTGCTGTGCAAATGATTACCAATCACTGCCACCAGACTCAACCCCTCTTCCACTGACACTTCGCAGAAGGTACGCAATTCATCCAGAGCTGGTTCGACATTGCTGCTAAATGCACTGGTCATGCCGCCCTGATCCAAAGTTAGAGCGACACTGATTTCTGAGGTTGTAACCAGATCGACAGAAATTTGATGCCGGCTTAAGGTATCGAACACCCGGGTTAAGAAACCCGGTGCATGCAACATGGCAGGGCTTTTTACGGTAATCAGCGTTTGGGCTTTTCTCAGTGCAATAGCGCGATAAGGAGGCCGCTCTTTTACATCTTTGGCAATCCAGGTTCCTCCGGCTTGTGGCTCACGGCTGGAGCCGACAAAGACCGCAATATTCTGTCGCATCGCCGGTAACAAGGTTGCCGGATGCAGTACCTTGGCACCGAAGGTTGCCATTTCCGCCGCTTCATCGAAACTGATTTCGCGGATACAACGGGCATCACTGGTTAAACGTGGATCAGTAGTGAAAATACCGACCACATCGGTCCAGATCTGTACGGTCGCCGCCTGTAACGCTTCGGCCAGTAAGGCCGCGCTGTAGTCTGAACCGCCGCGCCCTAAGGTGGTGGTTTGCTCAAATTCATCAGCACCAATAAAGCCCTGAGTCACGATACGCTGCTCGACCAGCAGAGGTTGCAGATGGATGGCCGCAAGCTCAGCCAGTTGTTGAATTTGGGGCTCTGCCTTACCAAACCGGCTGTCGGTGCGCATAATACGGCGAACATCGAAACATAAGGCGGCACTACCACGCTCCAGCAACACTTGTGTAAACAGCACGGAACTTAAACGCTCACCAAAGGACTGAATTAAATCTTTATGCGCGCTGCTGTAAACCGCACCGCCATTTTCAATCAGCGCTTTTAATTCGCCTAATAACAATTCAATTTGCGCGGCAACACTATGTGGCTGCTGCAAGCGATTGAGCACGTTCAGCGTAATTTGCTCGATGCCGGCATAGGCATCATAACGCTGCTGTACTTCTGTGGTTTTGGTAATGTCAACCAGCAGGTTAGTCACACCCGAGCTGGCACTGACCACCACCACCCGGATATTTTCATCAGCTAGCACGATATCAGCACAACGCGTCATTGCATCGAAGTCAGCAACGCTGGTACCACCAAATTTGGCAATAATTAGTTTGGACACGGGGGTCTCTCCTTAACAAAACAGATAAGCAGAGCATGGCATTTGCTAGTGAGCAAAACGAGAATGGAAACAGACCGTTGCTGTATATAACAAAGGCCAGAAGCTCTCCACCAAAACATCAGGTGACAGTCCCAGGGATTCAGCCCTGGCAACCGAACAAACAACCTCTACCTGTTGTTTGTCCTCGGCGCTAAACCCCCTCTGTGCTGCTGCGAGCGATAGAGCTCTGACATCACATACCTGGCTAGCGCGCCTCTTCTGGTCTATCGAATACGATTGACGCGGCGTACTTTATCTTGTTCTGACTCTAAAAGCAAACAGCCCTTTAGCCATCTAAACGGCAAGATGCCTTTTATTTTGCATAGCGTCAAGCAAAATTTGAAAAAAACCGCTCAACAGCCCGCCTACAAGCTGTAAGACTGCTGGATATGTTTTAATTTTTCTAAAAAACGCTCCATTTGTTGCTCAGTGCTGGCATCCGCGTGCCATTTATTATGAAAGCCCAGAGTTAACTGCACCTGACCATCAGAAAAATAGGCTTCATAACCATCAAACCCCTGACTGATCGTAATGCCGTCGAGTTGAAAGCCGCTGCCGTGGGGTGTAGAAGCCACCTCGCCATGTTTTTCGATTTTTGCATAAAGATTCAGCAAAAACTTGCCATCAATTTCGTTTTGCATGCTGCTCGCCTTGTTCTGTTCCGGTTCGGTTTGAACCCGGTACGTATCCGCGGTATATTCAGGGCTATTATAAGGAGAAAAAGATGAAAAAAACCCTATTAGCACTCTCTCTGGGGCTAACTTTTGCTGCCCAGGCGCAAATTGTACAACCTGCGCCACTGGTATCTATCGCCACCCATGATGCCTTCTTCGAAAAAATCAAAGCACTTTGCGGCAAAGCCTTTGCCGGCAAAATTGCGGTAGATAATCCTGCCGCACCGGGCTTTGAAGGTGCGTTGATTATGCACGTACGTCGCTGTACCGACACTGAATTGCAGATTCCTTTCCATGTTGGTGATAACCATTCCCGAACCTGGATTATTACCAAAACCGGCGCCGGTTTATCGTTAAAGCATGATCACCGGAATCAGGATGGCTCACATGATGAGCAAACCATGTATGGCGGCCATACCGTTGATGCGGGCTGGCCAAATGCGCAGTCCTTCCCTGCCGATCAGTACTCAAAAGAGTTATTTGCAGCGCGTGGTGTTCCGCAATCCATCGGCAACACCTGGCAAATGTATATTTACCCGGAGCAATTTAGCTATCGCCTGGTACGTGAAGGCCGGGAGTTTAGGGTCGACTTCGATCTAACTAAGCCGGTCAGCTTGCCTCCTGTGCCTTGGGGCTATGCCGACTAACAGTTCCGCTGCAGTTACAGACTGCAGTCTTATCAAACATCAGACAACACCAAGGAAAAACCGATGTTACACAATCTGAAACAACCGGCCATGCTGCTGGCACTCTCTGCCGCAATGGCACTGACGGCCTGCGGTAAACCGGCGCAACAAAGCGTAGAACCTGCACCTGCCAGCACAACGGCAAGCACTGAATTGGTCGATACCGAGTTTAACCCTAAGCTGGCCGAGTATATTAAAACGCTGTCAGAAGATCGCTTTCAGGGGCGCGCCCCGGCTACTAAGGGCGAGGAATTGACTGTTGCTTATCTGGAAGAAAATTTTAAGCGCATTGGCTTAAAAGCTATCGATGGCGACAGCTACAAGCAACCAGTGTCGCTGGTACAAATCGATCCGAAGCAGGTTTCAGCGATGAAACTAAGCGGTGGCGGCGAACAACTACCGGCTGAGCTGGTTTACCGTGATGAGATGTTTGCCTGGACCACTCAGGTAACAGAAGCAGTGGAAGTGACCGAAAGCGAGATGGTGTTTGTTGGCTACGGCATTGTTGCTCCGGAATATAACTGGAATGACTATGAAGGTCTGGATGTAAAAGGCAAAACCGTGGTGATGTTTGTTAACGATCCGGGCTTTGCCACTCAGGATCCAAAGCTGTTTAACGGCAACGCTATGACCTATTACGGCCGCTGGACTTACAAGTTTGAAGAAGCCGCGCGTCAGGGTGCCGCCATGGCACTGATTATTCACGAAACTGACGCCGCCAGCTATGGCTGGGGTGTGGTGGCACATGGCTCACCGGTTAAGTTTGATTTAATTAAAGAAAACAAAAATATGGACCGCGCCAAGGTTGAGGGCTGGGTTACCACCGAAACGGCGCAAAAACTGTTTGCCAATATCGGTAGCGACATCGAAACCTTGCGTAAACAAGCCTTGTCCGGCGAATTCAAACCGGTGCCGCTGAATGTTAAAGCTTCAATTAGCATCCAGAATAACTTGCGTGAACTGGAATCCAGTAACGTCGTTGGCTATATCGAGGGCAGCAAGTATCCGGATGAATATGTGCTTTACATGGCACACTGGGACCATCTGGGTGTCGACTTCTCCAATCCGAATAACAAAGTCTTTAACGGTGCCCAGGATAACGCCAGCGGCACCGGTGCGGTGATTGCGCTGGCAGAGTACTTTGCCCAGCAGCCGCAGCCTGAGCGTTCAGTGGTCTTTGTACTGGTTACCGCCGAAGAACGTGGTTTACTGGGTTCAGCCTGGTATGCCGAAAATCCGGTGTTCCCGCTGGAGAAAACCGTCGCCGCGATCAATATGGATGTGATGAACGTTTATGGTCCGATGAAAGATATGGTAGTGGTCGGTCTGGGTAATACCGATCTGGAAGAGATCTTGGTCAAATATACCGAGCAACAAGGTCGCTATGCGGTAAAAGAGCCGAACCCGGAAGCCGGTATTGCCTATCGTTCAGATCACTTCAGCCTGTCGAAAAAAGGTGTGCCTATTCTGTATGCCAAAGGCGGCAACGACCACTATCAGCATGGTGCCGAATGGGGTGCCAAGCAGCGCGCTGAGTACAATGCCTGCTGTTACCACAAGGTAGAAGATGAGTGGAATGACAACTGGGATCTGCGTGGTGCGCAACAGGATCTGTTCCTGTATTTCCGGGTGGGCAATGACCTGGCAAACAGCCGGCAGTGGCCAAACTGGTACCAGGGTAATGAGTTCCGCGCGATTCGCGACGCTTCAGCAAACGCCCGTCAATAAGGCGTTTCTCCTCTGAAAAAGCAGCTACGGCTGCTTTTTTTATTGTTAATTCAGAGCCGATTCAGTTAGGCTGGCCGACACTAACAGGGAATTCGCCGACAGGAGTCGAGATGCGTTGGCTACTGAAAAGTTTATTGTTGTTGCTACTGGGCTTGCCATTATTGGCGGGCATTGCCTGGTTTCTGCTGCAACAGCAATTAACGCAAGCCGGCATCAGTCAGTTATCCTTCCAAATCCGTCAGCTAAGCCTGCATCAGATCCAGCTACAACAGCTGCAGTTCCGGCTCGATGGCAAGCAACCGCTGACCGCCGGGTTTAATGACCTGTCGCTGGAATGGCGCTGGCCGGCATTTTTTCGCCCTCAATTAATGGCTATCCGCGCTGCGCAGCTCGACTTGCGACTCGACGCGCCCAAAACTACCGCCGAAGCGACAACGCCGCTTGGTCTGTCAGCGCTGGCATCCGAGTGGCAGTTACCGGCCTGGTTGCCGCAGCAACTGCATATAAAGCAGATGACACTGGATTTACCCTGCCCGGCGGGTCAGTGTCAGTTAGGTGCGACGCTGCAGCTGAGCAGCCCTGACCGCGAAAACTGGTTATTACAGTTGGCTCTGAGCAGTCCGGCGCAGCAGCTCACCCTGACCACCGATATGCAATTACAACTTGGCAAGGACAGGCAGCTACAGGCCAGCGTACAACTGCCAGAGCAATTCGCGTTAAGTTTAAAACAACAATTAGACGGGCTGTACGGCAAAACTGAGCTAGCACTGGCATTATCGCCACCATCAGGCGCCGTACAAGCCTTCTTGGCCGACTGGCAGCTGGTAGTGCCAGAACAGGTATTGAGTCAGTTTACCGAGCCAGTTCAGCTATTTGTGCAGGGTGACTGGCAACTGCCAACTTCTGCAACGGCGCAGACTTCAGCACCAGGCCTGCCGCTAAAAACCGGAGATTTCCGCTTGCTGTTGCGTGCGCCGACGCCGGTACTAATACCAAATCTTGGACTGCTAAAAGGCGAAGCGGACTTACAGCTAAAAGTCGCTGATGCCAGTATTAATACCTGGGCGGCCAGTGCAGCGTTGGAACTAACTGAGCTGCAACTGCCAACATTAGCCGCGCAGCTGAATCAGCCGTTACCGGGGATCCGTGTCAAACTCGATACCACAGCGGCAGAACTCAATCCGACATCATTACCACTGCAATTATCCTTGCAGAGCCTGGATGTCACGCCACAGGCGCTGCAGCTGCAGGGCTCTGCCAAACTGATGCTGCAGCTAGGTCAGAACATCAGCCTGATCCTGGAAGACTCGGCCTGGACTGCAGCAGTGCCCGCGCTACAATTGCCCGATGCAGAGATTAATCTGACTAACAGTAGTCTGAGCAGTACCCTGCGCGGCCGCTGGCAGGCAGGACAGTGGCAGCTACAACACCAGGGTACAATGAACAGCGTACTTACTTCACCGCAGCTCAACACGCTGCTGGCATTACAACTGCCAAAACTGGAACTTAGTCAGCAATCAGACCAACCCGTGCAGATCACTGCCACAGCCAGTTTGCAATTACAGCAACTACAGCACCCGCAGCTACAGACCACCGACTGGCAATTACACAGCAGCGTTAGCGGCTCGTTACAGGCTTTGCAGTTACAGGGCGAGCTAAGTAATACACCCGGACTGACGGTGCAGTATCAGGCGCAGTTAGATGCCCTAACTAAGCTTAGTGCCAGCTGGCAACTGGCGGATATTTTTTTACTGGCTGGAAATCCATTACAGGACAGTTTTCGTGCCTGGCCTGAGTTGCTGACACTGCAACGTGGCCGCCTGGCGGCCTCAGGCCAACTGCATTATCCGGCCGCACCACAACTGCTTGAGGCTCAGCTGCAATTGCGTGAGTTAAGTGGGCTTTACGATCGTACACTGTTTACGAATCTGAGTGGCCAAAGCACTGTTGCAATCAATCCGGAACAACTTAGCCTTAGCGTCCCCCAGCTCAGCGTACAGCAGCTCAATCATGGTATGACACTGGGGCCGTTACAATTGGTTGCCAATTACCAGACAGCGCTGGCAACACCAGAGCGAGGAGTGATAGAACTACAACAACTACAAAGCGATTTTTTACTCGGCCAGCTTAGCGTTAAACCGACCCGGCTGGATTTGAGCCAACCGGCACAACGGCTGGATATTCAGTTACAGCAGCTGGATTTGGCGGAATTGCTGCGCCAGCATCCGGCCAGCGATGTGGTGGCGATCGGCAAAATCAGCGGTCAGATCCCATTACAACTTAATGCGCAACGACAGTTGTCGGTCAGTGCCGGCCAACTCAGTGCAGAAGCTCCAGGTGGGCGACTGCAATATCGCAACCCTGCGGCAGCAGCGAGCAGCAATCCCGGAATGAAACTGGTATTTGATGCGCTGGAAGATTTTCATTTTAGTTTGTTAAATTCCGAGGTGAGCTATCAGGCTGATGGTACTTTAACTTTGGGACTGCAATTACAAGGGTTTAATCCGGCAGTGCAACAAGGTCGGGCTATTAATCTGAATATCAATCTGGAGGAGGATATCCCGGCTATGTTAGCCAGCTTGCAGCTAGCTGGTAAACTCAATGATACTATCACTAAACGTGTACAACAGGTTATTCAACAACGACAGGCAGCCCGCCAGGCTGCAGGAGCAAAACCATGATCAAGCAAAGACTGCTGGCTCTTCTGCTATTGGGGCTGGCAAGCGCCTGTACCCCGAAAGTGGAGGTCGCGCTGGCCAACGAACCGATTAATATTAATCTGAATGTGAAGATCCAGCATGAGATCTATATCAAGGTCGATAAACAGTTGGATGAATTATTCAGTGATGCCAGTGGCTTATTTTAAGGAGATGGCGATGAATATGAAACAATGGTTACAACAGGTGCGGGTATGGTTAGCTGCCCTGCTGCTGGCTTGCAGTTTACCGGTACTGGCAATGAACTTACAGCAAGCGATGAATGCGCTGCCCAACGCTAAAGCTCAGGGTTTGGTAGGTGAACAGCCAAACGGCTATCTGGGTGTGGTTAACGCCAGTGCGGACGCAGAACAAATTGCCAAACTGATTAACGATGCCAGACGCGCTGAATATGCCCGTCTGGCCAAAGAAAATAATATTGCAGTCAGCGACGTAGAAGCGATGGCTGGGCAAAAAGCCATTGAGCGCACCGCACGCGGGCACTATATTTTGCTCGACGGCAACTGGATCCAAAAACGCTAGATATTGCGCCAGATCAAAGTTCCGGCAGAAAAATGCTGCCGGAAATAGGGCGTGTTGACATTTGCTGCTTGGATTTTGTTCGCACTGGCGA
>NZ_AKKU01000002.1 GCF_000272005.1 Alishewanella agri BL06 | reverse complement strand
AGCTGCAAAAATAAGCAGCAAACGTCAACACGCCCTACGACTTTGGTCGCATACTGGTGTTTAAGCGATTGCTGTACCATGCTTAGTTGGTCTTAAACCCACTAAGAGGTAGTAGCATGAATGCTATTCTATTGATGTTGATGGGCCTTGGTGCCATGGCACTTGGCTATTTCATCTATTCAAAATTTATCGTCGAAAAAATCTTCAAGGTAGATCCGAATTTCCGTACGCCAGCACATGAAATGCAGGATGGCGTTGACTATGTACCCACCAATAAATATATCCTGTGGGGTCACCATTTTACGTCAGTAGCGGGTGCCGCACCTATTATCGGCCCTGCTATCGCCGTAATCTGGGGTTGGGTTCCAGCCTTTTTATGGGTGGTATTTGGTACCATCTTCTTCGCCGGGGTGCATGACGCCGGTGCCATCTGGGCCAGTAGCCGTAACAAAGCCAAATCGATTGGCGCTCTGACCGGTGATATCGTTGGTAAACGTGCCCGCAGCATCTTTATGATCGTTATCTTCCTGGTACTGCTGATGGTCAATGCAGTGTTTGCGGTCGTTATTGCTAACCAACTTATCAGCTTCCCCAGTGCCACCGTGCCGGTTTGGGGTGCCATTGTCGTGGCGTTGATTATCGGTCAGCTGATTTATCGTAAGTTAATCGGCTTACTGATGGTCACCATCATCGGTGTTGTTGCGCTGTACGCGATGATTTATGCCGGTCCGATGTTCCCACTGGCGTTACCAACAGAAGTCATGTTTGGCCTGAACGACCGTCAAACCTGGATTATCCTGTTGTTTGTTTATGCCGCTATCGCGTCCTTATTACCGGTATGGGCACTGCTGCAACCGCGTGACTATATCAATGGTATCCAGCTGTTTATCGGTTTAGGCTTGTTGTACGCCGCGGTGATTTTTGCCAGCCCTGATATCGTAGCGCCAGCCTTTAACACTGAAGTTCCTGAGGGCACACCGTCCTTGGTGCCGTTATTGTTCGTGACCATTGCCTGTGGTGCTATCTCCGGTTTCCACGGCCTGGTTTCCAGCGGTACCACCTCTAAACAGCTGGATAAAGAGCCGGATGTGCGTTTTGTCGGTTACTTTGGTGCTATTGGTGAAGGTTCATTAGCGCTGGCCGCCATTATTGCCGCAACAGCTGGCTTCGCAACCCTCGCTGACTGGCAAGCCATTTACCACAGCTTTGGCCAGGGTGGTGTCGGTGCCTTTATCCGCGGTGGCGCCAACATTCTGCAGGATGGTATCGGTCTGGATGCAGTATTATCGCAAACCCTGCTCACCGTAATGGTGGTATTGTTTGCCGGCACTACGATGGATACCGGTTTACGCTTACAGCGTTACATCTTCCAGGAATGGGGCAGTATTTATAATATCAGCTGGATGCAAAAAGCCGCGCCGGCTACTTTGTTAGCCGTAGGTAGCTGTCTGTTGCTGGCCTTCGGTGCCGGTGGTGATGGCTCAGGTGGTATGCTGATTTGGCCTCTGTTCGGCACGACTAACCAACTGTTAGCCGGCTTAACACTGCTGGTGATTACGGTGATGTTGGTGAAGCTGGGTCGTCCAATGTGGTACACCCTAGCACCGCTGATCTTCCTGCTGACGATGACCACCCTTGGCTTGTTGATTCAGCTGAAGAGTTTCTATGACAAAGGTGACTGGTTCCTGTTTACGCTGGACCTGGTGATTCTGGTTGCGGCTATTCTGGTGATCCTGGAATCTGGTGCAACACTAACGAAACAAATCAAAGAGAACAAAACTGCGAAAGCATGAAACTCGATTTAAAGTTAGATAATGTGAAGGCCTGGTTCCGCCAGGCCAACTTCTATGTGGAAGAGGTCTACAATGCCCCCTATCGCTCGGCAATTGCCCGCGCGCAGCGGGAGCAGGATGACCTCTTTATGTTACTCATCTTCTCTGAAATGATGGGTGTACCTAACCCCGCCAGTTACTATACCCTTGAATTGCAACCTCTGTTAATGGAGCGCTTCCATGACTGGCATCTGCGTATGGGCATGGAGCATTCACCGCTGGATAATTTTAAATGTTGTTAACCGATAAAAAGGTCTTACTGATCGGTGGTAAAGGTGGTGTCGGTAAGACCACCGTCTCCTCCGCCCTTGCTGTGTTAGCCAGCCAGCGTGGGAAAAAGGTGTTGTTAGTTTCAACTGACCCGGCTCATAGCCTGGCAGACGCCTTTGGCCGGGACAAGATTGGCGATAACATCACCCGGCTGGCACCAAATTTAGATGCGCTGGAACTGGATCCGGATCGCGAAGTTGAGCAGCATCTGGCTAAAGTCACCGCCCAGTTAAAGCGCTTTACCAGGCCAGAGATGTTTAGCGAAATTGAGCGGCAAATGCGCCTCACCCGTCAATCGCCCGGTGCGCAGGAAGCGGCAATGCTGGAGCGGATCGCCAATACCATTGAACTGGGATTAACCGACTACGATCTGGTGATTTTCGATACGGCCCCTACCGGCCATACCTTACGTCTACTCAGTTTACCGGAAGCCATGGCCGCTTGGACTCAGGGCTTACTCAATGCCAATAAACGCTCCGAAAAACTCGGCGATGTACTGGGACATTTAACACCCAAAGCTGGCCGTGACATCGACAACCCGTTAATTGACCCCGCTGAGCATGCCACCGCCGGCATGGATGAGCGTAATAAAGCGATCACTGAAACGCTACTGGCGCGGCAGCGCTTACTGCAACGCACCCGGGAAATTTTACTGGATAAAACACGCTGCGCGCTGTTGTTTGTCTTAACACCGGAGAAATTACCTATTATGGAGACAGGACGCGCAGTGAAAAGCTTACTGGCGGAAAAACTGCCACTGGCAGGTTTAGTGGTTAACCGGATCTTGCCGGCTGAAGCTGACGGCAGCTTTCTGGCGCAGCGGCGGCAACTGGAACAAAGCCATCTGGCCCAGATTGAAACCGAATTTAATAAACTGAATCGCTACCGGGTGCCACTGCAGCCAACCGATATTCAGGGCCTGGCGGCTCTGGAGAAAATGGCCGGCTTGCTGCAACAGGCAGGTTTATAACGTGAAACCATTTTACATACCCTAGCCGCCCGCTCTGAATCGGATCACCAGCTAAAATGAATTTTGGCTGGTATTCTGGTTTATTTATCGTGATTACCGAGATTTTTAACTTGCATATAATTTAGCCATTCCTTAGAATGCGCGCCATCGAAAGGCACGACATCTGAAAGGATGGTCACGCAAAGCTGCGGATCTAACGGGAAACCTATGATAGCCGGGCTGCCATAATCGGACGCTGGTCTGATATGTTCCCTCAACCGGGGTGCTGTGCTGTCTTTCGGTGTATTTTAGACCTATAATTACACCTGATCGTAAAGGTACAACCTCGGAGTTTTATATGAAATTCAGATTCTTAACACTTGCCGCTGCCATCGCTACCACAGCTTTTGTCAGTGCTCCTGTTGCCGCCAACGATCAGCTGGCGCAGTCAATTTGTGCTTATGTGGCTGCCGATAACCGTAACGCCCTGCGGAAAACCTTGTCTGATAACCGTTTACGTTTAAGTAACGTCTACGGCGGTATCAACTGCGATGGTTTAACCCTGGTCCGTTTCGCGATTAAGAGCGGTGCTAACGATACTGCAGACTTTATCATCAAGCAGTTACCAAGCAGTGCGGTGGCAGCCTCTGGTGATATCGAATGGGCACAAAGCAATGGTTTTGGCAGCTCTCCGGTAATCGAATCACTGCAAGCGCGCGCAGGCGGCTAAGCCTGATTAAGGCTCAAAACCAGTTACACTAAACGGCACCTGAGGTGCCGTTTTTATTTTGTCTGTCGCTTTCCCACTTCTACCGCATCTACCGGCGCAACGGCTTAACATCCCTGATCCTTTATGTCACTCTGTGCAGATATCCCATCAGAACAATACTAAGGATTTGCAATGCATAAATTTAAACCCAGCCTGCTCGCTCTGGCACTCACCAGCCTGATGTTGCACGCCGAAACGGACAGTCCTGCGTGGCAGGTTAATGCGCCGCAAGGTGAATTTAAAACTGTCGATATTCAGGTGCAACAGGGCAGCTGGATGAACGTTAATGTGAGTCCGGATGGCAAGACTATCGTGTTTGACTTGCTGGGGGATATTTATACCATGCCGGTGGCCGGCGGCGAGGCCAAAGCCCTGACCAATGATATTGCCTGGAATATGCAGCCGGTATTTAGTCCGGATGGGAAATACATTGCGTTTACGTCAGATCGCGATGGTGGTGACAATATTTGGATTATGAATGCCGATGGCTCTGAGCCACGTGCGGTGACTAAAGAAACCTTCCGCCTACTGAATAGCCCGGCCTGGAGCCCCGACGGCCAGTTTATTGTGGCACGTAAACATTTTACCGCCAGCCGCTCTTTAGGAGCCGGTGAGGTTTGGCAATATCATATCAGCGGTGGCAGCGGCGTGATGCTGACTGAACGACCGAATGACCAGAAAGATCTGGGCGAGCCGGCATTTTCACCGGATGGCAAATATATTTATTTCTCGCAGGACGATACTCCCGGCAAAACCTTTCACTACAGCCAGGATTCGGA
The DNA here is from genome assembly GCF_000272005.1 of Alishewanella agri BL06. Classification (GTDB taxonomy): domain Bacteria; phylum Pseudomonadota; class Gammaproteobacteria; order Enterobacterales; family Alteromonadaceae; genus Alishewanella; species Alishewanella agri. Next base: position 5,023 of record NZ_AKKU01000002.1, on the reverse strand, counting down.
AAGCGGTATCTATACCATCAAACGTTTTGAGCGGGCTACCGGTGCTATTGAGCTGCTGTTAGGGGGTGCCGGTGGCGCGATCCGCCCCACACCCTCACCGGATGGCAAATATTTGGCTTATATCCGCCGCGTCGATTTTCAAAGCACACTGTTTCTTTATGATTTGACGAGTGGCGAACAGATTAAACTCTACGATGGCCTCGATCGTGATATGCAGGAAACCTGGGCTATTCATGGTGTCTACCCTACCCTCAGCTGGACGCCGGATAATCAGCATTTAGTGTTCTGGGCCGGTGGCGAAATTAAAAAGCTGCAGTTAAAAGATAAAACCGTCTCCACCATCCCCTTTAGTGTCAATAGCACTAAACAGATCCAAACCGCACTGCGGGTACAGCAGGATCTGGATCAGAACCAGGTAGACGCCAAAATGCTGCGCTTTGTCCAGGTGTCACCGGATGGTAAGCAAGCGGTCTTCACTGCTTTTGGCCATTTATATATCACTGACTTAGCGAATCCGCGGCCACGGCGGTTGACGCGACAAACCACCGATTTTGAATTCTATCCGCAGTTTTCACGTGATGGCCGCGAGTTGGTTTATGTGAGCTGGAACGACCAGAATCAGGGAGCGGTGAATATTCTGAATTTACGCAATAACCGCGTCACTAAACTGACCAGCGAACCTGGTAAGTATATCGAACCGACCTTTAGCCCGGATGGCCGCACCGTGGTATACCGTAAAATCGGCGCTGGCAGCTTACTGCCGAAACAATGGTCGCTCAATACCGGTCTGTATAAAATCAGTAGCCGCGGCGGTGAAGCTGAATTGATCGCCCGTAACGGCCGCGCCCCAATGTTTGGTGCCAGTAATGACAAAGTCTATGCCATGGATTTTGGCAGTGCGCCCCGGCTGATTAGTATCGATCTGACCAAACATACGCAACAGGCGCTATACAGTGCCAAATTTGGTACTGAGTTTAAACTGTCGCCGGATGGTAAATATCTGGCTTTTGCTGATCGCTTTAAGGTATTTGTCACACCCTTTGTCGAGCGCGGCCGGCCGATTGAAATTGGCGCCAACGACAAGCAATTTCCGGTAAAACAACTCTCGGTGCGCGCCGGTGAATATATCAGCTGGGCGGGTGACAGCAGCAGCCTGTATTGGAGCCTTGGCCCGGAGCTTTATCAGCAACAAGTCAGCGGACTATTCGCGGTTGACGCTAAAGCGAATCCGGAGCCGCAGGTAACCAATCTTAGCTTTAGTGTTGCGGCCGATATCCCACGTGGTACCGTAGCCTTTGTCGGTGGCCAGGTCATTACCATGCAGGGCGACCAGGTGTTACAGGACGCAGTGGTACTGGTTACTGACAATAAGATCACTGCGGTGGGTAGCCGGGCTGAAGTTGCTATCCCAAAAGAGGCTAAGATCTTTGATATCAGCGGTAAAACTTTGATGCCGGGTCTGTTTGACGCCCATGCACATGGCAGTCAGGGCGTACAACAAATCACCCCGCAACAAAACTGGCAAAACTATGCCTCGTTAACCTTTGGTGTCACCAGTATTCACGATCCGTCTAACGATACCCGTGAGATCTTCAGCGCCAGCGAGCTGCAACGCAGCGGCCAGATCGCCGGACCACGGATTTTTTCTACCGGTACCATTCTTTACGGTGCCGAAGGAGCCGGTTACACCTCGCATATTGACAGTCTGGAAGATGCAAAATTTCACCTGACCCGGTTACAAAAAGTCGGCGCTTTTAGTGTGAAAAGTTATAACCAACCGCGCCGTAACCAGCGCCAGCAAGTCATTCAGGCCGCACGAGAGCTGAATATGATGGTGGTGCCGGAAGGTGGTTCACTGATGCAGCACAACCTGACCATGATTGTTGATGGTCATACCACTATTGAACATGCCTTACCGGCAGCCAAAGTGTATGACGATATCAAGCAGCTGTGGCAAGCCAGTGGGACCGCCTATACCCCAACGCTGAACGTGGCTTACGGTGGTATCTGGGGCGAAAACTACTGGTACGATAAAACTGAAGTCTGGAAGCACCCACGCTTACGCCGCTATGTGCCGATGGACCAGCTGGCACCACGCAGTATGCGCCGGCCGACTGCGCCTGAGCATCACTATAATCATTTTAATGTGGTAAAAACCGCCAATGAATTAAAAGATGTCGGCGTAGTCGCCAATATTGGTGCTCATGGCCAGCGTGAGGGTTTGGGAGCACACTGGGAGATCTGGATGTTTGCCCAGGGCGGTATGACACCGCTGGAAGCGCTACGCACCGCCACGCTCAATCCGGCCAAAACCTTCGGTATGGATCATCAGCTTGGCAGTATTGAAGTGGGTAAGCTGGCCGACCTGATTGTGATTAACGGCGATCCACTAAGTGATATCCGGGTAACCGATCAGGTAGTCTATACCATGGTCAATGGTCGCTTGTTTGACGCTGAAACCATGCATGAAATTGGCACCAGAGAGCGCCAGCGTCAGCCGTTTTATTTTGAAGCCCGCTAAAGGCTGACAGCAGAGTGGCCGGTTACGCTTGTAGCCGGCTACCGTCGTTTATCTGCTGGCTTAGGGCTTGTTGACGTTTGCTGCTTGTTTTAAACATCAACACGCGCAGGCTCGGCCACACGCATCCCGAAAGCACACAATGCCGCCCCTCCGATTAATGTTAATAGCACATACCCCGCAGCCAATAGCAGCTGCCCTGCCGTTAGCAGCTGCAGTAATTCCAGACTAAATAACGAAAAAGTTGTCAGGCCGCCACAAAACCCGCTCAGCCAAAATTGTTGTTGCCAGGCTGGCATCGGATAGCGTCCAGCCGGCTGACTGACCAGCGCCAACCAACCAATCAACAGCGAGCCGAGCAAATTAACCGCCAGGGTCGCGACCGGCCACCATGCTAACGGCAGTAACAGACCACTAAGCGCTAAACGCAGCGCTGAGCCCAAGGCCGCGCCGGCCGCCACTGCTAAGGTTTCTTTTAGCCTTACCACCACCAGCGCCCCCAATAACTGCCCAACAGCAATAAACCCAGGCCACCCAAGACGCTGAATAGCAGATAAAAAATGGCGCTGAAGCGGTTATGATTACGCAATAAACTGACCAGTTGCAGGTTAAGTGACGATACCGTGGTAAAGCTGCCAAGCGCCGCCAGCGCATAAATTTGCCACTGCGTTTGGCTAAGTTGCTGCGCCGTTTGACCAGCCCAAAGCACACCCAGCAGCAAAGCACCACTCAGGTTAACCAGCAAGGTGGGTAACGGAAAGGGGCGCTGCCAGTAATGGGCGACCCAATTGGATATCAGAAAGCGACAGGCACCACCCGCGGCGGCAGCGCAGAGCATCCAAAAATATAACAACGGCGGGCGTCCTTAGCAAAATTCTTATCTTGACCAGTCAGCCGCTTAGCGTCAAGGTGCTGCTGCAACTTAGCACCAAGCTTAAAGACCGGCATCACCGTTAGCTGAAAACAGTAATATCAGCTGATTACGCTGTCCTTCAGCATCCAGGCTATCGTAAGGCAGCACCAGATCGCTCTTACCATCACCAGTAAGATCAAACACCCGCACCCGGCTGGCATCCCGCGGCAAGATGAATTGTACCCGGTCGCTGTTGCGGTTGAACAGGCCTCTGGCATCGGGCGCAAAAAAACGCAGTTCATTACCGGCTTCGCCCAGCACCAGATGCTTACGACCATCACCGCGTAAATCCACCAGCTCAAACAATGGCATATCAAAGCGCAGATTGCTGATACTGACATCTATCTTCGCCTGCTGGCGGAAATTAGCTTTGGCGGGGTAACGCCGGTTATCCGCCAGCAAGTAAAAGTCGACATCCAGATTAGCACTGCCGCGCAGCAATACCCGCACTATGGTACCTACACCGATTTTCGTAGTCGGAATATAGAAATCTGCCCGGCCATCGCCATTAAAATCAGCAATCACCACTTCCGTCGGCACAGAATCAACCTTAATTTCGGTATCAAATTGCGCCGGGAAGCTCAGGCCTGCTTCAATTTGGCGGCCGAAGTAAACCTGAAAACGCGCACTACGCTCTAGGGCATCGGCAATTTGTTCAATCCGGACCACCAGATCCGGTATGCCATCACCATCCAGATCGCGGACCTCTTCCAGACTGCTGATATTCTGTCCACTGTAGCTGCGTCCGGCATCTGAGCGCTGGTCGGCTTGCTGCTCTGTCGACAGCGTAACAGGCCAGCCAGGTAACCAGGGCTCAGTATTAAAACTGCCATCACTTTGTTGCAAAAAGATTTGCAGCTTTCCTTCCTGCACAAACAACAGATCGGTCAAACCATCAAGATTGGCATCCAACGGATAAAAACGCCGGCCACTGTAATCGGCACGGTTATTATTCCAGGTTTGAATTCTGGCGCTGACCGGCAGTGCGTAGTGGCGAAAGCTGCCATCCGCTTGCTGCCGGAACAAGTGATAGGCTTGAAAATCCGGGATCAAAAAATCGCTCAGGCCGGATCCCAAATCAAGACTAAAATTGCGCTCACGCAATCTTACCGGATCGATCACCCGAAATATGGACTCAGTGCGTAGCAACTGCCGCCAGCTAAACTGACCATCGCGTTGTTCCAGCTGTAAAATGCCATCCAGGGTCAGTAATACCAACTGCTCTGCATCCTGTCCCGCTAACTTCGCCTGGCTGAAGTATTGCGCCTGCTCCGGCACAGCGATACTGCGGGTTTGATAACTGCTTAAATCGACCTGAGTTAACCAGCGTTCGTACTGACTAAAACCCGATACCCACAACTGTCGCTGTTCGGGTAAATGCAGTATGCTGCCATTAGCCGGGTGACCCAGTGGTACCGTGACCTTATGCATCGGAAAGGCCTGCACCAGGGCCGGGCATAACAGGGCTAACAACCAGCAGCGGCTGGTTTGAAGCAGTTTTAACATAATCAGATCCGGTTGAAATTATGGCTGTAATTAGGGCGTGTTGACGTTTTCTGCTTGTTTTTGCAGCCGTTTGGCTGGTGTTTATG
>NZ_AKKU01000001.1 GCF_000272005.1 Alishewanella agri BL06 | reverse complement strand
CGCGAACAAAATCTAAGCAGAAAATGTCAACACGCCCTAGCATTTTCTTACGCGATTGGGCCAGACAAAGATTAAAAAGTTCAGCTATTTATTTACATTCATTTCACTTAACGTCAGCTCGCGGATCACCTTACACGGATTGCCTGCCGCCAGCACCCGCGCTGGTAGGTCGCGCGTTACCACACTGCCCGCGGCGACCACGGTTTGCTCGCCAATGGTTACGCCGGGGCAAATAATCACTCCACCACCCAACCAGACATCATCGCCGATAGTAATAGGCCTGGCCTGCTCAATACCCGTTCGCCGCTGTAGCGCATCCAGCGGATGATTGACGGTATAAAACTGCACGCCGGGTCCAACAAAAACGTAATTACCGAGAGTAACCGGCGCCACATCGAGGATGGTGCAGTTAAAGTTTAAAAATACCTGATCGCCCAGGCTGATATGTTTGCCATAATCACAGTGCAACGGTGGCTCGATAAAGACATCTTTTCCCACAGCACCACAGAGCTGCTGCAGTAAACGCCGGCGTACCTTGTGTTGCTCCGGCGTTGTTTTATTAAATTGCCAGGTGAGTTGCCGTGCGGCTAAACGTAATTCGCGCAGCGTTTTATCCAGCGGATCATACCAGTGGCCGCTGAGCATTTTTTCGTATTCGGTCATTGCTGCTCCTGTTGTTTTACTTAAGCTTAACACAGCAGCAGAGCGAAAATTTCATGAAAAAAAGCCCCTTTGAAAGGGGCTAAAGTGTTACTTTGGTTGGAACAGAGGGAATTAACGGGCGTTAGTGCTTTCAAAAATCTTATCAGCCGAGGCCGCAACAAAGCCGCTATACAGTAAGCCATTGGCCAGCGGATAACGGCGCGCGAATTCGTAGAAGCAACTTGGAATGGTGGCTTCGGTATCGCTGAATTTTACGGTGACCAAATCGGCCAGCGTGGATGATTGCTCCAGGTAGACTTCCGGGGTACCTTTAATCTCGCCGCCCGAGGTGTTGAGCAGGAAGCCGGCATCTTTTAATACCTGGTTGACTTGCTCTAAGCTGGCAAAATTCTGTAAGTCGTTGACGCTCACCGTGAAGTGATTAGCGCGGTAACCCCAGGCGGCCATCCAGGCAGCATATTCACTTTCTGCCAGTAATTTTTCATAGGTTGCCTGACTCACCTGCCAGTGGGTGCCGGAATACAGGAAATTATCGGCGGTTACGGCTTCGTCGGGTATTTGCGCCACTAATTGCTCAATGGTTTCACGCAGTTCAGCCGAGCATTTATCCAGCAGCAGCTCAGAAATAAACACCTTAGGTAAGGTACGGTCCTGATGCTCAAAGTGCTTGGCATAGAGCTTTTTCGCTTCGAAGTGATACTCGCCACACTCTTCATAACCCAGCGCCAGAAAATGCGCCGCCAGTTTATCCAGTGACACCTTGGGCAAATTAAAAGTACGCAGTGCAATATGATCGTTAATCACATCGTCTTGCTGTGATGAACCCAACAGCTGATGTACTTTTTTTGCCGACGGGGTTACCTGCAGGTAGTTTTGCCACAAATTCTCAAATAAGGCTTTTACATCAGTATGCATATCAACTCCGCTTCGGGTGCAAATTAAACAGGGCTAGTATAAAAGAATCGCGCGACTTAGCGCTGATCCAGATTAATAAAACGGGCAAAATCACCCTCTTGTAACGCTAGTGCGGTCGCAAACTGTGGGCTAAGCAGTAACTGCTGTTGCTCCGCACAATAACGAGCGCCTTTGCCAAAGCTGGCACGAAACCCCTGTAACGCAGTATTGGCTACTGCCAGTGTGTGCTCGCCGCTAACGTCGGTGATCCGTACCGGCACTTTACGGCTTTGTGCCACAGAACGGATCTCGGATAGCTGCGCTTCAACCGTTGGGCCGGCGTCAAATAAATCAATATAGCCACGGTGCCGAAAGCCTTCTTTTTCCAACATTTTCAATGCCGGAATGGTATTTTCATGCACCTTGCCAATGACCTGCTGTGCCGCCTGCGGTAACAGCCCGACATAAATTGGATGCCGTGGCATCAGTTCAGCAATAAAGGACTTTTTACCGACACCAATCAGCTTGTCGGCGGTCGGGAAATCGATGGTTAAAAATAACTGCTGTAACCAATTCCAGAACGGCGGTACGCCCTGCTCGTCAGTAGCGCCGCGCATTTCGGCAATCACCCGCTCCGAGAAACGTTGCGGATATTCTGCCATAAACAAAAACCGCACCTTAGACAGAAAACGCCCGGCATGATTGCGGCGATAACTCTCACGTAGAAACAGCGTACAGATCTCCGACGTGCCAGTGTAGTCATTACATAAGGTAAGGGTTTTTAATTGATTTAACACATTAAGTTCTGCGCTGTGGTGCATCACCGTATTCTGCTGAAAATGATACAGCGGTGTATGCAAGCCAACGGCGGCTTCGATGCCGGTAGTACCGACAATATCGCCAGTACTTTGATCTTCCAGCACAAACAAATAACCCTGATCACCAGGTGAGTCCACCGCCGCGGCAAAGCTATGTTCAGCATGCGCAATTTTTTGCCATAAGCGGGCATCATGGTCCGGTAATGACGTAAAACCCGGGCCGGATTCAATCGCAATTTGTTTTAACGCCGGAAAATCAGCAGCGGTAATAGGCCGGATCACTAACATCAAATAATGCCTCTTTCACAACGGGCGACTCAGGGCCGCAGCAATGTGGTTATTATAGTGAGCATAAAAATCAGAATGCAGTGGCATTTTATACAATTTAAGTAATAATTACGGCAAATCGACAAGGCAATTAATCAAAATGCTAAATAAAGAAGATGAAAAGCTGTTGGCGCTATTACAACGGGATGCCCGGGCCAGTATTTCTGACCTGGCGCGGGCGCTGGATCTATCGCGCACCACCGTGCAAAACCGCCTGCAACGGCTAACTGAGAGTGGCGTAATAAAGGGCTTTACCGTCGAGCTGGGCGAAAGTTATCTCAGTAACCTGGTATCGGCCCATGTCAGTATCAAGGTGAAACAAAAATTAACTGCCCGCACCAATATCGAACTGCGCCAATTACCACAAATCAGCGCCCTGTATGCGATCAGTGGTGAATACGATCTGATTGCGATAGTGCAAGCGCAAAGCACCGAACAATTAAGCCACCTGCTGGACGATATCGGTAACCTGGACGGCGTCGAGCGCACCAACTCCTCAGTAATCCTCGAAACCAAATTTAAACGCTAATTATCCACAGCACTCCGGTACCGGTAGGACCAGTTAAGTTCCCTGCTTTTTCGCTATATAGCCAGTCTGTATGCCTTATAACAAATTGAGCTTACTGCCACGCTTGTGCTAACAACTAAGCATATTAAACTAACATTAATTATTTTCAGGAGTAAGCCATGCGTAAATTGATCCTTGCTGCAACCCTGGTTGCATCCAGTCTGACTCTGGCAGGAGCCCAGGCGAAAGAATTACTGAACAGCAGCTATGATATTTCCCGCGAGTTGTTCGCTGAAATCAACCCGCTGTTTATTGCGCACTGGCAACAGCAACAGGGCGAAACCCTGACTATTAATCAATCACACGGCGGTTCGTCCAGACAGGCCCAGGCGATTATTCAGGGCCTGCGTGCCGATGTGGTGACCTTTAACCAAAGTACTGATATCGATATCCTCCATCAGCGCGGTAAGCTGTTACCGGAGAACTGGCGCGAGCGGTTACCGAATAATGCGTCGCCCTACTACTCCACGATGGCGTTTTTAGTACGTAAGGGTAATCCGAAGAATATTCAGGACTGGGCTGATTTGACCAAAGGCGATGTCAGCCTGGTGTTCCCGAACCCAAAAACATCGGGTAATGCCCGTTACACCTATCTGGCGGCCTATGGTGCTGCCAAACAACGCTTAGGTGATGAGGCCGCGCGTAGCTGGATGGTCGATTTTCTGCAGCGTGTCGCCGTATTCGACACTGGTGGCCGTGGTGCCACCACCTCTTTTATCGAACGGCAGCTAGGTGATGTCCTAATCACCTTCGAGTCAGAAGTAAACAATATTATCAAGCAATATCCAGACTTAGAGTTGCAGCGTGTGGTACCTGCTAACAATATTCTGGCGGAGTTTCCGGTAGCCTGGATTGATCGAAACGTCGCCCGCAATGGTACTGAGCAACAGGCAAAAGCTTATCTTGAGTACCTTTATAGCAAAGATGCACAGCAGGTATTGGCCCGCTATTTCTATCGGGTGCATCATCCTGACGTGGTAACGGCCACGGCCGACCAGTTCCCGCAAACGACGTTATTTACCGTCGAGCAGGTTTTTGGTAGCTGGGAACGGGTTAACACCGAACATTTCGGTAACAATGCCGAGCTGGATAAGCTACTGGCTGAAGGTCGCCGTCGCTGATGAGTGCGTGGCGCAGTAAAAGCGTACTGCCGGGCTTTACGATAAGCCTTGGCAGCAGTTTGTTTTTTATCGGTCTGGTGATCTTGCTGCCACTGACCGGTTTAGTGATCCAGGTTGCTGAGCTGAGCTGGCAAGATTACTGGGCAATTATAAGTGACCCACGCGTAGTCGCCAGCTATAAAGTCACGGCGTCGGCGGCGCTGGTCGCCAGTATCTTTAACTTATTTTTTGGTCTGCTGATGGCCTGGATCCTAACCCGCTATCGCTTTCCGGGGCGAGTGCTGCTGGATGGCTTAATGGATCTGCCTTTCGCCTTACCTACCGCTGTTGCCGGCCTGACGCTGGCTGCTTTGTTTGCCACTCAGGGTTGGTTTGGGCAGTATCTGGCGCTGTGGGATATCAAAGTCTCCTACACCTGGCTCGGCATTGTTGTGGCGATGGTCTTTACCAGCGTGCCCTTTGTGGTTCGCACAGTACAACCGGTGCTGGAAGAGTTTGGGCCTGAATACGAAGAAGCCTCGGCAACCCTTGGCGCCAGCCCCTGGCAAACCTTCTGGCATGTGATTTTTCCGGAAATCAAACCAGCATTATTAATGGGTACTGCCCTGTCCTTTACCCGCAGTCTCGGGGAATTTGGCGCAGTCATTTTTATTGCCGGCAATATTCCGTGGCAAACCGAAGTCACCTCGCTGATGATTTTTATCCGCTTACAGGAATTTGACTATGCGGCCGCAGCGGCCATTGCCAGTGTGGTGCTGCTGGTTTCATTAATCCTGTTGTTTGTGATAAATGGTATTCAGCAACGTTATCAGCATATTAGTGGAGCCTTAAAATGAGCAACACCACCGGCTCTGCTACTTGGTTGCGTCGCCTGCTGATTGGCACCGGCGTCACGCTCAGTGTACTGTTATTGTTAACGCCTCTACTGCTGATTTTTATCGCGGCTTTCGCCTCCGGCGTCGGCGGCATCATCAGCAACCTGCAAGATGCCGATATGCTGCACGCGATTGGCCTGACCTTGCTGGTTGCCGGTCTGACGGTACCCATTAATCTGATATTCGGTACCCTCATCGCCTGGTGTGTCACCCGCTTTACCTTTCCGGGTCGCCGTTTGTTGTTGACGTTGATTGATATTCCGTTTGCGGTATCACCGGTGGTCGCCGGTTTGCTATATCTGTTGTTGTATGGCAGTAACGGGCCTTTCGCTACCTGGCTTGATGCAGCCGATCTGCAGTTAATGTTCGCCTGGCCGGGCCTGGTGATGGTAACGGTGTTTGTGTCTTGCCCCTTTGTCGTCAAAGAGCTGGTGCCCCTGATGTCAACGCTCGGCACAGAGCAGGAAGAGGCCGCCGTGCTGCTGGGAGCGAGCGGTTGGCAGGTATTCTGGCAAATCACCTTCCCGAATATCCGTTGGGCGCTGTTATATGGTGTGATCCTAACCAATGCCCGCGCTGTGGGCGAGTTTGGTGCGGTATCGGTTGTCTCGGGAACGATTCGCGGCCAAACCAATACCCTGCCACTACATATTGAACTACTGCAACAGGATTACAACACCACCGGCGCCTTTATCGCCGCAGCATTATTAACGCTGATGGCAATCGCAACCCTGGTGGTAAAAGCCGTGCTGCAATGGCGTATGCACCGCTAACTTATCCACAGCACTCCGGTACCGGTCTGACCAGCATAAGACAATCGTCTTGCAAGCTTACCGGTTATAAGCAGCTCAGTCCGCTAACAGGTGATGACGGCTGTCTAACCAGGATGGTAATAATATTGAGGTTGTTATGAGTATCGGCATTGAACGAATCAGAAAAAGCTTTGGCAGTTTTGTCGCTTTGCAGGATATCAATCTGCAGCTACCCAGTGGCGAACTCACAGCATTGCTGGGGCCATCTGGCTCAGGTAAAACCACCTTGCTGCGGATCATCGCAGGTCTGGAGCAAGCCGACAGTGGCTTGATCCGCTTTAACGATGAGGATATCAGTCAGCGCCATGTTGCCGAACGTGGCGTCGGTTTTGTGTTTCAACACTATGCGCTATTCAAGCATATGACGGTATTTGAAAATGTCGCCTATGGCTTAACAGTCAAACCGAAGAAATACCGGCCAGCGAACGCGGAAATCGCTAAAAAGGTCCATAACTTGCTGGAATTGGTGCAATTAGGTTGGACAGCAGATCGCTATCCGGCGCAGTTATCCGGTGGCCAGCGCCAGCGCATCGCCTTAGCTCGGGCGTTGGCGGTGGAACCTAAGGTCCTGTTATTGGATGAGCCTTTTGGTGCACTGGATGCGAAGGTGCGGGCTGAACTGCGCCGCTGGTTGCGCCGATTACATGATGAAATTCATGTGACCAGCGTTTTTGTCACCCACGATCAGGAAGAGGCACTGGAAGTTGCCGATCGTATCGTGGTGATGAATAAAGGCCGCATTGAGCAACAAGGTACACCAGAGCACGTTTATGATAACCCGGCGAATCCCTTTGTTTACGAGTTTCTCGGCAACGTTAATTTGTTTCATGCCCGGGTAAAACAGGGCCAGAGTCAAATCGGTAATATAGCGCTGGCCTCACCTGAGTACAACAATCAGGACGAGCAACAAGGCTTAGCCTATGTGCGGCCACATGAGATTGATGTATTCAGCGCGCCACAAGCTGACGCGATTAAGGTCAAGCTCGATCTGATCACTATCGTTGGTCCGGTTGTGCGGCTGGAAGCGCTGGATGAAAGCACCGGGCAATTGATCCATATCGAATTACCGAAAGAGCAATTTAAAACGCTACAGTTACAGCAAGCTGATACCGCCTGGCTACTGCCACGCTATTCAAAAGTCTTCCTTGGCGAGGGTATTTAGTTATTCACCGCACTCCGGTACGGTTGCAGCTTGGTACCGGAGTGCTGTGGATAAACTGGTCAGACCGGTACCGGAGTGCTGTGGATAACTAGGGGAGTCGCTGCAAGGTGACAGTGGCTGGTCGCGGTTGTTGCCATAGCTCAGGATGAGCGCGCAGGTAATCGATAAAGGCCTGGGCAGCGGTTTTACAATCAGTACCGGACGCGGCACATGGCAGATTTTGGCTACTCGCATAGACGGGCTGAAAGGCCTGCTGACCACGACTGTCGGTACTGGCAACGACACGCTCCACCTCAAATGCTACCGGCTTACCCTGCACCATGATCAGATCACGGCGATCCGTTGCCAGCTGTTGCGCTTGCTGCAGGCGCTGCCAGCCATCATTGCCATTGGCCAGATAATTGGTTGTTGCCAGCCGGTAAAGCTTATCAGCTTGTAACGGTTGCCACTGCCCCTGCTGCAAAATTTCAACCTTTAAGGCAACGCCAAAATCCGGCGTTTCTTGTGCCAGATAACGCAGTTGGCTACTGTATGGGAACTTGCCGGCATGCGCCCCCGCCGGTAGCGTGGCGGCAATGGTTTGCTGCAATAACTCGATAATAGTCTGACCGGTCACCGTTAAGACACTCAGCGGCGCATCAAAAGGCAATACCTCCAGCCGGATATGGCCTTCAAATACTGCACCGGCTTCCAGGTTACTACGAATATTGCCGGCACCAATCAATGCCAGATCAACCGGTGCGCCCAGCTGCTGTTGTACCTCAGCGCTATTAAGCCACCAGTGCATCGCATCAGCGATATGCCCTGCCAGAACGGAGCCATGTTGATCACTGCCGCCCGTGCCGGGTAAGCGAACATGGTTAATCGTCTGTTCCAAACTACTGATTTGCTGGCCATAGGCCTGCAGCACCGCCGGTAAATACACGTCATTTAGTACCTGACGCAGCGCTGCATCCTCTTCAACCAGCGCCGTATTCTGCAGCGTCGCCACATATTGCAGCAAACCTTGCTGCGCTGCACCGCTCAGTCTCTCGTCCGGATTACGCATCGCATTCGGGAAAAAATCGCGACTGGCTAAAATGGTATTTTGTCCCTGACAGCTGCTAACCTGCCCCGACCGATCAAACTGCACTGTCAGCTGTCCAATGGCCTGCGCAAACTGTCCGGCCTGCACCACACAAGTGCTGCCGATCCCATCCGGATTACTGATACTGGCCGCATAAGGCCCTTGTTGCCCAAGGTACCAATGCCGGAAATCACCCAGTAGTGAATGCGAATGGCCACCGACAATCACATCAATGCCATTCACCCGCGCTGCCAGCTCCAGATCGCGTTGGTTACCCAGATGAGTTAGCGCGACGATATGCTGCACCCCCGCTTGCTGCAGGGCATCGACCGTGCGCTGTGCTGCGCTGACTTCGGCTTCAAATATCAGGGCACCGGTATCCGGCACCATGGTGCGCATATCCTCAAGCGCCAGGCCAAATACCGCGATCACCGGCGCCCCTGCTGCCGCTTCTACTGACGGGATCCGCTGCCACTTAAGCTCCTGTAACCGATACAACTGATAGGCTTTTAAATTCTGTACCGATGCTAACAGCGGCTCAGATTGCCGGTCGACGTTTGCCGCCAGCAGCGGAAAATTAATCCCGGCCGCGAACTCGGCCAATTTCGGCAGCCCGATATCAAATTCATGGTTACCCAACGCCATCGCATCGAGCTGCATCCGGTTTAAAATATCGATATTGATCTGATGTTCAAACAATTCAAAATAGGCGCTGCCTTTAAAGGCATCTCCGCCATGCAAAAATAATGACGGCACACCGGCTGCGGCAGCATCATCTTTCAGCTGTCGGGCCTTGGTTAGCAGCCGCGGGTGGCCACCGATAAAGGTATAGAATGTCTGCTCCGCTGGCGCCTGCAACCTTGCCGGCGAGGCATCAAACTGCGAGTGGGTGTCATTAATATGCACAATTTGTAGCGTTAGCCCCGGCTCGGGCTGGGGTGCAGTCTGCTTAATCTGGCTACAGCCGGCCAGCAATAATGCCAGCGAGCAGCTGGCGAAAAATGCCGGTATGCGGCGGCTATGCAAACTCATCCGTTATCTCTCACCTTGGTTACCACCTCAATTAAAACCGGCTTACTGTAAAGCGGCGGCAAGGCGTTCAGCCAGCGCTTTAATTTGCGCCATATCGCCCTGTTCGGCACCATGCGCCTTCAGTTTACTCAAATGCGCCGGAATGAGGTGAAAATGCAAATGCGGCACCGTTTGTCCGGCCTCAGCACCATTTAACTGCATCAGTACCACGCCTTGAACAGCCAACACCTGCTTCTGCACCGCCATCACTTTTTGCACCGTCGTCAGCAACGGCGCGGCAAACTGCAGCGGTAACTCCGCCAGGGTTTCGGCGGCGAATTTGGGGATCACCAGCGCATGGCCAGCCGCTTGCGGCATAATATCCATAAAGGCCAGGCTATGCTCATCTTCGTAAATCTTAAAACACGGCAGCTCACCGCGTAGAATTTTGGCAAACACATTATCCGGGTTATAGCTCATACCAGGCTCCATCTTGTAGTTTGAAAACAGCAGATAGCGAAAATTATGCCAGTAACTGTCGGCAAGAGCAGCAAATAGTTAGATAAAAAACCAAGCGCCAGGGCTATGCGCCCTGGCGCTTACATTTTCTCTCAGCTAAAACCCAGCTGTATCTAGGCAGCGCTAAGCCCCAGATGCCGGGCATGAAAACGCAGATGTTGTTCAATAAAGCTGGCGATAAAGTAGTAGCTGTGATCATAGCCCGGCTGTAAGCGGATTTCAGCCGGCGCCTGGCTTTGTTCCGCTGCGGCCAGCAGTGTCTCTGTACGCAGTTGCAGTGGATAAAACTGATCCGCCAAGCCCTGATCGACCAGAATCGGCAGCTTAGAACCCTGCGCGGCCAATAACAGTGCCGCATCATATTGCTGCCACCGCGTGCGATCCGCGCCCAGATAACCAGTCAGCGCCTTAATCCCCCACGGACAATCACTGGGATGACAGATCGGCGAAAACGCCGAAATGCTGCGATAGCGGTTACTATTACGCAGGCCAATTACCAGTGCACCATGACCGCCCATCGAATGGCCACTGATGGCGCGGTCTGCCGTCAGTGGCAGCTCCGCTTCCAACAAAACAGGCAGCTCCTGTACGATATAATCATACATCTGGTAATGCCTGGCATAAGGCGCTTCGGTAGCGTTAACGTAAAAGCCGGCACCTAAACCAAAATCATAGGCACCAACCGGATCATCAGCCACGCCTTCGCCACGCGGGCTGGTATCGGGGATCACCAACGCCATCCCCAATTCCGCCGCGACGCGCTGCGCCCCGGCTTTAGCGGAGAAATTCTCATCGGTACAGGTTAAACCCGACAGCCAGTACAAGGCCGGCACCCGCTGATGCTCTGCTTGTGGTGGCAAAAATACCGAGAACTGCATCTCACAGTTAAGCACCTGCGACTGATGGCTAAAGCGCACCTGCCGCCCTGCAAAACAACGCTGCTCACTGACCTGATTCAAACTCATCTTTGCTCCCCGCACGCTAACTTAGAAGTGAATAACGGTACGGATCGACTTACCCTCATGCATCAAATCGAAGGCTGTATTAATCTCCTCCAGTGGCATGGTATGGGTGATAAAGGTATCCAGCTCAAACTCACCGTTCAGATAACGCTCAACATAGCCTGGTAACTCACTGCGGCCTTTTACGCCACCAAAGGCCGTACCGCGCCAGACACGGCCGGTCACCAGCTGGAATGGCCGGGTTGAAATTTCCTGGCCGGCACCGGCAACACCGATAATAATCGACTCGCCCCAGCCCTTATGACAGCATTCCAGCGCCGAGCGCATTACATTGACATTACCGATACACTCAAAGGAGAAATCGACGCCGCCATCAGTCATCTCGACGATAACCTCCTGGATTGGCTTATCAAATTTCTTCGGGTTAACCACATCAGTGGCACCGAGTTTTTTCGCGATATCAAATTTATCTTCGTTAATATCAATGGCGATAATGCGGCCGGCTTTGGCCATCACTGAGGCAATGACCGCCGATAAGCCGATGCCGCCCAGCCCAAAGATCGCCACCGTATCACCCGGCTTTACCTTAGCAGTATTAAATACCGCGCCCATACCGGTAGTAACACCACAACCGAGTAAACAGACTTTCTCTAACGGGGCTTCTTTATTAATTTTCGCCAGCGAAATTTCCGGCAACACGGTGTACTCAGAAAACGTCGAGGTGCCCATATAGTGATAAATCGGCTTGCCGTCTTTCGAGAAACGGCTGGTGCCATCCGGCATCAGGCCCTTGCCCTGCGTGGCACGGATCGCCTGGCAGAGGTTGGTTTTACCCGATAAACAGAACTTACACTTACCACATTCCGGCGTGTACAGCGGAATCACATGATCGCCAACGGCAACTGAGGTCACACCTTCGCCCACCGCTTCAACAATACCGCCACCTTCATGGCCCAGAATCACCGGGAAAATCCCTTCCGGATCTTCGCCGGACAGCGTAAAGGCATCGGTATGACAAACGCCACTGGCGACAATGCGCACCAATACTTCGCCTTTTTGTGGCGGCATTAAATCTACTTCTTCAATTGATAACGGTTGGCCTGGTCCCCAGGCAACAGCGGCACGGGTTTTGATCATTTGCATTGTTAGGTCCTTGGTGTTGTTTCAGAAAAACCACTACTGACACTATAGCGCACTTGCGATTGTTTCCATATAGCGCGGAATAACGCTAAAATACAAAGCAGTTTTTCATATATGTAATAATTAATGAGGCAGCCAGTGAGTAATTGGCAAGGGATCAGCGAATTTGTAGCGGTCGCCGAACAACAAAGCTTTACCAAGGCTGCCCGCCAGCTTGGGCTTTCCGTGGCACAGGTTAGCCGCAATATTGCTGCACTGGAGCAACAACTGGCGCTCAAACTGTTGTACCGTTCTACCCGCAGCGTCAGCCTGACAGCAGAGGGTTTGTTGTATTTACCGCATTGCCGGCACTTGGTCAGCAGCCTGGCCGAAGCCAACCGCGCTATGGCCAATCTCACTGCGTCACCGCGTGGCCTGTTAAAAGTCACTGCGCCGGTATTTTATGGTGAAACCCGGCTCTCACCGCTATTAAACCGCTTTTTACAACGCTATCCGGAACTGGAGTTAGAGCTGGTGCTAACTAACGATAAACTGGATCTGGTGCAAGGTGGCTTTGATCTGGCTCTGCGCCTCGGACAACTTAGTGACTCAAATTTGATTGGCCGCCGCTTAGCCAGTCGTCGCCAGTATCTGGTCGCCTCGCCTGCTTATCTGGCGCGGCATGGCACACCGCAAGCGCTGGCTGATTTAGAACAGCATCAATGTCTGATTGGTACAGTCAATATCTGGCGTTTTGCTGAACAGCAAAAAACGCTGCAATACCGGCCCCGCGGCCGTCTGCAGTGTAATAGTGGTTTAGCGCTAAAAGATGCCGCTCTGTGTGGCCTTGGATTAGCGCAGCTACCGGACTATTACATCAGCGACGAGCTGGCCAATGGCAGCCTGGTTGAAGTGCTGGCCGCCTACCGGCAACCGGATGACGGCATTTGGGCGCTGTATCCACAAAACCGGCATTTATCAGCAAAAGTGCGCCAGTTGGTCGATTATCTGGCCAGTGAACTGGCAAGCTGAGCAATCAGCTAGTGCCGGTGGCAACAATCTGCGTTACGCCGCTTACATTTTTTGTGTTAAAGCCCAGGGCGTGTTAACGTTTGCTGCTTGTTTTTGCAGCCGTTTGGCTGGTGTTTATACAAGGCAGAGCTTGTGATGTGTAGTTATTCTACATGAACAAGCGATAACGCAGTAGAAANNNGAGAGCAGGACGCGGTAGCTTCACTCGTCACTTATTTAGAATAACTAAACTGCGCTCCTCGTTTCGCGATCAAAGCGCCGCCAGTGCGAACAAAATCTAAGCAGCAAGCGTCAACACGCCCTATGATTAAAGCACGCAGGTAGCAGAAAACTGATCTGGCGTAATACCCAATTAAATTATAACAGTAGTATTGTAACTTAAATTGCTTGCAAGGATTTGCTATGCCCTATCTTACGCCAGTGCGCGGCGCGCTGCTGTTAACTGTAGTCTTGGTGTTGTGGTTACTGCTGGGCGCACACTATCAAAGTCAAACCGAAGCCCCCTCAGCCACCGCCACTGAGCCGCAAACCCACTTTAGTGTGCAAACCCGATTATCAACCGCCCGTTTATTTCCTGCCCATTTAAAACTGCAGGGGCAACTGAGCGCCTGGCATCAGGTGGAGGTCAAAGCACAGATCAGTGGCAAAGTAGAACGATTACTGGTGCAGCAAGGACAAACAGTTAAACAGGATACCCCGCTACTGCACCTGAGTGACGAAGGGCGGCAAAGCCGCCTGCAGCAAGCCGAAGCACTACTCAGCTTGCGTCAGAGCGAACTACACAGTGCCAAGGCGTTACAGCAACGCCAATTTGTTTCTGAGACCGAACTGGCCCGCTTAACCAACGAATTACGGCTGGCAGAAACCGCGCTGACGGAAGCAAAGCTGGCCATAGCGCATCAAACGCCGGTGGCGCCCTTTACCGGTGTACTCGGGCGCCGTCTGGTTGAACCGGGTGCCTTAGTGCAACCAGGGCAAAGCCTGTTCCAATTGCTGGAGATTGCCCGGCTTAAAGCCAGTGCCCAGGTACCACAACAACAGGTCGCCGCTTTAACGCCTGGTCAAAAGGTTACCATCAGCCTGCTGGATGGTCGCAGCTTTCAGGGCGAACTCAGTTTTATCAGCCCGGCAGCCGATAGCGCAACCCGTAGTTACTATATTGAAGCGAGCATGGCCAATCCCGACTTACTCCCTCTGGCCGGTGCCAGTGCCAGTATGAGTATTGAACTTGCCACGCAACAAGCACATGCCATTTCTCCCGCCTTATTGAAACTGGATGCACAAGGCCGGCTCGGGTTATATACCGTTGAGCAAGGCAAAGTTGCTTTTTACCCGGTACAGTTACTCAGTGCCGACAATAATCTGGCCTGGGTCACTGGTTTACCAGAGCAGAGCGAGTTAATTACCCTTGGCGCCGGCTTTGTCGAAATAGGCCAACAGGTGCAAGTTGTGCGCGAGGCCACACCATGAGAGCCCTGATTGCGGCCGCTATCAGTCACAGCCGCGCCAGTCTGATGTTATTGCTGTCGTTATTTATTGCCGGCATCAGCGCTTATCTGGCGATCCCCAAAGAATCTAATCCCGACGTTGCTATTCCAATGATGTATGTGTCGATGTCACTCGATGGCATCAGCCCGGAAGATGGCGAGCGTTTGCTGATCCGGCCAATGGAACATGAGCTGCGTTCACTGGAAGGCATTAAAAAAATGACTTCAGTCGCCAGCGAAGGCCATGCCTCGGTAATGCTGGAGTTTGATGCCGGCTTTAATGCCGATCAGGCGCTGACAGATGTGCGGGTGAAAGTAGATGCCGCCCGCGCTAAACTGCCGGCCGAAGCGAAAGAGCCAACCGTAAATGAAATTAACGTTGGTTTATTTCCGGTATTATCGGTCGGCTTATCCGGCCCGGTACCGGAGTCCGTCTTAGTTGCTATCGCCCGGCGCTTAAAGGAGCAAATTGAAGCCATTCCGGAGGTGTTGGAAGTCGATATCGGTGGCGATCGGGAAGATGTACTGGAGATTATCGTCGATCCGCAAGTATTGCAAAGCTATGGCCTGGATTATCAGCAACTATTCCGGCTGGTGTCGAACAATAACCGGCTGGTGGCCGCCGGCAGTTTAGACACTGGCGCCGGCCGCATGGCAATCAAAGTGCCGGGCATTATCGAAGATCTGAATGATGTGCTGTCGATCCCCATTAAGGTAAGTGGTGAAACCGTTATCACCTTTGCTGATGTCGCTACCGTTAATGCCGGCTTTAAAGACCCACTTAGTTTCGCCCGCATTAATGGCCAGCCGGCATTGGTACTGGAAGTGAAAAAGCGTAGTGGTGCGAATATTATCTCAGCCATCGAGCAAACCAAGACGTTACTTACGCAAGTACAAACACAGTTTCCTGCCGGCATGCAGATTGACTACATTATGGATCAATCAAAAGACGTGCAAAACATGCTGTCTGATCTGCTGAATAATGTGCTTACCGCAGTGGTGCTGGTGTTAATCCTGATCCTTGCCACCATGGGCATGCGCTCAGCAGTGTTGGTTGGCATTACCATCCCCGGCGCCTTTTTTGCTGGTATTTTGCTGATTTGGGCGCTCGGCTTTACGATGAATATTATCGTGTTGTTCTCGTTGATCCTGGTAGCCGGCATGCTGGTCGATGGCGCTATCGTAGTCAGTGAGCTGGCCGACCGCAATATTCAGGACGGTCAAACACCAAAAGACGCCTGGCTTAATGCTGCCGATCGGATGAGTTGGCCCATTATCGCGTCCACTTTTACCACGCTGGCGGTATTTGTGCCGCTGCTATTCTGGCCCGGTATTGTTGGTCAGTTTATGAAATATCTGCCGGCCACTGTGATCCTCTGTTTGCTGGCCTCGTTACTGATGGCGCTGGTATTTTTACCGGTGATGGGCAGCGCTAGCCACAAGGCGGCAGAGGCTCATCCGGAGCAGAATCTGGCCAGTCGCTATACATTGGTCTATCGCCGGGTGCTGGCCCGGTTGCTCCGGCAGCCAATCTTAACTCTGGCCGGCACCCTGGTTGGCATTGCGTTGATCTATTTGGCTTATAGTAAATATAACCATGGTATGGAGTTCTTCCCGTCAGTCGAGCCTGAGTCGGCTCAGGTATGGGTGCGCGCCCGCGGTGATCTGTCGATTTATGAAAAAGATATCATCCTGCGTCAGGTCGAACAGCGCTTACTCGGTATGCCGGAAGTCAAAGCGCTCTATGCCCGCAGTCTGGCCGCAGCCAGTGGCGAGCTGACCGCAGATGTGATTGGTACTATCCAGTTTCAGTTTATCGACTGGCACCAGCGCCGCCGCGCTGCGGTGATCCTGGATGAGATGCGCGAACGCACCGCTGATCTGCCCGGCCTGATCCTGGCATTTCGCCAGCAACAGGAAGGCCCGGCCGGTGGCAAGCCGATAGAGCTGCAAGTCAGTGCCGAAGACAGTAGCCAGATTGATGCTGCAGTTAACCAGATCCTGGCCCGGATGCAGCAACTCGGTGGCTTTATCGATATTGAAGATGACCGCAGTTTACCTGGTATTGAATGGCGGCTAACGGTGGATCGTGCTGAAGCCGCCCGTTTTGGCGCCGATGTGCTGACAGTGGGTAATGCAATCCAATTGGTCAGTAATGGCCTGCTACTGGCGAAGTTCCGCCCGGAATATGCCAGTGATGAAGTGGATATCCGGGTGCGCTTTCCGGCAAGCTGGCGCTCGCTAGCTCAGCTTGAGCGCTTAACCGTAGAAACACCACGCGGTCAGGTACCACTAACCAACTTCGTTAGCTTAGAACCCGGCGAGAAAACCAGTGTGATCCGGCGGATTGACAGTAACCGCGCTGTCACCATTAAAAGCGAGCTGGCTGACGGCTATCAGGTGGCCGAGCGGCTATCGGCGCTGCGTGCCAGTGATTTATCTCTGCCTAATGGGGTTATGATCAAAACTGCCGGTGAAGATGCCGATCAGCAGGAAGCAATGAACTTTTTAATCAGCGCCTTCTTTATTGCAATATTTTTGATGTTGATGATTTTACTGGTGCAATTTAACAGCTGGTATCAAACGCTGCTGATCCTGTCGGCTATCGTACTCTCCACGGCCGGCGTCTTGCTGGGATTACTGATCAATGCCCAGCCCTTTGGTATCGTCATGGTGGGGATGGGGATTATCGGGCTGGCCGGTATCGTGGTAAATAATAATATCGTATTGATTGATACCTATAACCAACTGCGGCAACAAGGGCTAAACAGTATCGAGGCCGCGCTGGAAACAGGCACCTTGCGCTTACGCCCGGTATTGCTAACCTCTATTACCACTGTGCTGGGGTTAATGCCGATGGTGCTGGCGGTCAATGTTAATTTGCTGGAGCCAAGTTTGGGCTTTGGTGCGCCCTCCACCATGTGGTGGACGCAATTATCCAGTGCCATCGCCGGCGGTTTAACCTTTGCTACCTTACTGACACTATTTTTAACCCCGGCATTATTAGTGTTGGGCGATAAAATCCTAAAACGACGCTACAGCTGAGCTAAAACCTTTGAAACCTTCGGGGTCAGATCATGATCTGACCCCGAAGTTTCCTAACTTTATTTTAGTTTACCCGTACCCGATATCCTACCACCGGTAGCACATCATCACCGCTACACTGGGTTCTGGCGGCAAGTTGTCCGGCGTCGCAACGCCCTTCAACCGTTTCCAGACAGAACTCAAAGCGGGTTTGCAATTTTGCCGGCTCGGTCAATAAGCCGGCAGGCAGCTGCTGCCATTGCCAGCGCGATACGGCTGCGCGGGCTTCACGGGCAAAAAACCGGCTTGAGGCATCCCGGGAAACCACATCATAAAGCTGATAATCCGGTGTCACGACATATTCGATAGTGGCACAGCCTTCTCCACCGCCTCTCGCCTCCTCCACCGGATACATGGGTTCTAACCGGGCTAAATCTCTAAAAGGGCCTGTAGCGTGCAGTTGATTGGTTACCGGCAGATTGGCAAAACGACCATCCGGAGTTGAGTTCACCGTAGTCTTACAAGCACTCAGGCTTAGCAAGGTCATTAACAGCAGACTAAATTTATGCATCTTTATTCCTTTAAGGATGGAACGTTAAAGTAAAAACAACGGTTAATGAAGACCTTACCTGAGATGCTGCGAACTGGCAACGTAAAATTAACCTGAATGAAATGTGACAAAAAAAAAAGCCCCGCAGTGCGGTAATGCCGATCAGTTAATAGCTTTTCAGATCGGTTGACCGATCCAGTAGTTGGTATATAAAGGCCTACAGAATGAACTCTGTAGGCTTTTTTTATGCATATTAGCCAAGCGCTGGAAACCGTTTTAGTAAATAGTCATACCGTTGACTTTGATAGTTTGTCAGATGTTTTAGACCCTGGACTTATTGAAACAGGGCTTAGCATTGCCGGTGTATCCACGATCAGAACTCGCCGTCTTCCCATGGAGCAAATGGTATGGGCAGTACTGGGTATGGCCCTGTTTCGTAATATGTCTATAAAACAGCTTGTATCTCAGATGGATATCTTGTTGCCAGGCAAAGTACCTTATGTTGCGCCAAGTGCCGTCGTACAGGCCAGGCAGCGTTTAGGCTACGAAGCGATAGAGCATATATTTAATCTCACCGCTGGACATTGGAATCAGCAAGCTGACCATCCCAATTGGTGCGGATTAACGCTATTAGGTGTGGATGGTGTCGTGTTTCGCACCGAAGATACACCCGAGAATAGTGCCGCATTCGCCAGAACGAAGTCGCACACGGGAGAAGCCTGCTACCCACAAATTCGAATGGTATGTCAGATGGAGTTAACGAGCCATTTGCTCACCGCCAGCCGGTTTGACAGTGTTGATACTAATGAGATGATTTTAGCTGAGGACCTAATCCCTCATACCAGTGATAACTCTCTGACAATATTCGATAAGGGGTTTTACTCACTGGGTTTGCTTTATAAGTGGCAAAGCACAGGTGAACAACGCCATTGGTTACTGCCATTGAAGAAGCATACACAGTATGAAGTCATTCGGTCATTGGGCAAACAGGATCAACTGGTACGACTGACAACGACGCCCCAATCACGCAAGAAATTCGCAGACTTACCGCATACGATTGAAGCGAGATTGCTGACTAAAACCATTAAAGACAAAGAAGTCAAAATACTCTGCTCTTTGGTAGACCCGATGCGTTTTCCTGCCGCTGACATTGTTGATTTATACTCGACCCGCTGGGAAATCGAACTGGGCTTCAGGGAAATAAAGCAGTCAATGTTGCAGAATACCTACACACTGCGCTCAAGAAAACCAGATATGGTGAAACAAGAGCTGTGGGGAGTATTGCTGGCCTATAACTTGATCCGGTATCAGATGGTACTTATGGCTGCCTCGTTAGGAAAAGATATCACGCCAAGTCAGCTGAGCTTCAAAGAATCAGCAAGTTACATCGTATTCCAGTTAGCGACATTACCCTATGTTGCGCCAGGAAGAGTCCCACGGGTAGTGATGAATATTACCGAAATGGCGTCTTACTTCTTACTACCTGGACGACGAGAGCGATGTTACCCACGGTGTATAAAGTCGAGTAAGCAGAAATACCCTGTTAGAAAGAAAAATGCCGGTCAGCTTAACTGACCGGCATTACCGCAGTGCGGGGCCTGATTTGGAACCTTCGGGGTCAGATCATGATCTGACCCCGAAGGTTTAGCGCAGCGACAGTAACATACTGCTTGGCTGCTCCAGATATTGCTTCCACAGATTGGTAAAGCGGGCAATGGTGCCACCATCAATAATACGGTGATCACCAGACCAGCTCACCTGCATCAGCTGCCGCGCCACGACCTGGCCGTTGGCAGCAAAGCGTGGTAAGGCTTGTACCTTACCCAGCGCCACAATCGCGACTTCCGGCTTATTGATAATGGGCGTCGCCACTGTACCACCAATAGCACCGATATTACTGATGGTGATGGTGCCGCCTTTCAGATCGGCCGGGCTTACCCGCCCTTCGCGCGCGGCATCGGTTAACCGGGTCAGCTCGGCAGCAATTTCCAGAATGGACTTTAGCTCACAGCCTTTGACATTAGGTACCAACAAGCCAATTTTCGAGTCCACCGCGACGCCGATATTATGGGCGCTAAAATAGGTCAGTTCAGTACAGTCGGCATTCGGCTGACTGTTCATCACCGGGAACTCGTTAATCGCCAGCGACAACGCCTTCATAAAGAACGGCATCATCGTCAGCTTCACGCCCTGTTTGGCATACTGATCTTTAAGTTGTAGCCGCAGCGCAATCAGATCGGTTAAATCGATTTCTTCGCAGTACGTAAAGTGCGGAATGCTCGACACGGACTCGGCCATCTGCCGTGCCATCGCCGCTTTAATGCCACGAACAGGTTCAACCCGGTTCTCAGCACTGCTAACGACAGCTGCGCTTGCTGCAGCAACCGGTTTAGCGGCCGGCGTACTAACAGCCGCAACAGGGGTGCCTTGGGCAAAGGCGCGCACATCCTCTTTATAAACCCGGCCTTTATCGCCCGAGCCTGGCACCCGTTGTAAATCGACACCCAGCTCACGCGCCAGGCGGCGTACGGCCGGGCTGGCTAAGGCTTTACTGCCTTTCGCCGCTGCACTATCACCGGCAGCAGGTCTTGCGGCAGTAGTGACGGTAGCGCTGTTTACTGAGCTAACTGCTGGCGCGGCTACCTGGGCTGCCGCAACTGTCGCCGTTACATCTCCCTGGCGGCGAATCGCAAACAGCGGTGCATGCACCTTGGCAATATCGCCCTTGGCATAGTACAGCTTACTGACCACACCGGCATATTTGGCCGGGATTTGCACCAACGCTTTGTCGGTCATCACATCACAGACCGGCTGATCTTCTGCGATGGTATCGCCTTCCGCGACCAGCCAGTCAACGATTTCACACTCCACAATACCTTCACCGATATCCGGCAGGATAAAGTCTTCAGTAATTTCGCTATTCGCACTGACTGCAGCGACAGCTGTAGTGTTGCTGGTAGTAGCTTGCGGGGCTGCAGCGCCGCCAGCCACTTCCATCTCAAACAAGGGCGCATGCACCTTAGCAATATCGCCTTTGGCGTAATACAGCTTGCTGACCACGCCATCATACACCGCCGGAATTTGCACCAGGGCTTTGTCGGTCATCACATCACAAACCGGCTGATCTTCTTTAATCACATCGCCTTCTTTGACCAGCCACTCGACGATTTCGCACTCGACGATACCTTCACCGATATCCGGCAGAATAAAATCCTGTTTCATCGAAAACTCCTTAGAAATTAACCGAGCGCATAATGGCTTCGAAAGTTTTCAGATGATCGGCCACATATTCTTTTTCCAGGGCCAACGGGTACGGTGTATCTAAACCACAAACCCGCTCGATCGGGCTTTCCAGATGCAGGAAACACATTTTCTGAATCGTAGCGGCAATTTCACCGGCAAAACCACCGGTTAACGGCGCTTCATGGTTAATCACCAGACGACCGGTTTTCTTCACTGATGCCGCAACGGTATCCGCATCCCATGGCAGAATACTGCGCAGGTCAATCACTTCGCACGATACGCCCTGCTCGGCCGCCATTTCTACCGCCTTTTGCACGATTTCCATCTGCGCGCCCCAGGCCAGCACGGTTACGTCCTTACCCTGTTGCAGCACTTCGGCCTTACCGATGGGCAGCTCGTAATACTCTTCCGGCACTTCGCCAACAGAGGCACGGTACAGTTTCTTCGGTTCAAAGAAAATCACCGGATCCGGGCAGGCGATCGACGCCAGCAGTAAACCTTTGGCCTGATAGGGGTCACGCGGTACTACGATTTTCAGGCCCGGCGTATGGGCAAAATAGGCTTCCGGGCTCTGGCTGTGGTAATGACCACCGGCAATACCGCCACCATAAGGGGTGCGGAATACTAAGCCACCAACGTTAAATTCATTACCCGAGCGGTAACGGAACTTGGCTGTTTCGTTGACGATCTGGTCAAAAGCCGGGAAGATATAGTCAGCGAACTGGATCTCAGCCACCGGCTTCATCCCCTGCGCCGCCATACCATTGGCAAAGCCGGCAATGCCCTGCTCAGTCAGCGGAGTATTAAAGCAGCGGGCCTTGCCATATTTTTCCTGCAGCTTGCTGGTGGCACGAAACACGCCGCCGAAATGGCCGACGTCTTCACCAAAGCAGACTACGCCATCGTCTTTGGCCATCGCCAGATCCAGCGCATTATTAATGGCCTGTAACATATTCATTTTTGCCATTAGTCGAGTCTCCCGGCAGTAATAGGATAAGCATCCGGATATTTGCGGATATGTGCTTTTAATTCATCCAGTTGTTGTTGCAAAGCCGGGATAGGCTCAGCGTAGACATCAGAGATCAGGTGTTCAATACCAGGCTTGGCGACTTTCTCTGCCACCTTTAATGCGTCCAGGATATCGGCGCGCAGCTGCTCAGTTTTGGCATTATCGGCAGCTTCATCCAGCCAGCCTTGCTTTAGCAACCAGGCTTTAAAGCGGGCGATCGGATCGTTTTTACGCCACAGCGCTTCTTCTTCTTTGGAGCGGTAACCGCTCGGGTCATCTGATGAGGAGTGTGCCCCTAAGCGGTAAGCCATCGACTCCAGTAATACCGGCTCGTTGTGCTTCAGCGCATAGTCACGGGCCATTTTAGTGGCCTGATACACCGCCAGAATATCAGCACCGTCCACGCGAATGGCTTTCATACCATAACCGACAGCGCGGCAGGCAATGCCGTCACCGACAAACTGCTCATTGGCCGGCGTCGAAATGGCATAGCCGTTATTGCGGCAGAAAAACAGCACCGGCGCCTTATGCACCGCGGCCATATTTAAACCGGCATGGAAGTCGCCCTCAGAGGCGGCGCCTTCACCGAAGTAGCACAGCGTCAGCGCATCCAGGCCGCGCAGCTTCTGGGCATAGGCATAACCCGAGGCCTGCGGAATTTGCGTGCCCAGTGGCGACGAAATGGTCATATAGTTAATGGCGTTTGAGCCATAGTGCACCGGCATTTGCCGGCCTTTACCCAGATCTTTCTCATTCGAGAACAATTGGTTCATAAATTGTTCCAGCGTAAAACCGCGATAGCGCAAGGCGCCCTGCTCCCGGTATTGCGCCATAATCATATCCTGATCGCTCAGTGCGGCAGCACTGCCGACCGTGGTCGCTTCTTCCCCTAAACACTGCATATAGAAGCTGATCCGGCCCTGGCGCTGTGCGGCCAGCATCCGCTCATCCAACACCCGGATAAACACCATGGTGTCGTACATCTTTAATGCGGTGTCTTTATCTAACTCTGGCGCTGTTGCCCCGTCATACAGACTGCCATCGTCTTGCAGGATCCTTAAGGTAGGTATTTTTAACGCATCACTGGCAGTGAACTCCGCGCGGTGCACCGTGGTAATGGTGGCGTTATTTGGATTAGTCATAAGGAGTCTCTTGGTTGTTTTTATAGATTATAGTCGCGTCCGACACGTCGTGGCGCAGGTATCACCCCGCAGACATTCCGGTTTTAACTTAAATTTTTGCGCCGAACTTTACCTTTACGTAAACTGCATTGCAACCGCCGGCGGGCATAAAAAAACCTGAGCAGCGACCAAGCTGTCAGGTTATATTTACTCAGTGTCTGCTTTTCGCCACTAAATCAGCTGGCCGCTGACATCTTTGGGTACCACCATCAGCATCGCCCGTTGCCCGATCGCCACCTTGGCATTGGGGAAGATAATGGCCTCACCTTCACGTTCGACCCGGTATTCCAAATCGCCATCCGTTGCCAGCAAGGATCCCAGCGGATAACTGGTAAAGTTTTCCACATCATCGGCAAAATGCAGTTTGAAATCCTGGGTTTGCTTATTAATACTGCGATACACCTCGTACAGCTGAAAGTCGGCTTGCCTGAACTCGCTAAACGGCGGCAAGGCCCCGCTAACCAGCGCCCGTAACGTCTGCTCGGCTTTGGCAAAGCGCCGCATATCGTTTTCACCAAAGGGACGCACCTTACCCAGCTCAACGGTAAAGGCATCGGCACCATGGCTATTAGAGGCATAATAACTAAAGGTACTGGCCGGGGTTTGCATCAGCAATACCGTAGTGACTTCACAGGCCGCCAGTAACTGAAACTGGGCTTTTTTCCAGGGTTTACCGTGCAGGAATGGACAGACAGCAAATTTTTCAAAGCGCGAGCCGCGAATAGCGGTATGTAGATCATAGAGCGCGCGCTCGCGGCCCTCACCGCCGTGCTGATAAAAGCGGCTGACATAATTTTCTAATGCCTGCGCCCGACGCCGCTCGGCATTAATCAGGCCTGCGCCCTTGCTATGATGGCCGGAGAACAAGCGGTTTAAGTTCTCTTCAATCTCCCGCGTGCCGTTATTAATCGCCGCCGGATTACCAAATAATACCAGTAATCGCTCGCTCAGCTGTAGCTTACCAAGCAACAGATCCCGCACCAGTGCGGCGCAGATTTCAATCGGTGCCGTTTCATTACCATGCACGCCGCAACTAAGTACGATATCCAGCTGTCCACTCCGGGCAGGTTCAAAGTAAATAACGCCGGTATCCCAGATTTCTACCTGAGTGCCATTGTCGAGGCTAAAGTGCGCCGGCGATAAACCATCGGGGTTAGCCAAAGTAAGCGCTAAAAAATCACCATTTTGTTTAAGTTGTTGTGCCGGCATGTTACTTCCTGTTACTGATTTAACGCAAAGAGCAGCAGATGTTACCTTGTAATGCCGCGTAGGCCAAGTTGCCCGGAGCCAGCCATTTATTCCGGTGTTGTCGCTTGCTGGTATTCCGGGCGGGCTAAATGTTGTTGATTAAAACGTTGATATGACTCACCGTCAGCACCAGACCATAAGTTTAATACCTCCAGAAACACCGGATCCTGGCGCACCTGAGGCATCACACTATTAATTAAATTAACAACTTGCCGCCCCCAATCACTGCGGGCACAACCGATCGCGCCCGGAATGTGGTCTTGTTGTTGCTCCCTGATCGGCAAGCTACTGATATTCCCCTGACCGGTGCGATTAAAATAGTTGGCAACAATAGGATAATCGATGGTGTAATCCAGACGCTCTGCCTGAATCATTTGTAAAATAGTTACCGCGCCACCAACGCCAGGCCTCGCTAAAAACGGCGGATACTTGTCCAGCAAGGGTTGTAACTCGGCATAACGCCGACCTGCCGGATAACCCAAACGGTACTGCGTTGCCGATAACAATAATTCAAACGCCACCGGGCTGCCATAGCGGCTGGCGATCTCCGCAGCCAGCGGCAACCGACTCATTATCTGATATGGCTCATAGATATGGGTGGGTTGGCTGAAATAGGCCCGCTCGTTATGACTGCCGCGATAAATCATACATGGAAAACACAGATCGGTTTGATCAGTCAGTGCCTGTGAAATCCGCGGCTGCGGCATAACCCACACTGACGAAGCAACCTCGGGTAAAGCTCTATGCACCGCACTGATTAGCGCATCACAAATGCCTTTATTCTGATAAGGGCCGCTGAGGATGTGAAAAGGCGGCGCATCATTGATCGCCCATTGGATCCGGCCCGGCATCGCACCGCTCGATCCTGAGCTTAATAACAACAGCAGTATACTGATTAAGACACACCGCATTCTAAGCTGATCCGCCAAATAACCGTGTAAGCAGCATATCGCAACCCCAGCGATAAAAAAAGGCAGCTTATCGCGCTGCCTTGGTTACTCTGCTCAAGAGCGCACTGGATGCGCCCTGGTGGGTCATGCGGAGTTTACTTTTTGATTTGGCACGGCTTTAATTGCCATACCCGCTCTACATAATCTTCAATCGAGCGATCTGAGGTAAATTTACCAACCGAAGCGGTATTCAGAATGGCTTTTTCTGCCCACAGCGCTTTATCGCGATACCAGGTATCCACCTTTTGCTGCGCCGCCAGGTAGGATTCAAAGTCGGCCAGCACCAGATAAGGGTCACCGCCTTGCAGTAAGCTGCGTTTAATCGCCGCTAACTCACCCGGTTTACCCGGCGTAAAGTAATCGGTTTCCAGCCAGTCCAGAATAGCTTTCAGCTCCGGGTTATTATGATAATAATCGTAACTGTTATAGCCGCTCTCATATAAGGCTTTTACTTCATCAACGGTTAAACCGAAGATAGCGATACTATCGGCACCAACTTCTTCAGCGATTTCAATATTGGCGCCATCCAGGGTACCGACAGTAATAGCACCGTTTAACGCCAGCTTCATATTACCGGTACCTGAGGCCTCTTTACCGGCGGTGGAGATCTGCTCCGAGACATCCGCGGCCGGGATCATCTTCTCAGCTAAGCTCACCCGGTAGTTTGGCATAAACACCACTTTAATGCGGTTTTTCACCCGTTTATCGTGGTTGATCTTATCGGCGACCTTGTTAATCGCATAGATAATCTCTTTTGCCAGCTTATAGCCCGGTGCCGCCTTAGCACCAAACAGGAACACCCGTGGCACCATATCGTAATCCGGATTTTGCAGAATACGCCGGTACAACGCCAGGATATGCAGTAGGTTCAGGTGCTGCCGTTTGTATTCATGCAGGCGTTTGATCTGCACATCAAACAGCGCCGCCGGATCCACTTCAATCCGGGTCAGCTTTTTAATTTCCCGCGCCAGATCGGCTTTGTTCTGCTGCTTAATCGCCATAAAGTTATCCTGCAATGCCGGATCTTTAGCAAAGTCAGCCAGCTTATGCAGCTTTTTCAGATCGGTTGGCCAATCGTCACCCACCTTGGCATCCAGCAAGGTAGCCAGCCTTGGGTTACAGGCTTTTAACCAGCGCCGCGGTGTTACGCCGTTAGTAACGTTAGTAAATTTATCCGGCCACAGTGCCACCATTTCCGGGAACAGATCGGATTTCACCAGCTTGGAGTGAATTTCTGCCACCCCGTTCACCTTAAAGGAGCCCACCACCGACAAATGCCCCATCCGCACCATCTGCTCATGGCCTTCTTCGATAATCGACAGCTTGCGCTTCTTCGCATCGTCACCCGGCCAGCGCATTTCCACCTGCTCAAGCAGGAAGCGGCGGTTAATTTCGTAAATAATTTCGATATGCCGCGGCAGCACTTTTTCAAATAAGCGCAGTGGCCATTTTTCCAGTGCTTCCGGCAATAAGGTATGGTTAGTGTAGGCAAATACCTGCTGACAAATCGCCCAGGCGTCATCCCAGGCCATTTCAGCACGGTCAACCAGAATCCGCATCAGCTCCGGAATAGCTACCGCCGGGTGGGTATCGTTTAATTGAATGACCACCTGCTTGCCAAAGTGGCTCCAGTCATCGCCATGGCGACGCTTATAGCGGCGGATAATGTCTTTTAACGAGCAGGAGCAGAAGAAATACTGCTGAATAAGACGCAGCTCTTTACCGGCATCGGTCTCATCGTTCGGGTACAGTACCTTAGAGATGTTTTCCGCTTCCACGTTTTCCCGCGCCGCATCAATATAACCGCCGGAGTTAAACACGTCCCAGTTAAAGAAATCAGAGGCGCGGCTTTCCCACAAGCGCAATACGTTTACCGCACTGCCATCATAGCCGACGATAGGAATATCCCACGGCACCCCCTTGATGATCCGGCCCGGGTGCCAGACTTTTTTCATCTGGCCCTGTAAGTCAAATACGGTTTCGACATACCCATACACGGCAATTTCCTGCACCGATTCCGGGCGGCAAATTTCCCACGGGTTACCGTATTCACGCCAGCTATCCGGACGCTCAATCTGCCGGCCATCCTGGAAGCTCTGCTGGAACAGACCGTTTTCATAGTGAATGCCATAACCCACGGCCGGGTAATTTAAGGTAGCCAGTGATTCGATAAAGCAGGCTGCCAGACGACCCAGGCCGCCGTTACCCAGCGCCATATCCTCTTCCTGCTGCTCCAGATCGGCAATATCCAGCCCCAGCTCAGCCAGTGCCTGTTTGGCATTCTGATAAATACCGAGGTTATGCAGGTTATTGCTGAACATCCGGCCCATCAGGTACTCGAGGCTAAAATAGTGCAGCGCCCGGGTATCTTGCTCATAATGAGTGCGTTGGGTATTGCGCAGACCATCGAAAACCTGCTCGTTTACCGCGGCGCAGGTAGCGCGCCACCAGGCCTGATGGCTGGCTTTATTAACGTCAGTGCCAAGCGTGGAGTGTAAGTGTTTGATAATACTTTCTTTAAGCTGCTCAGTGGCAGTGTTGGCAGCGTTCGCTGCCTTAGCTGTAGAGGTCTTTTTCATTGCCAGTCCCAAATGTGTTCCGCACAGACAGCGATGTTACACAGTTATAATTGTAGAAAAATTACAAAAACAATACCGCAAAATCGCACTTTTGGCAAAGACTACCCGCCATTTCGTAAGTTAATTACATAATTAAACATCAGGCTACTGCAGACGATTAAGGGGCCAGCCGTAGCTAACCCCTTGCGAATACAGATGTTTTAGCCTCAGCTATTGGCAAAAGCCGCGGCGACAAAGGCCTTGGCATCCTGCTCTAACTGTTCCAGATGTGCCTGATCGACAAAGCTCTCCAGATAGATTTTATAGGCATTTTCTGTGCCAGAAGGACGGGCAGCAAACCAGCCGTTTTTGGTAACAACCTTAACACCGCCGATGCCGGCATTATTACCGGGCGCCTTGGTCAGTACCGCCGTGATGGGATCGCCGGCTAAGCTGGTGGCCTTAACACTGCTGACATCCAGATTTTTCAGCGCCGCTTTCTGTGCCGCAGATGCCGGTGCATCCAGGCGCCGATACAGCGGTGAACCCAACTTACGCGTTAACGCCTGATACTGCAGATAAGGGTCGACACCGGTTTTTGCCAGCATTTCGGCAGCCAGTAAGCCCAGAATAAAGCCATCTTTATCAGTCGACCAGACAGTACCGTTATGGCGCAGGAAGCTGGCGCCGGCACTCTCTTCGCCACCAAAGGCGATCTCGCCTTTATGTAAACCATCGACGAACCACTTAAAGCCGACCGGTACTTCGCTCAGTACCCGGCCCTGCGCCGCGACGACGCGATCAATCAGCGCACTGGACACCAGGGTTTTACCAATAGCCAGCTCAGCGCCCCATTGTGGCCGGTTGGCCAGCAGATAGTTAATCGCAACGGCCAGATAATGATTCGGGTTCATCAGACCGCCACTACGGGTCACTATGCCATGGCGGTCAAAATCCGGATCATTGCCAATGGCAATATCAAATTGATCTTTCAGTTGAATTAAACCGGCCATCGCATGCGCTGACGAGCAATCCATGCGGATTTTGCCGTCTTTATCCAGCGACATAAAACTAAAAGACGGATCCACCTTGTCATTGACCACGGTGATATTCAGGCCATAGCGCTCAGCGATGCGCGGCCAGTACGCAATACCCGAACCGCCCATCGGATCGACGGCAATACGGATGCCGGCTTTAGCAATGGCCGCCATATCAATCACGTTTTCTAAGTCATCAACATAGTGCTGAATATAATCAATGTGCTGACAATAGCCGGACTGAATCGCCAGTGCATAAGGCATCATCCGTACGCCTTCCAGATCTTTAGCTAACAGCTCGTTGGCGCGCTTTTCAATCCAATCGGTAACATCAGTATCCGCCGGACCACCGTGCGGCGGGTTGTATTTAATGCCGCCGTCTTCCGGTGGATTATGCGAAGGCGTAATCACGATACCGTCGGCCAGTTGGCTGCTTTCACCGTCGTTGTGGGTCAGAATAGCGTGGGAAATGACGGGTGTCGGGGTATAGCCTAAGTCTTTCTGGATGCAGACCTGAATTTTATTGGCAATCAGCACTTCCAGTGCGCTGGCAAAGGCCGCTTCTGACAAAGCATGGGTATCTTTACCCAAAAATAATGGCCCGGTAATGCCCTGTTTTTTCCGATACTCGGCAATTGCCTGACAAACAGCCAGTACGTGTGGCTCATTAAAGGTGTGCTGCAAGGCGCTGCCGCGATGGCCGGAGGTACCAAAACTGACTTTATGCTCCGGATGTTGATGCACATCGGGCTCCAGTACATAGTAAGCCGTCATCAACCGGCAGATATTCGGAATAAGTTCATTTGGAACCGGCTGACCTGCCAGCGGATGTAATGACATGGGCACTTCCTTTTTTGCGTAATTCAGTTAATCAGAGTAAGTCGCGGATACGCTCAGCATCTTCAGCACTATAGCCAAGTTTGATGGCAGTTTCAGTTAACATCATTTTTTTCCGGGTGGTATTGGAATTAGTGATCACCCAGAAGTTGGTATTAGGAATTTGCTTCGGGTTAGTGCTGCTGCCCGCTTCGTTTAACGCCTCGGCCGAAGTGCCAAAATACAGCCGGTTGCGGCCTTTAATCTCCAGCACCCTGGCAAAATCTTTTTTGTGTACCCGTGCCAAAACCGAGAGCAGATATAAAAAGCGGCCAACGATATTCTGTTCGGTTTGTAAATCCTGTGGTGTTACCAGATCAAAAATATTACCGGCTTTAGTTTTGCCAGCCGGTTCGACCACCGCGGCTGCGACAGGCGCAGTGCTTACTGCAGCTACCGGAGCAGCAGGTGCCGCTATAGCAGCTTTGACAGGGGCACCGGGTACTAAACGACGCAGAATATCTGAGGCACTTTCGCCAATACGCTGGGTCTGGCCGGCGATAAACTGATAAAGATCGTCGTCAATTTCAATGGTTTTCATAGTGTTAATCCGTTACCTCAAATTGGCCTGATTATATACCCAAAGCAGCAAAAGATGCGAGTTTCCGCCGGTGCCTGACGCTGGGCTGATGTTTTGCTAAAATAGCCTGCTATGACTCCGTAAAGCAAAAGAGTAGCGGTTATGATACTGAATTATCAACTTAACGGTCAGGGTCCGCTGGTGGTGCTGATCCACGGCCTGTTCGGCAGTTTTGAAAATCTGGGCGTGATCGCCCGCGCCTTACAGGATGAATTTCAGGTACTGAATATCGATGTGCGTAACCATGGCCGCTCGCCACAGAGTAGCGACATGAGTTACCCGTTACTGGCCGCGGATCTGGCAGAAACACTGGACAGTCTGGCACTTAAACCCTTTGCACTGCTTGGTCATTCCATGGGCGGAAAAATTGCCATGCAATATGCGCTGCAAAACACGATTAAACCACAGCGCCTGATCCTGGCCGATATCGCCCCGGTCGGTTATCCACCCCGACATAACAGTATCTTTGCCGGTCTGAATAGCCTTGATTTAACTACCCTAAGCAGCCGGGCCGAAGCCGATCAACTGCTGGCGGCCTTTATAAAGGAAGCCGGCGTGCGACAGTTTTTACTAAAAAGTCTGGATAAAACCGAGACCGGCTTTCGCTGGCGTTTTAATCTGGATGCCTTAAGTACGCATTATCAGGCGCTTATTGGTGCTCCGGTTGCCGAGGGAGTATTTGATGGTCCGACACTCTTTATCAAAGGCGGCAACTCAGATTACATCCTAGCTGAGCACAGACCGACTATTCTGGCACATTTTCCGGCGGCGCAAGCCAAAGTGATCGAAGGCACCGGCCATTGGCTGCATGCTGAGAAACCGGCGGCGTTTAATAAAATTGTACGCGATTTTTTATTGAGCTAGCGCAGAAAAAACTGCGCCAGTTGTGCTATAGTGCGCGCACTTTTTTCGGGACGACCATTGCAAATGAGTGTAGAGCAGTTTGAAAGCATTGGCCTGTGGCTTGGCCTGGGTGTGTTATACATTTTTATCGTACTGGCGAT
Source organism: Alishewanella agri BL06 (assembly GCF_000272005.1). Lineage (GTDB taxonomy): Bacteria > Pseudomonadota > Gammaproteobacteria > Enterobacterales > Alteromonadaceae > Alishewanella > Alishewanella agri. The sequence goes on along the minus strand of NZ_AKKU01000001.1, from coordinate 427,094 downwards.
TCGCGATGTACTGAAGAAAAGTCAGGCTCCGAAAATCGGGCAATTTTTTGTCTGGCTGGTGCTGTTTTTATCACCGCTGGTCTTTATCGTGAAAAGTGTATTGCAGTATTTTTTCGAATAAGAGGCGACGTCATGGCGAAAATAGCCACCGATCGCACCACCATTGATTTATTTGCGCTGGACAAGCGCCCCGGCAGACCCAAAACTAACCCCCTGCCGCGGGAAGAACAGTTAAAACTGAACAAGCGCAACCAAATCAAGCGCGATCGCGTAAAGGGGTTAAAGCGTATCGAATGCAAGGTGTCAGAGCAGCTGTGTGACAAACTCGATCAGGCAGCGGCTTTGGCCAAGATGACACGCAGTAATTTTATTGAACATCTGTTAGAACAGGCTTTGGCCAGGTAAGAAGGCGTTAACTATGGCAACAGTGGGTATTTTTTTTGGTAGCGATACCGGTAACACCGAACATATCGCCAAGATGATCCAGAAAGAACTGGGTAAAAACTTAATCGATATTCGTGATATCGCGAAAAGCAGCAAAGAAGATATTGCAAGCTTCGATCTACTGCTGCTCGGGATCCCAACCTGGTACTACGGTGAAGCCCAATGCGACTGGGATGATTTCTTCCCAGAATTGGAAAATATCGACTTTAATAACAAGCTGGTCGCGATTTTTGGCTGCGGCGATCAGGAAGATTACGCTGAGTATTTCCTGGATGCAATGGGCACGCTGCGTGATATTATCGAGCCGAAAGGTGCCATTATTGTCGGCCATTGGCCAACTGCCGGTTATAACTTTGTCGCTTCCAAAGCGCTGGTCGATGACAACCACTTTGTTGGCCTGGGTATTGATGAAGATCGTCAGCCAGAGCTAACCGAGCAACGGGTTAAGCAATGGTGCAAACAAATTTATGATGAAATGAGCCTGGCGGAATTTGCCAAGCTGTAAGCTACCTTTGTAGCAGCCGCTCACAGCAGAAAAAGCCGGTTCGCCGGCTTTTTTTATGCCTTAGTTACTGACTCAGTTGCCCGGTACTTGGGCTTTTTCCGGACATAGACAGTACGATTGACTTCACATATCACCTGATTATTCGCATCTTTGATATGTACCAAAAACTGCGGAAAAAACTTCTCGCCGCCGTCGGTCTCACGTTTAACCTGCTCCACCATCTCATCCGACAGCCAGAACTCGGCGGTTAAACGGCTATAACCCGGTTTGATATAGTTGATATCGGCTTGTTTGTCCCATACCAGATACTCTTTACCTAAAGCGCCCATCAGCAGCAGCGGGTATATCGGATCGGTCATTGCAAACATCGAACCACCAAACTGGCTACTATTAATATTGCGGGTCCAGGGCCGTGATTTCAGCTCGACCCGGCAGTAACGGTAATCATCACTCAGCGCCGCCACTTTTATGCCGCTGAAAAAAAACGGTGGCCAAAAATTCAGTAAATGGCGCATCACGCCCGGTTTAAATGCCCAACGCATAACTCACTCTCTGGTATGACCTGTTGCCTGTATTCTACCTTGCTTTCAAAATTCAGCAAGTTAGGGCGTAAAATATTGAAAAGGGATAAAGCCATTGAATATAAAACTAATCTCTTTATAATCCCTGTAAGTTCACGTTTAGATAAGAGTTGCTATGAACGATCATAATACCGAGTTACGTAAAGCTGGCCTGAAAGTGACCCTGCCACGGGTGAAAATTCTGGAGATCCTGCAGGATCCGAAAAACCAGCATATCAGTGCCGAAGATGTATATAAGCTATTACTGGACATCGGTGAGGATATCGGCCTGGCGACCGTATACCGGGTACTAAACCAGTTTGATGATGCTGGCATTTTAACCCGCCACCACTTTGAAGGCGGTAAGTCAGTGTTCGAGCTAACCGGAGCTAACCACCACGACCACTTAGTTTGCTTAAAATGCGGCAAGGTGGTCGAGTTTGAAGACGACACCATCGAGCAGCGCCAACTGGCAATTGCTAAACAGCATGGTATTAAACTGACACACCACAGTTTGTATATGTACGGTGAATGTGAAGACACTGTGCAGTGTAAGAAAAACAGCGAGCAGAACTAACTACTGGCTCTGAATAAAAAAACCGCCCACCGGCGGTTTTTTTATTGCCCTTAAGCCGTATTTCGTAGCCGCGACATCACCAGCGCACTGATATAGTTGCCGTATTGATAGGCATAATCGGCCAGTTCGGCTTCAACTTCAAAGCCAAAACGTTCATACAGTGCAATAGCCGACTCGTTACTGCTGTAGACCAGCAGCTCCACCCGGCGCAGGGCCAACCAGTTATCGGCTAAATCCAGCGCGGCACGTAACAAGGCCGAACCAATACCCTGCCCCTGAAATGGCTCAGCTACGCCCATGCCAATCTCCGCCACATGCCGTCGCCGCGGATTTTGCATCACCTGTAACCCGAGTTGCCCCACCACCTGGCCTTCGAGCTCAGCCACCAGATTATAAAAACCCGGCTGCGGCTCAAACAGACTCTGCCACTTAGCTTGCGGCTGAAACGGCAGCTGCAACGTATTAGCATAGACGCTGGGTTGGTCATAGATGGCCTTGACAGCGGCTAAATCGGCTGGCTCGGCATGGCGGATCACAGGTGGCATAAGGTTTCTCCCTGAAGTATGGGGTTATAGTAAAATTGTGGCATAAAAAAAGCCAGCGACGAGGCTGGCTTAGTTGGGCATCAGGTTTTACCGGCTCAGAGCGCAGCTTCTAACTCCGGTAATACCGTAAAGAGATCGCCGACCAGACCATAATCGGCAACCTGGAAAATCGGTGCTTCCGGATCTTTGTTGATAGCGACGATCACTTTTGAGTCTTTCATCCCAGCCAGATGCTGGATAGCGCCAGAAATACCGACGGCAATGTACAGATCAGGCGCCACAATTTTACCGGTCTGACCGACTTGCATATCGTTTGGCACAAAGCCGGCATCGACCGCAGCGCGCGAGGCACCAATGGCCGCGTTCAGCTTATCGGCAATCCCATTTAACAGCGCAAAGTTTTCGCCATTTTGCATGCCCCGACCACCGGAGATAATCACCCGGGCGGCCGTCAGCTCCGGCCGCTCTGATTTGGTCAGCTCTTCGGCAACAAAGCTGGATACGCCTAAATCTTTAACCACAGAAACGGCTTCAATAGGCGCGTTATTGCCGGTAGCAGCCGCAGCAAAGGCCGCACTACGAACTGTTAATACTTTAATGGCATCAGCCGACTGCACCGTAGCAATCGCATTACCGGCATAGATTGGCCGCACAAAGGTATCAGCACTTTCAATGGCGATAATGTCAGAAATTTGCGCCACATCTAACAGTGCTGCCACCCGTGGCAACATATTCTTACCACCGGTGGTGGCGGCAGCCAGAATATGACTATAAACGGCACCTAACTCTGCCACTAAAGCAGCAACGTTTTCTGCCAGTTGATGCGCATAAGGCGCGGCATCGGCCAGCAATACCTTGCTGACACCGGCAATGCTTGCGGCTTCAGCTGCCGCAGCCTGACACGCCTGACCAGCAACCAGCACATGGATTTCACCACCAAGCTGACTGGCAGCCTGTACGGTTTTAAAGGTATCCGCCTTCAGCGCACTATTGTTATGTTCAGCTATTACCAGAATGCTCATCAGATCACCTTTGCTTCATCTTTTAACTTGGCTACCAATTCGGCGACGCTTTCTACCTTCACTCCGGCCTGACGGCTTGGTGGTGTCGTCACTTTCAGCGTATTGACCTTACTTTCCAGTGCCACGCCCAGGCTATCGGCAGCTTTGACATCCAGCGGCTTTTTCTTCGCTTTCATAATATTCGGTAACGAGGCATAGCGCGGCTCATTTAAACGCAGATCAGTCGATACTACGGCCGGCAATGTCAAGGCAACCGTTTGCAGACCACCGTCAATTTCACGGGTCACCTGTACCTTACCGTCTGCTACTACCACTTTCGACGCGAACGTACCCTGCCCCATACCAGTTAAAGCCGCCAACATCTGTGCCGTTTGGTTATTATCCGAGTCAATCGCTTGCTTACCCATAATCACCAGCTGTGGCTGCTCTTCTGCGACCACCTTGGCCAGTAACTTGGCCACTTGCAGTGAATCCAGGTTCAGTTCAGTCTCCAGCTGCAGCGCACGATCGGCACCCAGCGCCAGCGCGGTACGCAGCTGTTCTTGTGCGGCTTTATTCCCGATAGTGACCACCACGACCTCAGTGGCAACACCGGCTTCTTTTAACCGCACGGCTTCTTCCACCGCAATTTCGCAGAATGGGTTTAACGCCATCTTCACGTTCGCCAGATCCACACCACTGTTATCCGGTTTAACCCGAACCTTAACGTTGTAATCGATAACCCGTTTTACCGGAACTAGTATCTTCATAATGGCCTCATCTGAATGCGACAACCCTTGCCCGGGCTGCTTTACGTGCAGGTAAACTACTAAATTTGAGCATGGCCGACAATCTACTTCCTGTTGACGTTAACGTCAACCTGCAATATCCTGCTATCCTCAATAAATTCCCATGTTTATAAAAAAATCTGTAAACAATAGCATCCACAAAACAGGCGGCTGTGGCTAAGCTCAGGCATACTCTACAATAAACACAGCCCAACCTGCCAACGCAAGAGAGGTAACCCGGTGGAAAGAGAAGCAATGGAATACGATGTGGTCATCGTTGGCGCAGGCCCGGCGGGTCTGTCGGCTGCTATTCGTTTAAAGCAACAGGCCGAAAGCGCAGGCCAGGAAATCAGTGTTTGTGTGGTAGAAAAAGGCTCTGAAGTCGGCGCCCATATTTTATCCGGTGCCGTCTTTGAACCCCGCGCGCTGAACGAACTGTTGCCGGATTGGGCCGAGCGCGGCGCACCGCTAAATACCCCGGTCACCCATGATGATATCTATTTGTTTAGTGATGAGCAGAATGCGCGCAAGCTACCGGGCTTTGCCGTACCTAAGACTATGCATAACAGCGGTAACTATATTATCTCAGCCGCTAACCTGTGCCGCTGGCTGGCGGAGCAAGCCGAAGCGCTTGGTGTAGAGATTTTCCCGGGCTTTGCCGCCAGTGAGCTGGTACTGGAAGATAACACGGTTAAAGGTATTCTGATTGGTGATATGGGCCTGGATCGCGAAGGCCAACCCAAAGACAGCTATACCCCCGGCATGGCATTACTGGCCAAATACACCCTGTTTGCCGAAGGCTGCCGCGGTCATTTGGGCAAACAACTGATTAAACACTTTGCGCTGGATGACGGCAAGTCGCCACAGCATTATGCAATTGGCTTTAAAGAAATCTGGGATGTGCCGGCCGAACAGCATCACGCCGGTTTGGTGGTGCACTCTGCCGGTTGGCCTTTAGATGACGCCAGCGGCGGTGGCTATCTGTATCATGCTGAAGGTCAGCAGGTCGTGGTCGGTTTAATTATTGACCTGAACTACAGCAACCCTTACCTGAACCCCTTTGAAGAGTTTCAGCGCTATAAGCAGCATCCGACACTAAAACAATATTTAAAAGGCGGTAAGCGCGTGTCCTATGGTGCCCGCGCTATTGCCAAAGGTGGCCTGAACAGCCTGCCGAAAATGAGTTTTAATGGCGGATTATTAATTGGCTGTGATGCCGGCACCCTGAACTTTGCCAAGATTAAAGGCAATCATACCGCGATGAAATCCGGCATGCTGGCGGCCGAAGTGGTAGCCCAGGCCTTATTAAGTGGCGATACCGGTGGTCAGGATCTGACCGGCTTTGCCAGTGCCTTTACAAGCAGCTGGTTGTACGATGAGCTTTATCGCTCCCGTAATTTCGGCCCGGCGATCCATAAATTCGGTACCTTCTGGGGCGGCGCCTTTAATACTTTGGATCAAAACTGGTTTGGTGGTCGCTTACCGCTGACGTTAAAAGACGAACAGCACGATTACGCCCAGCTCAAACCGGCTGCCAGTTGCCGCCCTATCGTTTATCCGAAGCCGGATAATCAAATCAGCTTTGATCGCTTAAGCTCGGTTTACCTGTCGAATACCAACCATGAAGAAGAACAACCCTGCCATCTGAAACTGAAAGATGCCAGCATTCCGATCCAGGTGAACCTGGCTAAGTATGCTGAGCCGGCGCAGCGCTACTGCCCGGCTGGCGTTTATGAGATAGTCGAAGAGCAGGATAAAGGGCCGCGACTGCAGATCAATGCGCAAAACTGCATTCACTGTAAAACCTGTGATATTAAAGATCCGAGCCAGAACATCACCTGGGTGACACCAGAGGGTGGTGGTGGCCCGAACTATCCGAATATGTAACCTGTAGCGGCAAGCCAGAGCATTATTGCCCTGCGCTTGCCAGCTCCTGCTGCAACTGCTGACTCACCAGACTGCTGCCAACATAACTAAAACCGCCACTTTGCAACAGTTGTAACACATCTTGCTGTAACCAACTTTGCGCTGCGGTGGCTTTGGCGACCGGCGTTAACATCAACCAGCCGGCCTTGCCATGGGTCTTTACCTGATATAAAGCTTTGTCTGCCAATGCCAGTGCCTGAGTCCAGGTCCAACTGCTGTTATCCGGCAGCGGATACTGCACTACGCCAACCGAACAACTGATCGAAAAAGGTAATTCTCCTTTCACTGTCCAGGGTTCCTCTGCGATGGCTTGCATTAAGCGACCAAGAAATGCCAGTGGCTCATCCTGCTGCTCCTGGATAATTAAAAACTCTTCACCGCCCCAACGGATCAGATGATCAGATTGCCGCAGTAAGCGTTTTAACAAGGCCGCAAGTTGCTGTAAAACTGCATCACCTGCCTGATGGCCCAATAAATCATTGACCTGTTTAAAATTATCCAAATCCAATAATAAACAGAGTAACGGCCGCTGCTGCCGTCGCGCCCGTGCCAGAATCGCATCCAACACCTGTTGTAAATAATGCCGGTTATGTAACCCTGTTAAGGCATCCGTTACACTTAACAACTGTAAGCGCTGGTTCAGCTGCGCCAATTGCTGGTTGGCCTGATTTAATTCTTGCGTCCGCTCTGTGACCATGCGCTCCAGTTGCTGCTGCAAGCGGGCCAGCCGCTGCAGGCGCAAGCGATAGCTACCATAGATCACCAGTAGCGCCAATAACACCAGCAACACGTAAAACCAATATTGTTCATACCAGCGCGCTTTAATCTGTAACGGCTGACTGACAATCGCACTCCACTCGCCTTCGCCCTGATAACGGGCTTGCACTTCAAAGCTAAACTCACCGGCCGGTAAATTGGTATAAAACGCCTGGCGCCGGTCATTGACCGTCGTCCACTGCTGATCATAGCCATTAAGGCGGTAGCGGAATAATAAGGTCCTGGGCCGGTAGTAGGCCGGTGCCGTAAAACTGAATACCAGATCCCGGCTCTGCTGATCGATGACGAGCGGCTGCGCCAGTGGCCAGGAGGTCTGCCCGACCTTAATCTCCTCCAACAACACCTGGGGTACCGGCACCTGATCTGACAGGCCAGCCAGATCTACACTGACCAGACCGTTTAAACTGGGTAAATACACCTTACCCTGCCACAATGCCCCTTTACTATTGCCGGCACCATTACAGCAGCGCAAGCCATCAACGCCGGCCTCAGGACCGATATCATCGATAATGATCCGTGCTTGCAGCTCTCCCCCAGTCAGCACCGCTGAGCTGAGCCGGTATACGCCATTAAAGTTGGCGATAATCAGGCCGCGGTCGGTTTCGGCCAGATAAATGACATCATTTGACGGCAACCCCTGCTCCGGCGTAATGTGCTGCCAGCCCCCCTGACCATCTTCAAAAGCAAAACCATGTTGCAGGGTGCCAAGCAAGATCCGGCCATCCGCTAACTCGGTAATAAAGGTCACGTAAACACCATCAAGCCGGGGATCGCTTATTTTTTTCAGCTGTAAACCATCCCAGACATAGGCACCGTTGGGCGTCCCCAGCCATAAGCGATCCTGACTATCGGTTAAAATGATCCGAAAGCGATTTGCCGGTAAGCCAAGGGAAGGCGTCATCAACTCAGGCTGATCACTGTGCGGTAAGATCCGGTATAAACCGTCAAAGGTTGCCACCCAGATACTACCATCGCGCCGCTGCGCAATACCGTTAATCTGAATATGGTCAAGTGCGCTAAAGCGCTGCACCTGCTGATAATCAGCACTGATTTTATTTAAACCACGCCGGGTTCCGGCCCAAATGGTGCCGTCCGCCTCACGAAATAACGAATACACCACATGATGTGACAGTAACGCCGGCGCCACTTTGCTGGTAAAGCGCTCGCCGTCAAATGCCGCCAGACCGCCATTGTAGCCGACCAACAGCTCATTGCCGGCCTCTTGCAGCGCCCAGACATAGGGATCAGGCAAATCTGATGCTACGCCATAATTGGTCGTCGCATCAGCGCGAAAACGCAGCAAGCCATGGGTTTTGCTGCCAAACCACAGAAAACCCTCACGGCTTTCAAACGCCGACACCAACCAGCCAAGCTTACTGTGTTGCCGTAAATCGGTCACCGACAGCAGTTGTTGTCCCCGGTACTGCCGTAATTCCTGATAGGTAGCAACCCATAAGTTGTCCTGCTGTTGGAACAACAACAACACCTCATCTGCGATCTGCTGCTGCGCCGGACTTAACTGCCCGTGCTGATATTGCCATAGCCCTTGCGGGGTGGCGAGCAGTAACCCAGAGGCCGTGCTCACCATCTCGGTAATCAGCCAGCCTGCTTGTGGCATGTCAGCGACTAACTGATATTCGCCATTTTGCCACAGTGCCAGATAACCTGGGCCGCCGAGCCATAAGCGATCACCCTCCGCCAGTAAACTGCTTACCGGCCGGCCCGGTACCGGCAGTACACTGAGCTGCCCCTGTTGCCATACCAGCAGCTGCTCAGCGGCAATAAACACCTGCCCCTGGCTGTTTTCAGCCATTGCCTCCACACTGCCAACGCTGCGCCCGTCAAGCGTCAGCTCCTGAAACTCTTGCTGCTGATAGCGGATCAGTTTATCGGAGCTGCCAATCAGTAATTCACCTGCCGCAGTAGTATGTAACGACCGCAACAAGGGGTTGCGGAGTAACTCGGTATTCTGGGCATTGAATACCTGAAATTGGTTACCATCATAGCGCGCCAGGCCACCTTCAGTCGCTACCCAGATATAGCCGGCCGGATCCTGCGTAATATCCACCACTGAGGTTTGCGGCAAACCATGCTCAGTATTCCATACCCGTTGATGTAATTGCGCAAAAACCCTGTCAGCCGCCGGGACCGCAGTACAGGCTAACAGCATCAGCAAAAACAAGATTGGGTTGGCGAAGCGGTTCAGCATGGCAACAGACTCAAGGTAAAGCGGCACCACGGGCAGCAATATACAGCTGATACCAGTGCTGACGACTTAGGCTGATATGCTGAGCCTGCACTGCGGCTTGCAGGCGCTCAACTCTGCTGGTGCCTATTACCGGCTGGATCTGCGCCGGATGGCGCAGCAACCAGGCCAGCACTATGGCTTCAGGTGCCACCTGATATTCAGCAGCCAAACGGTTCACCAGCAGGCGGGTTTGTTGCTCAACAGCAGATTCATCTGGCTGCGCCTGGCTATAGCGCCCTTGCGCCAGACTGCCCCAGCTCTGGATTTGTATATCCTGCTGCTGACAATATTCCACGGTACCATAGCCAAAATGCCGGCTGGCACCCTCGGCCATGCCGGTGAGTAAGGTTTCTTCGATAAAGTGATGCCGCTGCAGGCTCATTTCCAGTTGATTAACCCGCAACGGTACCGGCAGGTAACGCTGGAGCAATTGCAGTTGCGGCCAGGCCATATTAGAGACGCCAAAGTGGCGAACCTTGCCCTGTTGCAGCAGTTGCGTGAAGGCGGCAGCAATTTCGGCTGGCTCTAACAGAGGATCGGGCCGATGCAGTAACAATATATCAAGATAGTCAGTTTGTAAGCGGCTGAGAATGCCATCTACGGCAGTTAAAATCGCCGCCTGGCTTAAATCGTAATAGCCTGGCTGCTGCTCAGTTGCCAGCTTGATTCCGCACTTTGATTGCAGCAGCAGCTGTTCACGTCGCTGCGGAAAAGCGTTAAGGTAGCGGCCAAACACGGTTTCGGCTTTACCAAAGGTATAGATGTCGGCATGGTCAAATACCGTAATACCGGCTTCCAGTGCGCTGTCAATGAGTGCAAAAGCCTGTTGTTCATCCTGACGGTTTAGCGGCGTATTATTCCAGCCCCCGCCCAGCCCCATACAACCCAGCACCAGCCGGCTGGCTGATGGTAATGCCTTATTTATTGGTATCGTCATTGGCAGATCCCTGTTCGTTGCCGGTATTTTAACCGCAAGCCAGGGCAGAACCCAAGCGATAATCTGCTTTTACCGGCAAAACCTTGCTCTGCCCGGACAGGCCCCTTACACTAGACGTTTTCAGCTGTCAGTGAGCCTGCCGTTAACACCATGTCCGAAACCCATCTCGTGCGTTTAAATAAATTTATCAGCGATACCGGTTATTGTTCCCGCCGTGAGGCCGATTCGCTCATCGCCGCCGGCAAGGTGACGGTAAATGGCCAAAGTGCCGAAATGGGGCTAAAAGTTGGCGCCGGCGATACGGTGCTGGTAGATGGCAAGCCGCTAAAAAATAAGCCCAAACGGGTATATATCGCTTACCATAAGCCTGTTGGCATTACCTGTACTACTGAACGTAAGGTCGCCGGCAATATTATTGATGCTCTGAAATACCCGGAGCGGATCTTTCCAATCGGCCGGCTGGATAAGCCCTCCGAAGGCCTGATCTTTCTGACCAACGACGGGGATATCGTTAATAAAGTGCTGCGGGCCGGTAATGCCCATGAAAAAGAATATGTGGTCACGGTGAATAAACCCATAACCGAGCACTTTATCAAGCGCATGAGCCAGGGCGTGCCTATTCTGGATACGGTGACCCTACCCTGTAAAGTACGGCAAGTCTCGCGCAATACCTTTAATATTATCCTGACCCAAGGTCTGAACCGGCAGATCCGCCGCATGGCCGAGTTTTTAGGCTATGAGGTGGTGAAATTAAAACGCACCCGCATTATGCATGTGCGCCTGGCAGAATTAAAAGTCGGCCAGTGGCGACTGTTAGATGCCTATGAAGTGGCCGAACTGGAACAACTGGTGCAACATTCCAGCACTGTTGCCCATGCTGTTACCAATAATGCGCTAAACCAAGATCACGAAGAATAACGGAGCTATCCATGTCATTGGCCAACCTGAAAACCACTTTGCCTTTGCTGTTAGGCCCGGCGCTATTCTTATTAACCCTGTTTACCGAACCCTTCGACGCTGAGCTTAGTCGTCATGCCTGGATAATGTGTGGCCTGACCTTATGGATGGCGACCTGGTGGATTAGCGAAGCGGTGCCCATTCCTGCCACCGCATTAATCCCATTAGCCGTGTTGCCGCTGCTAAAACTCGACAGCATTGCCGCAGTTGCCGCGCCTTATGCCGATCCGCTGATTTTTCTGTTTTTTGGCGGCTTTGTGCTGTCGATTGCGATGGAGCGCTGGAACCTGCACAAACGAATTGCCTTACTGACCATGCTGCTGGTTGGCAGTAAACCCAGCCAGCAAATTGCCGGCATGATGTTGGTTACCGCCTTTTTGTCGATGTGGATGTCGAATACCGCCACCGCCGTCATGATGCTGCCTATTGGTTTATCGGTAATTGCGATGCAAAGCCAGGGCGGCCAGCAACAAGACAGCTTTGCTAAGGCAGTACTACTGGCGATTGCCTATGCTGCCAGTATTGGTGGTATCGCCACCCTGATTGGGACACCGCCAAACGCCTTGCTTGCGGGCTACCTGCAAAATGTGCATAACATCACACTGAGTTTTGCCGACTGGATGCTATTAGGGGTGCCACTGGCCAGCGTATTGTTGGTGTTAACCTGGCTGTGGTTAACCCGGTTTCAGTTTAAGCTCGATGGCGCAGTGCAGGCCGACAGCCGGCAAATCTACCGCCAGAAACTGGCGGAGCTTGGGCCAATGCAAAATGCCGAAAAACTGGTACTAATGGTCTTTTTAGCCGCAGCGTTCTGCTGGACCTTGGCGAAAAAAATCACCGAATTTACCGGTATCCCGATGAACGACACTGTGACTGCAGTGTGCGTGGCACTGCTGCTGTTTATCTTGCCGGTCAGCCTGAAAAGCGGCCAGCGCGTGCTGGTGTGGGAGGATTGCCAAAAGCTGCCATGGGGTATTTTGCTGTTGTTCGGGGGTGGATTAACTCTGGCCAGTCAAATTCAAAAATCCGGTCTGGCGGATTTTATCGCGCTACAAGTCAGTCAGCTTGGCACCCTGGATATGCTAACACTGATCCTGTTGGTCACCACGCTGATTATTTTCCTGACCGAAGTGACCAGTAACACCGCCACCGCTGCCGCCTTTTTACCTTTACTGGGCCCGGTGGCAGTTTCGATGGGTATGCCGGTGACCATGCTGGTGATCCCGGCGGCGATTGCCGCCAGTTGCGCCTTTATGATGCCAGTTGCTACGCCGCCTAATGCTATCGTCTTTGCCTCGGGTCAGCTGAAAATTGCTGACATGGTGAAAGCCGGATTTGCTTTAAATATTTTATCGATTATCTGTATCACCGCAGCCTGTTTGTGGTTGGTACCGGTTATTTTTTCCTAACGCAGCGTCAGCCGCCACTGCAGTGGCGGCGGCTCGATAACGAGAACCCTTATGTTACAAGACAATCCTTTACTGGCGCAGCTGAAGCAACAGCTCCGTGAATCGCTGCCGGTAAAAGAAGGCGTGGTCCGTGCCACCACTAAAAACTTCGGCTTTTTAGAGGTTAGTGATAAAGAAAGCCATTTTATCAGCCCGCCCTTGATGAAAAAACTATTAAACGGTGACCGCATCAGTGCCGTGATCCGCGAGGTTGATGCCAAAACCCAGGCCGAACCGGAAACCTTGCTGGAAGCCGGTTTACAAAACTTCGTCGGCCGGGTTAAGCGTTTTAAAAACCGTTTGCAAATCGTTCCCGACTTACCGTTGTTTAAAGATGGCTTAAAAGCCAAAGCCGTTAATGGTATTGATGACAAAGCACTGGCTGACGGCGACTGGGTGCAGGCAACGCTGGTACAGCACGCGTTAAAAGATGAACAATTTCTGGTTGAAGTGACGGCAGTGATTGCCAAAGCTACGGATCCAGAAGCGCCCTGGCTAGTCGTATTAGCGCGCCATAACCTGCCGACAGCGGCGCCCTTGTCCGAATTCAGCGAACAGCAAGCCACTACCCCACGCAGTGATCTGACCGCTGTGCCGTTTTTCACCATCGACAGCAGCAGCACCCAGGATATGGATGATGCGATTGCGATTACGCAAACCACAACAGGCTGGCAATTAAAGGTCGCTGTGGCCGATCCGGATGCCTATATTCCGGCAGGTTCTGCTTTGGATCAGATCGCCGCAGAGCGGCTGTTTACCACTTACCTGCCTGGTCGCAATATTCCGATGCTGCCGCGGCAACTCGCCGACGAGCTGTGTTCGTTACACCCGAACCAACCGCGACCGGCGCTGGTGTTAACGCTAAACATCCAGCAGGATGGCACTATCGAACCCGACTTCCGCTTTGAGCTGGCCACCATCTGCTCACAGGCCCGCTTTGATTACACGCAAGTCTCTGATTATCTGGAAGGCTCGGGCAGCTGGCAGCCTGAAAGTTCGCTAATGGCCGAACAGCTGCAGCAGCTTAGCGCGCTGGCAAAAGCCCGCCAGCAATGGCGTAAAACCCATGCCATTGTGTTTCCGGATAAACCGGATTACCGCTTTGACCTCAACGCCGGACATCAGGTTGTCGCTATTCATGCCGAGCAGCGCCGTATTGCGAATCTGATGGTCGAAGAAGCGATGATCGCCGCCAATCAGAGCGCAGGTCGCTATTTAGCATCACAACCGGGCTTTGGCCTGTTTAATACCCACAGCGGTTTTGACAGCAGCAAGCTAAACCCACTTAATGAACTACTCAGCAAATTTGACGCACCGGTACTGGGTGACGCCCTCACCGAATTAAGCGGCTTTTGTCAGTTACGGCGCTGGCTGGATCAGCTGCCATCCGCTTATCTGGATACGCGGATCCGCCGCTTCCAGGCTTACGCCACGGTGAGCACCACCCCAGCTGCGCATTTTGGTTTAGGCGCAGAATATTACGCAACCTGGACCTCGCCAATCCGTAAATACAGTGATTTGGTTAACCAGCGCCTGATTAAAGCTACCTTATTACAGACCGCGACAGAGCCCCCTGCTGCGGAGCTGGCAAAACGGCTGGCTGAACAGCGCAAAATTCAACGCCGTGCTGAGCGGGATATTGCCGATTGGCTGTATTGTCAGTTCCTCAGTACTGCCCAAGCCGACGGCCAATGCTTTACCGGTGAAGTGCAGGATATTAACCGTACCGGTGTTCGGCTGCGGTTACTCGAGAATGGTGCCCAGGGCTTTTTAGCCTTGAGCGAGCTGGGTGTACCGGCAGACAGCCTCAGCACTAACTGGGAAGAGGGCCGCTGCTATCAGGGGGACAACATCATGCTGGAACTGGGACAGCAGCTGCAGGTGCAAATCAGTGAGATTAATCCGGATAGCCAAACCATCAATTTAAAACTGCCCGCTGCCAGCGCAGATCTTTAAGCTTCAGCGACAATTCAGTTTCGCCGGCTAATAATGGCCGGCGACTGCAGTTAGCTTTTCTCATTTCGTATTTTGCAGTTCAAATAACACAAACTTTTCTCTATTCAGGCAAGGAGCCAGGAGTTGTTATTAACCATTCTGAATACATTATGCCGCCGGCAACAGCGCCGATCTCAGCGCATTAACCTGGTAAGTTTAAGCTGGATTCCGCAGCCACAGCTGGCCGCTACCGTCGATCGCATTCTGGATACTCCGACCTTAGATCACCGACAGCTGCAATGGGACAGACCCGAAGTCCCCACCGCCGCAGGCTTGTTACAGGCACGCGGTGCCCATATTGTTAGCATTAAACCGCGCGGTGAGCACTTTGCCAGCGCCGATCCGCATGCCCGCCAGATCTATGCCCTGTCGCGCTTTGGTTTAACCTTGCCACATGGCCGGCGCAAAGGTTTTTGGACGAAATTACTACGCGGCAGAATGCGCGGCGTTGCAGTAAAAGCGCACTATCTGGCCGGTAAAACCCTGCTGCTGGGCGCCTATTACGACGATTGTAATAATTACTACCATTTCTGGGCCGACGTGATGGCCGATCTCTGGTTTGCCCGCCAGGCCGGGCTGGATTTAACGCAAGTCAGCCAGTTTTTGTTGCCCTATAGCGGCTGTCGCTGGCAGCAAGACATCTTGCAGCGCTGTGGTATCGCGCTAACTAAGGTGGTGCCGTTATCGCAGAGCTCGCATTTACAGTGTGCTGAACTGGTGCTGCCCCTGCGTGCCAAAGGCAGTTATCGTACGCCAGTGTGGCTAAACCGGGCCTTACGTGAGCTTAGCGACTTTCAACCGGCAAAAACCGCACAGCGCCGGCTATATATTGCCAGGCTCGATGCCAACAAGCGCAAATTGCAGAACGAAGCACAGATTATCGCCCTGTTACAGCAGCATCAGTTCGAGATTATCAGCTGCTCGACGCTGTCCGTCATCGAACAGCAGCAACTGTTCAGTCAGGCGGCCGTCGTGATTGCGCCACATGGCGCAGCCCTGACGAATTTGCTCTGGTGTGCGCCGGGTACAAGGATTCTGGAATTTGTACCTGAGGGCCACCACAACCCGGGGTTTCGTGACTTAGCCACCTTAGGCAAACTGGATTATGCGGTGCTGCAAAGCGGTAAGGTCTCGCCGCAAAGCGAGGAACTGTGGTTGGATTTACAGCCGTTACAACGCTATCTGCAGCAGTTATAACGGATACTGAGCACACATCAGAGTAAACGGGTTCCCAGCGGCACCGCCTGATCCGGCACACAAAGCGCGACCTCACCGGCCGCGTTATGAAAACCGGTTACCAGACACTCTGACATCAGCGGGCCAATTTGCTTGGCAGGAAAATTGATTACCGCCACGACCAGCCGGCCGACAAGCTCGTCCGGTTGATACAGTGCGGTAATTTGCGCACTCGACTTACGCACCCCAATCGCCTCACCAAAATCGACTTCCAGAATATAAGCCGGCTTACGTGCCTGTGCAAAAACCTTGGCACTGATAATGCGGCCAACCCGTAGCTCTACCTGCAAAAAGTCATCAAAACTAATGGTTTTCATACTGCTCCTTTAATGCCGGCAGAAAACTTAACGGCGCATAACGCCCTGATTATCTACATACCGATGAGCACGGTATAGATTACAACGCCGATTAACGTAACAGTAGCGCCAAAAATAAGCCAGCCAAAGGCCAGTAAAACGCCACCAAACAGCGTATTTAAGCTGGCGGCTCTGATTTTGGCGACATGATTTAGCTGTAACACCGCCGATACTGAAAACAACGCACCAACCGCCATCAGCGGTGTCAGTATGCCGAAAATAAACAGGCCCACTACCGCGGCCTGAGCGGCTGCCTCATCAGGTGCCAGCTGGCTTAACATCCATATTGCCGGGATAGCCCCGGCCAGGAATAGCACATTTCCGCACACTAATCTGGATCTATACATTTGCTCTTACCTGACAAGTTCTAATCAGTAGCCATTTCAGCATAGCGAATGCGAATATTCTCGGTACTGTCAAAACGCGACTCAGCTTTAATTTCTGAACCATCCAGTGGAGTGTTAATTAAGAGTTCGGTGTTAGACAGCCAGCTTATCGCAGGGGCATGGCTTTGCGGATGGCCTTTCAGCACAAAAATATTACCGGACTCGTTCGCCAGGGTGTTAGCGGCGGGCAGAATGGAAATTTGGGTACTAAAATCGCTGGTGGCACCGCAATCACGCTGAAAAATCACCGCTTTATAGCGATTATCGGGTGAAGATAGTTCAGCATAGATCTCATTATCACAAAGGCCGCCGGCAGCCAGGTAAAACAGCAACACAAAAAACAGTATGGGCAAGCCAATAGTGATAAACAGAATAAATAGCATCCACTTGATAAGCTTTAGCATTGTCGTCCCTGATGGTTGATACCTGACTAACCCGCTTTTATCTTCAACGTTGATAATAAATTATTCAACCTGAACCGCCGCTTATAGTCCAATAAAGCGAGATTTTAATTCCGCACTTGGCAACATACAGACTTCACTTCTACCAAAGAGCCGGTAGCGATGGCGCGCCAGCCATTTATATGCTGCATCACGCCAGGCGCGGGGTATCCAGCGTAATACCCTGCAATAAGGCCAGAAGCCGCTAAGATCGCACGCAATCTCCAGCGCAGCATCAGAATAAAGGTAACAGCGCTGCTGTTTAATCAGTAGCACGGAGTCGGTGTCTGCGCTAAGCTCTGGAAATTCGGCCAATAGCTGCTGTGCCAGCTCACTTTGCAGCGGCGCGAAAACAAAGCGCGCCAGTGGATCGCGTTTAATAATAAACCGCACCGCGCCCTGGCAGAGATAGCAAACGCCATCGAAGATGACGATATGTTGCTGGTCGGCGTTTGGAGACATTATCGTTTGACCTTTGTTATAGCCGTTTCTCCATTCTCAGCAATGGCCAGACTTCGTTATTGGGTAAACGACATCGCTCTTCCGCCATACTTTGAAATCCCAAGGCGCGGTATAAATTCAGCGCAACAACATTATGTTCAAACACGGCCAGGGTTAATGTTTGAGCGTCAAATTTGTCTTTCGCAAGTTCAACTAACAACTGTAGCATCTGTTTAGCATAGCCCCTGCCCTTATAGCGATCAGCAATAAAGACCCGGCAAACCCGGTATTGGCTTTCACTTTCCCGACAAAGCTCTGCATAACCCGCAGCCTCACCTTTTATCGTTAACAGATAAGGGTAAATCCCATCCTTGCCGCAGTGCTGAGCGATCTGCTGACAAGTTATCGGATAACGATAAAGCGGTCCGCCCCAGAGATAATTGAGCTCCTCTGAGCGGATCCAATTAATCAGGGTTGGGTAATCAACTTCAGTAAAATCTGTTAATTGCACTGGCCTATCCTGAAGTTATTACTTCTAACACCGACTGCTTAATTTCCGTTAGCAGCGGATAGGGATAATTGTCGATATCATTCGATGCGGTAAAAATAAATAAGCCAACATCGGGGTAGTAATCGAAGGTTGCATAGGAGTAACCGTTTGAGCCGGTGTGATTAATCCTATTAAAGCCATGCTGCTTGTCGATAGCCCAACCATAGCCATAGTAGGAACCTTTTTCAGTATTCTCGGCAATATGCGGTGTAAACATCAGCTGCCAGGAGGCGGCGGTTAAAATCTGGCCCGTCTGTATTATCTGATACCAGCGCTGCATATCTTGCGCGGTCGAGACAAAACCACCGCTACCTTCGAACCAGCGTTTGCCGGGTTGTTGGCGCAGATGCTGCAACGAGTCACCCACACTGCGGCTCTTGGCTTGTAACCCAAACGCCCGTTGTAACCAGTTGGGATCAGCACCGTAATTTATCGCCAACCTGTGTTGCGGTATATCCGCCAGGCGATAGCCGGTTGCTGTTAAACCCGCCGGTAACAGGATGTGCTGTTGAATATAGGCTTCCCAATTCTGGCCTGATGCCATTTCAATTAGCTGCGCCAGCAAGTAATAACCCAGGTTCGAATAGTGATAGCGCTCGCCAGGGGCGGCAACTAATGGCAGCTGCAGTACCTGCCGCGTGTAACTCTCGCTATCGATAACGTCGTAAAAACTGATGCTGGGCGGGTTAGTCGGCAAGCCTGACGAGTTACTTAACAAATGATGGATGGTGATCTGTTGTTTGTCGGCAGGAACATCCGCCAGGTAGTTATCGATAGTTGCCGTAAGTGATAACTTGCCCTGCTCTACCAGCTGCATGACTGCTGTCGCGGTAAATTGCTTGGTGAGTGAGCCGATATCAAATACCGTAGTATTATCAAAGGCGCGCTGCTTTTCCCGGTCGGCCAGGCCAAAGCTTTGCTGAAAGATTAGGGTATCGGATTTAGCAATTAATACGGTGCCGGAAAACGCCGATTGTTCAAGTTTTTGCTGCCACGGCGGCAGCGGTTCGCTGGCGGATACCGCTAAGGTGGCAACTAGCGTAAGTGCGCCGGCGATAATAGAGCGGAGTTTTGGCTTGGTTCTTGTTGGTTGCAAAATTGTTTGTCCTTGTGGTGTATGATCTACGGCCAGCTGGCTACCACGACAGGCCATAAAGCGCCCACACCAACAGTACCAGCACGATAACTGAGGTAAAAATTGTCGGATACCAAAGCCCTTGCTCTGCCATGCTGGCCATTTGCTCACCAGCCTTGTTAGGTATTTGCCTGCTTAGTGCTGCGAACTAAGAAATAAAAGCACACCGCCAACAATAGATATCGCGACAGCGTTGTAATTAAGCTATTGAGCGTTTGAGGTTGTGATTGCACAACGAAATACAGCTGCAACAGTACTAAAGGCGCGAGCAACAATGCGTAAAACGTAAAATCTGGCTTTCTGATTACCAACTTACAGGCGAAAGCTACCACTAAAAATGCCGCCGCCAGCGGCACTGCGATAGTGAATAAGTCGACCAGCGTGAATGCAAGTAAGCCTGATACTTGAGCTACAGACTTTAGCAGGTTAGCGGGTATCGCTACTGCAGCACCAATGCCAATAATTGCGATTGATGCATAAGCTAGTGCAACACCTAAAATGACGGCGATTATTCGATTTGCTATTTGATCCATCCACTTACTCCTTGTTTTGCCTACCTTACCTTATGTTAGGCGTCTACTTTATTGGGGGAGGTCCACTGGCGTGGAGTAACTTGTTAGCTGCCTTGTCCAAGGGGCGAACCCGATAGTGATAACGGCACGAGATCCAACTTTACAACCGCTTCTTTTAATTGGGTTATGTCAGTTCTTTCGCCTTGATATAAACTCAAAGCCTTATTGAAATAAGTATCAGCGTCCCGCTTATTCCCTGCTCTCTCATGTAATACACCTATTCTTATATAGGTAAATGCCAGGTTGTTTGGCCCAGTTTCTGCCATTAATGTAGCCGACTTATCTGACTCAAGTAATCTGGCTAAGGATTCAAGCGCATAAAGACCGCTATCAATTGATCCATTTAGATATTCAGAATGAGCAATCTTTAGCTCATTTATCAAAAAATCAACAGAGATTTGATTGGCATATGAAAAACAACTACCAATCAGACTTATTGGCAACAGAGCTATTTTTATAAAATGTTTCATCTTACTCCCCTTATGGTCTAATTATGCCGCGGTGCTTCCGGTCAGTGTCTAACACCCAAATTCAGCACGGAAAGCCGCGCAGCGGGTTGACGTCGCAGCCAGCGCTTTTGCTGGCGACAATATTTTGCTGTTATGCATGATTCACTCAAGAGCTTGAAAAGAAAGATTTTTAACTGAACCATCATCTGTTTTAAGCTCATGCCACATCACTAGAAATTTGAGCGTCTCACCTTTTTTCTTTTGTACTGGCAAGTTATTTTTTGGAACGATAATTTTATTGTCATTCCATGTCAGTATGTAATTTACACTTCTGAAACCGTTATCAGTGACATCAATTACATTCTCAATAACAGCGGTAAAACTTTGATGCTTGTTATAAAGAATATTTTCATCACTTGCATAACTAAATTCTGAAAAAGACAGTAAAGAAAATACCAGTATGTTCAAAATTAGAATATTTCTCATTGATTAGTTCCCTCTTAATAATGCAAAGTTTTGGGGCGGCTGCAGCGCAGCGTAAGCCGTCCCAACCGCGTTAGTGGCGACACTAGCGCCTTGTTAGTGTTTTATAAGCCGCTCAATAATTAGGGTAAGTTCACTAATTACTAATTCAGGCTCGTCAAACTGCACAAAATGACCACTCATCTCTGTTAACACTGCCCGCCCTTGTGGAAAAGCTTCAGCCCATTGTTTCCATGTCTCACCCCACTTGAGTACACCTTGATCGCTGGCAAGCAAGTGCGGAGGATTGGGATTTTTTTGGATCGAGGCAATAACAGTAACTGGCATGTCTTTGATCTGTGGGTAGTTCGGTAAAGGTCTCTTACTCCAAAAATCCAAGTAGTTGTTTGACATACCATTTTCCATATCGGCAAGCTTTACCGCCGCAATTTCTTTGTTAGCCTGCTCTAAATTAATAGCCCGCATAATATCCACATCATGCTCTGAAGACGGGTCAAGCATCAGTAGTGCCTGTATTTGAGCAGGGTAAGCCACTGCAAAATCCCGAGCTACATTACCGCCATAAGAATGAGCAATTAAAATGACAGGCTGCGTAATCCCTAAATTTAGTAAAAGGTTGCTGGCATAATGAGCATACTCGTCAGAAGTAAAATGACGCTTTATTTTAGTTGAATTGCCATTGCCTACCCTTGAGTAGCGAATAACTGTCGCTTTTTCAGCAATTTTATAGAAGACAGGATCCCAGTCAGATAAACCAGCACCAGCACCACCTTCCAACAGGACTGTATACTCACCACTGCCAGCGATTTCATATTCCAGCTTAAAGTCCCCAACCTTTGAAAACTTCGGTTCTGCGACCACAGAAAAGGACAACACAAAGATCGATAACAAAATGAATTTCAAAAAATCTCCTTAAAACACTAACGCCGCCAGCGGGGGCCGAAAAGCCGCTCGCCGGATTTGAGATCCAGCGACCAACGGGAGCGTTGCTGACTGGACTTGTTAAATTCCATTAGCTCTGTTGTACCGTCTTTGCAGGCTGAGTCACTATCAAGTAAATGATGTATCCAAGCAACGGAAAAAATACAACAGCTAAAGACCAACCAAATTTTGCACCACCGTGTGAACGGCTCGAGAGCATTACATGTATCAATGGCAATACCATTAAGACTAATAAATGCCAAATACTTATTCCACCCATCATAAATTTAATCCTAAATTATTTTGACAATTAAAACTGTTACAAGACTACTTTCAATTAACGCCCAAATTTAGCGCGGAAAGCCGCGCAGCGGGTTGACGTCGCAGCCAGCGCTTTTTGCTGGCGATAAAATTTGTTTTTTATAAATTTTCTTGAATGTAAATCAATGCTTCCGCTTCCGAAAGTACTTCAGGTTTACAAATTATATAGCCTGTAACTTGAGAAATAATATACTTGGCAGCACCAGCTGTTTGGATATGTTCATATTCACTTTCGCTGATTTCAATAGCTTTATAAGCTTTGGAATTGCATAACTCAGCAGCTCTACGATTAAATGTTTTGTACGCTGCCGAATGATTAGACCACGGGGCGAAGTTTGTCTTTGAAACAATATAATAAAGCCCTTCATGGATTTCCTTATCGGAGAAACCTCCTCCTAGTGAATTACTACCATCTTTATTTATATTGTGGTACGAGGAGCATCCTGATATTAATGTGATCAAGACTGAAATGGCTATACGTTTCATAACTGTTCCTTGTAAATTTATAACAGCTTTGTAGTTTGGAACGCACCTGCTTTCGCGCAGTGTAAGCGCCCTTCTATTTTCAATTATGACACTACGCTAACGAATAACTTGCCTGAGGTATCCCCAGAAATTTTGTAGTTAGAATAAAAATCTAGGCGATTAGGGAACATTCATGGCGGTTCCCGATCTGATCATTCGCCAACAATCCCACATCGCGGATGCTCACCATAAATGTTAAAACCATGCTCGCTGATTTCCTCCGATTTGTCACCCCCAAAAACCATGCATAAAGCCAGATTTTCTGTCTTGTTAGACGCGGTTACTGCTCTTGCTCCGATATTGCCCAACATGCCCGCAATCTGGAGCACGATAACCGTTTCAGCATCACACTGTATCATCAGGCAAGTGCCGGTGATCAGAATACGGAAGCCCGCTTAACCTTAAATGGCCATGCGCAAAAACTCACCTACGAGCAAGAATGGCAACAGGCCGCTCCGGCCTGGCAAGCGCGGGTGCAGCTTACCCAACAGGCTCGCCTGGCTGCTGTCTAAGGCTCATCAACTGCGACAGAGTCCGGTTTCCCAATCTTTCCAGACCGGCTGCAGGCCTCGGCTTGCCATGCTGGCCGCAACTTGCTGGGCACTACGCTGATCATCGGTGCTAAATTGCTCCAGACTGGCGGTTGCATCGGCATAAGCGCCCGGGGAAGTGCGGGAGCCGGCACTGATACTGGTGATAGCCAGCGGCACCACATGATCGCGAAAATGCGCCGATTCCCGGGTGGATAAACTGAGCTCCAGCTCAGGATCAAATAAGCGCCAGGCGCAGATCAGTTGTACCAATTGTTTATCGCTGATCAGGGTATCGGATTGATGTTGCTGTAGCACCTGATCGGCCAAGCCACCCGCGCAGGGTCGCAGTCGTGGAAACGACATACTGTAGCGGCTGCGCCAATAATGTTGCTGCAAGTAACGCAGGTGCAAGGCCAGATATAACGAGTCTAGCCGCCAATCGCCTAACCCCAGCAAAGCGCCAAGGCCTATTTTATCTACCCCGGCCTGCCCCAGTCGCTCTGGTGTTGCAAGGCGCCAGTCAAAATCCATTTTTTTCCCTTTAAGATGGTGTTTAGCATAGCCGTGGCGATCATAGGTTTCCTGATACACCAAAACACCATCGAGCCCATACTGCCTAAGCTCAGCATAATCACGGCTGGCCAGCGGCTGCACCTCTAGCAGTACATAGCTAAAGTAGCGCTTTACCACCGGCAGCACCTGCTTAAAATACGAGAGCCCGACTTTTTTTTCATGCTCGCCGGCGACCAGTAATACCGTTGCAAAGCCTTGTGCTTTTATGGCCTGACATTCTTGCTCGACCTCAGCCAGCGTCAGGGTGCGCCTTTTTAGCGCATTGCTCATCGAGAAACCGCAATAACTGCAATCATTCGCGCATAAGTTGGATAAATACAGCGGAATATAAAACTGCAGCGCATGGCCAAAACGCTGGCGGGTAAGCAGCTGCGCCTGGCTGGCCATTTGCGCTAAAAAAGGCGCGGCCGCCGGTGAAATTAACGCTGCGAAATCATCCAGATCACGGCGCTTTTTTGCTAAAGCGCGCTGCACCGCAGCCGTATCGGCCTGCATAATTTTTTGCTGCCACTGCTGGCTATCTTGCCTGGCCAGCAGCAAACTAAAACCGCTGGGCTCAAGCTGCAGCGCTTGCGCATCATTCGCCATGCGCCCACTGGCTAAGGCATTGCTTATCATAGGCTCTCCAAAAAAGCCGTTAACGGGCTGCTGGCCACTGCATGCTGCTGACGGGCAGCTAAACCAGCTTGCTGGGCTAACTCCCCGGCCTGGCACGCCAGTTTAAAGGCTTGCGCCATCGCAATAGGATCAGCGGCACTGGCAATGGCGGTATTAACTAATACCGCAGTAGCGCCTAACTCCAGCGCCTCGCTGGCATGACTTGGCGCACCAATACCAGCATCAACTATCACCGGCACCCGGCTTTGCTCCACAATAATGCGTAAAAAATCGCGGGTTTGCAGGCCCTGATTCGAGCCAATGGGCGCGCCCAGCGGCATCACCGCTGCGCAGCCGACTTCTTCTAAACGTTTACACAGCACCGGATCGGCGCCGCAATACGGCAACACCACAAAGCCTTTGGCCACCAACAATTCAGCGGCTTTAAGCGTTTCAATGGGATCGGGCAATAAATAGCGCGGATCAGGGTGAATTTCTAATTTTAGCCAGTGCGTTTGCAGTGCTTCACGCGCCAGCTCAGCCACAAACACTGCTTCTTCGGCGGTGCGAGCACCAGAGGTATTTGGCAGTAGCTTAACGCCCAGTGCGCTAAGCACCGGTAAAATTTCATCCTGACGTGTCATCAAATCGACCCGCCTAAGCGCCATGGTGACCAGCTCGGTGCCACTGGCTGCTAAACTTTGCTGCATTAAACCAGCACTTTGAAATTTACCGGTGCCGGTTAGTAAACGTGATTGAAAAGTGTGTCCTGCTATTTGATAGGCCATATTTACCCTCCAGCTATGGCAGTAAACAGCATAATCGTATCGCCATCGCTCAGCGGCTGAGTATCCCAGCAACTACGCGGGATCACTTGCTGGTTAATGGCAAGCGCGATACCGGGGCGTAGTTGTTGTTGACCGGCCAAAAACTCTGCCACCGTGCAAGGTTGCGTTAATGCAATAGGTTGTTGATTAAAATAAATCAGCATCGTGTTTGCTCTCTTTAATCGAATTAGGGCGAAAAAGGTTAGCTGTCGCTGGCAGCACAGATCGGACATGCCGGATCCTGTTGCAGCTTTAACTGACTACTCTGGCCGTGCAGACCATCAAAACAGTGCAAGCGGCCAAAGGACACATCGCCTATTTGCAAGAGGTGTTTAAGCGCCAGTAGCGCTTGCTGGCAGGCCACCATGCCAACTAATGGCCCCAAGATGCCGCTTTGTAAACAGCTGGGGCTATCCTGCCAATCGGGGTATAAGCACTGATAGCAGCCCTGCCCCAGCCAAGGCTTAAGCGCTAATAGCTGCCCTTGCCAGCCACTGGCCGCGCCGCTAATCAGCGGTACCTGCCGTAAATAACAGGCCTGATTAATCGCTAAGCGACTGCTGGCGTTATCAGTAGAATCCAGCACCAGATTAACCCCAGGTAACAGCACCAGCAGATCAGGCAAGGTTAAACGCGCTGCCAGAGGTGTAATGACCAGCTCCGGGTTTTGCGCCTGTAACCGCGCTTTGGCCGCATCGACCTTTAACTGGCCAACCTCGGCACTGCTATAGAGTAATTGCCGGGGTAAATTGCTTAAGCTAACGCGATCATCATCGGCCAGCAGTAAATGCCCCACGCCAGCTCCGGCTAAATAGGACGCGACCACGCAGCCTAAACCGCCTAAACCAATAATCAACACCTTGCTATGCAACAATCGCAATTGCTGGCTCTCATCCATTTCAGGCAGCAGCAGTTGGGCGCTATAGCGCAACTGCTGGGCTGGCGTTAGTTCAGACATAGGCGTCTACCTCATCTTTTACATCGGCCGGCGCTTTGCTTACCGTCAAGGCTGACGCAGGCATCACTTGCTGAGCTTGCATACCACTTTTAGCTTGCGCCAGACACGCCATCAGCAGCAGGGTTGCCTGTTCAGGATCGGCTGCTTCGGTAATGGCTGTTACCACCGCAATACTCTTTACCCCGGTAGCCGCCACCGCCGCTAAACGCTCAGCATTAATGCCGCCAATCGCTACCGTTGGATAAGGTGCTACCAAGGGTACATACTGCGCCAGTCTGGCCACACCTTGTGGCTGCGAGGGCATTTGCTTGGTTTTAGTTGGAAAAATATGCCCAAGCGCAATATAAGACGGCTGCAGCGCTTTGGCGCGAAGCAACTCAGCAAAGCCATGGCTCGAAACCCCCAAGCGAATACCGGCTTGCTGTAAAGCAGCAAGATCGGCTGTCGCTAAATCTTCTTGCCCCAAATGCACGCCATAGGCACCAAGCTGTAAGGCCAATTGCCAATGATCGTTAATAAACACTTGTGCTTGATACTGCTTACCTAGCGCAATGGCTGCTGCAATTTCAGCGCTAAGCAATTGCTGATGAGCCGTTTTAATCCGCAGCTGGATGGTGTTAATCCCAAGCGGTAATAACCGCTTTAACCAGGCTACCGAATCAACCACCGGGTACAGCCCCATTTCCGCTTGCGCTAAAGGCGAAAAAGCGGCAGATGATGGCTGTAAATCTGCCAAAGTCGCGCCCTGATAGAGCGCCTGCACCTGTGCCGTATTAAGCCAAAGCGGAAAATGTTCGGCGGCAACAGGCAATGGCAAGTGACTTAAAGTGCCTGCTCCCTGCCCCGTGGCATAGGCCGCACTTAAACCGCGGTTAAGATAGGCTTTGGCTAGAACAACGGCATCATCTAACGGATAACCTAGCGCCAGACCACTGGCAATAGCACTCGCTAAACTACATCCTGTACCGTGATTGTGTTCGGTATCAATTCTGGGGCTGGCTAACCAGTATTGCTGCCTAGTCGATGCCAGATAATCCAGCGCCAGCTGTTTACAACCACTGGCATGACCGCCTTTTACCAATACCGCTCGCACCCCTTTTTTCAGCAAGCACTCTGTCGCTGTGATGATCTGTTCAGGGGTTGTTACCGCTAAGCCGGTTAAAGCGGCTAATTCCGGCAGGTTGGGCGTCAGCAAACTGGCAAAGCGATACAGCTCCGGCAGCTCAGGCAAGGCATCCAAGCCTGAATCTAGCGTTAGCGTATCACCGCAGCTGGCAATTAACACCGGATCGATTATTACCGGTATCGTTGTCGGCAAGGTGGCGAGTAAGGTTGTGAGCTGCTGCTGTTGCGCGCGGCTAGCCACTAAGCCAATTTTTATGGCGACTGGCGGTAAATCGGCCAGTAACGTTTGCCACTGCGCGGCCAGCATCTGTTCAGATACCAGCTCCACCCGCGCCACTGCTACCGAGCTTTGTGCCGTGATTGCAGTGATAAGGCTACAGCCATGCACGCCAAAGGCGCGCATAGTCAGTAAATCTGCCTGAATACCGGCACCGCCACCCGAGTCAGAGCCAGCAATAGACCACACAATCGCTTTGGTAGCCTCAGTTTTATTGCCCCTCACCTCAGCTGCCTGCGGCATCAACTCAGAGTGTGGCTGCATAATCACGTACATCCTGAGTAATTTTCATTGAGCAGAACTTCGGGCCACACATTGAGCAAAAATGTGCGCTCTTATTCGACGCTTGCGGTAAGGTTTCATCGTGATACTGACGGGCAGTTGCCGGATCCAGCGCCAGATTAAACTGATCTTCCCAGCGAAACTCAAAGCGCGCCTTCGACATCGCATTATCACGAATTTGTGCACCCGGATGTCCTTTGGCCAGATCCGCAGCATGGGCGGCTATTTTGTAGGCAATCAGCCCCTGTTTCACGTCTTCTTTATTTGGCAGGCCTAAATGCTCTTTCGGTGTGACATAACACAGCATGGCGCAACCAAACCAACCGATAAAAGCCGCACCGATACCAGATGTAAAATGATCATAACCCGGTGCAATATCGGTCGTCAGTGGTCCCAGGGTGTAGAATGGCGCCTCGTGGCACTGTTTCAGCTGCTCATCCATATTTTGCTTAATTAGATGCATCGGCACATGGCCCGGGCCTTCGATCATCACCTGTACATCGTACTCCCAGGCGATTTTGGTCAGCTCTCCCAGGGTTGCCAGCTCAGCAAATTGAGCCTGGTCATTGGCATCATAAATCGAACCCGGGCGCAGACCATCGCCTAACGACAGCGACACATCATAAGCCGCACAAATTTCGCAAATTTCCCGAAAATGCTCATATAAGAAATTTTCGCGCTGATGCGTTAAGCACCACTTAGCCATGATTGAGCCACCACGCGATACAATGCCGGTGAGACGCTTAGCGGTCATGGGCACATAAGCCAATAACACCCCGGCATGGATAGTAAAGTAATCAACGCCCTGTTCGGCTTGCTCTAACAAGGTATCGCGAAAAATAGGCCAGGTCAGATCTTCGGCCACGCCTTTGACTTTTTCCAGCGCCTGATAAATTGGCACTGTGCCAATAGGTACCGGGCTATTGCGGATGATCCAGCTGCGGGTTTGATGAATATCGCGCCCGGTAGACAGATCCATCACCGTATCGGCGCCCCAGCGCGTGGCCCACACCAGCTTTTCCACCTCTTCCTCGATACTGGAGGTCACTGCCGAGTTACCGATATTGGCGTTCACTTTTACCAGAAAGTTGCAGCCGATAATCATTGGTTCGGCTTCAGGGTGGTTAATATTGGCCGGAATAATGGCCCTGCCAGCGGCCACTTCGGCGCGGACAAACTCCGCTGTGATTTGCGCAGGCAAGGCCGCGGCATAGGGCTGCCCCGGATGTTGACGCGTTAACAAGGCACTTTTAACCTGATCGCGGCCCATATTCTCGCGAATGGCGATATATTCCATCTCCGGGGTGATAATACCGGCGCGGGCATAATGCAATTGCGTAACCCTTTTACCCGGCTTGGCTTTCAAAGGTTGCCGGTTTAACCGATGCGGCACTGGTGCTTCCAGCTGTTGCTGCTGGCTAAAACGTGAGCTTAATCTGGACAACTGCTCGGTATCCTGCCGCTCTAAAATCCACGGCAGCCGCAGCGGTGCTAAGCCATCTTCAACATTGATACTGGCGCCCGGATCGCCATAAGGGCCTGAGGTATCATATACCGGCACCGCTTCATTCGGCTCAGTAATGGGCGCTTCGGGCGTGCCACCAACCACCGTATCAGCCAGCATAACCTGGCGCATTGCCACCTGAATATCTGGCCGGCTGCCCGGTAAATAAAGACGCTTCGAATTGGGATAGGCCTCGCCTTGCAGCTGGGCAATAAAATCGCGTGCTGCCTGGCGCTGTGCCCGACGTGACGATATGCTGGACTCAACAAGCTTAGATGTCGCCTGAGTTGGGGCTGTTTGTGATTCTGGGGTAAATAATTCTGTGGTTGACATAGCAATCTCACCAAAAAGTTAAGGGAAAATGCTTGTCAGGAGTGTTGGATAGGATTAAATGTCAGCAACAGCAAAATCAAACTGCTATTCAGCAGCTCTTGCCTTACTTATCAGATAACACAACTCAGAATAGAGATTTGTAAGCCTCGGTATTCGTAGCTGGTCAGCTGGTACATAATCACTACTTGTTCCCTTCGCAGGTATTAGCCTGATCAGGTTCAACGGATCCCGCAATGCGGTCTCAGCTTCAGGGCAATATCGCCCTAATGCACTCCGACAAGTTTGTATCTTGGTCTTGCCTTTTTACTTAACCATAAATTTACCGAAAAGAAAAGCCCGACTTGCGCCAGGCCGGCAGCCGAAGGCGCGAACTGCATGAGATTATTATGTGCTTTTCTTTGAAATATATCTGACATTCTCTAATCCATCGAAATCATTATCCTGAGTCCAGAGAACAGCGGTGTACTTTTAAGCTGTGGCAAAGATGATGCTATCAGCTAGAGGTAGTTTATGAATCAGCCCAAATTTGGCAGCATCCATTGCAAGCTCTGAATCCAGAGGGATGACCTTGCCTTGTTTCATATGAGCTGTGACAATCAGAGCAGCTTCTTCACCACGTTGGCGCAGCACATTCTTGAAGACTTCTGTGATCGTGATACTTGGTATCAGCAATTCAGACAATTGTTCGATTGGCTTGGAAAAAACGGCTGCATTAGCGTCACCAGCGAAGTATGACAACCACGCTGACGAGTCGACGACATTCATATCCGGTCTTCTTCCCTGACAACAGTGGTATCTATGCCCTTAAGAAAGCCTTTCATTTCTTTCATCGGTTTCAGAGGGATTACCTCTATTCTACCTTGATAGGACATGATCTGAACTTTTTGCCCAGGCACTATCCCCATGGATTCTCGAATTTCTTTAGGAATTACAATCTGATATTTCGGAGAAACTGTTACTGCAGTCATAGCGACACCCAACGATAGCGATTTGGTATTACGATACATCTATCGATTGGCTCCATCAAGGCACATAACGCTTAAAGCAGCGGAAAACAAAAGTGTAGCGGAGCTTTTGGTTTTCCGCTGCCTTTACTTGTTAGCTTTTTGATACCGGTACCGAATAAGTAGCAACAACGTGCGCCACCGGTTCAGCAAGACCTTCCGAATATAAAAATACCTCTCCGACCACAAGGCTCTTTCCTATCTTTAATAATGAGCAACGCCCGATAATATCCCGATCGGAAGACGGCTTACGCAGGAAATTAATGTTGAGACTGGTCGTTACCGCAAGCGGCACCAAACCTATTTCACCCAGGATAGCTACGTAGAGTGCCACATCGGCAACTGCCATCAATACGGGACCGGAGACCGTACCGCCAGGACGGAGTTCTTCAAAACCGATACGATGCCTAACCGTAGCGCCACGCGAACCGATCTCCTCGACCGTACACTTTGTTTGAGGAAACTCCGTTTTTAAGAACTCTGTAATTTCTTCTTTGGAAACCATGTTTGGACTCCGGCGAAAGCTAACGCTGAGGTAGCCGGGCCAAAGCCGCGGGCGATAGGGCGCATAAAATGCGCGGAGCGCATGCGCCATAGCACGCGCGGTTTTGGGTCCGGCTGACCGATTTGTTATATGCTCGCTGATAGGTTGCAGGACTTTTCATCACTTGATAAGCGACCTGTAATTTTATAATCAGTGCTCGATTGCGCATTAATCTGAATGTTTCCTGGAACCATTTTGATACCCCAAGAAAATTTAAATTCGCACATGACGTTAACTTTGTGCTCGCCGGGAGCAACGACAGCCCTTGTACCTAGAGTGTAATTCCCAACCCACAATATCTCTCCATCATCAATGGTTCGAATCATGACTTTCAAGGTTGAACTATTTTCCCCAATTAATAGGGCATCACCGGGTTTGCGCGATACTGAATTTGAGGCGCAGCTTGCAGCCGCAAGTATTGATATTATTAAAGCGATATTCTTCACGCTACGTTTTCCTTTAGGCATATAACGCCCCGCGCATGCGCGCGAACTTGTGAGCGTCGCAAGGGCCGAAGGCCCTGAATGACGCGGATTGTTATATTTTTTATGCTGCAAATCTCTTGGCTACGTTAGCAACACGCTGCCCTAGATACTTTGCTGTTACTACATCGATTGTATTTAGTTCGCCATCTGCGGAGTGTGCAATTAAGCCAGATTGAGCGCCAAGCCTGTTACGCCCTTCCGCATCACAATTACCTGGTATATCTAAACTTGCCCATAACATGCCATGTTGGTTTGCGAAAATTTGCATGTATTGAATGGTGTTTAACTGATCACCATTCAGATTTGAGCCAATGGTAAAACCACTAGCAATTTTATTAGACCAAGCTTTCTCAGCCCAAAGATCACCCGTTGCATCAGCAAAAGCTTTGAATTGTGCCGATACACAACCCATAAATGTAGGTGAACCGAAAACCATTGCATCGACATTGTTAAGTTGCTCTATCAGGGCTAAGTTTTTAAAACGTCCATCAACAATATCCGTACCCACAATTTCAGCAAAAACAACATCAACCTCAGAGACAGAACGAATGCCCGAAGCTACTGCTTCAGCAAGTTTTTTTGTTGTACCTGATGCCGAGTGAAAAATAATGGCGACCTTTACCACTTAACTATCCTTAAAAAATATAACGCCCGCCACAAACGCGAGCAACGTGTTGCGAGTCGAGCGCCCAACGGGCGCGTTTTTGATGGCGATTGTTAGGCATTTGGTGCAATCACATTTTATTGCAAATATCTATAATCATAGAAAGAGCTTGGCTTATGACTGCCAGCGCCGTAAATACAGCAGCCCATGCATTAAGCTTAGATGCCCTTTTCATGGCATTGCTTAACTCTTTATCCATATCAAAACCAAAACGGAAATTAACCCTCGAAGATAAAAACCAAAATACCGCCGACACAAATGCAAATATAATTGCCGCAATACTTAAATACAGAGTCATGAATTTATACTCCTAATGCCTAACGCCCAAATTTAGCGCGGAAAGCCGCGCAGCGGGTTGACGTCGCAGCCAGCGCTTTTTGCTGGCGATAAAATTTGCTTGTTAGGAGACGGTACGGCTCATGTAGTAAAACCGCTCGTCTTCACTCGTTAAACCGAACCCTTGCCGCTTATACAAATGAACAGCAGGGCTGTTTTTAAACACTCTAAGCTTTAAAGTTCCAGCACAGTGCTCTCTCGCGAGTCGCTCCGCCTCTGCAAGAGCGATTGAGCCAATACCTTGATTCTGATAACTCTGATCAACTTGCAAATCACGTAACCAGCATTCTTCTGTATCGAAAGACAACCTCATGACACCAACAAGTATTCCCTGAACCAAAATGTCATAATTCACAAGCTCTTGCGTCATTTTCTCAATCTGTTCTTCATCCCAATCTACAGAATATTGTTCATAGTATGTTCGCATATTCGACAGAGTAAAATGTGCTACTTTTGCTAAATCCTTAGCCGGTTCAAATGTAACCACCGCTCTAGTCTCCTAACGCTTTGCTAATTGGCTGCCGCAGCGCAGCGTAGGCAGTCCAGTGGAGGCCACGTTTTTTTGAGGCCGGAACGAAATTAAGCAATTTTTTATATAGCCTTGCGTAACCAAAGCAGGTGCAAAACTATATGAATTAGTAAAAATAAAGCTGGGCATAAAAACAAATAAACCTCAAACCAGCCACTACCAAGTTTAAACATTTCACCGTCGAATTTAACACCTGACCAATAGGTAAATCCCAGAGCCAAGAAGCCTAAAATAAGAAATACCAACCGTGTCTTATGATTAAGCTTTAAACCCCAACTTACCGAAGTTAAAGCAATATAGCCAGCAATCCCAAATAGTGAAGTCAAAATCCATTTAAGGCTAAATGTAATAGGTAAATCAAAAATGCTACCTACCGCGCCAATTAAAGCGAAGCATGCGAGTACAACCAGCAAAGTTGATGGCACCCAGGCAAGGACAGTTGTTAACCCAATTAGTAGATTTCTCATAAGTTTCTTAGGCTATATAACGCCCAAATTTAGCGCGGAAAGCCGCGCAGCGGGTTGACGTCGCAGCCAGCGCTTTTTGCTGGCGATAAAATTTGTTTGTTAGGCATGTCTGCGCTCACTCAGAAGCCGTACCGACGTGAAAGTTGAGCCAAGCTTCGATACCTTCTACCGTAGCATGCCCGTCTTCGCCGCCGAGTTGGTTAGCATACACAGTCGCCAACAGCCGACCTTTTGAATCTAGAAGCGCAAACGCCGGATACGCATCAACGTTTAACTGCTCGGACAAAAGCTCATTTGCATTAGATGCGACAGGCCATTTAAGACCGTAACGTTTCACATACCTCGCAGCCTCATCATGGTTATCAGGTGTAATCGCTAGCACGTTAATGTCATTACGATTCTCCATTACTTGGTTTAGCTTCGGAACCTCTCTGATACATGGAGGGCAATACTGCGTGTAGAAATTGATAAGAACGGCCTTGCCGAGAATTCTATCTGCAAGAAGTGCTTTGCTGTTTGGATCCTCAAGGCTGTTTAATGGAAAGATCTCTCCAACTGCAACCCTAAAATCCGATAAAGCTTTATATTCCTTATCTTTAGCATATGCAAACTGTAGTGTTGCAATAATCCAAATTACGATGACGACTGTTTTTGAGTACGATCTCAATGTCTTCTCCAAAGCCTAACGCCCAAATTTAGCTCGGAAAGCCGCGCAGCGGGTTGACGTCGCAGCCAGCGCTTTTTGCTGGCGATAATATTTGATTGTTAGCACGGGAATTAAACACCTTCACCCGAATGGCATTAACTAGCGCAACGCACCAACAAATGACGAAATAGCCAGTAAATACCATAAAGATGTCATCAGTTATTACCGCGCCTAAAAGGGATGCCATATACAAAAGAAAGCTGCTTACTATGGCTGAAAAGGCTAAACAATTAACGAGATGGCTTCTGTCTTTAGTTAGTGCAACAAAACCTAACCCCAGAGCAACAATAACAAACTGAATATAGTTGGCTGGTATAGTACTTTTGCTCAGTAACTCGACAATAAACACAACACCATAAAATATGAAATGTAAAAGTGCTGCATAATCAACCATTTTCTTGGTAGTCATCTTAACTCCCTGTATTAGTGCTAACGCCCGCCACAAACGCGAGCAACTTGTTGCGAGTCGAGCCGCAAAGCGGCGTTTTGATGGCGTTTGTTATGCATTTTCTCGGTAGCCTTTCTGCCAGCGCTTTGGGTAAATACCTTTAAAAGCGATATTTATAAATTCGTCTTTACTAATGAGTCCTTTTTGGCACTTAATTCCGTAGTAAATAAAAGCTGATAAAACACAAAATATGTACAAACAGAAAATAAGCGTTAAAAGGCAGCTTGCGAACATAAACATAACTATCGTTTGATCATACTGCCGGATAGGAATATCAGTGGCTATACCAAAGAACGATGAAATATATTGGAAAAGGTAAAACGCTAATACTCCACCCAGTATGCAACCGAAACCGCCGACTCTCGCTGATTCAGCGTAGAAATGAGGTTTTAAGTTTAACTGACTTTTAATTGCCCGAATCACTATGTGATTACCTCAAAATGCATAACGCCCGCCACAAACGCGAGCAACTTGTTGCGAGTCGAGCGACCAACGGGCGCGTTTTTGATGGCGCTTGTTATACATGCGGTGTCAAACTCTGCTATAACTAATATTTTGGTTTACTGTACCGTCAATAATTAAATAGCTGGTTCCACAACTACATTTAACGTTACCAACCACTTTATTCAACAATGGACCTGCAACACCAAGCTCAACAAGCAAGTCTCCTGCATGACATGGCTTTGCTCTATCATCAGATTCCAAATTTATATCGTCTCTAACTGCTTCTTCAAACTCAGCTTGTTTACCCGCCTCAAGGTAGTTTGCATTTGACCACTTAAATTGAATGTTCATATGAGCCTCTGTGAAATGTATAACGCCCGGCTCACCGAGCAAATTTTTGATGGCGGCTTTTGTGCGGCCCTTTGCACAAAAGATGACAGCGGAAATTTGTCCGGTGCAGCCGTTTGTTATGCATTGGACACAAAAATGACCGATATCCCATATGTGACCTGAAAAAACATTGCGATAATGATGAAACTACCTATTACGTAATTGGGCACCTTGTTTTTCAGGATATACCATGCAAGCGAAATTTGAGCTACAGCCTGTATAGCTGCGATACCCACGAAGTGACGCAACTGCCACAAATTATCCTCTAAGTCTGGCAGAGATGTCTTGTACGTAATAAAGAAGGGAAAAACACTTAATAAAATAACAACTGTAAATATGCCCTTCTTCCGCCAATCAGCCAGATCCGTTGCCAACAGCTGCTCTTTGATCTTGTTCACGCTTTTTACCGTAAAGTTGCATAACGCGTTACTAATGGGCTGCCGTAGCGCAGCGTAGGCAGTCCCGTGGAGGCCATGCTTTTTGTGGCCGGAACGCAATTTAGTAATTTGTTATGTGACATTTAATGTTTAGCAATTGTTGAATGGTGCATAACCCAATAAGCTAAAGCAACAAATACACCACCAACTAAAACAGCCAAAGACCACAACCAAGAATTTACAAATGCTAGAGATCCATGCTCTCTTTGTAATTTGTTGGCGTCGTTAAATACTGCAGCACTGAAAGCAAGATGAACTAAGATGGCACCTATAATTGGCAATATATTCCACATAAAGCCAAACGCCATTACTTGGCCTGAGTTCAAACTATTAAAATATAAATCCATTTAGATACCCTTTTTTAAAGATCAGCTTGATGCTGAGAGTCACATAACGCCCAAAGCAGCTGCGCGGTACGCGTCGGCTGCCTTTGCTTGTTAGATTTTTTTTATTGCTCGGAGGCCAACTAAAAGTGAATCCCCCTTCTCGGTTAGACTCCAGTATGTATGTTTATCTTTGACACTTCTATTTTTTGTGCTTTTTTGTATTAATCCTAAAGCTCGAAATTGCACAATTATCGTTTCTAAAATATCGCTCTCTACTACCGCGTACGATTCATAACCAGAGAAATTTTTTTGTTTGCTGATAACTTTTTCTTCTAATTTTGATATGGTTTGGTTAAGTTTACTTTGCAGATTACGTTCATCTGACTCATTCGCCATCGAAGGCGCTAATGAAGCAAATAAAGAGTTCCAAGATATTTCAGTTCTTAGCTGCACTTCAACATAATCATTCCAACCATGTTTCGCTTTTGCGGTATATGGAAATGAAAATATTTCCTCTCCCTGAGCTAAGTCGCTTGGGTCAACTCCAGTATTTGATTGCTTAGAAAGTTCGGCCTTAAGTTTTTCGATTTCGTTTTTTAACTTCAATATCTCCTGCGATGCTCCTTCGTCTGGGACAAGATCCGCTTTTACCCAGCCAATAGCAGGAGATCTTTTTTTAAGCTGAACAATACTTCTTCCTACTACAGCTGATAACTCAGTGGGCGTTTTCCAAAACTTACATAATTTCTTTTGAGCAAGAGATCTGAAGCTTGCAAGCTTTTCTTGCATTTCCTTATCTGATTCAGAAAACTTTGCAGGAATTAATTCTGGCTCTTGATGCAAGAAAGCAATTACCGGCTTCCCAGTGTCTATTGCGTAGCGGTATTCCATTTCAGTGTAACTCAATCCACTTTCAGAGCAGGAACCATAGCGCCCAGCTAAAATTAGTAAATAGTAGTCACAGTCATCTATGACAGACTTGATGAAACTCCATTGATCTTCATCGGATGCTGGAAAAAGCTCCATTCCAATAGGTATGCAGTCAAGTTCTAATAGAGCTTGAGTAACCTCTTTACGTTCATCCAAAAGATCAATGTAAGTGGAGCTGACGAACACTTGATACTTTTTTTCCATGAATCCACGATTCTCCTAAAAATCTAACGCCCCGCGCATGCGCGCGAACTTGTGAGCGTCGCAAGGGCCGAAGGCCCTGAATGACGCGGTTTGTTATGTTTTTATACTATCTCTTACTCTACAACATGCTTCATGAGCAACATGCATTGTGTATCGAATTGACTGAATTTCCGTACCAATTCCATTATTTTCCCAAACATAACGCCACTTCTCGAACGCCTGACTTAGTGAGTCTAAGCAAGTAAGAATATCTTCACCTTCATGCAAATTGTAAAAACCGCGAACAACAGACGCTGAAGTCAAAAAGAAGTCTTTTCCTTTTTTTGGCATCCCTTTGTAAAGGGCCAACAAATTATGCCCTCTAATCTTACCATAGGCATCATGTATGGCTTTTAAATAAAGTTCGATGCTAAATGTTGCATTTACGACAAATGGAGAAACACTACTTCCTTTGAAAGGTGATTTTCTTAGATCCTTTTCGTAAATTTCTTTAGCAATTATCGCGAATGAATTAGCTTGGTAATAAATCGCGTCATTAACCGTAGCCTCTGCATGAAGACCTTTATCTTTAAGTATTTTTTCAGCAGCTTTCAGATCCTCTAAGGTATTGCCGGTTGCTTCATAAGAACCCACCACAACTCCATTTAGAAGAATGTCTTTTTTCAACATTAATATCGCTCATTACTAAAAAACATAACGCCAACAGCACGCGCGGTTACAGAATGGAGGCGAAGCCGCAATGCAGTAACCGTCGCCGTGCCTGTGTTTGTTAGGCAATTTCTTGGTTATGCTACAAAATTTTAAGCTCATTGAGGCGATTTCTTATGTGTTCGTTAGTGAGTGGCTCGGTAAAGTCCACCTCCATCAGGGAAATTTCTAGCGCCTTGCATAGTTTTCTTTTCCTTTCATCGCGCTCTTGCAATGCGATTAAAGCGCCTTTTCCGCCCCAAATTGATATGGGCTGGTAATGTTGCTGGCCCTGATATTCGATACCTAATTTTAGACTTGGGATGTAGATATCAAGTTCTAGCCCTTCAAGCCAGTCTGGCCTGTGGTGCCTACTAATTTCGAGATCAGGAAAAATGCGTGCAATGATTTGATACAGTAGAGTTTCACTCACCCAGCCTTCGCCGATTTTTTTAAAGCCAAACTCTTGGCGAACAATATTTTCAACATTGTTCTTCAGCTTTGTTCTAAGTCTCTGATGCTCTCTTCTCAGTTTCAATAGCGGCTCAGCTTCTTCTTTTCTGACATTATGCCAATATGTTACTTCATCGCTAGCAATGTCTTCGCGGTCAGGGCCGTATACAATCTCATTTATTCGAGAATGCTCCACCTGGTACTTTATCTGCGCTTGCTCAATTTCGTGAATGAGCTCTTTGTATTCCGGTGGACATATATCTTCCAAATACTCCAGGCTGGTCGTGCTGATACCGAGGCGTAAATAGGTTTGTTGAATGTACCACCCAAAGCTTTGTTTAAACTGCCCGCCGTACATCTCATGACAGAACCTCTGCGTGGGCGGTGTTAAGTTGCATCTGTGGCATAGCTTTGGCTTGAAGCGAAAGTTTTGGCAGCTGATATCCCCGCCAACTTCTAAACTGATTTTTGCCAACACATCTGGGGCATTAAAGCTATCAACTACAGTTTCACGGAGAGGGTTTGAATTACGTTGAGAACGAAAATTCTTGTTGAGCTCTATAAGGTTCTCGAATGCCGAACGGCTACAGTCACAAAGGCATGCTTCAGCTTCCTCTGATTCTGAAAACGCAAAAAAAGCGCCATAGTGGTTCGGGTAATGAACAATAGGGTAAGGTAAGCCTTCTTCAACGCAGACCCCTCCCAAGGATACCGGAGGCAAAGCTTTTTTCTTCCGTGGGGATCGCTTCTTGGTCACGAGATTAAGACTTACTCCTGCTTTGCCTAACGCATAGCACACTGGCGACGAGCCGCGCAGCGGGTTGGCGTCCCAGCGACCAACGGGAGCGAGTGCTGCGTTTTGTTAGGCATTTTTTGCACCTAAAAATGACCACTGCTGCCAAGAACCTAAAGCAAACAAGCCGCCAATAAACAAACAGATACCAGAACTAATTAACCAAAACGTCAGACTGTTTTCTGGGAACATTGGCATTAACCCGACGAAGGAAACGCCCCGAAGTAAAAATATACCAGTAATGAGGATTAGCGCTAGTTTTGTCAGAGGTAAACGTTTAATTGCGCCCGCGCCCGACAGGCCATAAAGCGCCCAAACCAAAAGCACTATAACAATGACAGAGGTTACAACTGTTGGATACCACAGCCCTTGCTCTGCCATCAGGGCCATCTGTTCACCTGCACCGAAGAAACGATACCAATCGCCCCCGAATACAATACAGCCCAGATGAGCAAGTGCGGCAGCAAAACAACATATTGCCGCAGCCAGAAGATACTTGTTACTTGAAGTGTGCATCTTTCCTCCTTGAATGCCTAACGCAGCCAGCAGCGGCCGAAAAGCCGCGCAGCGGGTTTGAGGTCCAGGCCACGCAGTGGCCGTTGCTGACTGGCCTTGTTAAATTTCACTGACTTTACAACGCTGGTAGTAAATGACTACAAAAACTGACACAACTAACAGCAAGCCAACAATGCCGCCTGACAACACTGACAAAACTGATAAAGGCACCAGAATTTTTAACGCCAAATCCGAGCTTCGAACGAGATAAATGCCTAAAGACAAAACTGCCGCTATGGTTACCACATTAAAACTTAACAACCCTAAGAAATACCAAAAAGGGTCACTTGGATAGGCGAAGTCCTCAGTCGTCACCCACAGCATATCAATCTGCGTAATTAAGCGGATGGCAAGGTAAAGAGAATAACTAGCTAGCAGTATTCCAACAGTCCTTTGAAGATGCACCTGTACCTCCGTGAAATTTAACGCAAAGCACACGGGCGACAAAAACGCGATAGCGGGTTTGGCGTCCCAGCGACCAACGGGAGCGAGTGATGCGCATTGTTATGAGGTGCCACATTACACTGATTTTGTTTTAAAAAGCCTGACATACAGCAACCTCAACATATTACCGAAAACAAGATAAACACCACCATTTAGCAAAATGCTTACTCCAACAAAAACATAGTCTCCAACACCATTAAACTGCCCTCCTAGAACCAGCAAAAAAATCCAAGTAGGCCATAAAAACAATGTGTACGAAGACATATCAACTTTAAGTAAAAGCAACAAAACGGGAATGGCTAATCCTGCTATTAACAACAGGAGGTTGTGTTTACGCAATGGCCTTCACCTCATAACGCAAAGCACACGGGCGACGAGCCGCGCAGCGGGTTGGTGTCCCAGCAGCCGCAGGCTGCGAGTGATGCGCCTTGTTATGTGGCATGATAGAGACTGCTGTGCACGACAAATTTTTGAACTCCTTCGGTGGATTGAATACCATGAGGCATAGATAGATCGATTAATACTTTCTCCTGCTCAATACTTAGAACAGTGCACTCAATTTGTAATGTCGTAGGAAGCTTATCAGTGTTCAATTCTTGCTCAGTGAGAACTGGTAACTTCTCGATAATTCGGTGTTCACTTCCATCAAACTCTGTTAGTCTGCACTCAATCCAGATGGGGAAGTCCTCGCTCTCAACCCCTAAAATTTCGACTTCAACTAATCCCACTACATGCTCCATGCCACATAACGCCCAAATTTAGCGCGGAAAGCCGCGCAGCGGGTTGACGTCGCAGCCAGCGCTTTTTGCTGGCGATAAAATTTGCTTGTTATGTGCCATTATTTGCGATCGGCCGGGTGGTTTACACCATCGTTGGTTGGTACATTTGGTATTTTCAATGGGTTAATTCCCTCAAGGCAAGCAACATTAAAACCGTACTGCGTTGGATTTGACCTGCGTTGATGGTGGGTATAAATACCGCAGTTACTGCAAAAATAATGCTTGGCTGTCTTTGTATTAAACTGATAAAGCTTTAAAAAGCTCTCACCTTTT
This sequence comes from Alishewanella agri BL06, assembly GCF_000272005.1. Classification (GTDB taxonomy): domain Bacteria; phylum Pseudomonadota; class Gammaproteobacteria; order Enterobacterales; family Alteromonadaceae; genus Alishewanella; species Alishewanella agri. The sequence continues at coordinate 385,664 of NZ_AKKU01000001.1, read as the reverse complement.
ATAATTTTTATACCCGACAGAGGAATTGAAGCCGCTATTGCTCCACGCCGCCGGCAAAGCGAACAATCACAGCGACGTAATTCAACCAAACCATCCGGCAAATCAAGCTCAAACTCAACAGAACCACAATGGCAGGTAGCTTTGTGTTTAGCTTGGATTGGAACGCCATCAACCTCTTTCAAATTTAAAGCCATACTTGGTTCCTTGCGAGCACATAACGCTTAAAGCAGCTGCGCGGTACGCGTCGGCTGGCTTTGCTTGTTAGCAGCCCACACCGGACTTGCGCGGCTTGCCGCACTGGCAAACCCGAACAACGGCACGGCTGCTTTTAATTAAAAACTAAACCCGTTAACTGCGACACAGCGAGCCAACCGGAACCTGTAAACCTGTTTTAGCGAAGCCAGGAAGAACAACGCTACCGCTACAACCGTTTGCAGCAAACCTACAAACTGGCGAACTTAACCTTTTGGCGCTGCCGCTAAGAAAACTAAACGCGAGCCAGGCCGAAATAAAACTACTGACTAAAACCGTTAAAACCCGAAAACCTGCTAACGCCCGCCACACACGCGAGCAACTTGTTGCGAGTCGAGCGCCATAGGCGCGTTGTGCTGGCGCTTGTTAGCTAGCCAACACACTTAAAATCCAATCTTTGTAGACTGATAGCCGTACTTGGTATGCAGTAGCACCATACAGACCACCTTTGAATGTAGAAAGATCACCTTGCCAATACTGCCAACTTGATAACCCAGCAAGATAAGGTTCACCCTCAAGGAAAATAACGGATGGGCCTCCGCTATCACCAGATCCGTGAATGCCTTCAAGCGGCAATGAATTAGGCGGCGAATCAAACTTATAAGTCAGCCAACTACCCTTTGCACCATCAATTTTGTTATTAAAGGAATGCATTTTACGTAGAGGTTTAGTGCTCAAATCCTCACCAATTAAGCCGTTCCCTGTAGCTCCCCGACCGAACACAGTGACAATTTGACCCACTTCATTATCTTCCTGATAAATTTTCACCGGAGCGATGCCACTGACAGGTGATGACAGTTTGATTAACGCGATATCACTCCTTGAAGCAAAGAACGCCATTAATCGTGTTGCATCTCCCTTAAACAAAGATTCATCAGGCTCAATATAATCGGGATGTTTTGTTACTGATTCAATTTTGTAGCTTTCACCACCAATTTTTATGCTTTTACCTTTGTAATCATAAAAAATGACATGTGCTACTGTAATAATCCATTGAGGTGCAATCAGCACACCATGCCCCTCGTGAGGCATATCAATCAGAAACGCTGGTGCATTATCGACCAAATATTTTTTTGGCGGAATATCGTGTCGCTTTACAACTGCATTGCAGTAATTCGGCAATATCAGACTCACCGCAAACAATAACCACCAGAATTTCATACTAAGTCCATTTTCTAAGTCACCAGCTAACGCTCAAAGCAGCTGCGCGGTAAGCGTCGGCTGGCTTTGCTTGTTAGCAGCCCACACCGAACTTGCGCGGCTTGCCGCCCTGGCAAACCCGAACAACGGCACGGCTGCTTTTATTAAAAACTACACCGGCCAGCTGCGATACGGCGAGCCAACCGGAACCTAAAAAACTATTGAGCGAAGCCAAAAAGAACAACGCTACCGCCATCACCGTTTGCAGCAAAACCCGCAAACTGGCGAGCTTAACCTTTTGGCACTGCCGCTAAGAAAACCAAACGCGAGCAATGCCGGTACAAAACTAATGACTAAAACCGTTAAAACCCGAAAACCTGCTAACGCTCGCCACACACGCGAGCAACTTGTTGCGAGTCGAGCGCCCAACGGGCGCGTTTGTGCTGGCGCTTGTTATGCATTTGCACCAAGCTAGAACTATAAAAGCTTATAAAACAAGTGGCTACCAAACGAATTCCTATATAAATAAATAGCACCGAAAATCTGTTTTCTTGATGATATTACTTCAAGTATCTCATGACCGGCTTGCTCAATTACATCTTCAGGGAAAGTCATCGGCGTATACATGCCAACCAACAAAATACCAGGGCCATGTTGAGCCATAATGCTATTCATGGTTTTTTTGTCATATTTGTTGAGTATGACTTTAGTGACAATGTTTATTGAAGCCTCATCAGGGTTTAAAGTTAATCCATTCCCACCAGGAATATGTACTTTATCGTCAGCGGCATAAGTAGTAATACTTCTTGCCCATTCGCTGTTTTGAAAGGCGTCAGAAATTTCGATCCAAGTTGTATTTCCATCAATATCAACGATTGCATCTGGAGGATCTGGTCTACTCAAAACTTTAAGATCGCAGCCTTCCTTTGATAGAAAGATTTTAAAACTTTCCAGAACAGCAATTTCATGTGCAGGTTGAATATCTCGATGCTTCATTTCTTACCCCTGCATAACATCTTTATAGTTTGGAACGCACCTGCTTTCACGCAGTGTAAGCGCCCTTCTATTTTCAATTATGACACTACGCTAACGAATAACTTGCATTTAATCAATCGTTTTGATCCTAGGTATTTTTTTAGCCTGTGGAAAGCGGGTTAAAACCTTGCGATTCACAAATTTACAGTGTGCTTACAGCTACTGTTTTTTTGAACAGTTTGTGCAGCTTTGTGCTGATCTAGAAATATGGCTTGGTTGAGATAGTTGTGCACTTTGATATCGCAGGTGGCGTCTCCGGTACGGCAAGCATACCGGAGACGTAGGCCGGTTTAGCGTTGGGTTTAGGTGTTCTTTTTGGTATCGCAGGTGGCGTCTCCGGTACGCATGCGTACCGGAGACGGGGAGCAGAACGGTGTAGTGTTGGGATTGAGCCTAAAATGCAAAAAGCCGCTTTGGCAGCGGCTTTTTTGGAATTTGGAGCGAGTTACGAGGTTCGAACTCGTGACCTCGACCTTGGCAAGGTCGCGCTCTACCAGCTGAGCTAAACTCGCATTTTGAAGCTTTTATACTGCTGGTCAGTATAAAATGGTGCCCGGGGCCGGACTTGAACCGGCACGGGGTTTCCCCCGAGGGATTTTAAATCCCTTGTGTCTACCGATTTCACCACCCGGGCAGACACCTGTTTAACCTGTCAGTCAGGGTGTTAATGGAGGCGGGTCCCGGAGTCGAACCGAGGTGGACGGATTTGCAATCCGCTGCATGGCCACTCTGCCAACCCGCCACTAAGCTTTCCGACTCTGAGAGTTGGAGCGAGTTACGAGGTTCGAACTCGTGACCTCGACCTTGGCAAGGTCGCGCTCTACCAGCTGAGCTAAACTCGCGTTGCTATGGCCATCTGCCTTAACACGAGACGCATTCTACTGTTTTATACTGAGTCGTCAATAACAAATTTTTAGTTTTATGACCGTTTGCTTAAAAAGTAGCAGCATCGGCGGTAAAAACAGCAACTTGCTTTGTTCTGGCCCCCTGCGGCGGCATCCTGTTTCAAAACCGGCCGCTGCGACAGTCGAAACACGCGCTGTCCAGGCCCGGTTTCAGTAGCACTAGTTTGCGGCTAAATCGGCCCAGGCCGCGCGCAGATATTCGTACATCGACCACACGGTTAAAATGGTGGCGATATACAGCAAAATCCAGCCAGCCGGAGTAAACCAGGCAAATAAGGGCAGCTGGGGTTGCCAGATCAGGCCAATTAACGCCAGCATCTGAGCGATGGTTTTGTATTTGCCCAGATTAGAGACCGCTACATTGGCACGTTTGCCAAGGCCGGCCATCCATTCGCGCAGGGCTGAAATAAAGATTTCGCGGCTGATAATAATAATCGCCGGCACGACCGCCCAGAGGTTATGAATATCGGCAGCAATCAGCACCAGCGCCGTGGCAACCATCACCTTATCGGCTACCGGGTCAAGAAAGGCACCAAAGGGTGTGGACTGCTGTAAACGGCGGGCCAGATAGCCATCCAGCGCATCGGTTACCGCAGCTAAACAGAACACCAACGCCGACCAGAAGCGGGCGTGCTCTAAGCCAGAATAGAAGCAGAAAATAAATACCGGGATCAGCAGCAAGCGAAAAAGGGTTAACAGGTTAGGAATATTCCACATTTTAGTTCTCACATCAGTCCTGATTGTCATGCTACTTGTTCTGGCAGGCCTGGTAAATCTTTTCAGCCTGTTGCTTAGAAATCCCCGGCACTTTGCACAGTTCGGCAACACTGGCGTTTAATACGCCTTGCAAACCACCTAAATATTGCAACAAAGCCTGGCGGCGTTTTTCGCCGATACCGGCAATATTTTCCAGTGGACTTTTCAGCAGTGCTTTACCGCGTTTATTACGATGTCCGGTTATCGCAAAACGGTGCGCTTCATCGCGGATCTGCTGAATTAAATGTAGTGCCAGTGAATCCTCGGGTAAATGAATGCTACGGCCGCTATCCCATAAAATCAGCGTTTCCAGGCCGGCTTTACGGCTAACACCTTTTGCCACACCTATTAACAGCGGCTTTTTGGCAAAGGGCCAGTTGGCAAATTGTTCTAAAGCGATATTAAGCTGGCCCTGGCCGCCGTCGATAAACACAATATCCGGAATTTTGCTTTCATCGCTTAGCTTGCCGTAACGTTTGTCCAGCGCAAAGCGCATAGCACCATAATCATCGCCCGCCGTTACCCCGGTGACGTTATAACGACGGTATTCCTGCTTATATGGGCCTTCACCATCAAATACTACACAGGAGGCAATGGTTGCCTGCCCCATGGTATGGCTGATATCAAAACACTCCATGCGGCCAATAGGGGTATCCAGTGCCAGCTGTTGCTGCAGTGCCAGATAACGGGCGCGCATCTTTTGTGTTAACGATTGCCGGCTATCCAGCGCTATCGCTGCGTTCTTTTGTGCCAACGCCAGATACTGCGCTTTCTCGCCACGCTTGGCATAGGTTAAGCGCACCTTATGCTCGGCCAGCTTGCTGATGGCGTCAGCCAAGGCTTCGGTATCGGGTATTTCCAGCGGCAGCACAATTTCTTTTGGAATTTGCTGTTCGCTGTGGCCACTTAAATAAAACTGCAGCAAAAAGGCCGACAGCACTTCGGCGGCTTCGGTATCGGCCGGCACTTTCGGATAATAGGATTTACTGCCCAGAATTTTCCGATCGCGGATAAAGAGTACATGTACTACTGCCGTTTGCCCTTGCAGGCTAAAGCCAATCGCATCCAGCTCTTCATGCTCGCCGCTGACATGCTGCTGCTCCTGCACCCGGCGCAGTGCACTGATCTGATCGCGATACGCAGCCGCCGCTTCAAATTGTAATTGTTCGCTAGCGCTGTTCATCTTTTGCACCAGATCATCAATTACCTGCTGGTTTTTACCGCTTAAGAATAAGGTGGCTAAGCGTACTTGCTCGCTGTAATCCTGGTCGGAAATTTTACCGACACAGGGCGCGCTACACAGCTTTAACTGATACTGCAAACACGGCCGGGTACGGGCGCGGTAAAAACCATCTTCACACTGGCGGATCGGGAAAATCTTCTGCAGAGTTTTGAGGCTATGCCACACCGCACCGGCATTAGGGTAAGGGCCAAAATACTGCCCCGGCACCTTGCGCGGGCCGCGGTGTGAGCTGATCCGCGGATGTTTATGCGCGGATAACAGAATATAAGGGTAAGATTTATCGTCCCGCAGCAATACGTTGTACTTTGGCAGGTATTCTTTAATCAGGTTATTTTCCAGGATCAGCGCTTCGGTTTCGCTGTGGGTCAGCGTAAATTCAACCTGCTGGATCTGACTTACCAGCGCCCGGGTTTTAATGCTGTCGACTTCTTTACGAAAATAGCTGCTGAGGCGTTTTTTCAGATCTTTGGCTTTACCAACATAGATCACTGTGCCGGCGGCGTTTATCATCCGATAAACACCGGGCTGCTGTGGTACGGTCGCCAGAAAGGCTTTGGCGTCAAACATGGATATTTCGGGTATTAGTGCGCAATTTTCGCGATATCAATCATGCCATGGCGCAGTGCCAGGTGAGTTAATTCAACATCGCCACTGATCGCCAGTTTTTCAAACATCCGGTAACGATAAGAATTCACCGTCTTAGCGCTAACGTTAAGTTGCTCGGCAATGTCTGTGACTTTCTGGCCTTGGGTAATCATCAGCATAATTTGCAGTTCACGATCGGATAAGCCTTCAAAGGGGTTAGCCTGCTGGTTATTCACCTTGGCCAGTGCCATTTTTTGTGCCACTTCGTCGGAAATATGCCGCGCGCCGGAGTAGACCTTTTTAATGGCCATAATCATTTCTTTCGGCGGGGTGTTTTTCGAAATAAAACCTGCGGCACCAAGTTGCATCACTTTAGTGGGCACGGGCTCTTCACAGGAGATCGACAAACCGATAATTTTAATTTCCGGGCAGTAATGCAAAATACGCTTGGTGGCGGTCATCCCGCCCATACCCGGCATATTCATGTCCATCAATACCACATCAGGTTCATATTGCCGGCAAAATTGCAGGGCTTCTTCGCCGGTACTGGCCTCGCCTATCACCTTGATACCGCGCTCATCCATTAGTATGCGACTGATCCCAGTTCTTACCAGCTCGTGATCATCAACTAACAGCACGTTAATCAACTTGGCTCTCCGTTATACTGGCTTACCTGTTGCTCACCCTAAATACAAGCGATTCAGGTATAGAATTATTCTGCTGTCTAGCATAGCCCAGCGCACCGTTTTTTCCTAATACTTATTCGTAATAAACATAGGATGGCGCCCGGCACCGATTTTGCTGAAAAACAATAAAGTTATAATTTAAATTAATGAAATTAAATGCTAATTTTAACGTTAAGTTAAAAATCATTTTGAGTGGTAAAGTGTAGGAATCAGGATGGCTGACTGTGCTTAGAAGTGGCGGAGGGAGAGAGATTCGAACTCTCGGTAGGCTACTAACCTACGCCGGTTTTCAAGACCGGTGCATTAAACCGCTCTGCCATCCCTCCGCGCTGGCCGGCATATTAAAAAGGCCGCCGGTTTTTGTAAAGTGCAAAGTTTCGCAGTTTTATCTGTTTGCTGAGATTTTCAGCAACAAGCTGCTATTTTCTGCTGTTTTTCTGCTACGCCCTGTTAGCGTAGCGCTAAAAACAAAAAACCACCGGTTAAGGTGGTTTTTCAAAATAAGTGGCGGAGGGAGAGAGATTCGAACTCTCGGTAGGCTACTAACCTACGCCGGTTTTCAAGACCGGTGCATTAAACCGCTCTGCCATCCCTCCAGCGCTGCGTATATTAATCAGATCGTTACGGAAAAGAAAGTAAAACCATGAAAAATTTTTTAGTTGCTGTATTTTCAAGCGGCTAAGACTGGAGATAGTGGAACTTTAACAGTATGATGCGGTCATACAAATCAAACTTGGTCCAGAGGAGACAGCACTATGTCATACAGAGAAACCAGTAATATCGGCACCCTCAGTCAGGGCGTCGAAATCAACAAGGTCCTGCGCAATACTTACTTTCTGCTTGGTTTAACCCTGGCGTTCAGCGCTGTGGCAGCCGGCATTTCAATGGCAATGGGTATGCCAGCGATCGGCGCCATCGTCTGCATGATCGCCGGTATTGTTATGCTATTTGTGGTTCACAAGAAAGCTGACAGCGCCAGCGGTATTTTCTGGGTATTTGGTTTTGCCGGTTTAATGGGTGCCTCTTTAGGCCCAATGCTGCTGGCCTATGCCGGTTTACCGAATGGTCCGTCATTAATCATGCAAGCTCTGGCCGGTACCGCGCTGATTTTCTTTGGCTTATCAGCCTATGCCCTGACCAGCCGTAAAGATTTCTCCTTTATGGGTGGCTTCCTGATGATTGGTTTGCTGGTTATCGTGGTGGCGGCTATTGCCAATATCTTTCTGTCGATTCCAGCGTTAAGCCTGACTATCAGCGCAGTAGCCGTGCTGGTGATGTCTGGTTTAATTCTGTTTGACACCAGCCGTATTGTACACGGCGGTGAAACAAACTATATCCGTGCCACTGTTGCCCTGTATCTGAACATCTTTAACCTGTTCGTACACCTGCTGCAGCTGTTAGGCATTTTTGGTGGCGATGACTAAGATCGCAACCTAAACTAGCCGGCAACGGTTGAGTTCGCTAAAATGCCCCGCCTGTGCGGGGCTTTTTTATTGGCCCTTTCCAACTGCAGGGAATCTAAGATGACCACCCGCTTTAGCTTGTTGTTGCAACAAAGCCCCTTTGCCGGCCAGAGTTTTGCCAGTGCGCTGCAGTTTGCCCGCGCGGCACTGGCGAAGGGTTATCTGCTGGAACAAATATTTTTGTATGAAGATGCCGTTTTAGCCGTGCAGCCGGGTATTGATTTACCGGCCGATGAGCCGGATCTGGCGGCGCAATTAGCCCGCTTCTGTCAACAACAACAAATCCCGTTATTATATTGTGTGACCGCAGCCGAGAAGCGTGGCGTCTTTTCCGACATAAATGCTGATGCGAAAGCCGACAAAAGTGCCAACGCTCCCCCCCCTTTTATTGCCGCGGGTTTGGCAGAGTTTGCAATGCGGTTAACCGGCACTAAGGTGGTACAGTTCTGATGCAAGCGATTTTGTTAATCCAAACTGCCTCGCCTTTTAACCAGGCCAAAGCGCGTGAGGCGCTGGATCTGGCATTGGCACTGGCTGCGATCGAACATCAGGTATCGATGCTGTTTCAGGATGATGCCGTTTATCAACTGTTAGCGCCAGATTTCGAACAAACAACTGCCCCGCTAAAAGCCTTTCAAAAAAGCTTTGGCCTATTTGCGCTATACGATATTGGCCCCTGCCTGGTCTGTCAGCAGTCGTTAGCCGCACGCGGGCTGGCGCAGCTGTCGTTACCAGATGGTTTTGTGCAGGCTGATAGTGCCGCGATCCAAGCCGCTATGCAGCAGGCTGATCAGCTGATCCGCTGTTAGTCAGCGAACCAACGAGGAAGGCGACGATGAAACTGATTACGTTAACCAAGCCCCTGCTGGATACGACAGCGTTAAGCGCTATCTGCGCACCGGGTGACGCTATCCTGCTGCGCCAGGATGCGGTGTACCTGTGTTTACAACCCGGTTTGACACTACCGGTTCCGGTGCTGGCGCTGGCCTCTGATGTGCAGTGGCGTAATATCGTACCACAGACCAAAGTTGAGCTGATTGACGATGCCCGCTGGGTAGAATTATGCGCTAGCGCCAACCAGAATTTATTATGGAATTAACTCGATGACACAGGCGTTTTTAGAAGTAGCCGGTAAGTCGCTACCACTGGATAAACATGGCTATTTGCAGCAGCTGACAGACTGGACGCCTGCAGTGGCGGAGGCCTTTGCCCAATTAGAGCAGCTAACACTGAGCGACGCGCACTGGGAAGTGATTTATTTTGTACGCGAGTTTTATCAGCAGTTTAATACCTCACCGGCAATTCGGCTGCTGGTTAAAGCGATGGCAGAAAAACTGGGGCCGGAAAAGGGCAACAGCAAATATTTGTTTTTATTATTTCCGGAAGGCCCGGCAAAACAGGCCACGCGGCTGGCGGGATTACCAAAACCGGCGAAGTGTCTTTGAGTGTTGAGTGTTGAGCAGTAAAACGTGTTTTAAATAAAGATGTAACTGCAGTTTGCTCTTTGCGGTCTAAACCGCAAAGAGCAAAGACATATAGCTTAAGCTAACTTAGTTTGACCGCCCATATAAGGCTGTAATACCTCTGGAATGGCCACTGAACCATCGGCTTGCTGGTAGTTCTCCAGAATCGCGACCAGGGTACGGCCCACTGCCAGGCCAGAGCCATTTAGCGTATGCAGCAACTCTGGCTTTTTGCCCTCTTCCGGCCGGAACCGCGCTTGCATCCGGCGCGCCTGGAAATCGCCCATATTGGAGCAAGAAGAGATTTCACGGTAGGCATTTTGCCCCGGTAACCAGACTTCCAGATCGTACGTCTTGCACGAGCCAAAGCCCATATCGCCGGTACAGAGCAGCATTACCCGGTATGGCAGGCCTAATAACTGCAGAATTTTCTCAGCATGGCCGGTCAGCTCTTCCAGTGCCTGCATTGACAGTGCCGGATTCACCAACTGCACCAGCTCCACTTTATCAAACTGATGCTGGCGGATCAGACCCCGGGTGTCACGGCCATAAGAGCCGGCTTCACTGCGAAAACACGGCGTATGGGCGGTATATTTAAACGGCAACTCACTGGCTTCAAAAATACTGTCACGCGCCAGGTTGGTTACCGGCACTTCTGCTGTTGGGATCAGCGCCATACCTTGCCCCTCTTCAGTCGCCGGCTGGGTATGGAATAAATCGGCACTGAATTTTGGCAGCTGGCCGGTACCGTATAAGCTGGCATGGTTAACCAGATAAGGCACATAAACTTCGGTATAGCCATGCTGCTGGGTATGGACATCCAGCATAAACTGGGTTAACGCCCGGTGCAGCCGCGCCATCTGGCCCTTCATCACCACAAAGCGTGAACCGGATAGTTTTACCGCACTTTCAAAATCCAGCCCTTCGGCATAGGCTTCGCCAAGCGCAACATGATCTTTAACCGGGAAATCAAACTGGCGTGGCTCGCCGACGCGACGCACTTCCAGATTTTCGGTTTCGTCTTTACCGACCGGTACTGACAGATCCGGTAAATTAGGAATGCTCAGTGCAATTTTATCCAGCTCGGCCAGTACCGCATCCAGGCGGATCTTGGCGGCATCCAGCTGAGCGCCTAAACCATCGACTTCGGCTAACAAAGGCGCGATATCTTCACCGCGGCCTTTTGCCTGACCAATGGCTTTGGATTTAGTATTACGCTGATTCTGCAGCTCCTGGGTTTCAACCTGCAGTACCCGGCGTTGCTCTTCCAGTGCACTGATAGCCGCGACGTCCAGCGTCATACCACGGGTCGCCAGTCGCTCGGCAGTTTGCGCCAGTTCTGCGCGTAAAAATTTCGGATCTAACATAGAATTCGCTTCAGTTCGCTAAATTAGGCCAGCTGCTTGCTGGCGGGTGATCATAACAGGGCTGAATATTACTAAGCTGCCACTAAAATTGAAATGCCTAACGCAGATTTTCTGTGTCCTTGCGGGCTTTTATCAGTCACCGCCGCCAGCGCGCCCGGCTCACTCGGTTAAGACTCGCCGAGCCTGGCTAAGCCAGTTCAGGCTTTCGGTTCGTTACTGCGCTGTAATGGGCTTTGTGCATCCAGTTGGCGCAGATAACGCAACTTTTCCGCCAATTGCTTTTCCATGCCGCGCTCGCTCGGCTGATACAGCTGCTGTTGCCATAGCTCAGGCGGTAAATAGCGCTCACCGGCGGCATAGGCTCCCGGCTCATCATGGGCATAGCGATAACCAGCGCCATGCCCAAGCTGTTGCTGCAATGCGGTGGGCGCATTGCGCAGATGCAGTGGCACCGGATAATCCGGACGCTCTGCGACCAGCGCTTTCGCCTGGTTAAAGGCCAGATAGACGGCATTACTTTTTGGTGCCAGCGCTAAATACACCAGCGCCTGGGCAATAGCGCGCTCCCCCTCCGCCGGGCCGACCCGGCTAAAGGTATCCCAGGCATTGAGTGCCAGCGTTAAAGCGCGCGGATCGGCATTGCCAATATCTTCACTGGCAATCGCCAGTAAGCGCCGCGCCACATAAAGCGGATCGCCGCCACCGGCCAGAATACGGGCAAACCAGTACAAGGCGGCATCCGGATCTGAGCCGCGTACCGATTTATGTAAGGCAGAAATCAGGTCGTAAAACAGATCGCCATCACGGTCAAAGCCTGGCAGTTGCTGCGGCACAATTTGCTGCACCTGCGCCACCGTCAGTTCAGACTGTGCCGGTGAGAGCTCTGCCAGTTGTTCCAGTAAATTCAGTAAGCGCCGGGCATCGCCATTAGCTAAGCGCAGTAATAGCTGCTCAGCTGCCGGCTCTAGCGTTAATTGTTGTGCGCCTAAGCCAAGTTCAGCGTCAGACAGCGCACGCGCCAGCACCTGTTGTAAGTCTGCTTCGGTCAGTGGCTTCAGCACACAGACCCGGGCGCGGGATAAAATAGCGTTGTTAAGGGCAAAAGCCGGGTTTTCGGTGGTGGCGCCAATAAAGATAATGGTGCCATCTTCGATATGCGGTAAAAAGGCATCCTGCTGCGCTTTATTAAAACGATGCACTTCATCGACAAACAGTAAGGTGCGTTGCTGATACTGCTGCTGGTGCAGTTTGGCTTGCTGAATACTGTCACGGATTTCTTTAATGCCGGCCGTGACCGCCGACAACCGCTGCATTTGGGCTTTGGCATGGCCAGCAATCAGCTCGGCCAATGTGGTTTTACCGGTACCCGGTGGTCCCCACAGGATTAACGAATGCACCCGGCCGGCCAAAATCGCCTGCTGCAATGGCGAGCCGTCGGCCAGCAGGTGTTGCTGACCCACATAGTCTTTAAGTTGCGCCGGTCTGAGGCGGGCGGCTAATGGCCGGAAGTCGGCACCAAAATCCAGCGATAAACTGGCCATTAACGCTGCCGTTGATCATCGACGTCCAGGTTAGACGTGACCTTAAAGCTAAACTGCCGCTCGGCAATCTGCGGATTCAGTTTAATATCGCTAAACAAAAATACGCTTTGTTGCTGGTTAATATCAATCACCTGCATTTCAATTAGCTTGTCCTGGCTAAAGGTTAACAGTAATTGTTGTACCGGATTATCGCTGTTTAACGGGTGGATAAAAAAGCTCTGTTCCTGCTTAGTGACCTGATACTGCTGCCATAACGCTTCATCGGTTGAGGTCAGCAAAGCAAAAGGGGTTTGCCCGACTTCGCTTTGTGCATCGTAAATACTGACCTGCTCCAGCAGCTCATTGTAAACCCACAGCGTTTTACCATCACTGACTAATAAAGACGGCTCCGGCTCTGTACTTTCGAAACGAAAGCGCGCGCCTTGTTTTAAGGCCAACTGCCCTTTACCTTCCTGCAGCACTTGCTGCTGAATATCATAAACTTTCTGCTGATAATTCGCGGTATAGCTGCTAATGCGCGCCAGCTGTTGCATCAGTTCAGCACTGGCATCCTCAGCGCTCAGACGTTGTTGCCGCAGCGCTTGCATATGAGGCGCAAAATCTGGCCGTGGTACCACTTCCACAGTTTGTGCAGTCAGGGGCGCACTTAACGCCGCTGTTAATACTACTGCTGAATAAACCAGAGCTGTTGCCAATTTACGCATTAATTACCTCTGTTAGGAACCAAAACTTCGCGGTTACCATTGTGGCCCGGTGGGCTGACTAACCCGCTATGCTCCATCTGCTCGACCAGACGGGCAGCGCGATTATAGCCGATCCGGAATTTCCGTTGCACACCAGAAACCGAGGCCCGGCGTGATTCAATGACAAAAGCCACTGCCTGATCGTACAGCGGATCGGCTTCACCCTCTTCGCCTACGATAACTTCACCGGGCAATAAGTTCTCTTCGGTGGTTTCGCCACTTAAGATTTCGGGTAAGTACTGCGGTTTGCCGCGTTTTTTCCAGTCGGCAACCACCGCATGCACTTCGTGGTCATCAACAAAGGCGCCGTGCACCCGGGTCGGCACACCGGAGCCCGGCGGCAGATATAACATATCACCCTGGCCAAGCAGGCTCTCGGCACCCTGTTGATCAAGAATAGTGCGCGAGTCAATTTTCGACGATACCTGAAAGGCGATCCGGGTCGGAATATTGGCCTTAATTAAACCGGTGATGACATCCACTGACGGCCGCTGCGTGGCAAGGATTAAGTGAATACCTGCTGCCCGGGCTTTTTGAGCGATGCGGGCAATCAGCTCTTCGACTTTCTTACCGACAATCATCATCATGTCGGCAAATTCGTCGATCACTACGACAATGGCCGGTAGTTTTTCCAGGTAAGGCGCGCTGTCGCGCATATCATCAGAGGGTTTCCACAGCGGATCTTTTAGTGGCTGCCCTTCGACAATCGCCTCTTTAATCTTGGCGTTATAGCCCTTCAGGTTACGCACGCCCATCGCTGACATCAGCTTGTAACGCCGTTCCATCTCACCGACACACCAGCGCAGCGCATTGGCCGCATCTTTCATATCGGTCACCACTTCGGTCAGCAGATGCGGGATGCCCTCATAAATCGACAGCTCCAGCATCTTCGGGTCGATCATAATAAAGCGCACATCATCCGGCGTGGATTTATACAGTAAGCTACAAATCATCACGTTAACGCCAACCGACTTACCCGAGCCGGTGGTACCGGCAACCAGTAAGTGTGGCATTTTTGCCAGATCGGCCACCACCGATTTACCGGCGATATCTTTACCGAGCACCATCGTCAGCGCTGATTTTGATTCGTTAAACACCTCATCGCCAATCACTTCTGACAAACGCACAATTTCGCGGTGCTGGTTTGGCAGCTCTAAGCCGATAAAACTTTTACCCGGAATCACCTCGACCACCCGTACACTAATGGCCGATAACGAGCGGGCGAGATCTTTAGCCAGGCCGGTAATTTTACTGACTTTGACACCGGGGGCCAGATCCAGTTCAAAGCGGGTGACTACCGGCCCAGGGTGTACGCCAACGACCCTGGCTTCGACGTTAAAGTCCAGTAACTTGGCCTCGACCAACCTTGATACCCGTTCTAAATCAGCAGGATCGATGGGGTTGGTGGCTTTGTCAGGACGATCCAGTAAGGCTAATGAGGGTAACTCTTCCAGCGAATGGGTCACTTCCTGGCTATCGTCTTCTTCCGGCTGCGCCACATTGTCGTCTTCCGGATAGCGCAGTAGCGGGTGCAATTCTTCCTCGGTTTCAATCTCGCGGAAGGTGCGGCTGATATGGGCAGCGTCGACCGGATCATCCACAGCACTGAAGGATAACTGTTCATCGGCCAGGGTATCGACGCTGTAATAAGCTCTGCCTTCGGTGCGCTCATCCAGCGGCCGGATCGGTAACGGCTCTTTGCGTTTCAGCTCAGGCTCAGCAACAGGTGGCCAGCTAAATTGTGGCTCCAGCTCCTGCTCTGAATCCGCCCAGCTGGTATCCTGCTCCGTAACCTCGCGTTTAACCCGGCGGGCTTTTGGCGCGGGTAAGGCATCGGCGTCTGTTTCGGTAAACACCGGCTCTGGTAAAGGTTTGGCCGAAAAGTGCTGCGCCAGTTTACTAAACAGATAAAAACAGCCGGCCCCTAAGTGATCCGCAACCGTTAACCAGGAGATGCCGGTTAGCAGCGTTAAGCCGGTGGCAAAGGCGCACAGTAATAACAAACTGGTGCCGATAAAATTAAAGTAGGGTAACAGGCTGCTGCTCAGCATATCGCCCAGCACACCACCGGAAGAGAAGTAGTAAATATCGTTAAAATTCATACTGCTGATTGCAGTAGCAGCGCATAACGTCAGGATCAACCCGAAAATACGCAAGCCTAAAATCAGATAATCGAGACTGATCAGATCTTTAAAGCGCTTAAATAGCAGATAGCCACAAAGCGCCACAAAAAAAGGCAACAGATAGGCAATCCAACCAAAGCTGAATAACAGCACATCAGCCAGCCAGGCGCCAGTGCGGCCGGCATAGTTATTAACTTGTTGTTGATAGCCGGTTTGTGACCAGCTCGGATCGGCAGGGTCAAAAGAGATCAGTGCCAGTAACATAAAAATGGCAAGCGCAGAGCATAGGATTAACCCTACTTCGAGCAAACGCTGGACACCATTTAACGAAAAAAATACTTTGCTTTGCAAATGAAAGGCCTCTAATTTCATTTTTTGCTCCGCTCCTTAAACTAACTGGCGCCAATCAGGCGCGAACGAACCGCTGTGCGGAGTGCTGTGCTTAGGTTACCAGAGCCGTCTGAAAAGTGCATCTTTCTGGCATGATTGCGGCCAGTCTAGCTAACCGAAGCTGAACGCCAGCTTAGACGCGACGTCCGGCACTTTGTGCTGTTGCTCAGGGTATCGCCACAAAACTGCTTTGTTTGACTTCTTCCATCACCACATAAGTTCGGCTCTCGCGCACACTGGGCAGCCGCAGCAGGGTTTCTCCCAACAGTTCCCGATACGCCGCCATATTGGCAACCCGGGTTTTTAATAAGAAATCAAAACTGCCCGACACCAGATGGCATTCCTGAATCTCGGTTAACTTCTGCACCGCTTTACTAAATTCATCGAAATCTTCCGGTGAGGTTTTACTCAGGGTAATTTCTACAAAGACTAACAAGGCAGCCCCCACTTTATGCGGGTCAACCTGGGCGTTATAACCGAGGATAAAACCTTCCGCTTCCAGCTTGCGCACCCGCTCCAGACAAGGTGTGGGACTTAGCCCGACCCTTCTGGCCAGCTCGACATTGGCTAAGCGGCCATCCTTTTGTAATTCCACCAGAATTTTGCGGTCAATCCGATCTAACTTCTTGACGCTCTTATTTAAAGAGTACATAGCAGCATAAAATTCCAACACGAGCACGTAAACAGGATTTTCTACTATTTTGGCGTTTTAAAACAAGCATTAATTCTGGTTTTTTATCGCTATACTGCGCAAAAATTTTACCCAAACCCAACCAAGGTGAAACTTATGATCATCGGTGTACCAAAAGAAATAAAAAACCATGAATACCGTGTCGGCATGACGCCTGCCAGCGTCCGTGAAGTCATTGGCCACGGCCACAGCGTCTTTGTTGAACACAATGCCGGTATTGGCATCGGTTTTACCGATGAAGATTATCAGGCGGCCGGTGCCACTGTGCTGAGCACGGCAGCTGAAGTCTTCGCCAAAGCCGAGATGATTGTTAAGGTAAAAGAGCCACAAGCCGTTGAGCGCGCCATGCTGCGTGACGGTCAAATTCTGTTTACTTATCTGCACTTAGCGCCGGATCCAGAGCAAACTGCCGATCTGATCAAATCAGGCGCGGTCTGTATCGCTTATGAAACGGTAACCGACAGCAAAGGCGGTTTACCTCTGTTAGCACCGATGTCAGAAGTGGCCGGCCGGATGTCAATTCAGGCCGGTGCCCGAGCGCTGGAGAAATCTTGTGGTGGCCGCGGTATGCTGTTAGGTGGTGTACCAGGCGTAGCGCCAGCAAAAGTTGTGGTGATCGGTGGCGGCATGGTCGGTACTAACGCCGCGCAAATGGCGGTAGGTTTAGGTGCCGATGTGACCGTTCTGGATCGTAGCGTAGACGTGCTGCGTCGCATCAATGCGCAGTTTAACGGTGCCGTTAAAGCGGTATACTCTACTGCGGACGCCCTGGAGCAGGAAGTGTTGGCAGCTGACTTAGTGATCGGTGGCGTGCTGGTACCAGGCGCAGCAGCACCTAAGCTGGTGACCAAAGAGCATATCAAACGCATGAAACCAGGTTCAGCTATTGTTGACGTGGCTATCGATCAGGGTGGCTGTGTTGAGACCTCTAAGGCGACCACGCACGCTGATCCAACTTATATCGTTGATGACGTCGTCCACTACTGTGTTGCTAACATGCCTGGCGCGGTACCACGCACGTCAACTTTCGCCCTGAATAACGCGACGCTGCCATTTATTCTGCGTTTAGCCAATAAAGGCTACAAACAAGCGCTGTTGGATGACCAGCACTTGCTGGCCGGTTTGAACGTGTATCGTGGTAAAGTGACCAACGAGGGTGTTGCTCAGGCGCTGAACCTGCCATTCGTCGCGCCAGCCGAAGCTATTGCCGGCTAAGTTAATCCTGTGTTACCCAAGGCCGGTTCTCCGGCCTTTTTTTATGAGTGAAGTTTGTGACTGGCAGCGTCCATTACCCCGCGCAGCGCTTATAAACCTGCTGCAAACTTATACTGACAGCGGCATTATGGCAGTAGTTTGCTATTTCGCTAAATTATTCACCGATAAAGCTATACATTCCTGCAATACCTGTTATAGTGATGTCCGGCCTGTAGTACAGACCTATGTAACAACTTGTTTTTGAAAACTTCGCTACACAGCTTCGCTTGTAAGTCATGTCCTGAAGATTCACGCACGTTTGGCCACATAAGTAACAGTCAGGCTAAAAGCGCATTTTGCGTTATTACATTTATCAAAATTTTTAGGAGTCTCTCATGGCTAAAGTAACTGGTGTAGTTAAGTGGTTCAACGCTGACAAAGGTTTCGGTTTTATCACTCAAGACAACGGCGGCGCTGACGCTTTCGTTCACTTCCGTGCTATCCAAACTGATGGTTACAAAACCCTGAACGAAGGCCAAAAAGTGGCTTTCGAAATCGAACAAGGCCAAAAAGGCCCACAAGCTGCTAACGTAACTGTTATCGGCTAATTCGATACCGAATTGCAAGAAGCCAGCCTAGTGCTGGCTTTTTTTATGGCTGCTATCCACTGCACTTATCCACAGCACTCCGGTACCGGTACGAGCTCAGAGGTCAGGCCGGTACCGGAGTGCTGTGGATAAAAAAACCCGCTGCGAGGCGGGTTTTTTAGTAGCGGATTACGCTTATTTGGCAACTGGCAGCGTTGGGTATTTGATGCCGGCCATTTCGTTCATCACGCGGGTTACCTGTACACTGTAACCGAACTCGTTATCATACCAAACGTATAACACGCAGCGGTCGCCATCAACAATGGTCGCCTGAGAGTCAACCACGCCGGCGTAGCGTGAGCCAACCAGATCTGACGATACGATTTCAGTTGAGCTGGTAAAGTCGATCTGATCCTGCAGCTCTGAGAATAAAGAGGTATTTTGTAAGAACTGGTTTAGCTCGTCTTTGCTGGTTTCACGGTTCAGGTTCAGCGACAGAATAGCCATTGACACGTTTGGCGTCGGCACCCGGATCGCATTACCGGTTAACTTGCCTTTTAGCTCAGGCAACGCCTTAGCTACGGCACTGGCAGCGCCCGTTGAGGTCAGTACCATATTTAATGGTGCCGCCCGGCCGCGACGTTCAGCTTTGTGGAAGTTATCGATCAAATTCTGATCGTTGGTATAAGAGTGTACCGTTTCAACGTGACCGTTACGAATACCAAACTCATCGTTCAACGCCTTTAATACTGGCGTAATGGCATTAGTGGTACAGCTGGCTGCTGAGACAATTTTATGCTCGGCCGTGATCATATGCTGGTTGACACCATACACCACGTTTGGCACATCCCCTTTGGCCGGTGCCGTCAGTAATACTTTGGCTGCCCCTTTGCTCTTCAGATGCACCGACAGGCCGACGTCATCTTTAAAGATACCGGTGTTATCGACGATCAGCGCGTTATCGATACCGTAAGCAGTGTAATCCACTTCTTCCGGTGAATTGGCATAAATCACTTTGATAAAGGTACCATTGGCTTTAATACCCTGATTCTCTTCATCTACTGTGATGCTGCCATTAAAGGGGCCATGGATCGAGTCACGACGCAATAAGCTGGCGCGCTTTTCCAAGTCACCCTGCTTACCACCACGGACAACAATAGCTTTTAAACGTAATTTAACGCTTGGGCCAGAGCGCTCTAACATCAACCGGGCCAGTAAGCGACCAATACGACCGAAACCGTACAACACCACATCAACCGGTTTAACCTGATCTTCATGGTCCAGAATATCCGCCAGCTCACGCGCTAGATATTGTTCCAGCGTTAACCCCTCAGCGACATTTTTATACAGAAACGCATAAGCCAGTTTACCGATATCAACCCGGCCCGGCGCCAGATTCATCTTACTAACGGCTTCTAATACCGGAAAGCTTTCCCGCAGACGCAGCTTTTGACCTTCAAAACGTTGTACGGTTTTATGGGCTTTAATAATATCGATTGTAGTCGCGCTGACCAGCGGACGACCATAAATCACCACTTCAATGCCTTTATTACGGTACAGACGGCCAATAATTGGCAACATATTTTCGGCGTATTCCTGGCGCTCCTGCCAGCTCTTCTGGTACTGCTCTGCGTGTGATAGGGTCATTTTCAGGCCTTTTACTTCAATAAGATGAATTAATCGGAGTTGCCCTCGCCGCTTTCTTGTAGGGTACAGCGGTCATGAAAGGCGGCCTATTGTAATGGATTATGAAACCCTACCACAACAATTACAGGTTTTTTTAGGCTTTAGTCGTATGTTTAAAGCTTAAAGACACGGAATTAACGCAGTAGCGCTGCCCCGTCGGAGCCGGACCATCGTCAAAAACATGACCCAGGTGACAATCACAAGTGGCACAGAGAATTTCAATGCGTTGCATACCATGGCTGTGATCAGGTTGGTATTTTACCTTGTTCTCAATGGCCTGGTAAAAGCTGGGCCAACCACAGCCAGCATCAAATTTGGTTGCGGAGTCGAACAGCACCGTGCCACAACAAACACAATGATAGGTCCCATCGGCGGTATGGTGCAGCAGTTCACCGCTAAAGGGATACTCAGTGCCTTTTAAGCGGGTGACCCGATATTGCTCATCGGTCAGGCGCTCCCGCCATTGTTGTTCAGTTAATTTCATCTGTACCTCAGCACGTCACAGAGTTTCTCACTTGAGTTATTATACGCGGAAGCCAGCCAACAGATTATTTAATTCCCGTGCCATCTGCCTTAACTGGCTGCTGGCACCTGCCAACTGTGCCGCCTGCTCATGGGTTTGTTGCACCGCCTGAGCAATTTGCTCCATATTTTGATTAATGCCACCGGCGACCATGGCGAGCTCTTCGGTCGCACTGGCCAGTTGATCGTTAACATCGGTGATTTGGGCAACAGCACTATTGATCCGCTGTAAGGCGCTACTGGCTTCAGAAGAACGGGCTATAGTCAGGCTGGCTTCCTGCTGGCTTTGTTGCATGGAATTCACCGCCCGGGCAGCATCCTGCTGAATACCTTGTACTCTGTTATTAATATCCTGAGTGGAACTGGCCGAACGACTGGCCAGGGTTCGGACTTCATCAGCCACTACGGCAAAGCCCCGCCCCTGTTCACCGGCCCTGGCGGCCTCAATGGCGGCATTTAAGGCTAACAAGTTAGTTTGCTCTGCAATGCTGCCAATCACCTCGGTCACCGCACCGATTTGCTGACTGCTGTCAGATAACTCCGACAACACCGAGGCCACCTGTTCCACCTTGTGTTGTAACTGATTAATCGCCTCCAGAGTTTGACTCACCGCAGCCGTGCCCGCTACCGCTTCCCGATCGGCATCCCGCGCCGAATGTGCCGCCGTAGTGGCATTACGCGCCATATCATCGCAGGTGGTACTCATTTCATGCACTGCCGTCGCAACCTGAGTGGTTTGCTCCATTACCTGCTGCAATAACGCCTGACTTTGCTGGCTGGAACTGTCCAGCGCCTCAGATTGCTGATTAAGACCACTAACCAGCGCCCGCTGTTGACTAACCAGGTCGCGCAACCGCTCAACCAGGGCGGCGACTGCCGCCAACAAACTATCCTTATCGCCGGCTCGCAGACTGATAGCCGCGCTAAAATCGCCGGCCGCAACCTGTTGTACTAACTGCCGGGTGTAGGCCACTTCGCCGCCGAGTTGCCGCAATAACCAGCGCCGGATATACAGAGAGACCGCTATCGTTAACAGCATGACCAGTACTATGACCAGCGCCAGCTGCAAAGCGGTTTGCCAGAATGTCTTGCGGACATCATCAATATAGATGCCGGATCCCAGCACCCAGCCCCATTCCTGATCTGCAATGACATAGGAAAGCTTAGTGTAACGCTCTTCAGTTACCCCGCCACCGGCTAAGGGTTTAGTCCATTGATATTCGACGAAGCCACTGCCATAGCGTTCGATGGTATCGACAAAGGTTACAAACAAGTTCTGGTTATTCAGTTTGTGCTGTTGACGACCATCGGCGCTGCGCATCAGGGTGGCATAATTGAAGCTGGGGCGGTCCAATACCGTGCCTTCAAGTGCCGGTACCGTGGGATGCATCACCATTTTAGGAAAAGGTTTACCTAAATCGTTAATCCAAATATATTCCACTTTGTCGTAGCGCAGTGCTTTAATTGCCCCCAGTGCCGCCTGCTGTGCTTGCTCACGACTCATCACACCGCTTTTAGCCAGCTGCTGATAATGTTTAACTAACGACATTCCAACATCAATGACAGCCACGACACGCTGTTCGCGTCCTTCAATCAATTTTTGCTGGAGGGAATGCATCGCAACGGCAGCAACTAATAAGAAACCGGCGAGCGCCAGGATGGGTAAGAACAATAGCCGGCCAGCGGCACTAGACCAAAAACTCATCATTATTCTTCCTGCAGACTTCTGTGCTTCAAGCATAGCTGTCAGGAGAAGAAACACCAAAAGATTTTATACAACAAGAGTTTATTACTAAATAAGGAACATTAATCTGCACCGGCGCCAGACCAATACTCTCGTCGTGGTGCCGATCTGCTGACCGACACCACAGACTGATTACTTAAGCGTTACCGTTAGCTGCCGCACAACCGCCAAGGCTTTAGCTGTTGCAGCCTCAGTGCTCTGGGCCAGCGCCAGCGCCACACCCATTCGCCGCTCGCCCTGCACTTCCGGCTTACCAAAGAGCCGCAGCTCTGTATCAGGTTCACGCAGCGCATCGGCTAAACCGGCATACTGAATATTCTGGCTCTGTCCCGGTACCAGCAACACGGCTGATGCAGCCGGGCCGTACTGCCTGATCTGTGGAATAGGTAAACCCAAAATGGCGCGTGCATGCAGCGCAAACTCGCTCAGTTGCTGCGAGATCAGCGTCACCATACCGGTATCATGCGGCCGGGGTGAGACTTCACTAAACCAAACCTCGTCGCCTTTGATAAAGAGCTCAACACCGAATAAGCCTTTACCGCCCAGTGCCTCTACTACAGCAGTCGCATAGGCTTCCGCTTTTTGCCGTGCCATAGCTGACATCTGTTGTGGCTGCCAGCTTTCGCGGTAATCGCCTTTTTCCTGGCGATGCCCAATGGGCGCACAAAATTGGATCCCGGACACCGAATTCACTGTTAACAAAGTAATTTCATAGTCAAAATCGATAAAGCCTTCCACGATGATCCGGCCCTTACCGGCACGGCCACCTTCCTGCGCATAGGCCCAGGCCTGCTCCAGATCGGCATCCGAGCGCAGCACGCTCTGGCCTTTCCCTGAGGAGGACATAATAGGTTTAACCACACAGGGATAACCAATAGCCGCGACTGCGGCCAGAAAGCCGGCTTTATCTTCCGCAAACTGATAGGGTGAAGTCGGTAATTGCAGCTGCTCGGCGGCTAAACGGCGAATCCCCTCGCGGTTCATCGTCAGATTAACGGCTTTGGCACTGGGTACCACGTTAAATCCGGCCTGCTCCAGCTCGAGCAATACCGAGGTGGCGATGGCTTCCAGCTCCGGCACTATCAGGCTTGGCTTTTCGCTGATCACCAGCTGGCGCAGTGCGGCGTTATCCAGCATCGAGATCACCACGGCTTTATCAGCCACCTGCATCGCCGGCGCATTCGGATAGCGGTCAACCGCAATTACTTCACAGCCGTAGCGCTTTAATTCAATACACAGCTCTTTACCAAGCTCACCGGCACCTAATAACAGCACCTTGGTGCTACTGCTGGTACCCGGGGTTCCGATTATTGTCGTCATTTAATTTTCACCATTGGCCGCTCTGGGTGGCTCCAATCTACGTGATAAGTCTTACCTTTGGCCTTGTCGGTCCGTTCAAAGGTATGGGCACCAAAATAATCGCGCTGCCCTTGCAGCAGGTTGGCTGGCAACACTGCAGTGCGGTACGCATCGTAGTAACTCAGCGCTGAACTTAGTGCCGCAACCGGAATACCGGCCAGCGAGGCATTGGCAACCGCTTTACGCCAGTTTTTCTGATAGACCGAAATTTGCTTGGAGAAAAACGGATCCAGCAGCAGATTCTCCAGCTCGTCGTTGCGCTCATAAGCTTCACTGATCGACTGCAGGAATACCGCGCGGATAATACAGCCGGCGCGCCAGATCTTGGCAATTTCGGCGAAATTCAGCTGCCAGCCCTGCTCTTCCGCTGCCGTTTTCATTAAATGAAAGCCCTGGGCATAGACACAGATCTTGGCGCAGTACAGCGCATCATGCAGCATCTGAATCAGCTCCGCCTGCTGCGCTTCGCTATACAGGTTTTGCGCCGGACCCGCCAGCACTGTCGCGGCCTTGACCCGCTCGGTTTTAAGAGCAGAGATAGAACGGGCGTACACCGCTTCAGCTATGGTTGGCGCCGGGCTACCCAGCTGCAGGCTACTGACCGCAGTCCACAGGCCGGTGCCCTTTTGGCCGGCTTTATCGACAATCACATCGACCAGCGGCAAGCCGGTTTCACTGTCTTTCGTCGCCAGTACCTCGGCACTGATGCCGATTAAATAGCTATGTAGCGGGCCTTCATTCCAGCGCCGGAAAATGTCAGCAATCGCCAGCGCCGACATGCCCAGCACATCGCGCATCACCTGATACACTTCGCAAATCAACTGCATATCGGCATATTCAATGCCGTTATGCACCATCTTCACATAGTGGCCTGAGCCGCTGGGGCCAATATAGCTGGCGCATGGCTCACCTTCGGTAACCGGATTACCCGGCTCAAAGCGTTCGATAGCTTTGCCGGTGGCCGGATCAACCTTGGCCGCAATGGCCTGCCATAAGGGTTTAATCCGGGTCCAGGCATAGGGATCGCCACTTGGCATCAAGGAGGGGCCAAAACGGGCACCGACTTCACCGCCGGAAACGGCGGTTGAGAAAAAGATAAACTTACCTTCAAAGCTTTTTTCCCGCGCGACAGTGTCGGTCCACAGGCTGTTACCGGTATCGACCACGATATCATCGGCCTGAATGCCGGCATCAATCAACTTGTGGCAGACATCATCTACGGCTTTACCGGCGGGAACAGAGAGAACAATCAGATGGGGGGCAGAAAGGCGGGATAATAATTCGGTGTAGGAGCTACAGCCAATTACCCGCGGCGGCTGGTCACCGCGCTCTGCGGTATCCTGCGCCAGCACGGCTTCGAGCTTTTGCAGATCGAGGTCAAAGGCCGCCACCCGGTAACCATGATCTGCCAGGTTTAAGATCAGGTTTTTGCCCATTACGCCGGCTCCAACGAAGCCGATATCACACAGTGGTGTGTTGTCTGTCATTTGACGATCCTTTAAACAGCAGAGAAATGCGCCTTGGCGCGGCTCGAAAAATGGCCGGCATTATAGCCGAATAACCGGCATAAGCCTACTGCCAGACTGACAGGCTGTGCGCCGTTTGCAGCCATTGGCTGGCTTGCAGCGGTTTAACCGGTTGTAAACCATCATCCAGCGCGGTATCAAACACCAGTTGCCGGCTGTTGCCCGGAAATAACACGGCTTCGTTACGGGCCGAACCATTAATCAGTACCAGCAGGCTTTGCTGACTGTTGGTATTGATAATCTCCAGCATACAGCAGTTAAGTTCGGCCTGATGCCAGTGTTGTTCCTGCATCGGCGTGGCATCGAGTAAATACCAGTGCACCTGATGTTTGTCACCATGCAGCTGATACTGATCGTCCAGTAAACTCAGCTGCTGCAGGCAACTAAACTGGCTACGCAGTGCTATCATCTGGCGTACAAACTGCAAAAACTTCGTACTATGGCCATCCAATTGCCAGTTAAGCCAGGAAATCGGATTATCCTGACAATACGCATTATTATTACCGTGTTGGCTATGGCTGAGTTCGTCACCGCCCAGCCAGTGGATAATGCCCTGACTCAGCAGCAAGGTCGCCACCAGATTACGCTTATGCTGATACCGGGCGGCGACGATTGCCGGATCTGAGCTTGGGCCTTCGACGCCATGATTGCTACTCAGGTTATGACTATGGCCGTCCCGGTTTTCTTCACCGTTCAGCCAGTTATGTTTATGCTGGTAACTGACCAGATCCTGCAGCGTAAAACCATCGTGATAGCACAGATAATTGACACTACAACTGGCCGGCTTATGGTGCTTTTGGAAAATATCGCGTGAGCCCAGTAAGCGGGTGGCAAAATCTGGCAAGGTGCCACTGTCACCGCGCCAGAACGCGCGGCAGGTATCGCGGAACTTGTCGTTAAGCTCAGACCAATGCGCCGGGAACTGCCCCAGATGGTAGCCAAAGGGCCCGACATCCCAGGGCTCGGCAATCAGCTTGGCCTGCGACAGCACCGGATCCTGGGCGATGATTTGGAAAAAGGCGGCATAGGGATTAAAGCGTTTATGCTCACGGCCCAGCGTTACCGCCAAATCAAAGCGGAAGCCATCAACCTGCATCTCAGTCAGCCAGTACCGCAGCGCATCCAGTACCATTTTTTGCAGCGCTGGGTGTGACAGGTTTAACGTATTACCACAGCCGGTAAAGTTGCAGTAATTCTGATAATCAATCATTTCACCATGGCTGTGAAACAGATAATACTGGCGGTTGGCCAAACCGCGGAAACTGAGCACCGGGCCATCTTCGCCCGCTTCAGCGGTGTGGTTAAAAACGACATCCAGAATCACTTCCAGCCCATGCTGATGCAGGGTGCGAACCAGGGTTTTAAACTCCTGCACCGCATCTTCTACCTGATAGCGTGGCTCGGGTGCAAAAAATGCCAGCGGGTTATAACCCCAGTAGTTGGTGAGCTTCAGACTACTTAAGCGTGGCTCTGCCATAAAGGCCGCCACCGGCAGTAACTGCACCGTAGTAATACCCAGTGCTTTTAAATGCGCGATCACCTCTGGCTGACACAGACCAAGGTAGGTACCGCGCAATGCTTCCGGTACCGCCGGATGCTGCATGGTCAGGCCCTTGATATGCGCCTCGTACAGTACGGTTTTTTCGCGTGGGATCTGTGGCTTAGTGGCGCCCTGCCAGTCAAACTCAGTGCTGCTGAGTACGCCTTTGGCCAATGAATAGTGACTACGGCTTAAATATTGCTGTTCATGCCAATATTGTGGCCGGTTTAACTGCCGGCAATACGGGTCCAGTAACAACCTGTTACTGTCAAACAATAAACCGCGATCCGGCTGATTCGGGCCTGCGGCTTTTAGTGCATAGAGGGTGCCCTCAGCGACGCCCTGCACCTGCAAATGCCAGATCTCCCCGGTGCGGCCACTAAAAGCAATTTCCGCCAGCAGCTCTTCCGTATCCGGGCGGAACAAACACAGTTGCAGTCCGGTCGCATCCGGGGCATAGACGGCGAAGTTCCAGCAGCCGGCACTCAGTTGCGTTGGCCCCAATGGCGCCGGCTTGCCAGGACTCATTTTTAACAGTGCTATCTGATCGGCCATCGCGCTAATCCTAAGATTTGACTCGTAGATAGAGGGTTGCCAGCGGCGGTAAATTCAAGCTCAGCCGCCGTGGTTGGCCCTGCCAGGCTTCAGCAATACTGACCAGTGCCTGCTGCTGCACCGGATAATTACTGCCCCAGAAATACTTACTATCGGTATTGAGGATCACTTCAAACTCGCCCTCTTCCGCCACGCCGAGCGCAAAATGCTGGCGCGGCACCGGCGTAAAATTACTGACCACGTAAATACGCTGGCCGGCCGCATCCTGCCGGAAAAAGCTCACCGTACTATGGCTTGCATCCTGATGCTCCAGCCAGCCAAAGCCCGCTGGCTCATAGTCTAGCTGATACAGCGGTGCGCAGCGCCGATAAGTCAGGTTCAGATCGCGGAACAGCTGCTGTACCCCACGGTGCTTATCATAGCTTAAGAGCTGCCAGTCCAGACTCTGGGTATGATTCCATTCGCGGCTTTGCGCCAGCTCATTCCCCATAAAATTCATTTTCTTACCCGGGTGCGCGTACATAAAAGCAATATAGGCACGTAAGTTCGCCGCCTGCTGCCACTCATCGCCCGGCATTTTTTGCAGTAAGCTGCCTTTACCATGTACCACTTCGTCGTGCGATAACGGCAAAATAAAATTCTCGTTGTAGGCATACACCATCGAAAACGTCAGATCATTATGATGGTACTGCCGGTAAGCCGGGTCCTTACTGATATAGCGCAGACTATCGTTCATCCAGCCCATATTCCATTTAAAGCCAAAACCGAGGCCACCACCGTCGGTCGGTCGTGACACCATCGGGAAAGACGTCGACTCTTCGGCAATGGTCATGGCATTAGGGAACTTGCTATACACTTCGCGGTTAAGCCAGCGAAACAGACTAATGGCTTCATAGTTATGATTGCCGCCGTCGATATTCGGGATCCATTCCCCGGCTTTACGCGAGTAGTCCCAATACAGCATCGAGGCTACCGCATCAACGCGGATGCCGTCGATATGAAAGTGCTCCAGCCAGTACAGCGCACTGGCCACCAGGAACTGGCGCACATAATCCTTACCAAAATCATAGATGCAGGAATTCCAGTCCGGGTGCCAGCCACGGCGCGGATCGGCATATTCATAAAGATGCGAGCCGTCAAAACGGGCTAAACCATGGCCATCTTCCGGAAAATGCGCCGGTACCCAGTCCAGAATAACGCCGATACCGGCCTGATGGCAGGCATCGACAAAGGCTTTAAAATCATCCGGATGGCCAAAACGCGAGGTGGGGGCAAATAGCCCCAGTGGCTGATAGCCCCAGGAACCATCAAACGGATGCTCCATCACCGGTAACAGTTCGATATGGGTATAGCCCAGATCCAGTACATAAGGGATCAGCTGCGCCGCCAGCTCACGGTAATTAAGCGGTTGATTGTCCGGCCCGCGGCGCCAGGAGCCCAGATGCACTTCATAAATACTCATCGGGCTCTGATACGGATTGGGCGCAGTGCGGTTTTGCCAGGCCTGATCCTGCCACTGATACTGCTGATGATCGTAAACCAACGAGGCATGCGACGGATATTGCTCATCATAAAAGGCCAGCGGATCAGCCTTGTGTGGTAACAGATGACCATGCTGATCTTTAATTTCAAATTTATAACGCACGCCGGCGGCAACTTCCGGCAGCACCAACACGAAATGGCCACAGTCGGTGCGTTGCATCGGATGGCAGCGGCCATCCCACTGGTTAAAGTCACCGACCAGACTGACACTGCTGGCATTGGGTGCATAGACGGCAAAACGGGTTGCCGGCAGCCGTTTGCCGGCATGGTCCAGCTCAATCAGCTGGGCGCCAAGCTGCCGGTACAGATTTTCCGGCTGATGCTGTACAAAGTGCACCGCATAATAAGCTTGCTCGGTAAACTGATAAGGGTCAAACAACTGGTGCTGATAGCGGCCCTGGGTAACCTGTAACCGATAGGGCACCGCCTTACGCTTGGTCGGTAGCTCCAGCACAAATAAACCGGGACAACTACTATCGGGCGTTAACTCACCTAACAGTTTATTGGTTTTGCTATCGAAAGCACTGACCGCGCTGGCATGCGGCAGATAGCAGCGCAGCAACAAACCACGCGCTTTCCCATCCTGCATTCGCGGCTGCCAACCTAAAAAGCCAAACGGCTGATTTAAACGGGCTTCGGTTAACAGCTGTGCAGTCATGATTCTGTCCTTAATAAAATGTCTGAGAGTTACCTGAACGGGCCTTACAGCGGCTTATTTATTGGCGGCGCAGCGCCGTTAATTGCTGCAATAAGGCGGCAATATGCGGCTCTTGCGTCCACTGCTCCAGCGGCTGACTCAATTTGCGCCGCCAGTTTGGATATTCATTGCTGGTGCCGGGCACATTCACCGGCTGAGTCATTTCCAGCCAGTCTTCAATTTGCAGGCATAACAGCTGCTGGGCGCCGGCGGCCAGATGCTGCTGCATAGCGAAATTCATAGTGCGGTCCATAGCAAGCTGATCGACACTACGCGGGTAATCAGCCGGTAAGCGGCCATGACCGTGCAGCGAATCTAAAATTCGCTGTTTATTGGCATGGCGCTGCTGATAAAGCTGTTGCAGTTGGCCTTCGTCGCGATACAAGCCCAGTTGCTGGCCCAGTTTTAAGTCTTCACAATGCCAGAAACCGATTAAGGTTGGCAAATCGTGGGTACTTAAGGTCGCCATCGCCTGCAGCGGATAATGTGCCGGCGAAATATAGCCGCCATCCGGCGCGGTTTCAAAGAAGAAGACCCGGTAGGAATAGATACCGAATTGCTGCAGTAACTCACGGATGCCCTCTGGTACTGTGCCCAGATCCTCGCCAATAACCACCACCTGCTGGCGCTGGCTTTCCAGCGCCAGAATGCCCAGCAGATCCATAATAGGGTAATAAACATAGGCACCCGAACCGGCATTAGCCGCCGTTTTGGGTACCCACCATAGTCGCAGCAGCGCCATTACATGGTCAATCCGCAGCGCACCGGCATGCTGCATATTGGCACGCAACAGCTCAATAAAAGGTTGATAACTCTGCTGGTACAGCTGAAACGGCTTCATTGGCGGCAAACCCCAGTTTTGGCCGGTCGGCCCCAGTGGATCCGGCGGCGCACCGACACTGGCGTCACGGCAATACAGCTCAGGATTCCCCCAGATCTCGGTCGAGGCTTCACTGACGCCAACCGCTAAATCACGATACAAACCTAATAACATGCCCTGCGCTGTTGCCAGTTGCTGGGCCTCTGCCAGCTGCTGCTGCGCCAGGAATTGCAGATAAACATAAAAATCCAGCTCAGCTGCGTGCTCAGCGGCAAATTGCTGCACGGCGTCGCTGTCCGGATCCCGGTATTGCTCAGGCCAGTTTGGCCAGCCCCAGTATTGGCTGTCTTGCTGATACAGCCAGGCATGCAGCGCATCATACAGCGCCAGCTGCGCTAAACTGTTGCCGCCCGCGGCTTTAAAGGCATCAAAGGCGGCAGCCAGTTCAGGCTGCGAAGCCTTGTTGTCGATAAACCACTGATAACACAGCTTCAATGCTGGCAGCTTTAGCGCCATCACGGCCGGGTAATCGACCCAGTCCTGCTGCCGCGCTGCAACTATTGCCTGTTGCACCGCAGGCTGCTTTAGATGAGCCTGTAGCGCCGCATTTTCGTTAAAGCCAGGTGTAGCGGTCACATCAAGGTAAATAATATTGAGCCAGCGTCGCGACGACGGGCTATAAGGGCTGGCATTATCCGCTAAGGCCGGATAGAGCGCATGAATGGGGTTAAGGCCAATAAAATCTGCCCCCTGCTTCGCCAGATAGCGGATCAGCGTTTGCAGATCGCTAAAATCACCGATCCCCCAGTTGCGCTCCGAGCGCAGCGCATAAAGCTGGATCGCGCTACCCCACTGTTTGCGCTGGCTAAACGCTGCCGGTTGATAACAATGACCAGGGCTGATAATCAGTTGCTGGTTAACCAATAAATCGGTACCACTGCAGCGCAGCTCCAGCTGATGGTAACCGACTGTTAATGGGTAGGCGATATGATGCAGATACTGCTGATACTCTTCGCCCTCTAACACCACCACCTGTGTCAGCTCGCCATCTACCGGCAGCAGTGGCCACTGCTGTGTTGCGCCCTGCTCAGTAGTCAGCGTCAGCGTAAAATCGGTATTCGCCAGCGCCAGTGGCACCATCACTTCCAGCTGCCAGCCCTGCTCATCTTGCTGCTGCACCGATACCGGCGCGATCAGTTGTTGCCAATAATCCAGTTGCCGCTGTAACAGCTCCTGGCGGCAGGAGGCTTCATCTTGTACCGGATATCCCATGGCACTGAGCAGCGCTAACTGATCCGGCTCACTGACCTGACACGGCTGCCCCCAGGCATCATTAAAGGTGGTTTCAATGCCGTTAAAGGCAATCAGTTCGGCGAGTAAGGCGGCGTCCATTGGAAATCCTTAATTAAATGTGCCTATGGTGTGTATCATACTCATGCGACTCAGCAGTCTATTGTAAGGAGCGGTTTGCTGCTTGTCATGGTCATTTATGTCATTAAATTACAAAATCAGCAACAAAAATGCTTTTAAGCTTGAAAATTGCCATGAATAATGTAATTTTACTACAAAATACCTGATGAATACGTTTTCAAACAGTTTAACACTTTAACAGCGGGGTTCTTATGACTATTCGTGTTGCGATTAATGGTTTTGGCCGGATTGGCCGTAATGTGCTGCGGGCACTGTATGAAAGCAGCAAAAGCTATGACATTAAGATCGTAGCCATCAACGATCTCGGCGATGCGGCGATTAACGCCCACCTGTTAAAATACGACACCGCGCACGGTATTTTTGCTGCCAACGTCAGCCACGATGACAAAGCCATCTATGTGAACAATGACGAAATCCGTACCCTCAGCGTGCGTAATCCGGCCGAGCTGCCGTGGGCCGAGCTGAAAGTCGATGTGGTACTGGAATGTACCGGCCTGTTCACCGATCGTAAAACCGCAGGCGCCCATTTAACGGCCGGTGCGAAGAAAGTCATCATCTCAGCACCGGGTAAAGATGTCGACGCCACTGTGGTCTACGGCGTGAACCATCAGATCCTGACGCCAGAAATGAACATTATCTCTAATGCGTCCTGCACCACTAACTGCCTGGCGCCGGTTGCCAAGCCACTATATGAAGCTTTGGGTATTGAATCCGGTTTAATGACCACTATCCACGCCTACACTAACGATCAGCGCTTAAGTGATGTTTATCATACTGATGTGCGCCGTGCCCGCGCCGCGGCAATGTCGATGATCCCGACCAAGACCGGCGCCGCTGCTGCTGTCGGTTTAGTGGTACCAGAGCTAAAAGGCAAATTTGATGGCCTGGCGGTACGGGTGCCAACGATTAACGTATCTTTAGTCGACCTGACCTTTATTGCTGGCCGCGATACCACTGCTGAAGAAGTGAACGATATTATCCGTAAGGCCGCCAGCAGCGGCCCAATGAGCGAAGTGCTGGCGGTGAACGATCTGCCGCTGGTGTCAATCGACTTTAACCACAACCCAATGTCGTCGGTATTTGATGCCACGGAAACCCGGGTACTGGGCAGGCTGGTCAAAGTGATGAGCTGGTACGATAATGAGTGGGGCTTTAGTAACCGTATGCTGGATAACACGGTAGAGCTAATGAAGTTCTAATTGTCTCCTGCTAATCACTACAGCCAGCTTTTGCTGGCTGTGTGCATTTTAAGGCAGTAGATTTAGCACATTATTTTACCACGCCTTGAGCGAGTAATAAGGAATCAGGATGTCGCAGACACTATCGCAAATCAGTACTCAGACCGGCTTTGCCCATTTAACTGACCTGCCCTGCCTGAAATTAGTCTGTGGCGAAGCTTCGGCCGTGATCTCGCTGTATGGCGCTCAGTTGTTATCCTATCAGCCAGCGCCCGGACGGGAGCTGCTGTGGCTATCCCCGAAAGCGGTCTGGCAACAGCAACAAGCGATCCGCGGCGGCGTGCCGGTATGCTGGCCCTGGTTTGGCCCGGCGGGCAAGCCGTTTAATATCAGCGCGGCTAAACTACCCAACCATGGCTTAGTGCGTAACCGACTGTGGCGTCAGGTGCAGGCGGAGCCGTCGACACAGCTCGCTTTGGTTACGTTAAGCATCGATGTCGATGATATCCCGACACTGCATAACAGCGTAACGCTAAACCTGACGCTGAAGCTGACCGCGGAGGCTCTGACTTTACAGCTGGACTGTGCCGAGCCGATGCTGCAACAAGCTGCGTTACACAGTTATTTTGCGGTACCGTCACTGTCAGACACCAGTGTCAGTCCTTTACCCGGCGCCTATCTGGATAAAACGCTGGGCGGCGAACGGGTAGAAAGCACTGCGCCGCTTCGCTTTGAGCGGGAAATTGATAGGGTTTATCCGGAGCCTGCGGCAGAGCTGTTGTTACAAAGTGGCGCACAGCAGTTAAACATCAGCCAACTGGGCCAGGATGCTACTGTGGTCTGGAATCCATGGCGGGAGCGCAACAAAGCGCTGCCGGATTTAGCGGAAAACAGTTATCAGCAGTTTGTTTGTGTTGAAACCGCAAAACTGGATTTAAACCAACCAGCTGCCTTACAACTGAGTCAACGACTTACCAGCTTGAGGTAAAATCGATCAGCTGCAGTTGCTGCTGCCCGCTGACGGTTGCCATAGTCAGCGTCAACTGCCAACGCATTTGCGGATCGGTACAGGCGCCGAGCAAAAACTCCGCTTGCCAGACGGTGCCCTCTGTGTCGCTGACCTTACGCCAGTGTAACGGGATCCGCCCCATATACATCGAAATGCCGCGAATTTCACCACTAAGTTGCTGAATATCAAGGTTTGTTTTCACCGTTAGCGTCAGCGGGCTTTCTACCGGTATTGTTGCCGGACTGATTTGTACACTCAGGTCAGCGGTTTGCAGCAGGGTCAGCTGGCTGTTATCATTAGCAGCGGGTGTACAAGCCTGCAGTACAAATAAAAAAATGAAACACAACACTAACTTCACTGCAAACTTCATCTCAGGGTAATGCCTGCTAAACTCGTAGAAGTGGCTATCTTAGCGCTAACAACAGGCAAAAAACCAGCAACAGGCCTAATTGCCTGAAAATTGAACAGCGACTTTGTTCTACATCATAAAATAGGCGGCTTTGCCTATCTTTTATGGGGTAAAGGCCTTATCATTCGGGCCAAATAAAGTGGGTACAACCAACTGCGATGGCCTCATCCAGCGGACGTATCCATTTATAACAAGAAGGGCCACCTTCAGGTGGTATTTTAGTAACCAGCAAAACTGCAGCGGAACTCAACATGAGCCAGACCAAACCGTTAAATGTTGAATACAACTATAGCGTTGTCCGCCTCTTTGCCATCACTACCGTATTATGGGGTATTGTCGGCATGGCGGTGGGAGTGTTAATTGCAGCCCAGTTATACTGGCCGGCGCTTAACTTTGATACGCCTTGGCTGACCTACAGCCGTCTTCGTCCTCTCCATACCAATGCCGTTATCTTCGCCTTTGGTACCAGTGCCTTATTCGCCACCTGTTATTATGTGGTGCAACGAACCTGTCAGGTTCGGTTATTTGCAGAAAAGCTCGCCATGTTTACTTTCTGGGGCTGGCAAGCGGTTATTATCGCTGCCGTGATTACCCTGCCAATGGGCCTGAGCCAGAGCAAAGAATATGCCGAGCTGGAGTGGCCAATTGACGTGCTGATTACCATCGTTTGGGTCAGTTTTGCTATCGTGTTCTTCGGTACTCTGGCTAAACGTAAAACCAGCCATATCTATGTCGCGAACTGGTTCTATGGCGGCTTTATTATTACCGTTGCCGCGCTGCATATCGTCAACAGCATGGTGATCCCGCTGAATTTGGGTAAGTCTTACTCAATTTACGCCGGTGCGGTAGATGCCATGGTGCAGTGGTGGTACGGCCACAACGCGGTAGGTTTCCTGTTAACCGCTGGCTTCCTGGGTATGATGTACTACTTCGTACCGAAACAATCAGGTCGTCCGGTGTATTCTTACCGGCTGTCAATCGTCCACTTCTGGGCGCTGATTGCACTGTATATCTGGGCCGGTCCACACCACCTGCACTACACTGCCCTGCCTGACTGGACCCAGTCTTTAGGTATGGTGATGTCTGTGGTGCTGTTCGTACCAAGCTGGGGCGGCATGATCAACGGTATTATGACGCTGTCAGGCGCTTGGCATAAGCTGAAAACCGACCCCATCTTACGCTTCTTAATTGTATCGCTGTCATTCTACGGTATGTCGACCTTCGAAGGCCCGATGATGGCGATCAAATCCGTGAATGCACTGTCACACTACACTGACTGGACCGTAGGTCACGTGCACTCAGGTGCGCTGGGCTGGGTTGCGATGATCTCTATCGGTGCTATGTACCACCTGATCCCGGCGGTATATAACAAAGACGGAATGTATAGCTTAAAACTGATTAACACCCACTTCTGGCTGCACACTATTGGTGTGGTGCTGTACATCGTAGCAATGTGGATCAGCGGTATTATGCAAGGCATGATGTGGCGCGCAGTTAACACTGACGGTACTTTGACTTACAGCTTTGTCCAAAGCCTGGAAGCCTCGATGCCGTTCTATCTGATGCGCTTTATTGGTGGTGCCTTCGTGGTCGCCGGTATGTTGCTGATGGCTTACAACGTCTACAAGACAGTAAGCAGTAAAACACCAGCAGCCCAACCTGCTGCAGCCGCCGCCTAAGGAGAGCCAAATGTCAAAAAATCATCACGAAAAAATTGAAAAAAGCGTTGGTTTACTGGGCATTTTCACCATTATCGCCATCAGCTTTGGTACGCTGGTTCAAATTACTCCGCTGATGTTTCTCGATGAAACCACCCAGCCAATTGACGGCCTGAAGCCATACACTGCCCTGCAGATGGAAGGCCGGGATGTGTTTATCCGTGAGGGCTGCACCAACTGTCACAGCCAAATGATTCGGCCGTTCCGCGCTGAAGTAGAACGTTACGGTCACTACTCGGTTGCCGGTGAGAGCGTATGGGAACATCCGTTTCTGTGGGGCTCAAAGCGTACTGGTCCGGATCTGGCCCGTGTGGGTGGTCGTTACAGTGATGACTGGCATTATGCGCACCTGATGGATCCACGCTCGGTGGTGCCACAGTCGAATATGCCGGCTTACCCGTGGTTAGATACCAACATTCTGGACGGCAAGTACACGGCCCGTAAGCTGGAGATTTTCCGGAGTTTCGGCGTACCTTACACCGATGAAGATATCGCCGGTGCTGCAGAAGCAGTTAAAGGTAAAACCGAAATGGAAGCCCTGATTGCCTACCTGCAATCACTGGGCACAGCGCTGAAGTAACGGTTATGGAATTTGCAACAGTTCACAGCATTCTGACAGTGATCCTGTTCGTTGGCTTTGTGGCGTTTGTGATTTGGGCTTACAGCAAAAAACGTAAGTCTGACTTCGAAGAAGCCGCTAACTTAGTATTTGACGACGAACCGGAATCCGGAAAACAACATTCGAAACGGGAGAAGGAGCATGAGTAGCTTCTGGAATCTTTGGATTTGGGTACTGACCATACCGGTACTGGTATTGTGTTTAGTGCTGTTATTGTGGAACCTGAAAAACTTCGTGGGCGTACCTGAAGATCAGACTACTGATCACGAAGTTGATGGCTTAAAAGAGTACAACAACCCACTGCCAAAATGGTGGACCTATATGTTCTTTGCCACCCTGATTTGGTCAGTGTTCTATCTGGCTGCTTATCCGGGTCTGGGAAATTACAAAGGTTTCCTCGGTTGGACCAGCTCCAATCAGGGCATTAAGTCACTGGAAGAGTCACGGCAGGCCGTTGAGCTGGCTCGTGCTGAAGGTCGTTATGTTGAATTAGACGTTGAAAACGCTAAAGCAGATGAAGTATACGGCCCGGTTTTCCAGGCCTTCGCTAAACGCGATGTGCTGGATCTGGCCTATGATGCAGAAGCGTTGAAAATTGGTCAGCGTTTATTCCTGCAAAACTGTGCGTTATGTCACGGCTCAGATGCCCGCGGTCAGCGTGGTTTCCCTAACCTGACTGATAACGATTGGCTATATGGTGGTACGCCAGACAAGATCAAAGAAACGCTGTTATACGGCCGTAAAGCTGCAATGCCGGGCTGGGAAGCCGCACTGGGCGACCAGGGCATCAAGGAAATGACTGCCTATGTATTGCAACTGTCTGGCCGTGCTGTCAATGAAAAAGACGCTGAAGCCGGTAAAGCCAAGTTTGGTATGTGTGCTGCCTGTCACGGCGTGGATGGCCGCGGTAGCGTTGCTCACAACCTGCCATTCGGTGCGCCGAACCTGACTGATAATATCTGGTTATATGGCGGCTCTGCCCGGGATATCGAAGAAACGCTGCGCAATGGCCGTTACGGTGTGATGCCTGCCTTTAAAGAAACACTGGGTGAAGACAAGGTACATATCCTGACAGCCTATGTTTATCGCTTAGCGAATCCGGAAGACCTGCGCTAACACCAGGCAGGATGTTCTGATAGAATCTAAGCCCCGTACAGGGGCTTAGTTTTATAATGAGGTTACGAATGCAACAGGATACCAAACCCTGGTATAAATATGTCTGGCCCTGGGTATTAATTGCGATACCGGTTTTGACGGCGCTAAAAGCGGTGCATACCGTGGTAGTGATGCAACAACACAAACCGGAAGTCGTCATTGATGATTATTATGCGGCGGGTAAAAGTATCAACTTGCAACTTGCCAAGTACCGTGAAGCGGCGTTGCGTAATCTGGATGCCAGCATCCTGGTCGCCGGCAATAGAGCCGTAGTGCGCTTTGCCGAAAATGCGGTGCTGGGCGACAGCATTCATTTAGACTTTTATCATCCAACCCTCGGCGCCCGGGATTTTGCTGTCGATGCCGAACGCAGTGGTGAACTACTTTATGTTGCCACCCTACCCCTGACACCAGATGGTCGTTGGCGCTTAACCGTATCGGATGCGTCCAATGAATGGCGACTCAAAGCCAATCTGGTGCTGCCGGCTGAGCAGGAAATTAAACTGGGTTATAAATAATCACTGTTATCTGTATTGATTAAGGAAGAGGCGTCTTGGGCGACCTGCAGTGTTTCCATTGCCATGAGCCGGTAGCTACCGGCGAGCGTTTTACCCTGTATATCGATGGTAACCGGCAGTTTTTTTGCTGCGCCGGTTGCCAGGCGGTTGCCGATACCATTATTAATAACGGCCTGGCAGACTATTACCGCTTCCGTACCGAAGCCGCGGCTAAAGTTACCGCCCTGCCCGACGAGCTTGCCAACCAGTTAGCCAACTTTGATCAGCCAGACGTACTGGCCGATATCAGCCGCCAGCATGGCGATTTAACTGAACTGGAATTGTCACTATCCGGCATGAGCTGCGCTGCCTGCGCCTGGTTAATTGAAAAGCAACTGAAAAAACTGCCAGACATTGCCAAGGTTACGGTTAACGCCTCTACCCAACGTGCGTCGGTCAGTTGGGACAGCAATAAGCTGCCATTAAGCGGCATTTTACGGCAAATCTCTGAGCTGGGTTATCAGGCCAGTCCTTTTGTTGCCGATCAGGAAGAACAGACCTTTAAACAGGAATTAAACCGCTATCTGAAACGATTGGCGGTATCGGGCATTCTCACCATGCAAGTGATGATGCTGGCCTTCGCACTGTACTTTGGCGAATACACGGGTATCGAAGCCTCGCATGAAGGCTATCTGCGTTGGATCAGTATGCTGCTGACCATACCGGTGCTGCTCTATGCCGCCAAACCTTTCACTCTCAGTGCCTGGCGCAGCATTAAAGCCAGGCAGATGAATATGGATGTGCCGGTTAGCCTGGCGCTCTGGTATACCTTTTTCGCCTCGTCTTATGCAACGCTGTTTCATACCGGTGAAGTCTATTTTGAATCGGTCTGTATGTTTACCTTTCTGCTGCAGCTGGGTAAGTTTTTTGAATACCGCGCCCGGGCCCAGGCACGAGAGGCCACCAGCAACCTGCTAAAGATTATGCCGGTCACCGCCACTTTATTAACTGAGCAGGGCCCAACCAGTGCCTCGGCGCGCCGGTTGCAACCTGACGATCTGATCCTGGTCAAAGCCGGCGAAACCCTGCCAGCTGATGGTATCGTCACAGAGGGGCAAAGCTCGGTTGATGAATCGATGCTAACCGGTGAGTACCGGCCAATTAGTAAAGGGCCCGGCGATACGGTACTGGCAGGCAGTATCAATCATGATGGTTTACTGAAAATTCGCGTTAGCGAGGCCTTGGCGCACTCCCGCCTGGGCCAGATTATCCAGTTGCAGCAGCAGACGCTAAATCAAAAACCGCGGTTGGTGGAAAAAACTGACCAGCTGGCAAAATACTTTGTCGAACGCTTACTGGTAATAGCGGTATTGACCTTTGGTTTGTGGTATTTCTGGTGGAACCCGGACCGGGCATTCTGGGTTACCTTGTCGGTCTTAGTTGCCACCTGCCCTTGTGCACTCAGCCTGGCAACCCCCACCGCTATTACCTGTGCCTTAGCACGCTTAAACCGTCAGGGGATCCTGATTAAAAATTCTCAGGCACTGGAAACTTTGCCAGAAATCAGCCATATCGTGTTCGATAAAACCGGTACCCTTACCGAAGGCCAGTTTAGTGTCAGCCAGGTCAGCTTACTCAGCACGCAATACGGTGAAGCTGAGGTGCTGAATTTCATTGCCAATCTGGAGCGCTATTCCGAGCATCCCATCGCCCGGGCCTTTGCTCCGTATCTGACCGAACCATTGCAACTGCAGCAGGTGAGCGTTGCCGTTGGCGCTGGGATCAGTGGCAGCTGGCAACAACGACAGCTTAAAGTCGGCAGTGCGGCGTTTTGTCAATTGAGCGAAGTCAGCAATGCGATGGTATATCTGGTGATCGACGGCGAGCCGATTGCTGCGGTAGAACTGAGTGATCAGATCCGGGCGGAAGTGCCGGCACTGGTCGCCAAACTGCAGCAACAGGGTTATCGTTTAGGCATGTTGACCGGCGACAGCTCGGAGCAGGCAGAGCAGATCAGCCAGCAGCTGCAGTTAGATTTTATGGTAAAGGGCTGCTCGCCAGAGCAAAAAGTCGCGCAGATCCAGCAACTGATTGCCGATGGCCATAAAGTCTTAATGCTTGGCGATGGCATTAATGACAGCCCTGGTTTTAATGCCGCCCATATCTCTGTCGCCGTGCACTCAGGCGCGGATTTATCAAAAAACCAGGCCGATGTGGTGCTGTTAAAGCCAGATGTCAGCCTGGTATTAGATTTAGTTGCCGGTGGTAAACAAAGCGCCCGTACCATCAAACAAAACCTTGGCTGGTCGGTAGGCTATAATCTGATTATTATTCCATTGGCGGTAGCAGGCTTTGTATCACCTTATATTGCCGTGATTGGTATGTCCTTCAGCTCCTTGCTGGTGGTATCTAACTCGTTAAGGTTACTGAAGAAATGAGCATTATTTATGTACTGATCCCGATTGCCATTTTATTTGTCGCCATCGGTATCTGGATTTTCTTTTGGG
The DNA here is from genome assembly GCF_000272005.1 of Alishewanella agri BL06. Lineage (GTDB taxonomy): Bacteria > Pseudomonadota > Gammaproteobacteria > Enterobacterales > Alteromonadaceae > Alishewanella > Alishewanella agri. The sequence goes on along the minus strand of NZ_AKKU01000001.1, from coordinate 344,986 downwards.
CGGTACGCTCAAAACAGTTTGAAGATTTGGAAAAAGAAGGCTTAAGCATCCTGTTTGATGAGGATAAGCAGCAGGTGCAGTCTGACAAACAACGCCAGCAGCCAAACCACGACAACACGTCGCGCCAAGATGAGCCCTGATTTTCTCGCCGCCATACTGATTGGTTTGTTGGGGAGCAGTCATTGCCTGGTGATGTGCGGCGGTATCGCCAGTGCCTTACAACTGAGTGTACCGGCAGAACAACGCCGTCACGGCTGGTACTTTCCGTTGTTACTCAGTGCCGGACGCTTAACGACTTACGCCTTGTTCGGCGCCCTGGTTGGCTATTTTGGTATTACGGCGATGCAAGTGACCGGGGCATCCATGCTATGGCTGCGTTTGCTTGCCGGCTTGCTGCTGATTGCCATGGCGCTGTACATTAGCCGGCTCTGGTTTGGTTTAACCCTATTAGAAAAGGTTGGTCAGGGCCTATGGCAGCGGCTACAGCCACTGAGCAAAGCGCTGTTACCGCTGGATTCAGCCAACAAAGCTTACCGCTATGGCCTGTTATGGGGCTTTCTGCCCTGTGGCCTGGTTTACTCCACTTTAAGCTGGAGTCTGGCCAGCGGCAGTGCGCTAAAAGGTGCCGCCCTGATGCTTGGCTTTGGCATCGGTACCCTGCCCGCTCTTCTCGCCGTTGGCAGCGCAGCCAACGCCTTACGTCAGCTCAAAGCAAATATGCTGTTTCGTTATGCGACTGCGGCTATACTGGCTATCTATGGCTTTTATACGATATGGCTTGCTTTGCAGAGGTTAGTTTTTTAAGCTAGCAGCCATATTAGGGACTTTAGGATCCATTCGATGCAACGCTCGGCGATTAATTGTCAGGATTGTGGTTTTAGCCAGCTGTGCCTGCCATTTTCACTTAACGATCAGGAAATGACCAAGCTGGATGACATTATCCAGCGTAAACGCCCGCTGCATAAAGGCGATATTCTGTTTGAAAGTGGCACCGCACTAAAATCGCTGTTCGCCGTGCGTACCGGATCCTTTAAAACCTTTACCCTGACCGAACAGGGTGAGCAACAAATTACCGGCTTCCATTTGCCCGGCGATATTATCGGTTTTGATGCGATCAACACCCAGCAACACGTAAGTTACGCTGAAGCGCTGGAAACCGGAATGATTTGTGAAATCCCGTTCAATAATCTCGAACTGTTATTAGATCAACTGCCCAAATTACGGCAGCAAATGATGCGGCTGATGAGCCAGGACATTCAGGCAGATCAGCAAATGTTGCTGTTGTTAAACCGGAAAACTGCCGAGCAAAAACTGGCGACCTTCCTCAATCATCTGGCATCACGCTACGGTAACCGGGGCTTTTCGTCTAAGGCTTTCCGTCTGACGATGACCCGCAGTGATATCGGTAATTATCTGGGCTTAACCGTGGAAACCATCAGCCGTTTGCTGAGTAAACTGCATAAAGATCAGATTATTGATGTCGACGGTAAACTGATTACCATTCTTGATGCGTTGGCACTAAATAATCTGGCAGGGAATTGCTAACCCCCCATATTGATTTCAGTAAAGCAACAACGCCTATTGCGCCGCAACGCCGCTTTAACTTTGTTGCTTGTTTATTGATTTAACACAAAAGCCCCGCTACCAACTCCGGTTATTTTGACTACACTTAGGTGAGTTAGAATGGATAGCCGGAGATATTATGTCGATTTACAACAATGTTTTAGTGGTACTGGATCCAACTACGGAACAGCAAAAAGCGCTGGATCGTGCGCTGGAACTAACCCGCAAACAAGGCGGTAAACTGACGGCATTTCTGTCGGTGTATGAATTCTCCTATGAGATGACCACCATGTTGTCCGGTGATGAGCGCGAAGCCATGAAACAAGCGGTGATTAAGGATCGTGAAATCTGGCTTAGCGGTTTATTAGCACCGGCAACGGCCGCCGGGCTCGACATTGCGATACAGGTGGTTTGGCACAACAGACCTTTCGAAGCCGTGGTCAAGGCGGTACTGGAGCATAACTTCGACTTAGTCATTAAAGGTACTCATGATCATGACGTACTGAAATCGATGATTTTTACCCCAACTGACTGGCATATTTTACGCAAGTGTCCCTGCCCGGTATTGCTGGTAAAAGAACACGCCTGGCCGGAGCAAGGAAATATTATCGCCGCAGTTAATGCCGGCAGCGAACAAGAACATCATAAATCATTAAATAAACGCGTAATTACTAAAGCGTTACAAATGGCTGAATTGCTGCACGCCAAGGTACATCTGGTCAATGCCTATCCGGGTACGCCGGTTAATATCGCCATCGAAATCCCGGAGTTTAATCCGCAGGAATATAACAGCACTATGCAGCGCCACCATAAAGATGCCGTCAAGCTGCTCGCCGACGACTATGCGATTCCGGCGGAACAGTGTCATGTGCTGGAGGGTATGCCAGAAGATGTGATCCCGAAACTGGCGCGGCAGCTGGATGCGGAAATGGTATTAATTGGTACCATCGGCCGAACCGGTTTATCGGCCGCCATTATCGGCAATACCGCCGAGCATGTGATTGACCGACTAGACTGCGATGTCTTGGCGTTAAAACCGGAAAACTTTGTCTGTCCGCTGGAGAAATCCTAGAGCAGGATCCTATTCCTCTTTTGCGTAGGCGCACCCTTGGGTATAATGTGCGCCTTTTTTCTGTCTGGTAGTTAATGATGTCTCACGCCGCGCAAGCGAAAGCCCAATACAATCTGAATAAACTGCACAAACGGCTGCGCCGTAACGTTGGCCAGGCCATTGCTGATTTTGGCATGATCAGTGAAGGCGACAAGGTGATGGTGTGTTTATCCGGCGGTAAAGACTCTTATACCCTGCTGGATATTCTGCTGAATCTGCAACAATCGGCGCCAATTAATTTCAGTATTGTGGCGGTGAATCTTGATCAGAAACAACCGGGGTTCCCGGCGCATGTGCTGCCAGAGTATCTGACAGCCATTGGTGTCGACTTTAAAATTGTTACTGAAGATACCTATGCCATCGTCAAGGAAAAGATCCCGGAGGGCAAAACGACCTGCTCGCTGTGTTCACGCCTGCGCCGTGGTATTTTGTACCGCACTGCCAAAGAACTGGGCGCAACTAAAATCGCCCTCGGCCACCACCGCGATGATATGCTGGAAACCTTGTTTTTAAATATGTTTTATGGCGGCAAGATGAAATCGATGCCGCCCAAACTGATCAGTGATAACGGCGAACATATCGTGATCCGGCCTCTGGCTTACTGCAAAGAAAAGGATATCGAAAAATATTCGCAAGCCAAGGCTTTCCCGATTATCCCGTGTAACCTCTGTGGCTCACAGGACGGGTTGCAGCGGCAGGTGGTAAAAGAAATGCTGCAGGACTGGGATAAACGTTTCCCGGGCCGGATTGAAACCATGTTTCAGGCAATGCAGAACATTGTGCCGTCCCATCTGGCGGATAAAACGCTGTTTGATTTTGCGGCGATTAGCAAAGAAAGCGCTCTGCTCAGCGATGGTGATACCGCCTTTGATAAGGTTGCAGTACCTAGCGTACCAGTAGGTTTCGAGCAGGAAGATGACGAGTTAGTTGTGCATCAGGCAGTGGAATTAAGCTGAGCGTAACAGGCTACGGCAGCAACACCAGGCCTGCTCAGTTGAGCAGGCTTTTTTATCGCTTAATCTTCCAGTAGACGACGGTTAAAACGAATCATCGCGGTAATTTCTTCGATATATTCATGACCGCGCTCAGAGTAGGCACTCAAACCATGTGCCAGGGCTTCACCACGCAGAGGCCGGTTTTCAGCACGGTGTTGTGCGCGGATCTGCCGCAACTGCTCGTAAGTATGAAAGGTATTCAGATTATAAAAATAACTGCGGATACTGGCTGCCGGACTGTCGAATTTCGCGACCTCGTGAAACTGATCTTCGGCCCGGTTTAGCGGGATCAGGCCACAGCCCTCGCGAAAACACCACTGGCCGAAGAAATTATAACCCTCTATGGCAAAACGGCTGGTGCCCCAGGCAGACTCATTTGCTGCCTGCATTAAGACTAAACTTTCCGGGATCACATCTACCCGCAGTAATAGCTCAGCCAGGGTTTCCTGATCCGTCTCTGCCACGTCTAACTTAAACTCGTCATACAGGCTATACAGAAACGCATATTCCTCAATGCTGAGTCTTAAGTTTTTCTGCTTTTTCTCGGCAATCTCCAGCAGCTGTTCACGTAACCACAATAAACGCTGATTTTCGCGTTTGACATGCGGCCTCAGATAGTCAAAAAACGCTTGTTTCTTGCGATCGACATTCGCGATGGTATTGAAATCAGGTAACGGCTGCTTTGGGATCGCTGCCTTCGGATAAGCGAGCCGCTGCAACAACTTCTTTTGGTCGGCATCAGATAAAGCGGTTAGCCGGCTTGGAATTTGCCATTCCTCCAGTGCTTCAGGCTCTTTTACTGGTTCCAGTTCACTAAAAGGACTAAAGGTAGCCACCGCCACTAACAGCCAAAACAGCACCAGAATCAGGTTACGGATTAAGAGCATTCACCACCTTTTAAAGCAACAGATCGTTTCAGTTAAACCCAAAATAGCCGCATATTCTACCGCCTATGAGGCTTAGATTCGAACAAAAAGTTCGCAGTCGGCTTTTTTTGTATTTTATTGCCTGAAAATATTGCAAATATTTGTTTACTGATAAACACTGCACTGGGCAGCTTTAGCGGTCTGGATGGATAAACAACCCCAAATTGAAGAGTCAGGCGAACAAAATGAAAGCGGTAGAACGGTCAAATAAACTGGATGGAGTTTGTTACGATATTCGTGGCCCGGTGGCACGCGAAGCAAAACGCATGGAAGAGGAAGGCCACCGCATTCTGAAATTAAATATTGGCAATCCGGCGCCCTTTGGCTTTGAAGCGCCGGATGAAATTCTCAAGCATGTGATCCATAACCTGCCAACCGCCCAGGGTTATTCCGACTCGCAGGGTATTTACCCGGCGCGGGTCGCCGTTGCACAGTATTACCAGCAGCGTGGCATTCTGGGTGCCGATGCGGATGATGTCTATATCGGTAACGGCGTCTCTGAGCTGATCCTGATGTCATTACAGGCACTGCTGAACAACGGTGATGAGGTACTGGTGCCAATGCCGGATTACCCACTGTGGACGGCGGCAGTGAATCTGGCGGGTGGTAAGGCAGTCCATTACCTCTGTGATGAACAACAGGATTGGTTGCCGGCACTGGATGATATCAAGGCAAAGATCAGCAAAAAAACCCGCGCCCTAGTACTAATCAATCCGAATAATCCGACCGGTGCAGTCTATGACGCGGCATTTTTACGGCAATTACTGCAAATCGCCCGTGAACATAAACTGGTGGTGCTAAGTGACGAGATATACGACAAGGTGCTGTATGACGGTACTGAGCACGTTAGCACGGCGGCCTTGGCCGATGACCTGGTGATGCTGACCTTTGGTGGCTTATCGAAGAATTACCGCATCGCCGGCTTTCGCATCGGTTGGTTATTTATCTCCGGCGCCAAGCAGGCGGCACGGCAGTATATCGAAGGTTTGAATATTTTGGCATCGATGCGGCTTTGTGCCAATGTACCCTGTCAACATGCGGTGCAAACGGCACTGGGTGGCTATCAGAGTATTAATGAGCTGGTGGTACCGGGTGGACGCTTATACGATCAGATGGATCTGGCGCACAAGCTGGTGACCGAAATTGATGGCATCAGCTGTATGCGCCCCAAAGGGGCAATGTATCTGTTTCCGAAGATCGATCTTAAAAAATACCGGATTCAGGACGATGAGCTCTTTGTACTGGATTTTCTGCGCCAGCATAAGGTACTACTGGTGCATGGCCGGGCTTTTAACTGGCCAGAGCCGGATCATTTCCGTATTGTCACGCTACCGCATAAAGAACAACTGACCCAGGCGATTAGCCGCCTCGGCCAGTTTTTACAGAGCTACATTCAATATTAACTGTTGTTGCAAATCGCGGCCGCGTTAGCGGCCGCCTCTGTCACCCCGGACATCTAATTTAGTTTATCATCGACCCAGAACTTGGTGCCTTTAATGGTGGCCTGCAATGCCAGCCCCGTTTCGGTAAACTGATAAATAGTCACCTCATCGACACTGGCTTCGGCGCCAACCGCGGCGCCTTTATCGCCGGCTTTGGCGGCAGCATCGGCCTGAGCGCCGAAAGCCCAGCCCTGTTCAATAAAGCGTTGTAGCGCCCGCTCAGTATGAAACACCAGTACCAGCCGGAAGTCTTTGACACCCGCTCCCAGACCGACGCCAACCTCGCCCATTTTCATATAGGTATCGGCACCGCTGCGATTATTGCGAACCACGCCATAGCCGCCGCCAAAACTCGCCAGAATCAGATTGACATTAGCATTGCTAAATACCGCATAACCGGGAGCCGCCGCCACTTCCGCCCGGGCACTGGTTTTTTCGCGGTATAGGTCGTTGAGTACCTGCTGGCGCATCTCAGTGATGGCAGCACGCTGTTCTGCCGGGGTGGCATTAATGCCGGCAGCACAGCCTTGCAATACCCCCAGCAATAACACCATCAAACTAGTTCGAATCCACATTACAGTTCTCCTTTAACGCGGTCTGCTTGACCCTGAACGGATTAAGCTTAGCCCAACTATCTGAATCCGCGGTTAATCGCAAATCATCGCTGTCCAACTGAGCAATGGTTGTCAGTTCTGGTCTGAGCAGGTATGCTCTGCCAGATTACAGCCATCCGGATAGCAATATGTCTGCTGAATTTTCATTTCAGGCCAGTTTTGAAGCCTTTACCAACCAACTTGCCTCAGTGGTGTTTTATGCCTTTTCCTTTAATGGCGTTGATATTCCGCTGGTAATGATTTGGTTGATCAGCGGCGCTATCATCTTTACCTGCTATCTGGGTTTTATCAATATCAGAGGTTTCGGCTATGCTATTCGGCGGCTGTTTGCTAAACCAGAGCCCGGCAGCAGCGGAGAAATCTCGCCCTATAAGGCGTTAACTACCGCACTGTCCGGTACTGTTGGTACCGGTAATATTGCCGGGGTCGCGGTCGCCATTAGCCTGGGCGGGCCTGGCGCCACTTTCTGGATGATTATGGCCGGTTTGCTTGGCATGTCGACCAAATTTGTCGAATGTACGCTGGCGGTAAAATACCGCCAGGTGAATGCTGATGGTACTGTCTCCGGTGGCCCGATGTACTATATCAAGGCCGCGCTGGATAAGTATCAGCTACCGAAACTCGGTACCGCACTGGCGCTGTTCTTCTCGGTCGCGGTTATTTTCGGCTCAGCCGGTTTTGTGCATGTCAATCAGGGGTTTGTGCAGGTACAAAGCGTCACGGGCTTTGATAATGCCTGGTTATTCGGTGTGATCTATGCGGCGTTAATCGGCGCCGTCATCATTGGCGGCATTAAGAGTATTGCCAATGTTACCAGTAAGCTGGTGCCCTTGATGTGCGCGATATACTTGCTGGCCGCGCTGGTGGTGATTGGCAGCCACCTTACTGCAGTGCCGGCGGCATTATGGCTGATTATACAAAGTGCCTTTGCACCTGATGCGGCCTATGGCGGCTTTATCGGGGTGTTAATTCAGGGCTTTCGCCGGGCGGCATACTCGAATGAGGCTGGTATTGGCTCCTCGCCCATCGCCCATGCCGCGGCAAAAACCAAGGACCCGGTATCACAGGGCTTTGTTGGTTTGCTGGAACCCTTTATCGATACGGTGGTGATCTGCACTATTACCGCGCTGGTGATTATTCTGACCGGCGCTTACCAAATGCAGGGCCTGGATGGTGTACAGATTACCTCCAGCGCTTTTGCTTCAGTGTTTGACTGGTTCCCGCTGGTACTGATGGTGGCTTTGCTGCTGTTCGGCTTTTCTACCGTGCTCAGCTGGTCTTACTATGGTTTAACCGGCTGGCGCTATATTGTCGGCCCCCACCCTAAGCTGACCACGCTTTACAAAATATTGTTCTGCGGCATGGTGTCGATGGGCGCGGTACCCAGCATTATGGCAGTATTCGACTTTATTGATTCGATGATTTTCCTCATGGCGATCCCGAATATTCTGGCACTGTACTTATTATTGCCGGAAGTCAAAGCCGACTTGCAGCGCTACTGGCAACAAAAAGTCCTGGCACTGCGCAGCCGTGCGGCCGACTAAGCAAGCTTAGATCAGCCTCAACCTTAGCTGACACAAAGGGCAAGGCGACGACAGCAACAGCGTCGCTGCTCAACTGTTAAGCCACCTGTTCCGCGACCACGGCTTGCAGTTTTTTCGCTTTAGCTGCCGCCGGCTCTGCGGCCTCGCTGGTTGATTTATCTACCACTTTGGCTGCCTTTTTCACCCCAAGTGCAACCAATAGCTCGTCTTTTTGCTGTGCCAGATATAATGCCAGTGCTTCGGCCTGGTTTTCCTCTGTCAGGATATTGGCATGGCTCAGTAATACTTGCAGCGCATCGGCAGTATCCAGCATTTTATCGTAGGCATCTGCTTCTGCTTTACTGGTAAAGGTCATTTTCTCGACTCCACTGCGTTCCACGACATATTTGGTAATAACAGCCATTTTCGACTCCTTAGCGATTAGACTGGTTATTTATACAGTATAAAATACCCGCTGTCCAGCATCGCTTCTGTTGGCGCTTTACTTTATGATAAGTCATTGAATAATGCATAGTTGGGTGAAGAAGATGACTGCGATCTGGGAAGCAAGACGCTCCGCCATTCCGGATAACCGGCCCAAAGATCACCGTAGCCCCTGGCAACGCGACCGGGCGCGGGTATTACACTCAGCGGCTTTTCGCCGCCTGCAATCGAAAACACAGATCCTCGGCATTGGCCAGAATGACTTCTATCGCACCCGGCTCACCCATTCGTTAGAGGCGGCGCAGATCGGCACCGGTTTAGTTAATCAGCTGCGGCTTAACAGCTCGCCGGAATTACGGGCCTTACTGCCGGATGACAGCCTGATGGAAGCGCTATGTTTGGCACATGATCTTGGCCATCCGCCTTTCGGTCATGGCGGCGAAACCGCGCTCAATTTTAAAATGCTCGGCGCCGGCGGCTTTGAGGGCAACGGCCAGACGTTACGCATCGTCGCCAAGCTTGAGCCTTATACTGAACACCACGGTATGGATCTGACGCGCCGCACCTTGCTCGGCTTGTTAAAATACCCGGTACTGCAGCCGCTGATTCCGGCGCTACCTGAGATCAACAACCCGCTTAGTCTCTCAGCATGGAAACCAGCTAAAGCCATCTTTGCCGCCGACAGCGATATTCTGGATTGGGTACTGGCACCCTTAAGTGACCAAGATCGGCAACACTTTCAACAGTTAGAATTGCTGCCAAAATCACCCTGGCAAAAATCCCGCTATAAAGCGCTGGATGCGTCCATTATGGAGCTGGCGGATGATATTGCCTATGGTGTGCACGATCTGGAAGATGCGATTGTGCTGGGGAATCTCCGTTATCAGCAGTGGCTGGACTTCACCGCTGAACCCTTTAGCCAGCTTGATCCCGCTTTGCAACAACAGCTAAGCCAGCTGGGTAGCAAACTGTTCAGTCCAAAACACCATTTGCGTAAAGATGCTATCGGCTCCCTGGTTAATCAGCTGATTACCTCGGTTAGTCTGTATCAGAGTTTACCGGCTTGTCAGGAACCATTGATCCGCTACAATGCCAGGCTGGCTGACGATGAGCAGCATATTCTGCAGACGCTGAAAAATCTGGTTTACCGCTGTGTCATTCAGTTACCGGAAATTCAACAGTCACGTTTTCGTTGCCAGAATATGTTATTAAAGCTGTTTGATGCCTTTCATTCAGATCCACAGCGCCTGCTGCCGTTAAATACTCAGGCCCGCTGGCAAGCTGCAGCAGACTGTACTGCCCAGCTAAGAGTGATCTGTGATTATATTTCCGGTATGACCGATGATTATGCCGAGCGGATGCACCAGACCTTATTCGGTAATTAGTAAGGTGCCTGGCCGTGTTGACGAATTAAGGAGAGGCAGTGCAGTCACCACTGAGGGTGCTCGCCGGTGCAACCGCCTGGCGTAAAATCCAGCAATCAGGTTTAAAAGCTGACGATATCGAAGTCATGGTGGGCGCCAGCGGCGGCCCGAAATGGTTTTGCCTGTACGGCCTGGATCAATATTTATTGGGGCAATTTTTTGCGGGCCGCAGTAAACCTTTACATTTACTCGGCAGCTCCGCCGGTGCCTGGCGCTTTAGTTGTTATGCGCAGCAAGATGCGGTGGCAGCGTCAGCTCGCTTTGCCAAAGCTTATTCTGAAATCTGTTATCCGGCAGGGGCTGACGTAAGCTTAGTCACCCGCATTTCACATACGGTGATTGATCAGGTGTTACCTACCGCACAACACTGTGCCGAAGTACTGACAAATCCGGTGATGAAACTGCATCTGATTGTTGATCGCGCCCGCGGTTTAACCAAAGTCAGTAATAGTCTGTTGCAAGGCGCGGCGCTGGGGCTAACGGCCACCGCCAACCTGCTGCATCGTTCCTTACTCCAGTTTTTTTATCAACGGGTACACTTTTATGCCCCGGGTGCCTGTGCGCCCTTTATGCACAGTGCCGAGCTGCCGACAGAACATGTCGCCCTGACCAGTGATAATCTGCGGGCAGCCATTTTAGCCAGCGGATCCATTCCAATGGTTTTAGAGCCTATTGAAAATATCTGCGATGCTAAACCCGGTCGCTATTTTGATGGCGGCATTACCGATTATCATTTTAATCAACGCTTTAGTGAAGACGGCCTGGTATTATATCCACATTTCTATCCCAACCTGACACCTGGCTGGTTTGATAAAGCCCTACCCTGGCGCCGGGTAAAACCCGAACTACTGCATAATGTGATTATTTTGTGCCCAAGCGACAGCTGGGTTCGCAGTTTGCCGTATGGCAAAATTCCGGATCGCAAAGACTTTAAACTACCGGATGCGCAGCGCATTGCCTATTGGCAGGAAGTACTGCAACGCTCACATGAGCTGGCCAGCGCTTTTGCCAGTGGGAATTATCAGCTAGAGTTACTCTAGAACGAACAAGGAAAGTGTAGCTATGCCGATGTTAATCCGCGTCTTCATGCTTAGCGCGCTACTATTGCCGCTTGGCGGCTGTACTGCAATCGGAATGTTGGCTGATAGCCAGTTAGGTGAGCATCAAAACCAGACTGTCGATCCGGCAAAACCATTACAACGAGAGAGTAATCCAATGATCTTGACGGAACTCGGCATGGCAGTGGATGCGACCGTTGTGTCCGGCATCAAAAAAGTCGTCGGCGCCAAGCCGGACAAACCGCAAGAAATTTGCCGTAAAAGAAATAATATTACCGAGTGTCGCCAAGTCGCTAATGCTGAGGACGACTTACTACATTAACCCCGCTCGCGATAGGCTTGTAGCTGACGGCATAACTGCTCGGCGGCGTCCAGGATCCGTGGTGTCGCCCGATATAATTGATTGGCATCCAGGGTAATAAAGGCCTGCTGCCGCACGGCTGGCAGGCTCTGATAACGCAGCCAGAAAGCCGATGACGGCGCCACCGCATCGCGGCTGGCCTGAATAATTACCGTCGGTTGCCGAGCCAGTACTTGTTCTAATGCCACCTGTGGATAATCAGTTTTCGCATCTGCAAAGATGTTAGCGGCCGCGCAAAGCTGCATCACCTGTGCTGGCCAGGCATGATTGGCCACCGTTAACAACGGCTCTGTGCCCATAGCAAAGAACGCCGCTAGCGGTGGTGCCTGCTGATAGATTTGCTGTAATTGCTGATAACGCTGCCGGAACAGCCTGGCCTGTTGTGCGCCCTGCTCTGGTACACCCAATACCACCGCTAACTGCTGTAACTCGCTGGCAATATCGTCCAGTAACACCGGCTCAGAATAGAAAATCGTAATGCCAAACTGCTGCAAGCGTTGCAAATCTGCTTCCGGGTTGCCCCCGCGCCAGGCTAACACCAAGTCGGGCTGCAGCGCCAGGATCGCTTCAACATTCAGTGCCCCGAACGTATTAAAGGATGGCAGATGTTGTGCATCTTCCGGGTAATCGGAGTAATCACTGACCGCCACCAAACGATCGCCGGCACCGAGTAAAAATACCCACTCCGTCAGATGCGGGGTCAGGGTGATTACTCGCTGAGGTGTGGCTGCGGCGGCGCAAGCACTCAGCAATACCAGGGCGACAATAATCAGCTTTCGCATCTTACCAATCCAGGCCGCGCTGCGCTTTGACGCCATTGTCAAACGCATGCTTAACCACCTGCACTTCGCTTACCGTGTCGGCCAGTTCAATTAACCGTCGGTGACAAGCCCGCCCGGTGATCACAATGTGCTGTTTCGCGGGCCGCTGTAATAGCGCCTGCTCAATGCGCTCTAATGGCAAATAATGGAAGGTCAGCATATAGGTGAGTTCGTCTAACAACACCAGGTCGATACTGTCATCGGCCAAAAAACGTTCTGCCTCCAGCCAGGCGCGCTCGGCAGCAGCCATATCTGCGGCCCGATCCTGGGTATCCCAGGTAAAGCCGGTGGCCATCACCGCAAATTCAACCCCATGTTGCTGCAGCAAATTACGCTCACCGCAATCCCAGCTCCCTTTAATAAATTGCACCACCGCCGCGGTTAAACCATGACCGACGGCCCGGGCGACGGTACCAAAACCTGCGGTCGACTTGCCTTTGCCATTCCCGGTTAACACCAGAATCAGGCCTTTTTCAATGGTGGCTCTCGCGACAGCCGCATCAACCTGCGCTTTTAAGCGTTGTTGTCTGGCCTGATGTTGCTGTTGTTTTAATTGTTCGGACATGACTCCATCCTCTGTTAAACCCATTGCCGTAGCACTTAAAGCCGTCGCCGCAGCAACATTAAGAAAAAGATACTGCCAATGACAGAGGTGATAACCCCCAGCGGAATTTCCTGTTGCGCCAGCACACTTCGCGCCAGATTATCCACCCACAGCATAAAACAGGCACCGAGTAACGCTGAACCGAGCAGCAGCGGCAACGCGGTCACCCCAAATAACGCCCGCACCATATGGGGTACCAATAAGCCTACAAAGGCAATACCACCGCACTGTGACACGATCACGGCGCTAACCAGAGCGGTGCTAATCAGCAATAGCAGACGCAGACGCTGCGGCCGGATCCCCAAACTGCGGGCGCTGGTATCCGACAGTAACAAGGCATCCAGCTGCCGGCGTAATGCCACGGCCAGCAGCAAGAGCGCCATCACCGGCGGGGCAATCAACGTCAGGCTTTGCCAGCTACTGCGGCTTAAACTGCCCATTAGCCAAAAAATCACCTTATTGGCAGCAAAGGGCTCGGCAAAATACAAAATAAAACTGCTAATGGCACTGAGCATAAAGGACACGGCAACACCGGCCAGCAACGTGACTTCAATCCGTTGCCGGCCCTGCCCAAACGCGACGGCTAAAACTAAAGCAATGGCCAACATGGCACCGGCAAAAGCCCCCAGCGCCATACTCAGTTGCTGCTCAGGCAGCACAATACTGACAATGGTTGCACCAAGCGCGGCACCGGCCATCAAACCAAATAAGTAGGGATCCGCCAAGGGATTACGGCTGGCATTTTGTAACACGGCACCGCTCACTGCCAACCCGGCCCCGACCAACAAGGCAGTCAAAATCCGCGGCAAACGTAATTGCCAGATAATGGTTTCAGCCAGCGGCTGTTCACCATTAAGCTGCAATGCAGCAAAGAGTACAGGCCAGCTTAAGTCAGCACTACCCAGTAACAAGCTGACGAGCACACTACCCAGCAGCAAACTTGCCAGCACAGCCAGTGCCAATGGATATTGGCCCGCCCAGCGACTCACTTTGCCACCTGTGGGCTGATAAAGTTGACCTGCCACCAGCCATACTGTGGATGGCGACTGACCTCGACCGGCAATTCAAACACTTCACTTAGCAGCGCCGGTTGCAACACCTGCTCCGCACTGCCGAAGGCTTTCAGTTGCCCTTGCTGCAACAGCAGCAGTTTATGGCAGTAACGGGCAGCCAGGTTGAGATCATGCAGCGCACAGATCACGGTTTTGTTGAGACTCAACAACAACTGTAATAACTGATGTTGATATTTAACATCCAGATGGTTGGTCGGCTCGTCCAGCAATAACACTCTGGCTTGCTGCACCAAAGCCCGCGCCAGTGTCAGCCGCTGCCACTCGCCACCCGATAGCGTATCTGAGCGTTGTTGTTGTTTAGCCAACAAACCGGTGTGTTGCAGCGCCAGTTCTACCTGCTGTCTGTCATGATCATTATCTGCTTCAAACCAGTGCTTGTGCGGCAGCAACCCCATGGCCGCCACCTGATAGCAGCTGAGTCCGGGTAAGGGCGGATTATGTTGCGGTAAGAAGGCTAATTGCTGTGCGAGTTGCCGCGGTGGATAGCTGTGCAGTGGCTTACCCGCGAACTGCACTTTGCCGTGACTGGGCGCCGGACAACCACTTAACAGCGACAACAAGGAGCTTTTACCCGCGCCGTTAGGACCGATAATGCCAATTAATTCCCCGGCAGGCAGACTACAGCTGATACCCTGCAGCACCAGGCTCGCCGCACCATGGCTGGACGACGGGTAACTGAGACTAACCTGATCAAGGGTAAAAATTGCGCTCACGCTGCTGTCCAGATGCAATATTAATGGCAGCAGCCAAGCCTCCACCGACTGGCAGAGTAACAGGCGCTACCGTGTCTTCCCGCACGGGCGTTTTCACTCTTTCGCAAAAGAGCGTTCAGTGTCTGGCAGGTCTCCTGACTTAACGCGATAACCCACAACCACCTTCCCGTAATCAAGACTGATACAGTGGTATTAGCTGCAGCGCGTTTCACAGTTGCGGGTACAGTTCAGGTTTTACACCTGATTCCCTTTTCAAGCATCTTGCTCACCAGAGCAGGTCGCATTCTAACAGCTCGGGGCGATAACAACCAGTTTAGGCTGTTAATAAAATGCGGCAAAAAGTTCAGCTTCGGCTAAGCTAAAATTGTCCGTTATCGAGGAGCCGCTTATGACAATCAGAGTGTTAGCGCTATGCGGTAGCTTGCGCGCCAAATCAACTAACCGTGGTTTAGTACGCTATGCGCAGGCGCATGCACCAGCAGGCATGAAAATTCATGTCGCAGATTTACTGGATGTACCGTTTTATAATGCCGACTTAGCGGCTAAACCCGCTGCCGTCGACACCTTGCTGCAGGAATTTGCCGCGGCTGATGCGCTGCTGCTGGCCTGTCCTGAGTATAATTACTCCTTAGCACCCGCCTTAAAAAATGCCTTGGATTGGGCATCCAGAGAGCCGGATAATCATCTGCTACGCGGTAAAGCCGTTGCCATCATGGGGGCCGCCGGCGGTATGGGTAGCTCGCGGGCCCAATATCACCTGCGGCAAGTCTGCGTGTATCTGGACTTACACCCATTAAATAAGCCTGAGGTGTTCGCTAACGCTTTTAGTGGTGCCTTTGATCATGACGGTGATTTGATTGACGGCAAAATCCAGGAAAATGTGCGGCTGTTATTGCTGGCGTTGGCAGACTGGCATCGCCTGCTGCGTGGTGGTCGCGGATAAACAACCCGGAACCGGCCTGCCGACGACAGACTTATTCATTTAACGGCGCGCCTGGCTGCGCCCCAATAAGGATACTAGAATTCAGGATGAAATGGCTGTTGGTATTACTCTCCTTACTCAGTGTCACCACTTACCCGCAACCCCAACGCTGGCAGGAATCCCCTTTGCAATTCAGACAAGCGCTGGGGTCCCCAGCCTCGTTGTATAGTCAGGCGCTGCTGAGTGAAGCGTATCATCGCTTAGGTATCAGGGTAGAGTTTATCGAGGTTCCTTTTGGTCGTAGCCTGCTTGAATCAAATAAAGGTGAGCTGGCTGGCGAGCTGGCGCGGGTTCTCCGAGTAACGGAACGCTATCCGGCGCTGCTGCCGGTGCCCTATGTGCTGTTTGATACCGATGTCTTTTTATATGTCAATCAGCAGCGCTGCGCCGGCTGTCAGTTACAGCAAGTGCAAAGTCTGGCCTATGTCCGCGGTGCCATGGTGGTGGAAGATATTTTGCGGACCTTACCGGCGTCGCGTCAGGTGATCAGTACTGGCAGTTTGGAGGCCACGAAGAATTTGTTTTTAACCGGTAAGGTTGATGGCGTGGTCTTCGCAGCCTATCAGTTAGACGCCAGCACCGGTTTTCCGATTGCTGAACAACGCTTACAAAGCCTGCCGGATTATCATCTGTTACATCAAAGCCACCAGGCGTTAATCCCGGAATTAACCGCGATGTTATATCAGCTGGAGCGCGAGGGCTTTGCTGAGCGACTCAGGTTACGCTTCGGCGTTGCGGCGCCGAAACGTCAGTTGTCACGCAATGAAAAGCCCTTTGCGGAGTATTAAAAACCCCGCTAACGCAGAGCGGGGTTTGCTGCTTTTAGTCGCTACTTAACGGGTATATTTGTCCAGCCACTGGAACACTTCGTTATACCAGCGCACCCGGTTATCCGGCTTCAGGATCCAGTGATTCTCATCCGGGAAAATGACCAGACGCGAGTCAATACCCTTGCGCTGCAAGTTGGTAAAGGCGCCTAAGCCTTGCGCATAAGGTACCCGATAGTCTTTCAGCCCATGGATCACCAGCATCGGCGTTTGCCATTTATCGGCATGCCCCGCCGGATTAAACTTCTGATAATCCGACTCCGGATTCCAGGCCGGGCCACCTAAGTCAAACTCCGGGAACCAAAGCTCTTCGGTGCTGCCGTAGAAGCTTGGCATATCATATAAACCGGCATGATTGACCAGACACTTAAAGCCATCCGGCCAGTTACCAGCAATCCAGTTCATCATAAAGCCGCCATAAGAGGCGCCGAGCGCACAGGCACGGTTGCCGTCAATCCACGGATAAGCTTGCACCACATGCGCAAAGCCTTTTTGTAAATCAACCAGCGGCTTGCCACCCCAATCACGGCTAATCGAGTCGGTAAAGGCCTGACCATAGCCGGTAGAGCCATGGAAATCGACCATCACCACGGCATAGCCTTTGGCAGCATACAGCTGGGCATTCCAACGCTCGTTAAACATATTGCCAAAGCTACCCTGCGGGCCGCCATGCACTAAAAACGCCATCGGGTATTTTTTGTTTGGCTCAAAGTTCCAGGGTTTTACCAGATAACCATAGACGGTGGCATCCTCAGCGCCTTTAAAGCTGAATTGCTCAAAGTCGCCAAACTGAATGCCTTCGGCCCACTTAGCATTTACCTGAGTTAATTGCTGCGGCTGCGAGCCATCCGCATTAGTCTGGAAAACCTCGGCCGGCATATTCAGCCGGTGATTGGTAAACACCAGTTTATCGGCGCCAACCTGCAGGTTTCCGGCATAGCCATCGCCGTATAACTTAATCTGATCGCCAAAGCTGGTGTTAATGGCATAGATACTGTACTGACCAACATCCTGGGTGGTGGCATAGATAGTGCGGTTATCCAGCCCAAAGTAGAAATCAGAAATCGAACGGTCCCAGTTTGGCGCCACTTCTTTTTTCTCGCCGGTAATCAGATCCAGCAACATCAGGCCAAAGCGATCGGCTTCAGCACCCGGCTTTTTCATCGCCAGATAGGCCAGAAAACGGCCATCATTGGAGAACTTGGGCTTGGCATCCCAGGCCGGATTATCGGCCGTCAGATTGACCTTCTCACCACCATTAATCGATACCTGAAACAAATCAAAGTTAGTGTGCCAGGCTTGATCGTTCGCCGGGATCTTGGCACTGAATACCAGCTGTTGATTATCCGGCGTAAAGGCCACTTCACTGATACCAGCGATATTGGTATTCCAATCAGCCATCAGGTTTTTCGCATCGGTAACAGGGGCATCACCCAGCACCGCTACGTGCAGATGTTCACGATACTGATCCAGCCAGTGATCCCAGTGCCGTACCATCAACTGGTCATAGGCCAGCGCCGTATCTTTGCGCTCAGCTTCTTTGGCTTTAGCATCCAGCGTACATTGCAGCGTCTGACAACCGGGTTTCACCGTTAAACTCAGCGCCAGGGTTTTGCCATCGCTAGCCAGTTTAAAGCCGTTAATTGGTAAAGGTAGCCGGGTCACCTGCCGGGCTTCGCCCCCGTCCAGTGCCAGTTGCCACAGCTGGGTGCTGCCAGTGCGGTTGGCTAAAAAGAAAATACTCTTGCCATCCGGATGCCACTGCACCGCGCTTTCGCGGCTACTGTTCTCGGTTAACCGCCGCACCTGACGCTCATCACCCAAGGTCATTAAATATAAATCATGGCTGGTATCAGCCGGCGCAAAGCCGCCGTTTGTCTGACTGTAAACCAGCGCGCGGCCATCCGGCGACAAGGCCAGATTACCGATTTTGTTATGTTGATTCAGATGTTCGACCGTCAGTGGTCCCTTGGCCAGCACGCCGGCACTAAAGAGTGCTAACGCCACTAAACTCAAATGTTTCATGGTTCCCCCAGTTAGTAAAAAGCCGCAGTCATCGCTGCGGCCTTGTTAGAATCAGGCTTTCAGTTTGGCATCCAGCTCAGCGATATTGGCTTTCCAGATTGCCGGGCCCTGCTTATGCACGTTATTACCGTTGCTATCCACCGCTACGGTTACCGGCATATCTTCGACCTCAAACTCATAGATCGCTTCCATACCCAGGTCCGCAAAGGCCACGACCCGGGCTTTCTTAATGGCTTTTGATACCAGATAAGCCGCACCGCCCACCGCCATCAGATAAACGGCTTTATGCTGTTTAATGCTTTCGACCGTCTTATCACCGCGCTCAGATTTACCAATCATACCCAGCAGACCAGTTTGCGATAACATCATCTCGGTAAATTTATCCATCCGCGTCGCGGTTGTCGGACCGGCTGGACCCACTACTTCATCACGTACGGCATCAACCGGGCCAACGTAGTAAATAAATTTATTTTTCAGATCCACGCCCTGCGGTAAACCTTCGCCTTTATTCAGCATATCAGCAATGCGTTTGTGCGCCGCATCACGGCCGGTTAACATCTTACCGCTTAACAGCACAGTTTCACCGGCTTGCCAGCTTTGTACATCCTCTGGTGTTACGGTATCCAGATTGACCCGGCGCACATTGCTACCCAGCTCCCAGGTCACCTGCGGCCAGTCTTCCAGTTTTGGTGGTGTAATATCGGCCGGGCCAGAACCATCTAAATGGAAATGCACATGGCGGGTGGCGGCACAGTTCGGGATCATGACCACCGGCAACGAGGCGGCATGGGTGGGTACCGATTTGATTTTGACATCTACGACCGTGGTTAAGCCACCCAAGCCCTGGGCGCCAATGCCCAGTTTGTTCACTTTTTCATATAACTCTAACCGCAGTTTTTCTTCCGCGTTTTGCGGCCCTCTGGCCAGCAACTCCTGAATATCCACCGGCTCCATCAGCGATTCTTTCGCCAGCACCGCGGCTTTTTCCGCCGTACCGCCAATACCGATGCCGAGCATCCCAGGCGGACACCAGCCAGCACCCATTTTTGGTAGAGTTTCCAGCACCCAATCGACAATAGAATCTGACGGGTTCAGCATCGCCATCTTGGTTTTATTTTCTGAGCCACCGCCTTTAGCGGCAATCATCACCTCAACATGATGGCCAGGCACCAGATCAATATGCACTACCGCTGGTGTATTATCCTTGGTGTTTTTACGTAAGCCGGCCGGATCGGCAACAATAGAGGCCCGCAGCGGGTTATCCGGGTTCATATAAGCACGGCGGGTGCCTTCATCCACCATTTGCTGCACCGTCAGATCCGTTTTATCCCATTTCACATCCATGCCAATCTTAACGAAGCAGGTAACAATACCGGTATCCTGACAGATTGGACGATGACCTTCTGCTGACATCCGCGAGTTAATCAGAATTTGTGCAATAGCATCTTTCGCGGCCTGGTTTTGCTCTTTGTGATAAGCCACTTCCAGAGCCTGAATAAAATCCAGCGGGTGATAATAGGAGATGTACTGCAGCGCATCTTCGATGCTTTCAATAAAATCTTGTTGGCGAATAACCGTCATGCTTGCCCTTCCTCTGTCGCCCAAGCGGCGAGACATTTAACTATTAGTGTAGGTGCTGGTATGATAACGCGCATCCCCAACAGCGGCTAGTCCAAATCATGCAGCAGTATCTGATATACGACGCCAAATCTGAACCTGAATTTTCTCTGCTGGAGTTGTTTGCTCATTTTGCCAGCCAGCCCTGGTCGATGTTGCTTGACTCGGCAGACGCCAGTCACCCGAACAGCCGCTATCAAATTATGGTAGCTGAACCGGTAGCGACCCTGCATTGTCAGGCCGGTGCCACTATTCTGACCGATGAGCACGGCAGCCATCATTACACAGCGGATCCCTTTAAGGTATTAGACTGTGCGCTAAAGCGTTACTTCCCCGAGCAGCGCCACAGTGATTTACCTTTCGTTGGCGGTGCCCTGGGCTATTTTAGCTATGATTTGGGCCGTTATCTGGAGCGCTTACCGACAGAGGCCAGCGCCGATTTAGCACTACCCGATATGGCCCTGGGTTTATACCACTGGGCGCTGATTTATGATCAGCAGCAGAAGCAGCTTTGGTACACCGATTACCGGCAAGATGCCGAGCGCCACTGGCATCAGCTGCAGCAAAAATTACACCCGGAGCCACCTCGGCAACAGGGCTTTAGCCTGCAAAGCGACTGGCAAGCCAATATGACACCGCAAGAATATCAGCAAAAATTTGCCCGGGTGCGGGAAGAGCTAAAAAGCGGTAACTGTTACCAGATTAATCTGGCGCAACGATTTAGCGCAGCTTTTCAGGGCGACGAATGGCTGGCCTACCTGCAACTGCGCCAGAAAAATGCGGCGCCGTTTTCGGCCTTTATCCGGCTTCCGGCAGCGGCAGTGCTCAGTATCTCGCCGGAGCGATTTTTACTGCTAAAAGACGGCCAGATTGAGACCAAACCGATTAAAGGCACCCGACCACGCGGTCTTTGTGCCCAAACCGACCAGATCGAAGCCGATACCCTGCGCAGCTCCACTAAAGATCGCGCCGAAAATGTGATGATTGTCGATTTGCTGCGCAACGATCTGGGTAAAGTATGTCAGCCGGGTTCGGTTGAGGTACCGGCCTTGTTTGCCATTGAAAGCTTTCCGGCCGTGCATCATCTGGTTAGTACTGTTACCGGCACTCTGGCGCCACCGAATACCGCCTGTGATTTGCTGCGGGCAGCCTTTCCGGGTGGCTCTATTACCGGCGCCCCGAAAATCAGCGCCATGCAGTTAATTGAACAGTTAGAGCCACACCGGCGCAGTGTCTATTGCGGCGCTATTGGCTATATCAGTAGCACCGGTCAGATGGATACCAATATCGCGATCCGTACTCTGATTTGTGAACAGGGACAAATTCATTGCTGGGCCGGCGGTGGTCTGGTAGCGGATTCAAAGGTGGACAGCGAGTATCAGGAAACGCTGGATAAGGTGGCGAAAATCCTGCCGGTGTTAAGCGCCATGCAGCCAGATTAGACAGCGGAGCGCCGATGCAGCTACAGCAACTTGTCAGTCGATTTATCCTCAGACCGCTGCCACAGCAGAGCCCGCAGCCTGCAACGGGCCTCAGGCAAAGCGCGGTACTGGTGCCACTGGTCTATTCTGCTAATCAGCTGAACATCTTGTTTACCCGCCGTGCCCTCACCTTGGCGCATCATCCCGGGCAAATCAGCTTTCCGGGCGGCATGCTGGAACCCGGCGAGAGCGCTGCTGATGCAGCGCTGCGCGAAACCGCAGAAGAAATTGGCATTAGCGCGGCGCATATCCGCTTGCTCGGCGCTTTACCCGCGCACAATACGCTGACCGGTTTTCAAATTCAGCCCTACCTGGGATTAATGCACGCCGGTCAGAATTACCAGCTGTCCAGCGCGGAGGTCAGTGAAGTATTTGAAGTACCATTAAGTTTTTTTCTGCCGCCGCAACACCGACTACAACTGGCGGTGCCACTACGCGGTAAGTCACGGCAGATCCATTTTATGCCCTATCAGGATAAACTGATTTGGGGTGCCACGGCGGCCATTATTCAACAACTGGTCACGCACGTCTCATAACGCAAACTGTATACAAAGCGTTACGCCTGCGCCGCCATTTCTGGCCCTTAAGCCCGCTACCACTGGTACTGAACAGACCTGTGCAGCGCTTACAGTTATGCTGGCTATCCGCTACAATGGCGCCATTAAGAATGGTGTTAACCCTACACTGTCTTCGCCAAGCGAAGCTTTCAGCGCTTGGCAGAGCAGCGAACAATAGAAAAGTATAATAATTATGATAATCAGTGCATTTGATATGTTTAGTATTGGTATTGGCCCCTCCAGCTCCCATACGGTGGGCCCGATGCGTGCGGCAAAGAAATTTACGGAGCAGTTGCAACAACAGCAACTGTTAAGCCGTTGTGATAGCGTAAAAGTGGAATTATTCGGCTCGCTGGGCCAAACCGGTATTGGTCACGGCACCGGCAAGGCGGTGATCCTGGGCTTGTCCGGCTACTTGCCGGAAAGCGTCGACCCGGATGCGGTAGAAGGTATTCTGCGCCAGGTGCATGACAGCCAAAAGTTACAATTGGCGCAGCAGCACGCGGTGAATTTCCCACGCGACGGCGCCATTGTGTTCCACCGCCGGAAAACGCTGAAAGAGCATTCCAATGGCATGGAACTGATTGCTTATGACAGCGAGAAAAACGTACTGCTAAGCGAAGTCTACTTCTCCATTGGTGGCGGTTTTATCGTGAAAGCCGAAGATTTTGCCAAAGAAAAAGAAGCGGCCAGTCAGTTTGCCGCCGCTAACCCACCACCCTACCCATTTGAATCCGGCGCAGAGTTATTGGCGCTCTGTAAAGAGCATGGCCTGTCGATTTCGGGTTTGATGCATGAAAACGAAAGAGTGCTGCGCAGCAGTGCGCAAATTGAAAGTGAGCTGAATAATATCTGGCTGACGATGCGCGCCTGTATTGAACGCGGTATTCGCACCGAGGGCATTTTACCCGGCGGCTTAAAAGTCAAACGCCGCGCCCCGGCCTTACATAAAAAGCTGATGGCGGAGAAAAGTGCCGATCCACTACAGGTAATGGACTGGGTTAACCTGTTCGCGCTGGCCGTAAACGAAGAAAACGCCGCCGGCGGCCGGGTCGTTACTGCGCCGACTAACGGTGCTGCCGGTATTATTCCGGCGGTATTAATGTACTACGACAAATTTATTCAGCCGGTCAGCCCGGAAATCGCCAGCCGTTATCTGTTAACCGCAGCCGCTATTGGTATTTTGTATAAGAAAAATGCCTCTATCTCCGGCGCCGAAGTCGGTTGTCAGGGCGAGGTTGGCGTAGCCTGCTCAATGGCCGCAGCAGCACTTACCGAAATTCTTGGTGGTAGCCCGCAGCATGTTGAGAACGCGGCCGAGATTGGCATGGAGCATAACCTGGGGCTAACCTGTGATCCGGTTGGCGGTTTGGTGCAGGTGCCTTGTATTGAACGTAACGCCATGGGTTCAATTAAAGCCATTAACGCCTCACGACTGGCGCTGCGTGGCAGTGGCGATCACAAAGTATCGCTGGATAAGGTGATTAAAACCATGTGGGATACCGGTAAGGATATGCAGACCAAGTACAAAGAAACTTCACGCGGTGGTCTGGCGGTAAATATTATCGAGTGTTAATGTGCTGCAGCACTATGGGTACCGGCTAGCCGGCCGGTGCCAGGCCATCTTCATCAGTAAGCGGAAAATCAACCAGTTCCGCTTGCTGATAATCCTGCAATAATTGTTCAGCCTGCTCCGCCTGTTCGTCGGCGACAAACACATTAGCAAAACCCAGCGCGGCTAAATCCCCTACTGCCCCCTGCAAATAATGACCGCCGACGTAGGTTTCAATCCCCTGGCTATTTAGCATCCCGGCGATAATGTGGGCTTCCAGTATATCGTTGGCACGAAAGATAATTTTCATAAGGAACTCTTTTTTTCTTTCAGCTTAGCTGAAAAACCAGTAAGCCACCAGTGCCGCCGCACTGCAGTAAAACAGCATCGGCCACAGGGTGTAGCGGATAATCTCGCCCTCGCGGCCATGTAAATTCACTACGCTGGCCGCCGCTACCACATTGACCACACAAATCATATTACCGGCATTGGCACCGAGCATTTGCAGTGCCAGCACCAGAGACTGCGGCAGTTCCGCCTGCAGTGCCATCTGCTGCTGAAAACTGCCAAACATCAGATTAGAGAAGGTGGCGGAGCCGGCAATAAAAGACCCCAGCGCACCCACCAGACCGGCCAAGGCCAACCAATAGTCTGACAGGTAGCTGGCCGCCAATTCAGCCAACGCCAGCGGCATCGCCGGTAATCCTGCGTTGTTAACATCGGAATGTAAGAAAATCCGTACCATCGGCACCGCCGCCCCAAGCGCAATACAGGAAGGTAACAGCATCTTGCTACTCTGGGTTAACGCCTGCTGCAACACACTGAACTTAGCCCTAAACAGCCACAGTGCCAGTAAGGCCGTCAGCAGAAAGACGCTACCGGGTAAATATAGCGGCGCCACGCTAACACTGAGCTCAGAGCCTAAGATCTGCTGCCAGTGCCAATTTAGTCCCTGTAACGCAGCTTTGAAAGGTAGCTCCGGCACCCGGGTTAACACCAGTAATGCAGCAACCAACGCATAGGGCAACCAGGCTTGCCAAAGCGGTATCCCAGTGCTTTTCGTTGTAATCTCGGGCTTGTGTTCTGTAGCTGGCAGATTATTTTCAGCTGCCACAGGCTTTGGCACTAACCAGCCCCGCCTTGCTGCTGTCGCGGTCAGCACCAGCCCCAATAAGGCACCCAGGACAGAGGGAAACTCCGGACCAAGCAACCAGGTGACCAACCAGGCCGGTAGGGTAAAGGCAAAGCCGGCGAGTAACGCAAAGGGCGTGGCAGCCAGGCCATAACGCCAGTTGGCCTGAGTGCTAAAATAACGGCTGTACAGCAGCACCATCAGCAGAGGTAAAAAACTGGCGACAAAGAGATCAATACTGATTGCCAGCAGTGCCGTTTGTTGCAGCTCTGCCGCGCTGATCCCAGGTACACCCTGTGCCAGCCCCACCAACACCGGAGTACCGACAGCACCAAAGGACACTGCCGCCGAATCCGCGACCAGTGCCAGCACTACAGCCGAGAGCGGAGTAAAGCCCAGCGCCACCAACAAAGGCGCCACGATCGCCGCCGGGGTACCAAAACCGGCCGCGCCCTCCAGAAAGCCAACAAAGAGCCAACCGATAATCAACAGCTGGACTCTTTTGTCAGCAGAAAGCCGGGCAAAGCCTTGTTTAATCACCTCCATGGCGCCGGATAACAGCAAGACCTTTAACAGCACCAAAGCGCCGAAGATAATCCACAGAATAGTGGCAGCGATCACCAGGCCTTCCAGGGTGGCGGCCGTTAAGTGTAATAGCGGTACCTGCCATACCAGCAGAGCTAATAGCGCAGATAACAGTAAACTCAATGGCATCGCCTGCCGGGCTGGCAAGCGCAATAAAACCAGTAGGATAAAAACGCTGAACAGCGGCATTGCCGCTGTCAGCAGTTGTAACAAGGTCATTATTTTACGTTGATCGGATTTAGTTCCGCCATCTCCGCTCCGGGGCTATCGCTTGTTGGCAGCGTTGGTTTCAGCGCAAACTCATCGGCTACGCCAAAACGCTCTGCTTTACTACTCGTCGGCAACATCGCCAGGCATAACACTATCAGATAACCCAGCAGCGGGATCGCTAACAGCAGCAACCACCAGCCAGATAAGTTCGCATCATGTAAACGACGACTCATGGCAGCGATCGTCGGAATACTGATAGCAATCGCATAAGCCAGCGGCACAAACTTTAATACGCTCAACCAGGAGTAACCCAACCAGCTTGCCCATGGTAAAGCAGTAAACACCATTACCAGGCCAAACAATACCAGCACTTTCAGGGTCCAAAAGGTCCAAAACCGTGCCTGATTATCACGGCCTTTGTACTGTAAATAATTTTTCAGCACAAAGCTAAAACTCTGGATGGCGCGGGGCATAAACTTCTTCACGTCTTCCAGCATCACATACAATGCCGGGATCAGCACCAGGGTAATCACGGTTGCAAACAAGATACCGAATGCCAGCGATACCGCCATCGGGATCACGATTTTTGCCTGCAAACTACGCTCCAGCACAATAGGTGCCAAACCGACGAAGGTCGTTAATGACGTCAGTAAAATTGCCCGAAACCGCTGGGTACCGGCCTGAACCACAGCTTGCTTGATCGCCACGCCTTCGGCTCGGGCCCGGTTAACAAAGTCCACCATAATCAGACTGTCGTTTACCACCACCCCGGCCAGAGCCACTAAGCCAAACACCGACATAATGCTCATTGACAAGCCCAGCACCATATGGCCAATCACCGCACCAATCAGGCCAAAAGGAATCACGCTCATTATAATCAGCGGCTGAGCATAGGATTTTAATGGCACCGCCATTAACGCATAGATACAAAATAGCGCAAACACAGCGGCTTTCATTAAGTCACGCTGGGCGTCCATTTCATCCTGACTGGCACCATCCAGCTCACCGGTGACACCAGGATATTTCTGCTCCAGCTCTTTTATCACGGTGCGGCGCACTTCTGCTACGACTTTGCCTGGTTCAATCCGGGCTTTGTCTGCCGCGGCAGTTATAGTGACCGCGCGCTCGCCGTTAACCCTGTTAATGGCACTAAAGCTCGGTTGCAAGGTGTAGGTAGCAATTTGTGAGAATGGCACTTCGCCACCATTAGCCGTGCGGATCCGCATATTCTCCAAATCACCAATAGAGCGGCGTTCTTCCCGCGGATAACGCACCATCACTTTGATTTCTTCGCCGTTACGCTGAATACGCTGCGCTTCAGCGCCATAAAAACCGTAGCGAACCTGCCGTGCCAAATCAGCCAGCGTAATGCCCATCAGATCGGCCTCGGGTTTTAACGCCAACACAATCTCGTCATTACCACCGAGCAAGTTATCTTCGATATCAAATACACCTTCATAGGCGGCTAATGCCAGCTTTAGCTCTGCCGTGGCTTTTTGCAGATTATCCAGGTTGGTGCCTCTGAGTTGCAGCGCAATATCGGCCCCACCGCCAAAACCAGAGTTACTGAGTTTAAAGGCTTTCAGACCGGGAATTTCCGGGATCTGTTCACGCCAGCGCCGGCCGATCTCAAAACTATCCACCTCGCGGCCTTCGCTCTTATCCAGTTCCACCACGATTTGACCGGCGGTATCGCTGTTCAGGAATACCAGGCGGTGTTTTACCACCATATCCTCGCCCTCGCTCAACAACTGCTGGTCGACCCGCATCAGTGCCGCTTCAATTTCCTTAATTGCCAGCACCGTTGCTTCGTTCGAGGCGCCCTCTTCCATCTGTACCGTCGCCTGCATAAAGTCGTTCGGCACATCCGGGAAGAACACCCAGCGCACAAAGCCAGCCGACATCACGCCAAACATCAGGATCAACATGGCAAAGAACGCAGCCATGGTGACATAACGGAACTCAATACATTTTTCAATCAGTGGCCGATAGCGCTGTTCAATAAAGTTGTTCAGACCGCGCGATACTGCGCCACGAATTTTTTTCAGGCTGTTACTGCCAAAACGACCGAGCGCGTAGATCCCGCCCTTATCCGGATCCCAGGGTTTGGTATCCATATTGGCAATGTGCGCCGGCAAAATCAGTTTGGATTCAATAATGGAGAACGTTAGACACAACACCACTACCCAGGCAATCGAACCCCAGATCGCTGATTGCGCGCCGCCGACCATCAGCATCGGTACAAAGGCGGCAATAGTAGTTAACACGCCGAAGGTGGCCGGCATAGCAACTTTTTTCGCGCCAGCGATAACCGCATCGGTAGATTTACCGCGCTTTTCTATTTCGCTGTAGGCACTTTCACCAATAATAATCGCATCGTCGACCACTATCCCCAGTACCAGGATAAAGCCGAACAAGCTAATCATATTGATAGAGACGTCAAAAAACGGCAGTGGCAACATGGCCAGGGCACCGAGAAAACAGACCGGGATCCCCACCATAACCCAGAATGCAATGCGAAACTCCAGGAACAGCGTTAACGCAATCAGGACCAGTAACACCCCCATCAACAGGTTGTCGGTCATCAGATCCAGGCGGCCTTGCAGGTAATAACTGGAGTCGCCCCAATAGTCGAGCGACACCGAAGGTGGCAGCTCAGTGCGTTTTTTCTCAACATACTGCTTCACCGTTTCGGCAATGCGTAAGGTATCGTCTTCACCTACGGCGTCAATGCGAATGGATACGCTGTTCTGACCGTTAAAGGTGGCCAGTCGTGCCCGCTCGATAAAGCCGTCGGTCACCGTAGCAATATCACTTAACAGCAAGC
The DNA here is from genome assembly GCF_000272005.1 of Alishewanella agri BL06. GTDB lineage: Bacteria > Pseudomonadota > Gammaproteobacteria > Enterobacterales > Alteromonadaceae > Alishewanella > Alishewanella agri. The sequence goes on along the minus strand of NZ_AKKU01000001.1, from coordinate 316,519 downwards.
GGGTACCATCGGCATTTTTTACCAACACGATGTTATCAAAATCGTTCTGGTAGTAGGCCTGGCCTTTAGTACGCAGCAGAATATTGCCGCTCTCTGAGCGGATCGAGCCGCCGGGTAAGTCTACTGAACTGCCGCGGATGGCGCTGACCACTTGCTCAAAGGTTAAACCGTACTCACGTAACCTATGCTCCGGGATTTCCACTGCCACTTCATAGTTACGGGCAGCGACGACATCGACCTTACTGACGCCGGGTTGTTTTTTAATTTCATCACGTATTTGCTTCGCCAGCTCTTTCAGCGTTTGCTCAGTAGCATCACCAAACAACGATAACCAGAGCACATTACTCTGGAAGCGAATGCGATAAACAACGGGGCGTTCAGTTTGCTCCGGCAAGGTAGAGATGGAGTTAACCTGGGTTTTAATCTCCTCCATCACTTCCTGGATATCGTAACCCGAGGCGATTTCCGCGACCACGGTACCCAGCCCTTCCACCGCGGTAGAACGGATCCGTTTAATACCGTTAACACCGCGGATGCTCTCTTCTATTTTATCAATCACACCACTTTCAACTTCTTGCGGTGCCGCCCCCAGGTAAGGCACCCGGATATTCACCTGCTCCAGCTGAATTTCCGGAAAAGCTTGTTTTTTAATGGTGAGTACTGCACCCAGGCCAGCCAGTAACAAAATGATCATCAGCAGATTGGCTGCCACGCTATTGCGGGCAAACCAGGCAATAATTCCCTTATTGGTATCCATCTTAGTTCGCCTCGTTCAGCTGTTGCGGCTCAGTGGCTTTAGCGGCGATAGCGGTTTCTGCTGCTTCGGCAGGAGCAGCAGGCGCATCACCCGCTACCCGCACCGTGGTGCCGGCCAGCGGATTCGTCACCGGCGATACCACCAACCGATCGCTCGCCACCGTACCACTGCCGACATAAGCAAAGTTGGCATCGGCACGATTAAGCTCGACAGCACGGAATTGCAGCAGATTGTCAGCATCGACTACCAGCAATTGATTACCGGGACGTAATAAATGCCGTGGTACCTTAGTAACCTGAGATGCAGCAACCCCGGTAATTTCTGCCTGCACAAAACGGCCAAATTGCAGTGGTGGCTGACTGCCGGCTAATTGATAGGGATCGCGCACTTCGGCCACCGCGTAGATAACCCGGCTACGCTCGTCTAACACTCCTTCAGTTCGAACAATACTGGCTTGCCATTGTTGTGGCTGCCCCGCAACCACGGCGCTCAGGGTGACGGGGATTTCGGAAACTGAACCCAGTTGCTGTGGTAAAAAGCCAAAGTCAGTATCCGTCAGTGGTAAGCGTACTTCGGCGACTTCAGTGCCCAGGATGGCTCCTAGCTGGCTGCCGCGGCTGATAAACTGACCCAGATTAGCCATACGACTGCGCACCATACCATCGTAGGGCGCGCGAATTTCTGTGCGGGCTAAATCACGCTGCGCGCGCTCTAACTCGGCTTCTTTTGATTGCACATTGGCCAGCGCACTGGCCAATTGTGGCTGACGCAAACCCAATGCCGGCGCCTTACCTTCGGTAAAGGAGCGCCATTCGGTCTCTGCCACCCGGGCTCGGGCCCGCTCTTCTTCCAGCTGCGCTTTGGCACCTGCCAGTGCGGCTTCAGCAGCCTTAACGGCCGTCAGATAATCGGCCGGCTCAACCTGCACCAACAAATCACCCTTCTTGAAAAAACCACCGGCAACAAAGTTGTCAGACACCGCCAGGATGCGGCCATTGACTTCGGAAATCAGCGTCGTTTCTAACTTGGGTGTGACAGTGCCCTGTGAGGCTATGCGGTAAGTCAGATCCTGCGGTTGCAGCTCAGCCGTATTGACCAGTAAGGGTAAGCGCTGCTCAGCGACTTTGGCTGGCGGCTTGCGCAGGGCGCCCAACCCCGCTGCTAATAACACCGAGCTGATGATAATAATGACCGGTAAGCCGACTTTAATAAATTTTGAGGCCATGCGTTTTGTATCCTGCAATGTGATTTTTCTTCTACTGGCAACCATTTTACCCGCTTAGCAGCGAGCTGCAGCAGGCGGAATGTTAATCTTTGTATCAAGTCAAAGTGTAATACTGAAACCACTCTGGCGCTGCGCTTGAGCGCAACTTAACCCAAGATACGTAGCAAAGCCTGTGACAGCTTGCTTTGGCGCACTAATACAGCGCCGGTCACGCTAAGCCAGCTAATACGCGATTCGGCACAACTAAAATATTTTGTTACAAAGTTCTTTTTTAGCGACTGCATACCTATGCTGCTTTTTTGCGCATTGGCAAAGCCGAAACTTTAAGGTAGCTTAAACCGGTACCGAATACAGTTTTCGGTATGCAAAGCAACAGGAGCTAGCTATGAGCATAAGTAAGCAGTATTTAAAGACCAAGCCCGCTTGCAAAGTGACCTTTAAACTGACTGCCGACAGGCTACCAGCCGCGACACAGGTTGCTTTATTGGGGGAGTTTAACGATTGGGATCCGGCAGCCTTGCCGATGAAGAAAAGTAAAAGCGGCGAGTTTAGCGCCACTGTCACCTTGCCGGTAAACAGCGAATATCAGTTCCGCTATCTGGTCGATGGCGGCACCTGGCTTAATGACGAAGACGCCGATGCTTATCTACCCTCCCGGGTATCTTACGATGAGAACTCGGTGATCCGACTCTGAGCAAAGGGGCAAAGCCCCTTTCATTTATCTAACCTAATGTTAATCAGCACTTTTCCAGTACAACACACCCGACCGAATAACCCGCGCCGAACGAGCACAGTATCGCTTTATCACCACTTACCAGACCTTGCTGGTACTTATGGAAGGCGATAATGGAGCCGGCCGACGCAGTGTTAGCATAGGTATCCAGCACCAAAGGCGCCTCTTCTGGTAAGGGATCGCGGCCAAGAATTTTCTTCGCCGCGAAGATATTCATATTGATATTGGCCTGATGCAGCCATAAGCGTTTTAGATCGTCCGGCGCCAGGTTCTGAGCTGCCATCTCATCCTGAATCACGTCAGCCACAATAGGTAATAACTCTTTGAAAACTTTACGGCCCTGTTGTTTGAAGAATGGCGCTTTCGGATCCTGCTCGGTAAAACAATGCTCGGTGTAACCGATATCACAGCGGATATTATTCGAAAACGTGGTTTTCAGGCGCATCCCCAAAATACGAAACGCCTGCTGACTGCTGCAGCTGCTTTCCGCTTCAATAATGGTCGCGGTACAAACATCACCGAAAATAAAATGGCTATCGCGACTGCGATAATCCACCTGGGGTGAGGCAAATTCCGGATTGACCACCAGCACCACTTTCGCGGTCCCGCCACGGATGGCATTAACGGCATTACTGATCGCGAAAGTGGCGGAAGAACAGGCCACATTCATATCAAAGGCATAGCCGCCGGCACCTAACGCCTGCTGCAGCTCCACTGATAACGCCGGATAAGGGCGCTGCATATTAGATGCCGCACAGATAATTAAATCAATATCGGCAGCGGTTTTGTTGGCTTGCGCTAAGGCTTGAGTCGCGGCCTGCACAGCCATTTCAACCATCTCTGGTAACTCATCCTCACCGCGCTTGCGAAATACCGGATGCATAATCTTTGGATCTAAAATACCGTCTTTATACAACACATGACGGGCCTTAATGCCGGAGGCTTTTTCAATAAACTCGGTACTGGAGTATTCCAGCGCTTCGATCTCACCGGCGGCAATGGCCGCGGCGTGTTCTTCGTTAAACTGATCGACATATTGATTATAACTTTGCACCAGTTCTTCATTACTGATGCGATGTTGCGGCGTAAATAATCCTGAGCCGCTAATCACCACCTGCTGCATGCTGCCACCTGTTCTATGCTGAATTCAGTATCGGAAACTGAACCTTTGTCTGTTTTGCTAATCAGTATAACTGAAATGCTGGTCAGAGGTGATGCTTTCAAGCGGATGTTCCAGGCATAACTGCCTAAAATTCCCTCAGTTAGCCGCAGTTTTACTGAACTCTCCCCCAGCTTAAGGTAAACTCTTTGTAATCAGAAAACAGAATGAGTACGGCGGCCTGCACCCGGCCGGCCGCTCCGCCGGTTTAGTCACGGCACAGGAATCCGATGCGTTATTTGTTGCTGACATTGCTGCTGTTTACTGTGCCTGCGCAGGCACAAACTACGCTGCGACTCAGCGGCTTGACGGGTGAGCTTGAAGCCAATGTGCAACGTTATCTGGACCGCTATGCCGCAACAGAAATCTCAACCTCGCTGCGTTTTCAATCCCGGTTAGAGCAGGATATTGGCACCGCACTACAGGCGCTGGGTTATTATCACAGCGAAATTGATATCAGCTTGCAGCGCAATGGCCGCAATGGCAGCCGCCTGCTGATTCGTGTCACGCCGGGTGAGCCTACCAGAATCAAAGAAACTGATCTGCAAATTCTTGGCGATGCGCAAAACGATGCGGATTTTCTCGCCATACTGGCGCAAGCACCGAAAGTTGGCGACATTGTGCATCATGGTCGCTATGACAGCTTTAAAGCCTCGCTAAATAGTCTGGCACAGCGTAAAGGCTACTTTGATGCCCGCTTTAGCATACAGCGGCTGGAGGTCGCACCGTCGCGCCGCGAAGCCTTTGTCCGCTTACATTTTGACAGTGGCATCCGCTACCGTTTTGGCCAGGTGAGCTTTAGCGGCCAGCAAATTGCCAGCGACCGCTTACAATCACTGGTGCCCTTTCAAGCCGGCGCACCTTATCTGGCCAGTCAATTAGGTGAATTGAATCAGGCGCTGGCCAACACCAATTGGTTCTCTTCTATTCTGGTTACCGCTGATACCGAAGAGATTACTGAGCATACGTTGCCGATCAATATTGAATTGGCGCCACGCAAGCGTAATAGCATTGAGACCGGTATCGGTTACTCGGACGATGTTGGCGCCCGCTTAAAGCTGAATTGGTTAAAGCCCTGGCTCAACGAGCGTGGCCATAGCCTGAACACCAAACTGGCAATTTCCGGCGCAGAGCAGAGTGTTGAAGCCGCCTATAAGCTGCCGTTGCAATCAGTCGCCACCGATTTTTGGCAGTTGCAATACGGTTTACGCAACCGTGACTATCAGGATACCCGCGCTATCGAATCAAACCTGGCACTGGAGCGCCATTGGCTACTGGCTAACGACTGGTATCGTACTGCCAGTATCCGCTGGTTGTATGAAGACTATACTCAGGCCGACCAGGAGGATAGCAGCAGCCTGCTGATGCCCGGCATCAGCTTTTCACGATCCAGACAAAGTGGCAGTGGTATGCCGCGTCAGGCCGATCGACTGTTACTCGGTATTGAGGTGTCAGATCCGTCCTGGGGTTCGGATGCCAGCTTTGTAAGACTGCGTGGCCGTGCCGGCTATATTGACAGCTTCGGTGATCGCCATCGCATGGTCAGCCGGCTGGACGCCGGCGCCATCCTTATGGAAACGGTCGAGAATCTGCCCCCTTCACTGCGGTTTTTTGCCGGCGGTGATAATAACCTGCGTGGTTATGCCTATGAGTCGGTATCCCCGCTGAATCAACAGGGTGAGTTAATCGGTGGCCGCTATATGGCAACCGCGTCTTTGGAGTATCAATACCGGGTAACGGGTAATTGGTGGCTGGCAACCTTTGCCGACTACGGTAGCGCCTGGACCGACAGCCCGGACTGGAAACGTGGTGTCGGCTTTGGTGTACGCTGGGGCTCGCCGATTGGCGCGGTACGAATCGATTTTGCCTGGGGTCTTGATGCTGAAGGCTCGCCGTTTCAACTGCACTTTTCATTGGGGCCTGAACTATGAGGCGTGTGCTAACCTGGCTTAATCGCGGTTTGCTGCTGCCACTGCTGGCGCTGATTTTGTTGCTGCTAGGGTTGCTGTTTACCCAACCGGGTTTGCGGCTAAGTATCTATGTGGCCGAAAAAGCCTTGCCGGCATTACAAGTGGCGGAGGTTGAAGGTGCCTGGCTAAGCGGTGCGAGCTTCCGCCAGCTCACCTATCAGGACCCGCAGTTTCAGCTGAGTGCGCAAGAACTGAGTTTGCGCTTACAAAAGCGCTGTCTGGTGCAGTTTCGGGTTTGTATACCCGAGATAAAAGTGGTCGGGTTACAGCTAAATCAGCGTCATGACGTGCCGCCAGCAGCGCCAAATGACAGCACTGAACTGGTCAGTGAGCCGGCATCTGCTGCAGGCTTGGGTATTGCCTTTCCGGTTCCGGTGCGGATTGACCGCCTGATACTGGACCAGATTGAGATTGCCTTAGCTGAGCAGCACCTTGCCTGGCAACATTTTAGTATTGGCGTTAATGCCTGGGGTAACCGCTTGCAGCTCAGCCAGGGCCGCTGGCACGGCCTGAAGCTAATCCTGCCGGAAGCCAGCGCCAGTGAACCGGCTAATGCTTATATCCCGCCAGTATTACCTGAGATCCGACTGCCTTTTTCAATATATCTGGATGATTTTCAACTTACTGAGCTGCAGTTTATGCAGGGCGAGGTGCAGCAACAACTGCAAAGGGCCAATATCAGCGCCCAGCTAACGCCGCAACAGATCCGTATCCTCGACTTACAGCTGGAGCATAGTGCATTTCAAGCCCAAGCCGCAGCCAATGTGCAGTTGAGCCAGCATTTCCCGCTGAACGCCCGCTTTGATTTGCAGCTGGCCGATAACCTGCTGAGCGGTCAGCGCGTACAAGGCGAGCTGTCCGGCGATCTTGCCAGGCTACTTTTGACGCTAAACAGCAGTGGCCCGGTTACACTAACGGCCCAGGCGGAAGCCGCGTTGTTAAGCGCGGATCTGCCCCTGCAGCTGAACGTTGGTGCCACGACACTGTCCTGGCCCCTGACCGAGCCGCAATACCAACTCAGCGACACCTCATTACAGCTCACCGGTTCATTGAGCGATCTGCAGCTGCAACTTGACTCTACCGTCAACGCGACTGCGCTACCCGAAGCTAAGCTGTCACTTACCGCGAACTGGCGGCACTGGCAACAACAAGCCTTGATTACAAACCTCAGCCTGCAAACCCTGCAAGGTGAGGTGCAAGCTCAGGGTGAGCTGGCGCTGAGCCCTATGCTGAGCTGGCAGTTAAAACTCGCGCTCAGTGAGATTGCGCCCGAACAGTACTGGCCAGAGTTTCCCGGGCGCTTAAATGGCGAACTGGAGCTGGCAGGTCAATATCAGCCGGAACAAGGCCTACAACTTAGTGTGCCGCAGTTGGCGCTGCAGGGCGAACTCCGGCAGCTGCCGTTACGTTTACAGGGGGCACTTGAATTAAGTGGCGAACAGGCGCTGACACGCTGGCAGTTCAGCTCTCCGGGGTTGCAGTTACAACATGGTAGCAACCAACTGTCACTGCGCGGTCAGTTGGCTGAAGACTGGCAGCTTGACTCAAACTTAAACTTTCCGGATCTGGCGCAAAGTCATCCCGGCCTTGCCGGTAAGCTACACGGCACTGCCAGTCTGCGTGGCGCCGCAGCAACACCCAAGCTGGAGCTGCAACTTAGTGCCGAGCGTTTGGTTTTTGCTGATGCCAGGCTGCGGGCGGCAGAGCTAACTGCCAGTGTAGATTTGGCCCGGCAGTGGCAAACTGAGTTATCGCTAATGCTGCGTCAAGGCCGTTGGCAGCAGCAACGGTTACAGCAGCTGGATCTGAACCTTAGCGGTAACCAGCAACAGCATCAGCTAAAGCTGGCATTGCAAGCCGATGAGCTAAACACTGCCCTGACGGCAACGGGTAGCCTGGAACCCGGACAGCAATGGCAAGGTAGCCTCGATCAGGCCAGCATCACCAGCTTACTCGGTGAATGGCGCCTGACTGCACCACTGGCGATAGTAGCCATGCTACCCGAACAAAGGCTGACCCTGGACCGGCATTGCTGGCAGCAGGAATCGGCCAGTCTCTGTTTAATCGACGCCGCCAATATCTCGGCCGGGCAGGTTAACGCAGCATTGCAACTGAGTGATTATCCCCTCCAGAAACTCAACAGCTTATTGCCGTTACAAAGCACTATTGACGGCGTGCTGCAAGCTAAGCTGGATCTGAGCTGGCAAGTCAATCAGGCACCTACTGCCGTGCTGTCGGTGCAGGCACCGCAGGGCCGGTTTGTGCAACAACTGGATGTCCCTGTTACCCTGCCCTGGCAACAACTGGAATTTAACGCAGAGTTGGCAGCGCATCAGCTGCGCAGTCACCTCAGCGTACAGCTCAGTAATAGTGGTCAATTACAGGCGCAGGCGTTAGTCAGCGATTTGGATCAAAGCACTAGACCACTGCGCGCAGAACTGACACTGTCAGATCTGACCTTAGAGTTTTTAAAGCCGCTATTAGACGAGTATAGTGAACTCAGTGGCCAAGTCTCCAGCCGGCTAAGCGTCGATGGCTCCCTCGCCGAACCTCAGGTACAGGGCGAGTTCCGGCTGGCTGATTTGCGGGTTAAAGGTAAACTGGCTCCTACCGATATTGAACAAGCCGATCTGGTGTTGAGTTTCCGTGGTGAACGTGCCGAGCTGGAGGGTTTGGTAAAGACGCCAGAGGGTCAGATCGAATTAGTGGGTCTGGCAAACTGGCAGGATTTGGCGGCCTGGGATGCCAGCCTGGCAGTCAGCGGTGATCAGTTAAAGCTACAAATCCCGCAAGCTGAACTCTATCTCAAGCCCGATTTACGTTTAGATGCGGGTCCCGGTCGCGCTCGTTTGAGTGGTGTAGTACAAATTCCACGGGCGGCAATCAGTGTCGACAGCCTGCCGCAGAATGCGGTGGGATTATCCGATGACCATATTCTGCTGGATCGCCGGCTGCAACCGGTTAGCGATCCTCAGGCCGCACAGTTTGCCATTGAAACCGATATCCGGGTGCAATTGGGACCGCGGGTGCGCCTGGAAGCCTTCGGTTTAAAAAGCCGCTTAGCCGGTGAACTCAGGGTACAGCAACAACAATTTAATCCAACAGTGCGCGGCGAAGTGTCATTAGTCGACGGCACTTTCCGCGCTTATGGTCAGGACTTATTAATTCGTCAAGGCAAACTAACCTTTAACGGCCCGGCCGATCAACCCTTTTTAAACGTCGAAGCAATCCGCAATCCGGCCAATATGGAAGACGACGTTATTGCCGGTATCCGGGTCACAGGCCCGGCCGATGAGCCAGTGGTCGCCATCTTCTCTGAACCAGCCAAACCCCAGGCCAATGCCCTGTCCTATCTGATTATGGGCAAGGATCTGGACAGCGAATCGGGCTTTAATGCTAACAGTGTTACCACCAGCCTGATTGGTATGAGTATCTCCTCCAGCGGCAAGCTGGTTGGCGAAATCGGTGAAGCCTTTGGCGTTAGTGATTTAATGTTGGATACCGAAGGTGCCGGTGATAATTCGCAGGTAACGGTAAGTGGCTATTTAACCCGGGATCTGCAGCTAAAATACGGCATTGGCATCTTTCAGCCAATTGGTCAATTTACGCTGCGATACCGGCTGCTGCGTAATTTGTATCTGGAAGCGGTATCGGGTCTGGATAATGCGGTCGACTTGTTGTACAAGTTTGAGTTTGATTAGGCCCGTAACAGCAAATGGATATAACGGCCAAGCGACGCATAAGGCTCCTGCCGGTTATACTGCAGCTCCAGCGCTTCTAACTCAGCATAATGACTTTGCTGCTGACTCCGATCGCGTAAATAATCATGAAAACAACGCACCCCGGTTTTCCCCAGCAGCGCGAAGCCCGACTGCTGACACCACTGCAATACCTGCTGGGGCGATAACGGCTGCTGCGGATTTAACCGAACCGGTTTTTTCGCTTTTAACCCGGCCTGCACATAGGCAAAGTTACCGTAAATGATATTACTTAAACGATGCGCATCCTGGTTATAAAACATCAGCGATACTATGCCGCCTGGCTTTACCAACTGCCGTAGCTGGCCAATTGCGGCTTCTGGCTCGGCTAACCATTCCAGCACTGCATGACAGAGCACCAGCGGGTAAGCTTGCCCGCCAAGCCGCTGCGGTAAGTCTTGCAGTGAACTCTGACTGATCTGTAACTGCGCGCTCAGCCCCTGAAGCTTTGCCTCCTCTGCCGCCAGTTGCAGCATCTCAGCCGAAATATCAGTCAAATGGACGTGATGCCCCAGCGCAGCCAGCTTTAGCGCCAGCTGGCCCTGGCCGCCGCCAACATCGAGAATGGCGGTTGGCGTAGCGAGCTCGGGTAATTCCAGCAAATCACGCAGCAATACCGCCTGGCGAATTTTACCCTTGGTAGTCTGGTAAATATTGCTGGCAAAGCGGCTGGCCAGGTTATCAAAATTACGATCTTTTAATGGCTTAGATTGGCTCATAGTGGCGTTTGCTAAAGCATCTGGTTAGGCCGGCTCTAGGCCGGATTAGGAATATCGATAAAGTGGACGCTGAGGCCAAGTTCAGCCGCCAGGTATTCGCCCAGCGCTTTAATACCATAGCGCTCGGTGGCATGATGGCCGGCGGCAATAAAATGGATCCCCAGCTCGCGCGCCACATGAATGGTTTGCTCCGACACTTCGCCGGTAACAAATAATTGCGCCCCGGCCGCCGCCGCTTGTTCAATATAGCCCTGGCCGCCACCGGTACACCAGGCGACAGTGCGGATCTCACCAATACCGGCATCTTCGAGTAAAACCTCACGCTCTAGCTGCTGGCTAAGCGTTGCCGCAAGCTGTGTGAGCTTTGCTGGCGCAGCCAACTGCCCCATTTGCAGCACGCCGGCAGGTTCAGCGGTTAACACAGGCTGCGGCGCCGAGATCCCCAGCAGTGCACCAAGCTGAGCGTTATTACCCAGCTGTGGATGCACATCCAGTGGCAAATGATAGGCCAGTAAATTGATATCGTGTCTCAGTAAGGTGGCCAGACGCTGCTTCTTCATCCCCACCACCTGCATTGCTTCGTTTTTCCAGAAATAGCCATGGTGTACCAGCACTGCATCGGCGTTGAGCGCCACCGCTTGCTCCAGCAGGGCCTGACTGGCGGTCACGCCGGTTACTACGGTACGGATCGTGTCGCGCCCTTCTACCTGTAAGCCATTCGGGCAATAATCTTTAATGCGGGCACTGCCGAGTTTTTCATCAATAAAAGCGACGAATTGCTGCCGTGTAATCATGTTAGAACCTTGTTTTTTGCGGTGATCCACAGTCCCATATAATGGCTGCTGCGATAAGCGTGTGATTGTAACATCAGGCCGGTAAAATTGCGTTGCCGCCGCGCGCTGGTTTGCTCGGCACTGGCATTGAGCAAAGGCGCCAATTGTTGCCAAACCCGGCTTGCCTGCTCAGCGCCAAAGCGCTGCTGCAGGATCTGATAGCCCTGCTGCTGTGCTGCCAGCCAGGGTGTTTCATCCTGATATAAAGCCACGGCGGCCTGACAAAACGCCTCTGCAGTATCGGCAATAGCGCCGCCCCAGCCTGTGCCAGCCTGCATACCCTCGGCGCCAATTGAGGTGGTAACACTGGGTGTGCCGCATTGCATCGCTTCCAGCAATTTACCTTTTAACCCGGCGCCAAACTGCAGCGGCGCCAGGCAAAGCCGCGCCTGTTGCATCACCGCTACCGCGTCCGCAGCCCAGCCTTTCACCAAAAATCCGTCGCGGGCATTATGCAATGCCGTGGCTTTAGGCGGCGGATAGGCGCCGTAAATATGTAACTCGGCCTGCGGTAAGGCCTTACGGATCTGGGGCCAGAGTTGTTGTTTCAGCCAGAGTACTGCCTGCCAGTTCGGGGCATGGCGAAAATTACCGATACTGATAAAGTGTGTGCGCTCAGCAAAAGCCGGCACTGCTGGCACCACGGCAGCATGCCAGAACGGACAGTAACAGAGCAGCTCAGATGGCACCCGGTAATGCTGCTGTAGCAACTGCATCTCATAATCGGAAATCACCAGTGTCAGGTCACAGCGATAGATGGCGGCAATTTCCCGCAGCGCCAGCTCGTTATTTAACCGCTCCACCGCCACCTCTTTCGCCACCAGCGCGTCCCCAGCTTTAACGGCGTCGTGCCTTGCCTGACGCAGCGCATGTAAATCTTCCATATCCAGTAGGCGCAGGGCATCCGGACAACTTGCCGCGACCCGCCAGCCAAACTGTTCTTCCAGCATAAAACGGTCAAATAACACCGCCTGCGGGTTCACGTCTTTCAGCCACTGGTCAAAGCTATCGCAATTTAGGGCAATGCGCTGCTCGCTGACACCAATGGCCGGTAAATCCACCCGATGCGGTCCGGGCTCAGCCGCGCTGGCAAAGCACACTCGCCAGCCTTGCGCCTGAAAGAGCTGAACTAAACTCAGCATCCGGCTGCCCGCCGCGGAAGACGCCGGCTCAGGCCAGACATAGCCGATAACCACCAGTAATGGCATAAGGCCTCCTTACAAAAGAGCGTATTGTAGCGGTTCAAAGCCGCAGGGTATAGCAAGCAGACCAGGCGGCTAGATACAACAGACTGATAGGTTGCAGTTCCGCTTGAGTTTGGCTATACCTTGCTGAACTGAACGAGCCTGGGATGACACGACTATGCTGGATTGTGACAAACATGATTATATCGAGATTGTCTGCCTCTATCGTTATCCGCTGCTGCTGACACTGCACAATGGCGATATGCTAAGTGGCACCGCCATAGACACCCGCTATAACGCGACGCGACAGGAATGTTTGGTGCTGCAGCAGCAGAGCACGCAACAGCTGCTACCACTGTCTCAGATCCGCCAGCTAAAGGTAACCGTCGATAATCCTCATCTGCAACAACTTATTTTTTAATGCTGCGTGCGCCTTTATTTACAGTTATACCGTCGCCATTTCCCGACAACGGGGTTTCGCTTTGTGCTGGCTTTCCGTAGAATCCCGCTATCTTTTTTGCATTATTTTCCAATGGAGTGCTCTGATGTCAGAGGTTAAACACAGCAAACTGCTTATTCTGGGCTCTGGCCCTGCCGGTTACACTGCCGCCGTTTACGCGGCTCGCGCCAACTTACAACCGGTACTGGTAACCGGGATGCAGCAAGGCGGTCAGCTGACCACCACCACCGAAGTCGAGAACTGGCCCGGTGATGCGCACGGTTTAACTGGCCCGGCGCTGATGGATCGGATGCGTGAGCATGCGGAAATCTTTAATACCGAGATCGTGTTTGACCATATTCATACCGTTAACCTGCAACAGCGGCCCTTTATCCTGACCGGCGACAACGGCCAGTACAGCTGTGATGCGCTGATTATCGCCACCGGCGCTTCCGCCAAATATCTGGGCTTACCGTCGGAGCAGGCGTATAGCGGCCGCGGTGTGTCAGCTTGTGCCACCTGTGACGGTTTCTTCTACCGCAATCAGAAAGTCGCGGTAGTCGGTGGTGGTAATACTGCGGTGGAAGAAGCGCTGTATTTATCCAATATCGCGGCCGAAGTGCATCTGGTGCACCGTCGTGACAGCTTTAAAGCGGAAAAAATACTGATTGACCGCTTAATGGCTAAAGTTGCCAGCGGCAATATTATCCTGCATACCCACCGCGAACTGGATGAAGTGCTGGGTGATGAGATGGGCGTGACCGGTGTGCGGTTAAAATCGACTCAAGGCGAAGCGGCAAAAGAGCTGGCACTGCAAGGCGTTTTTATCGCCATCGGCCACAAACCCAATACCGATATTTTTGCCGGTCAACTGGAAATGAATGGTGGTTATTTGAAAGTGCAAAGCGGCACCGAAGGTAACGCGACACAAACCAGCATTGCCGGGGTGTTCGCTGCCGGTGATGTGGCAGACCATATCTACCGTCAGGCCATTACCTCAGCCGGCTCCGGTTGTATGGCAGCGCTGGATGCCGAGCGCTATCTGGACGCCCTGGGTAAATAACCGCGTATGAAGCCGCAACATGCGGCTTCAGCTTGCCCGCGCCCTGCCTGATGCCTATCTATCTGCCGGAGCTATTAGCAGATGAACTCTGGTTCCCGCCCGTGCAACAGGCGCTGCGGGAGCCCGATGGCTTGCTGGCGATGGGCGGTGATCTCTCGGTCGCACGCCTGCAGCTGGCCTATCAAAGCGGCATCTTTCCATGGTTTTCTGAAGGCGACCCTCTACTCTGGTGGAGCCCTGCTACCCGCGCTGTCTTTGCACCCGATACGCTCAGCTTAAACCGTACCTTGCGCAAGCAATTACGCCGTGAGCAGTTAACCGTCACGCTAAATCAGGCGTTTGCCGAAGTGATCAGCAAGTGTGCCGAACCCCGGCCCAGTCAGGCACAAACCTGGATCCTGCCACCGATGCAGCAAGCCTATCTGGCGCTGCACCAACAGGGACTGGCGCACAGTGTCGAAGTCTGGCACGACAAGCAACTGGTCGGTGGCTTATATGGCGTGCAGCTGGGGCAAATTTTTTGTGGCGAATCGATGTTTAATCGCATCGATAATGGTGCCAAATTTGCGTTGATAGCGCTGCAACAGCATTTGCAGCGCTATGCCCCCGGCTGGATTGACTGCCAGTTACCCAACTCGTTCTTAATGCGCTTGGGGGCGACCGTGTTGCCGCGCCACGATTATCTGCCGTTATTGACTAGCTTAAGTTCACAAGCGGCCCCTCCGGGGCACTGGCGACCGCAACCTTTGGTGTTGGAGTAACGCAGTGACTGAGCAAAGCCTGCAATTTGGTTTAACACCGCCCGCAGCGTGCAGTTACCTGGCAACGGAACAGGAACAACTAGCCGTGCTGTTAACACCAGAACCGCTGGATGCCAGTTTATACCAATTACTGATCAAACATAATTTCCGGCGCAGCGGCAATCAACTGTACCGGCCACATTGTCCCAATTGTCACGCCTGCCAGTCATTGCGGATCCCGGTAACCGATTTTAAAGCCAGTGCCAGTCAGCGCCGCCTGTTAAATAAAGCGGCGCGCAGCGGCTGGCATTATCAACTGACTAAAGTTCCCGCCTCGCCCGCGGAGCGGCAACCGTTATTTCATTTATTTGCCGATTATATTGCCTTTAAACATTCGGATGGCGTAATGCACCCAGCAACTCAGGAGCAACTGGACTCCCTGCTGGACAGTACATGGCAGCCGATCAGATTACTGCAGCTGTATCAGGCCGGGGTGTTACAGGCTGTAATGGTGGTGGATGAACTCGCCGGCGCTTTTTCAGCAGTGTATACCTTTTTTAGCCAGCAAAGTGAGCCCTTCTCGCCCGGTAAACTGGCGATCTTATATCTGCTACAACTGGCAACAAGCCAGGATGCCGACTATGTTTACCTTGGCTATCAGGTCGATGGTTGTCGTAAAATGGCGTATAAACAGCAATTCTTACCGCATCAGCGTTATTTTAACGGTAGCTGGCACTCATTTGCTTAAAAAAGCGCTTGCTGCTTTACTTATCGGCTGCTTTTCGGCACAATCTGCGCTGTTTTTCCAAAGGCACCAAATTTTATTAGAGGCGAGTACGCTGAATGGCGAAAGAAGATGTAATTGAAATGCAAGGTACCATTTTGGATACCCTGCCAAACACCATGTTCAAAGTTGAGCTGGAAAATGGTCACGTAGTGATCGCACATATTTCCGGCAAAATGCGCAAAAACTATATCCGCATTTTAACCGGTGACAAGGTTACCGTAGAACTGACGCCTTATGATCTGACCAAAGGCCGGATCGTATTCCGCCAGCGTTAAGCAGCCTTAGCCGCCGCCAAATATCAGGATGTTGGCAGCGCACCAGGCAAACCCGGCTTAGCCGGGTTTTTGCGTTTTAGCTGCCAATACTGTCACTGTAATCGCATTATGGCTTTTGTTGCAGTCGCCGGGTGATCAGCCCGGCTGTGCTTCGGTGGCAATGGCTTTAGCCGTCTGGTAGTGAAATTCCAGTTTATCCGCCACCAGTTCAACCCGCACATCACCGCCTTCCGTTAGCACCCCAAACAGGATCTCATTAGCCAACGGCTTTTTCAGTTGCTCCTGGATCACCCGCGCCATCGGCCGGGCACCCATCGCATGATCATAGCCCTTAGCCGCCAGCCACTGCCGCGCTTCGCTACTGAGCTCCAGTGACACCTGTTTCTTATCCAGTTGTACCTGCAAGTCACAAATAAACTTATCAACAATTTGCAGAATAATCTCCTGATCCAAATGTTGAAACCAGATAATGCCATCGAGCCGGTTACGGAACTCCGGACTAAAGGTTTTATTGATTTCACTGAGCGCATCATGACTATGATCCTGCTGTTTAAAACCAATCGACTTACGCACCGTTTCCTGTACCCCGGCATTGGTCGTCATCACCAGGATCACATTGCGAAAATCAATCTTGCGACCGTTATTATCGGTCAGGGTGCCGTGATCCATAACCTGCAGCAGAATATTGTAGATATCCGAATGTGCCTTTTCGATTTCATCCAGCAATACCACCGAGTACGGGTGTTTCGATACTGCATCAGTCAGCAAGCCGCCCTGCTCAAAACCAACATAGCCCGGTGGCGCACCAATTAAACGGCTCACCGCATGGCGCTCCATATATTCCGACATATCAAAGCGCAACAGCTCTACGCCCATCACCTTAGCCAACTGTTTGGTGACTTCGGTTTTCCCGACCCCGGTAGGCCCGGCGAACAGGAAGCTACCAATAGGTTTTTCCTCATTACCCAAGCCGGAACGTGATAAGCGGATTGCTGCGGTTAAGGCTTCAATCGGTTCGTTTTGGCCAAACACCACCAATTTCAGATTGCGATCCAGATTGGCCAACACTTCTTTATCCGAGGCCGATACGGACTTCTCCGGAATACGGGCAATCTTAGCAATCACCTGCTCAATTTCCGCGACGTTAATCACTTTTTTGCGCTTCGATGCCGGTAACAGCCGTTGTGAGGCACCGGCCTCATCAATCACATCAATAGCTTTATCCGGTAAATGCCGCTCGCTGATATATTTTGCCGACAATTCAGCAGCAGCGCGCAGTGCTTTCTGGGTGTATTTGACATTATGGTGTTGCTCGTAACGTTCTTTTAAGCCCAGCAGTATGCGGGTGGTATCTTCGACACTGGGCTCTACCACATCGATTTTTTGAAAGCGCCGTACCAGTGCGGTATCTTTCTCGAAGATATTTTTAAATTCCTGATAGGTGGTCGACCCCATACAGCGTAAGCGGCCGCTCGACAGCAAGGGCTTAATCAGATTCGAGGCGTCCATCACACCGCCTGAGGCCGCACCGGCACCAATCACGGTATGAATTTCATCAATAAACAAGATGGCATTTTTCTCGCGCTCAATTTCTTTTAATAGCGATTTTAAGCGTTTTTCAAAATCACCGCGGTATTTGGTACCAGCCAGCAAAGCGCCCATATCCAGCGAGTAGATGGTGGCATCAGCAATCACATCCGGCACTTGCTGCTTGATGATACGCCAGGCCAGACCTTCGGCAATGGCGGTTTTACCGACACCCGCTTCACCGACCAGCAAGGGGTTATTTTTCTTGCGTCGACAAAGGATTTGTACTGCCCGCTCTACCTCTGCATCACGGCCAATCAGCGGATCAATCAGGCCATTTTTTGCCTGCACATTCAGGTTAGCAGTAAAGTTTTCCAGATAGCGATGCTCTTCGGCGCCCTGCTCGCCAATCTCGTCCTGAGGGCTGTCTTCATGTTGTTCCAGCTTTTCAGTTTTGGTAATGCCGTGCGAAATATAATTCACCACATCCAGCCGGGTGATATCAATTTTCTTCAGTAAGTAAACCGCCTGCGATTCCTGCTCAGAGAAGATTGCGACCAGTACGTTAGCGCCGTTAACCTCTGATTTACCCGAAGATTGCACATGAAAGACCGCGCGCTGTAATACGCGTTGAAAGCCGAGTGTCGGCTGCGTATCCCGCTCCAGCTCCCCCTCCGGCAGCACCGGGGTGGTAGAATCGATAAAGCTGGCCAGCTCCTGACGTAATTTATCCAGATTGGCGCCGCAAGACTTTAAGGCCGCACCGGCCGAAGGGTTATCCAACAAAGCTAATAACAAATGCTCAACCGTCATAAACTCATGCCGGCGTTCGCGCGCAAACCTGAATGCCATATTCAGCGTTAACTCAAGATCTTTATTTAACATACATCACTCCTAATCCACCTGAGTTAGAGACATCCTTGGCCACAGCCCCGGGATGCCAACGGTTTTAAGCGCGTTCCATGGTACAAAGCAACGGATGCTGATGCTCCTTGGCATAGGTCATCACTTGCTGCACCTTGGTTTCGGCAATTTCGGCAGTAAAGACCCCACAAACCGCACTGCCTTCGTAATGTACTTTCAGCATAATTTCGGTGGCTCTTTCATACTGCATATTGAAGAACCGGCTCAGTACATCGATGACAAAGTCCATCGGGGTATAGTCATCGTTATGCAAAATCACCTTATACATCGGTGGCGGTGCCAGCCGCTGCCGGGTGAGTTCTGCAATATCATCAAAATGTACGTTGGGATTCTGCTTACCGCTCATAAATTAACTATAGCCATGCGAGCGCCATCCAGCAAAGGCGCGTGTTATTAAAATTGCGTAAAGGTTTTAGCTTATTTTTGCAAATACCTTGACTGTTTGCTCAAATTATCTACATTAAATAACGGGGCCTGTTGCGGCTCCTGCTATGTGCCTCACTAGCATACAGAATATAGCTAACTTAGAGAAGGAAGTAAGTAGTATGGCTACCGGTAAAGTGAAATGGTTCAATAATGCCAAAGGATTTGGATTTATCCGGGAAGACGGACGTGACGAGGACATCTTCGCACATTATTCAACCATTAACATGGATGGCTACCGCACGCTGAAAGCGGGCCAGGACGTGGTATTCGACTTGTCTGAGGGCCCCAAAGGCTTACACGCTGTCAATATCAAACTGCCCGGTGTCGATGAATAGCACAGCGGACCTGAAAACAAAAAAGCAGGCGGCGCCTGCTTTTTTGTTGTCTTAAGATTACTGCGCTAGTAACACAACAAACAAGACATTATCCCGGCCCGAGACCCGGTTATGACCGGATAGCGGGCCGCTCACCGCTATTACAGTGCTGCCAGCGCCGCGTTTAAGGTTGCGCTTGGCCGCATCGCTGCAGCCACCTTGGCCTGATCCGGACGGTAGTAACCGCCGATATCCACTGCCTTACCCTGCACGCCGTTTAACTCCGCCAGAATTTGCTGCTCGCTGGCTTCCAGGGTGTCCGCCAGTTTAGCAAAGCGTGCTGCCAGTGCGCTGTCAGCCTGTTGTTTTGCCATAGCGCGGGCCCAGTACATCGCTAGATAGAAGTGACTACCACGGTTGTCCAGCTCGCCGGCTTTACGACGTGGTGATTTGTCGTTGTCCAGGAATAAGGCTGTCGCCTGATCCAGGGTATCGGCCAGGATCTGTGCCACCTTGTTACCGGCAACCTGAGACAGATGCTCCAGTGATGCTGCTAGCGCCAGGAACTCACCGAGTGAATCCCAGCGCAGATGGTTTTCATCAACAAACTGCTCGACGTGTTTAGGTGCTGAACCACCGGCGCCAGTTTCGAACAAGCCGCCGCCGTTCATCAGTGGCACGATAGACAGCATCTTGGCGCTGGTACCCAATTCGAGGATTGGGAACAGGTCAGTCAGATAGTCACGCAGCACGTTACCGGTTACCGAAATCGTATCCAAGCCTTGCTTCATCCGCGCCAGAGTATGACGGGTAGCATCAACCGGCGACATAATCTGCAGATCCAGACCAGTAGTATCGTGCTCTTTTAAGTAGCTTTGTACTTTCTTAATCAACTCAGCATCATGAGCGCGGGCGCTATCCAGCCAGAATACTGCTGGCGTGTTGCTTAAACGGGCGCGGTTAACGGCCAGTTTTACCCAGTCACGGATAGGGGCATCTTTTACCTGACACATGCGCCAGATATCGCCAGCTTCGACCTGATGGCTAAATACTACTTCGCCTTGGCTGTTGGTTACCACTACGGTACCGGCGGCCGGGATTTCGAAGGTTTTATCGTGTGAACCGTACTCTTCCGCTTTTTGCGCCATTAAGCCGACGTTCGGTACTGAACCCATGGTACGCGGGTCAAAAGCACCGTTCTTCTTACAGAATTCAATCGTTTCCTGATAAACACCGGCATAGCAACGATCCGGGATCACGGCTTTGGTATCATGTAACTGACCATCCGGGCCCCACATCTGACCAGAGCTGCGGATCATCGCTGGCATCGAGGCATCGATAATCACATCGCTTGGTACATGCAGGTTGGTAATGCCTTTATCGGAGTTCACCATCGCCATCGCCGGCTTGCTGGCATACAGCGCCTTGATATCGGCCACTATGGCGTCCTGCTCGGCTTGCGGCAGCTGTGGCAGCTTGGCATACAGATCGCCAATACCGTTATTCACATCCACGCCCAGCTTGTCAAAGGTGGCGGCATATTTAGCGAAGATCTCTTTGTAGAACACCTTTACCGCATGACCGAACATAATGGGGTCTGATACCTTCATCATGGTGGCTTTTAAGTGCAACGAGAACAGTACACCCTGCGCTTTCGCACTTTCTACTTCAGCGGCATAGAAGTCACGCAGCGCTTTTACGCTCATAAAGGTGGCATCAACCACTTCACCGGCTAGTACTGCCACTTTTTCTTTTAATACTTTAACGCTGCCATCGGCCTGCTGCAGGCTGATTTTCAGCACATCATCAGCAGTCATGGTAGCGGATTGCTCAGAGCCATAAAAATCGCCAGCCGTCATATGGGCAACATGAGATTTCGAGCTGCTGCTCCAGGCACCCATGCTGTGCGGATTTTTACGGGCATATTGCTTAACTGAAGCCGGCGCACGACGATCAGAGTTACCTTCCCGTAATACCGGGTTAACCGCCGAGCCTTTGATTTTGTCGTAGCGTGCTTTAGCATCACGCTCCTGCTCGGTTTTCGGCTCTTCCGGATAATCTGGCAGCGCATAGCCCTGGGCTTGCAATTCTTTGATCGCTGCTTTCATTTGTGGAATAGAGGCACTGATATTTGGCAGCTTGATAATGTTGGCATCCGGCTGTTTCGCCAGTTCACCCAGCTCAGCCAGATCGTCGTTGATGCGCTGTTCAGCAGTTAAAAATTCCGGAAAGCTCGCAATAATACGGCCCGACAAAGAAATATCACGGGTTTCAACGGCTACACCGGCCGCGGCAGAAAAGGCCTCAATAATCGGCAATAACGACTGGGTCGCCAGCGCTGGCGCTTCATCAGTGATGGTGTATATAATTTTTGCACTTTCTTTCGACATGTTAGTTCCTGTATTGTTAGCGCCGGATCGCCATGACAAGGCCATCGCCACCCGTGTATGGAAATTGTTTAAAACGCAGCCAAACAAAGCCGGCTGAGTATATCAGCATCAAGGCGAATAAAACAGGCAGCGCGCATCCAGCGGCACACTACCGGTTAAACAGCACCAGCGGGCGGCGCTGTGTCAATACTACTATTACTAGCAGATGCAGAGACCAGGCGTGAATAATCAAAAACGGCCGTCCCGGCCAAAACATAAGGCTTTTTCGGCAAAAAACAATAGGACTAAGGTAGAAAATCCACTATTGGTACTCTTTAATAAGCCCTATGATGTGTTAAGTCAGTTTACCGACAACAGCACACCGCCGCGCCAGACACTGGCTGATTTTTTAGCCATTCCGGATATCTATGCTGCCGGCCGGCTGGATCGGGACAGTGAAGGCCTGCTGCTGTTAACCAACTGCGGTAAAACCCAGCAAAGCATTGCTGACCCGGCATTTAAAGCACCGAAAACCTACTGGGTGCAGGTCGAGGGGCAAATTACCGAACAGGCTCTGGCACAGCTGCGTCAGGGTGTACAACTTAACGACGGCATGACGCTACCGGCCCAGGCTGAGCTTTTGGCGGAACCCGAACTCTGGCCGCGGCAGCCGCCGGTTCGCTATCGGGCCAATATTCCGACCAGTTGGCTGGCCCTGACTATTCACGAAGGTCGTAACCGTCAGGTGCGGCGAATGACAGCCGCAGTTGGCTTCCCTACCCTGCGTTTAGTGCGGGTTAGGATTGGCGACTGGCAACTGGACGTTCTGGCGCCGGGGCAGTATCGTAGTATCAATTTGTAATCCGCACTGACGCGGCAGCGACGACAACAAGGAATAGCATGAGCAGGAACAGACTCCATCTGACAGTAGCAGCGGTGGTTTATTATCAGGGCCGGTTTTTGCTGGTACAGGAGCGCGACAAACTCAGTGGTCGGGAAGTCCTCAACCAACCGGCCGGCCATATGGAAGAAGATGAGGATTTGCTTAGCGCCGTCTGCCGCGAAGTTTACGAGGAGACCGGTCTGACCTTACTGCCGACCGCCTGGCTGGGCTTGTCACAACTCAAAGCCAGCAATGGTCATACCTATGTCCGGGTAAACTTTCTGTTTGAACCCGACAGCCTGCCGCCAGCGTTTCGCCCCCAGGATCCGGATATCCTGGCACTGCATTGGCTAAGTAGAAACGAGTTACTGGCGCAAAAGCTGCCACCCCGCAGTCAGTTGGTGTTGGATGCCATTGATCTCTGTTTAGCTGGCACCCGACTGCCACTTTCGTTGATCCAACCGCTTTGCTAGTAGCAACTCGCAGGTTGCTCTGCATTTTTCCCTCGGCGAACATTTTTGCCCGGCTATTTTGGTGTTATAATCCGCGCCTTTGTTTTGGGCTCTCTTAAAGCGCGGTGTCATGTCAGAGAACAGCAGTAAAAAAGTAATCGTCGGGATGTCCGGCGGCGTCGATTCATCCGTTTCCGCTTACCTGTTATTACAACAGGGTTATCAGGTGGAAGGCTTGTTTATGAAAAACTGGGAAGAAGACGACAACGACGAATACTGTGCTGCCGCAGAAGATATGGCCGATGCCCAGGCAGTCTGCGATAAACTGGGTATTAAACTGCACAGAGTCAATTTTGCTGCTGAGTACTGGGACAATGTGTTTGAGTATTTCTTAGCCGAATATAAAGCCGGGCGCACCCCTAACCCGGACATTATGTGCAATAAAGAAATCAAGTTTAAAGCCTTTCTGGAATTTGCTGCCGAAGCGCTGGGCGCCGACTATATTGCTACCGGCCACTATGTACGCCGCCGTTATCAGGATGGTCACTGGCAAATGTTGCGTGGTCTGGATCATAATAAAGACCAAAGCTACTTCCTCTATACCCTGGCTGAGCAACATATTGCACAAACCCTGTTTCCGGTCGGTGATTTGGAAAAGCCGGCCGTACGCGCCATTGCTGAGCAGCAAGGCCTGGTCACCCATGATAAAAAAGATTCCACCGGCATCTGCTTTATCGGCGAGCGCAAATTTAAAGATTTTCTGCAGCAGTATTTACCGGCGCAGCCGGGCGAGATTGTCAGTATTGATGATGGCAAAGTTATCGGCCGTCACGAGGGTCTGATGTATCATACCCTGGGCCAGCGCAAAGGCTTAGGCATTGGCGGTTTACGTGATGGCGGCGACGATCCCTGGTATGTGGTCGGCAAAGATCTCACGCTTAACCGGTTACTGGTGGCGCAGGGCCATGATCACCCGGCGCTGCTATCCAGCGGCCTTATCGCCAGCCAATTGCACTGGGTGGATCGCCATGGGCCACAGCAAATTTGCCGCTTAACAGTTAAAACCCGCTACCGGCAACACGATATCCCCTGCACAGTCACACCGCGCTCTGATGGCCGGCTGCAAGTGACTTTTGATAGCCGACAAAAAGCCGTGACCCCGGGTCAGTCGGCAGTATTCTATCTGGATGAGGTTTGCCTCGGCGGTGGCATTATTGATGAGGCACTAAACTAATATGCAAGCATCGTTAGAAACGCAAATTTATGCGCTGGCGGGTCTGTGTCAGGCCGCTAAGCTGGTACAAAAAGTGGCACGTAGCACTGACTCGCAGCAGGCGCAGCTGGAAATAATCCTCAATAGTGTTATTAATCTGAACCCCGCTACACCGCTGGATATCTATGGTGGCGACCTGACGAATTTACGTGAAGGTCTGCAGTTGATCATCGAGCAACTGGGTGATACCCCGAAGAAAGACGTCGAACTGACGCGCTATCTGGTTGGCGTATTGGCGCTGGAGCGGCGGCTGAATAAAAACCGTGACAATATGGCAGAGCTGGGTAAACAGCTGTCACAACTTGAGCGGCAATTACAGCATTTTAGTGTCACCGACGACACTATTATTGGCAAACTGGCCGATATCTATACCGACTGCATTAGCAGCCTGGGTGCCCGCATTCAAATTTACGGCCAACCCGAGTTACTCAGTCAAAGCAGTGTGCAGCAAAAAGTGCGCGCCCTGCTGCTGGCGGCGATCCGCTCTGCCGTACTCTGGCGTCAGGCTGGCGGTAGCCGGCTAAACTTTATTTTTAAACGACGGAAAATACTGGCCGCAGCGAAAGCCGCACTCGCCAGCCTCCCCGCACTATAAGATCAGGAGTTTTCATGGAACTTAATGCCCTTACTGCCATTTCGCCGGTCGACGGCCGCTACGGTAGCAAAGCTGCCGCGCTGCGCCCGATTTTCAGTGAGTTTGGTTTAATCAAGTACCGGGTTTTGGTCGAAGTGCGTTGGTTACAGCAATTAGCCGCTGAGCCAGCAATCTGCGAAGTGCCAGCGTTATCCGCAGAGGCCAATGCGCTGTTAAATCAAATCGTCGATAACTTTAGTCTGGCCGATGCGCAGCGGGTGAAAGATATCGAGCGCACCACTAACCACGACGTGAAAGCCGTTGAATACCTGTTAAAAGAAAAAGTCGCCGGCAACAGCGAACTTGCGGCCATCAGTGAATTTATCCACTTTGCCTGTACCTCCGAAGATATCAATAACCTGTCGCATGCGCTGATGCTGCGCGAAGCGCGTGACAGCGTGTTACTGCCTGAGTGTGATGCATTGCTAACAGCAATTAAAAAGCTGGCACTGGAGTTAAAAGCGGTGCCGATGATGGCACGTACTCACGGCCAACCGGCGTCCCCAACGACGATGGGCAAAGAGCTGGCAAACGTCTATGTGCGTTTAAAGCGCCAGCGTGAGCAAATTGCTGCGGTCAGCCTGCTGGGTAAAATCAACGGCGCGGTCGGTAACTACAACGCGCACTTATCAGCCTACCCGACGTTGGACTGGCATGCCTTTGCCGAGCGTTTTGTCAGCTCGCTGGGTATCAGCTGGAACCCCTACACCACGCAAATTGAGCCGCATGATTATATTGCCGAGCTGTTTGATGCCATCGCCCGTTTTAATACCATTCTGCTGGATTTTGACCGCGATGTCTGGGGCTATATTGCACTGGGTCACTTTAAGCAAAAAACCGTGGCCGGCGAAATCGGCTCTTCAACCATGCCGCATAAGGTTAACCCGATCGACTTTGAAAACTCAGAAGGTAACCTCGGCATCGCCAATGCGCTGTTTAACCACTTATCCGCCAAGTTACCGGTATCACGCTGGCAGCGTGATCTGACCGACTCTACCGTGCTGCGTAATCTCGGTGTCGGCTTTGGCTATACGCTGATTGCCTATCAAGCCACGTTAAAAGGGATTAGCAAGCTGGAAGTGAACGAAGCCAACCTGCTGGCCGAGCTGGACGCCAACTGGGAATTACTGGCCGAGCCGGTGCAGACGGTAATGCGTAAATATGGCATTGAAAAGCCGTACGAGAAGTTAAAAGAACTGACCCGTGGTAAGCGGATCAGCGCCGCCGATCTGGCCGTCTTTATTGATGGTCTGGCACTGCCGGATGCGGTAAAAGCCGAGATGAAGCAGCTGTCACCTGCCGGCTATATCGGTGATGCCATTCGCCTGGTAGAGTTACTGGACTAATCCAGTAACTTTATTAGCAGGGAACCGGATTGCTTTAAGCCAAGTCTTGAAGGCATGGATGCCTGAATGAAGCCTACAGGGATGTATTTACGGCGTCTTGGCGTAAGCAATCTGGTTCTTGCTCTGTAATCGTAAATTCAGCTGCTTTACTTGGGATCCTAAAATGTATCAGTTAAATCTGGGTGAATTAAGCCTGGCCGATTTTATGCAGCAGTACTGGCAAAAGCAGCCGCTGTTGATTAAACAAGGCTTTAAGAACTTTCAGGATCCGCTGTCAGCGGATGAGCTGGCAGGTCTGGCGTTGGAAGACGACGTCGAATCACGGTTGGTCGAATGTCGCGACGGTAACTGGCAGCTGGAAACCGGCCCCTTTGAAGACTTTAACCGCTATGGCGACAAGGACTGGACTATCCTGGTGCAGGCGGTTGACCACTGGCATCCACCTGCGGCGGAGTTGATTGAGCCATTTCGCTTTATTCCAAACTGGCGGATTGATGATCTGATGGTCAGCTTTTCCACGCCGGGTGGCGGTGTTGGTCCGCATCTGGATCAATATGATGTGTTTATTATCCAGGGCGAAGGTAAAAGACACTGGCGGGTTGGCATGCCAGATGCGTCGCTAAAGCAATTCTGCCCGCACCCGCGCCTGCTTCAAGTCACGCCCTTTACCGCCTGTATTGATGTGATTATGGAGCCGGGTGATATTCTATATATTCCGCCTGGCTGCCCGCACGAAGGGATTTCACTGGAGAACAGTCTGAACTACTCAGTCGGTTTCCGGGCGCCGGCACAAAAAGACTTACTGACCGGTTTAGCCGATTATCTATTGGATAATGATATCAGCGGGAAACGCTTTAGCGATCCTGATCGCAACCTGACTGCTAATATCGGTGCGATTAGTGAGCAGGATCTGGATCAGGTGCAGCAGCTTTTGGTGCAACTGGTCAGTGACCGCGACACACTACCGCTATGGTTTGGCCAGTATATTACCCAGGCCAAACATGAGCTGGATCAGCAAGAGCCAGACCCGCATTATCAGGCAGAAGAAATTGCGGAATATCTGGAAGAAGGCTCTGTACTGGCGCGCCTTGGCGGCCTGCGCTGCTGTTATTATCAGGCCACGGACAACAGCGATATCCAACTGTTTATTAACGGCAATAACATTGTACTGCCGGCAGAAGAGCTGACGACCACGCAGTTATTGTGCGACAGTAAACGTATTGACCAGCAACAATGTTTACATTTTACCGCGCGCGAAGAGCGACTGCTGTTAATCACCGATCTGATTAATCAGGGTCTGTGGTATTTTGAAGAATAAGGCCTGACGCCAGCCATAAAAAAAGCCGCAGTAGCGGCTTTTTTTATGGCAACAAAACTTGACAGTTAAGTTACTGCCCCTGCCATAACTGTTCGTTATCGAACAAGTCATACAAGCCTTCCGCACGCTTAACCAATAAGTTAGCAAAGTCGACCTGCGTTTGGTCACTAAAGCCGGCCTGGGCAATTTGCTCGGCTTTTAATTGCCAGTGTAAGGCAAAAGATCGCATCGCTTCACGGGCATTCGGAGCGGCACTGAGCGGCATATGATCAGTGGGCAAATCACCGCTAATCACCCAGAATGACTTAGCATCACGGGTATTTAATTTCCAAATCGCTACGAGTGGCGGGAGGTAACGGCTCTCACTTACGGCGACATTGTCTGGAATAATGCCTTTGGTCGCCAGATATTCGTTGGCTTTTTGAAACTGTGTTCTTACCCAGGCAGCACGCTGCTCGTCGGTTAATTCGTTTGTTTGCTGAGTTAACTGCTCACTCATAAAATGACTTCCTGTGTTATCAATGCCGCTACTTTATGTGAGCTGTTCCCGACAATCAAGCTTTACTGACTAGCAAAACGCCGCCACTGGCCAGACCAGGTTCAAGTTGTATGCAGGGCTGGCTTTCAGTTAGCCAAAATGGTACATTCCGCGCCATTACGACGAAAGTCGCAGTTAACGTAAACGTAAACTATCCAGCTGTAATAGCTATTCTTGCAAGGGAGTCCGTTGTGGCCGTATTTAATCACCCAGAGTTTGATCAGCACGAGCAAGTCGTGTTCTGCAGTGATCAGGAAACCGGTTTAAAAGCCATTATCGCCGTTCATAGCACCCGTTTAGGGCCAGCTGTCGGTGGCTGCCGGTTGTGGGATTATGCATCAGACGAAGATGCACTGGTGGACGTACTGCGTTTATCACGCGGTATGACGTATAAAAACGCCATGGCCGGTTTACCCCTGGGTGGCGGCAAGTCAGTGATTATCGGTAATGCCAAGACCATCAAATCGGAAGCACTGTTTAAAGCCTTTGGCCGTATGGTACATCGCTTAGGTGGCAGCTACTACAGTGCGGAAGACGTCAATATCACTACCCATGACATTATGCAGGTGCATCAGGAAACGCCTTTTGTTGCCGGTTTAGAAGGTAAAAGCGGTAATCCGGGTCCGTTTACAGCGCTGGGTACCTATCAGGGCATTAAAGCCGCGGCCAAACATCAATTTGGTTCTGCCGATTTAGCCGGTAAAACGGTTGCCGTGCAGGGCTTAGGCAGCGTTGGTTTCTATCTGTGTGAGCACCTGCACAAAGAAGGCGCGAAACTGATTGTTACTGATATTAACCAGGATGCGGTAAACCGTGCCGTAGCGCAATTTGGCGCCACTGCCGTCGGCCTGAATGATATCTACGGTGTAGCAGCTGATATCTACGCCCCTTGTGCGCTGGGCGCCACTATAAATGATGACACCATTCCGCAGTTAAAAGCGAAAGTGGTTGCCGGCTGTGCCAACAACCAGTTAAAACGGCCAGAGCATGGACAGAAGCTACGTGATTCAGGCATTCTGTATGCACCGGACTACGTTATTAACGGCGGCGGTATTATCAACGTGGCCTTTGAAATGCGTCCACAGGGTTATAATGCTGCGGAGTCTACCGCTAAAGTAATGCAAATTTACGATACGCTGCTGCGGATTTTTGAACGTGCCGATGCCGAAGATAAACCCACCAGCACGGTCGCCGACCAGATGGCACAGGAAATTATTGCCCGCGGCCCGCTCTAAGGTTCTAGCGACACTGCGCTATCGATGTGCGGAGCAAATAAGGGAGGCGATTGCCTCCCTTATTGTTTTAGTGCTGATACAGCCCTGCTTGCGGTCAAACAGTCACTGATAATGCTTTCTAGCCGGCAATCTTAATTAACAATTCAAAACCAAGAATCAGCAGACAAACGCTGATAAACAAGGCGATGCTGAGGTTAATCCAAAAGTCACCTTTTTGCCGCCGCTTTACCATTTTGGGCGCGACTTTTGCTGGCTGCGGCTCTACCGGTACTACCGGCTTGGTATTTTGCTTTTTCTGATCCTTCGTCATCTACTGCTCCAATATACTACTGCAGCCTTTAGACAGGCTGATATTGGCTGGCCAGTGCCGTTAACTTATCACCCGTTACCCGATTGATCCGCCAATCATGCATTAAGACCGCGCCCTGAGCCTGATAGAAATCGATGGCGGGTTGGTTCCAATCCAGTACCGACCATTCGAAACGGCCACAACCTCTGTCTACGGCGAGTTTCGCCAAATAGGTCAGCAGTAATTTACCTAAACCTTTGCCACGGTATTCGGGTAACACAAACAGATCTTCCAGATACAAACCCGGCTTGGCCAGAAAGGTCGAGTAATTGTGGAAAAACAACGCAAAACCTGCAGGCTGTCCCTGATATTCAGCAATCACCACCTCAGCGGCAGGTTGTGCTGAAAATAAGGTTTCGGTTAACTTTTGTTCGGTTGCTACTACCTCATGCGCCAGCTTTTCATATTCCGCCAATCCCTGAATAAATTTCAATATCAGTGGCACATCGGCTACCGTGGCCAGACGAATTGTACTTTGTGCCATATTGTGCGCCATATTGTTACCTCTTATTATTGCTGTTATGCGTGGTCGGGCCTATTCTAACGCTATTCCGGACTTTACCAATCGAGAACCGATAAAAAAACCGGAGCGCCTGGCTCCGGTTTTCCTGTTGCTGCATTAATTACGCCGCATCACGTTTACCGACACTCATGCCTTCCAGCACGCCGGGTTTAAAGCTATCGACACTGATGGCTTTAAAGCGCAGCTGGTTCATCTTGCGCAGGCTGTCCGCTTCCTGTTCCGTCAGAATACTGGCCGCTAACGCCTGGTTAATACTATCCAGCAGCGGCTGTTTGCGTGGTAATTGACCGGCTTTTTGCGCCTGGGCAATTTTCTTCAGCAATGGCTGAGCGTTATACATCGCGACAAAAGCATTTTCCATTAAGCCCGTAGCATCGTCTTCATCTTTACCCATATAGCACAGATGGGTCAGACGATCGCGCAGCGTATTTGGCTTAGATAAGGCTTCACAAATTTGCTGGGCCACCGCGTCTGACGGCATCTTGTAGCCAATACCAAACGGGAATACCAGTGTACGGATAGTCCGTGCCACAACCCGGTTCGGGAAGTTAGCAAAGAAACCATCAAAGGCTTTACCAATTTCAAACAGCGAGCGCTGCACACTGTAATGCACGAACGGCAGATCGGCCTGCTGACGACCATTGTCTTCAAAGAACTTCAGCACACAGGAAGCAATATACAACTGACTTAACACGTCACCTAAGCGGGCTGACAGCATCTCTTTGCGTTTTAAATCACCGCCCAGCATCAACATCGAAATATCAGCACTTAATGCCAACGCACGGCTCATGCGGCTTAATTGCTTGTAGTAGCGGGCCGTTTCGCCCGATACCGGGGCGCTGTTGAAGGCACCGGCTGTTAAACCCTGCCACAGGGCAGAGAAGGTATTCCCTACCGCAAAGCCGATATGCGCCATTAACAGCTTATCGAACTGCGCCAGACCTTCTTCGGCATTTGGATTGGCTGCAGCTTCCAGCTCTGCCAATACATAAGGATGGCAACGGGTCGCACCCTGGCCGAAAATCATCAGGTTACGGGTCAGGATATTAGCCCCTTCTACCGTAATCGAGATCGGGACGCCCATATAGCCGTGAGCCAGATAGTTCATCGGACCACATTGAATGGCCTTACCGGCATGAATATCAAAGGCATCGTTTAATAAGGTACGCGACATCTCTGTCATATGGTATTTGGCAATAGCCGTAACCACTGACGGGCTCAGTTTTAAATCGATAGCACCGGCGGTCATCACCCGCATCGCTTCTAAGGTGTAAGTTAAACCACCAATGCGCGCTAAGCCTTCCTGTACACCTTCAAACTTGCCAATCGACATGCCGAATTGCTGGCGTACATAACCATAAGCGCCAGTCATCCGCGCCGCTAAGTGGCCGGTTGCGGTCGCCAGCGCTGGGAGTGAAATCCCCCGGCCGGCTGATAAACATTCCACCAGCATCCGCCAGCCGCGGCCAGCGTAAGAGGGACCACCGATAATCCAATCCAACGGAATAAACACATCTTTGCCGTAAGTAGTACCGTTCATAAAGGCCATATTCATTGGGAAATGGCGATCCCCAATCTGCACACCAGGGTGGCTGGTTGGGATCAGAGCACAGGTAATGCCCAGCTCTTCCTTATCACCTAATAGTTTTTCCGGGTCATACAGCTTAAAGGCTAACCCCAGTACCGTCGCAACCGGTGCCAGCGTGATATAACGCTTATCCCAGTTCAGACGAATACCCAGTACTTCTTTACCTTCAAACTGGCCTTTACACACTACACCAGTATCCGGAATACCGCCGGCATCAGAGCCTGCTTCCGGGCCGGTTAAGGCAAAGCACGGCACATCGGTACCATTTGCCAGCGTTGGTAACCAGCGGTCTTTTTGCTCCTGAGTACCATAGTGCATCAGTAGCTCGCCCGGGCCTAAAGAGTTCGGCACCATAATGGTGACTGCGGCAGTTAAACTGCGGGTAGCAATGCGAGAAACGATGGTTGAGTTGGCAATGGCCGAAAACTCGCGGCCACCATAGGCTTTAGGAATAATCATCGCAAAGAAACCTTCGCGCTTAATGTAATCCCATACCGCCTTTGGCAGATCGCGGTCTTCCTGCACGATTTTATAATCGTCCAGCATAGTCAACAGGGTTTCCACCTGATTATCCATAAAGGCTTGCTCGTCGGCTGACAACTCGGCCTTCGGAATGGCATGCAGTTTTTGCCAATCTGGCTTGCCTTTAAATAGCTCGCCATCCCACCAGACATCACCGGCTTCCATCGCTTCACGCTCAGTATCTGACAAGGGCGGTAAAATTTTCTTGAAAATACCAAACACCGGCTTGGTAATCAGACTACGACGAATGGAGGTTACACCAAACAGCACCACCAGTATTGCCACTATTATTAACAAATACACCATATCAGCTTCCTTCCAGCATCAGGCAACGGTTTTAAGGTCTTGGGAATAAACCGGCGCGGCAATAGCCGCACCGAGATAAGGGATTAAACGGCGGATCACCCCTTCAATATCCACCGCTTCATTAAAATCAGCCTGGGCAATCTCAGCCAGCGCATCACTGGAAGCCATCGTAAACACAATAGAACCCAGCGAGAAATGCAGCCGCCAGAACACTTCGCTTTGCGGCAAATGTGGGCAGCTTTGCTGCACCAGTAACACGAACTTATCTAGCGTGCGGCCATAATGATGATTGATAAACCAACGTAAATGCCCCTGTACATCGGTATAACCGCGGCCCAATAATTGTAAAAAGGTACGGGTACCGCGGCGTTGTAATTGGTTTAGATCCAGCAAGGGTTTCACGAAGACAGATAAGATCTGGGTTAAATCATTCGGTTTTTGACTGGCCAGCAAGCGGTCAAACTCCTGATCCAGTCGCGGCATCAGTACTTGCAGGTAACGCTGTAACACTGCTTGGATCAGCTCTTTCTTCGAGCCAAAGTGATAGTTCACCGACGCCAAATTGACTTCGGCTTTAGTGGTAATTTGCCGTAAAGAGGTGTCATTAAAGCCACTTTCCGCAAATAAGCTCTGGGCTGCATCCAGAATACGTTGTTGAGTCTGCACTTTACTGCTCATTCTTCACTACGCCGTTAAACATACTTTTAAACACCTGTTTGAAATGTACGTTTGAATAACTGGTCTGTCAAGTCACAAACGCATTTCTGGTCTGACAAGTGACAAATAAAATTCGGTACAACTGACTGGCAGGGTAAAACTTGCTCATGGCTGCCTGCCTGCCGTATCATCGCCGCCTACATCATGACTTTATGCAATAAGGGAGCTAACCATGCGCGTCGTCGAAGTTTCTCATCCGCTGGTACAACACAAAATTGGTTTGCTCAGAGCTGCCGACATCAACACCCGGCAATTCCGGCAACTAGCCGTAGAGCTGGGTAGCCTGCTGACTTATGAGGCCACTAAAGATTTGCCAACCGAAACGGTGACGATTGAAGCCTGGAGCGGCCCCTGTCAGATCAAACAAATTCAGGGTAAAAAAGTGACCGTAGTGCCGATTTTACGTGCCGGCTTGGGGATGCTTGACGGCGTGCTGGATCTGATCCCCAGTGCCCGTATTAGTGTGGTCGGCATTTACCGCGACGAAACGACACTGCAACCTGTGCCCTACTTTCAAAAACTGGCACCGGAAATAGACCAGCGGCTGGCGATTATTATTGATCCGATGCTGGCCACCGGCGGCTCGATGATTGCGACTATCGACTTATTAAAACAACAGGGTTGTAGCCAAATCAAAGCGCTGGTATTAGTCGCAGCGCCTGAGGGCATTGCTGCTTTGCAAAACGCTCATCCCGATATTGAACTCTATACCGCCGCTATCGATCAGGGCTTGAACGAGCATGGCTATATTCTGCCGGGCTTAGGTGATGCCGGTGATAAGTTGTTTGGCACCAAATAAAGACTGATTACAAATAAAGGCTGAGCATGCAGTTAATTCCCTGGTCCTTCCATACCCGCTATGGCTTTACCCTGCGCGGCTGGCAAACCCCAGTGTCCGGTAAACCGGTTATCCACTTTTTGCACGGCAACGGTTTTTGTGCCCGCAGTTATCAACCACTACTGGCAGAGTTAGCCGCCGACTACGATTTGTTTTTATCTGATGCCCAGGGCCATGGCGACAGCGATCATGGCGGCCCCTTTTTAGGCTGGAATGTCGCCGCTGAGCTGGCCGTCCAGGCTTTTAAAACTCATCACGCTCAGTACGGTAATGTCCCGGTGTATGGCATGGGCCATAGCTTTGGCGGTGTGTTAACGGCGTTAATGCATGCCGGATATCCGGGGCTGTTTCAAGGGCTTGTATTGCTCGATCCGGTACTGTTTCCGCCATCAATGATTCTCCTGGCCCGCACCTTAGAAGGCGTGCGGCTGTTTAAAAAGAATCCATTAGCCAAAGCTGCACTGCGCCGCCGGCAGCGTTGGCCAGATCGGCATAGTGCCGTCGAGTATCTGCAAAGCCGCAGTTTATTTCGAAGCTGGCATCCGGAAGCACTGGGCGCCTATGTCGACCATGCCTTAAAATCGGATGCCGGCGAGCTGCAGCTAAAATGCCGGCCCGAGCGGGAAGCCGAGATCTTCAGCTCCTACCCAAAAGGATTATGGCCGGCACTACGCAAAGCGGCAGCACCGATTAGTGTATTTTACGGTGAACAGACTTTTCCTTTTGTGGTCAAAGCGGTGGCAAAGTGGCAACAGCTGAATCCAGCAGTACGGGCAACGCAGGTTGCCGGTGGTCACTGCTTTATGCAAGAACACCCGCGGGACACTGCCGCGCAGGTGAAAGGGACTTTACTGGGTTATCGCTAAAATAGCCCTGTGCCGAATGGTCGGCTGCGTTATAATGCGCCAAATTTTTTGCTGAGATCTGCTATGAAGAAACTGTTGCTTGCTAGTTCACTCTGTTTAACAGCCTGTAGTCAGCTACCTTACTTTGGCTCGGAGCCACCGGCGAAATTATCCAGACCGGCGCCCGTTGAAAAACCGGCTATTCCGGTGCCAGCAGAGGTGGTCGATGCGAATGAGGTTGCTAATAGTGAAACAACTGAGGCCCTGGCGACCGATTTTGAGCATATCTTTATTGATAGTGATATGACCTTTGAAGGCGTGTTGCCCTGTGCCGATTGCCCGGGTATTAGCTACCACATTAATCTGTACCGTGATGGCCGCTTTGAAGCCCGTCAGGAATACCTGGAACGGGGTCAAGTTGAACTTATCAGCGGTTCATGGTTATTAGAGCGTCGTACTCTGCATTTAGTTAACCAGCAGGTTACACTGCCCTCCTTCCATTTCCGCTCTAATCAGCAATTAGTGATGACCGATTTATCAGGCCGTCCGATCTTAAACTCGGATGCCTATCAGCTGAATCGCTTAACTGCTGTTAAGAAACTGGATAGCCGTCAGCCAATGTTAGGCTTGTACCGGCTGCAAAATAATCAGGCAACCTTTGTAACATGTAAAACCGGTGAGAGTCTGCCTGTCGCCAATACACAAAACCATCTGCCGATGATGCGGCTGTACCAGCAAGATAGTCGTTTTAATAACAAGGCGGTAATTGCCAGCCTGGTAGGCCGTAAAGGCGCCGATCAGAATGGTGCAGATACCTTGTTTATTGATAAGTTCGAGCAGTTCTGGCCCAATGCCACCTGCCCGGACCAATTTGCGATGAAAGACTTACAAGGCATTGTCTGGCGCGCGGAAAAAATTGCCGATCGCTATATCCCGCACTCACTGAATGTACGGCTTATTTTTGAAAAAGATAAGTTATACGGCTTTAGTGGCTGTAATAACTTTAATGCCAGCTATCAACAGCGCGCCAACACCTTTGCCGTGCAGCAACTGGCCAGTACCCGTAAGTTTTGCGCCGATGCCAGCAACATCGAACAGCAGTTTACCGAGAAGCTGCAGCAAGCTGACCGCGCCGAAGTAAATGCTGATAAATTGCAGTTGTTTTATAACAACCAGGTGATTATGGAATTAATCCCAGCCGTTAACTAACCTTAGGTTTCTGATCCCGAACCTTGTTCGGG
The DNA here is from genome assembly GCF_000272005.1 of Alishewanella agri BL06. GTDB lineage: Bacteria > Pseudomonadota > Gammaproteobacteria > Enterobacterales > Alteromonadaceae > Alishewanella > Alishewanella agri. The sequence goes on along the minus strand of NZ_AKKU01000001.1, from coordinate 280,709 downwards.
GTCAAATACAAACAAACAAGCATAAAAAAACCACCTTGCGGTGGTTTTTTTATGCTTCACACTAATCTTAAACTAAAGCGTCTTTTGCTTTAGCTACGATAGCAGTGAAAGCCGCTTTGTCATATACAGCGATATCGGCCAGGATCTTACGGTCGATTTCAATTGAAGCCTTTTTCAGACCTGCAATTAAACGGCTGTAAGATAAACCGTTCATCCGTGACGCAGCGTTGATACGCGCGATCCACAGTTGACGGAACTGACGCTTACGCTGACGACGGTCACGGTAAGCATATTGGCCGGCTTTGATAACGGCCTGGAAAGCAACCCGGTAAACACGGCTACGGGCACCGTAGTAACCTTTAGCCTGCTTTAATACCTTCTTATGGCGCGCGTGCGCCGTGACACCACGTTTAACTCTTGGCATTTCTGTCTCCTAATGACTTATGCGTACGGCATGCAACGGACTAAGCCGGCGATATCGACTTTAGCGACTAAGGTTTTTGGACCTAACTGACGCTTACGCTTAGAAGACTTCTTCGTCAGGATGTGGCGAAGGTGTGATTGCTTACGTTTAAAGCTACCAGAAGCAGTCTTTTTGAAACGCTTCGCGGCACCTTTATTGGTTTTCATCTTAGGCATAGTTTTTAAACTCGCATTGTTAAGTTACAACGAATAATAAGGCGTTAAAAAACTGCGGCGTGCCGCAGCTTATTAAACTTGTGGGCGCTTATTACTTCTTATTTGGGGCCAGCATCATAATCATCTGACGACCCTCTACCCGATTCGGGAAAGATTCGCAGATGGCGATATCAGACAGATCCTCTTTAATTCGAGTCAACATCTCAATACCGATTTCCTGATGCGCCATTTCACGACCACGATAGCGCAGCGTTACTTTAGCTTTGTCACCCTCTTCAATGAAGCGACGCAGGTTGCGTAGTTTTACCTGGTAATCGCCTTCATCAGTTCCAGGCCGGAATTTAATTTCCTTAATCTGGATCTGTTTTTGCTTCTTCTTTTGCTCTTTCAGAGCTTTACCTTTTTCGAACAGGAACTTACCGTAGTCCATCAACTTACATACTGGCGGTTCAGCTGTCGGGCTAATTTCTACTAAATCGGCGCCGCTTTCTTCTGCCAGACGATTGGCTTCAGCAATACTGACTACACCCAGCTGTTCACCTTCTACACCAATTAAGCGTACCTCTGGTACGTTAATTTCTTCATTAATCCGGTTAGGACGGTTTGAAGGTAATGTTTTCTTTCCTACTTTAATAGTATGTTCCTCCGAAAAAGTTTCCTGTTTGCTTAGCTCGCGGTCCGGTTTTTAATTTCTGCAGTGAGTTTTTCAACAAAAGCAGCCACCGACATCTTGCCCAGATCCTCTGCTTTGCGGGTTCTGACTGCGATATCGCCAGCTTCAACTTCTTTGTCACCAACTACCACCAGGTACGGGACGCGCTTAAGCGTGTGCTCGCGGATTTTAAAGCCTATCTTCTCATTTCTCAAGTCACTTATTGCTCTTATGCCCTGAGATTTGAAAGTTTTTACTAATTGTTGCACATATTCGGACTGATTATCGGTAATATTCATCACCACCACCTGGGTTGGCGCTAACCAGGTTGGGAAGAAACCGGCATATTCTTCAATCAGAATACCGATAAAACGCTCCAGTGAACCCAAAATCGCGCGGTGGATCATGACCGGCACCTGCCGTTCACCACTTTCCGCCACATAGCTGGCACCCAAACGGCCAGGTAAGGCAAAATCGAGCTGGATAGTGCCGCACTGCCAGGCACGGTTTAAACAGTCATGCAGTGTAAATTCGATTTTCGGGCCATAGAAAGCGCCTTCGCCTGGCTGCAGGTCGTAGGCAATCTCATTGACTTTTAACGCATCGATCAGACCCTGCTCAGCGCGATCCCAGATTTCATCTGAGCCGATACGCTGGGCTGGCCGGGTCGACAGCTTGACCTTAATGTTTTTAAAGCCAAAGGTGCTATAAGTATCAAATACCATCTTGATACACTTGGTCACTTCAGTCTGCACCTGCTCTTCGGTACAGAAGATATGCGCATCGTCCTGCGTAAAGCCGCGCACCCGCATCAGACCATGTAAGCCACCTGATGGCTCATTACGGTGACAGCAACCAAACTCCGCCATCCGCAGTGGTAAATCACGGTAAGATTTTAAGCCCTGGTTAAAGATCTGCACATGGCCCGGGCAGTTCATCGGTTTGATGGCGTACTCACGGTGCTCAGACTGGGTAGTAAACATATTTTCGGCATACTTTTCCCAGTGCCCCGATTTCTCCCACAGCACCCGGTCCATCATAAAGGGACCTTTTACTTCGTCGTAGTCGTACTGCCCCAGCTTTTCACGCACGAAGGTTTCCAGCTCACGGAAGATGGTCCAGCCGTCGTTGTGCCAGAACACCATGCCCGGCGCTTCTTCCTGCCAGTGGAATAACCCCAGAGCCTTACCGATTTTACGGTGATCGCGCTTTTCTGCTTCTTCCAGTTGGGTTAAATAGGCGGCAAGCTGCTTCTTATCGGCCCAGGCGGTACCGTAAATGCGCTGCAGCATTTTGTTTTTCGAGTCGCCACGCCAGTAGGCGCCGGCTACTTTCATAATTTTAAAGTGTTGGCAAAAGCGCATATTTGGCACATGCGGGCCGCGACACATATCGGTATATTCTTCGTGGTGATACAGCGCCGGCTGGCTGTCACGCGGGATATTCTGCTCCAGAATTTCCATTTTGTAGCTTTCGCCGCGGGCATTAAAGGTATCCCAGGCCTCCTGCCAGCTGACTTTGCGCTTTACCACATCGTATTCGGTTTTTGCCAGTTCCAGCATCCGCGCTTCCAGCGCCGCTAAATCGTCGCTGCTGATCGGCTGCTCCAGATCGACATCATAATAAAAGCCGTTTTCAATTACCGGGCCGATCGCCATCTTCACATTGGGCCACAGCTGCTTGATGGCATGACCTAATAAGTGAGCACAGGAGTGGCGCATAATTTCCAGGCCTTCCTGATCTTTGATGGTGACGATGCTTAGGTTGGCGTCCTGGGTGATCAGCTCGCAAGCATCGACCAGCTCACCATTGACCTTACCGGCGATGGTCGCTTTAGCTAAACCCGGGCCGATATTTTTGGCGACATCTAATACGGAAACAGCTTGTTCAAAGGCGCGCTGGCTGCCATCTGGCAGAGTAATAACTGGCATGATAAGTCCTTAACAGTGGTGGCCCATACCAAGGGTCACTTGTGGGGTTGTGAAAATTCAGGCACTTGCCGGGCAGTTAATGGCTTAAACGAAAAGCCATCTGCACGACGTCGCGCGCTGAAGTAATAAAAAGCCGCCGCATAGTATCATTAACTGGCGGGACTGACCAGACAACGGCAAGCCATAGCTTCGCCATTTAACCAACTGCCAGGCAAACGGCTTTGCCCTGACAGTAATGCCGGTAAAAAACTGTTACTGGCGCTACACAGCGGCCCACTGGCATAAGGACCAGCGTAGCGTAAGATCCCGTGTTCAAACACCAGCACAGCGGGTATCGCCGGCAACCGGAAGCCGGCTGCCGCCAGCTCGGTGGCCGAGCGATAATGTTGTTGACTGCTACTAAGTTGCAACTGCTGGCTTAAGGTCGCAACATGTTGCTGTGCCAGACGCGAGCAACCGCACTGACTATCCAGCACATGCACCAGCTGCCAGCCAGTAGCATCCTGGATCTGTAATGCTGCCAGCGTTACCTGCGGCGCGGCTGCTGACCATTGCTGCTGCGGATCAAACTCGCCGTAATGGCTAAAACCAAAGCGAAAAAGTGCCACACTACTTAACAACAGCCAACTCACAAATAATGCCCAAGCAAAACCGTGCTTTTGTCGCTCAGAAAAGCGCCCCGCTAACGCGCTTAGACGATAAATTTCAGGGTCTCCCGTTTTAACAGTGTGGCCAGTTTCGCTAGCTGGCCAGCCGAGGTGGCCACAGCTTCACTTTGCAGCGATTGTTGCTGCGCCATGGTTTTTAGCTGCTGACTACTAAAAGCTACCTCATTACTGGCGCTATTTTGTTGTTGCAGTGCCGAAGACATAGTCGCAGCCGAGGAGGCGACTTGCCGTGCCTCTGTCAAAATGCTACCCAGCAGCTGATTACTTTGACTGGCATGCTGGCTGGTATCTTCTAACTGAGCAACGCTTTGCTGCACCACTTCAACCGATTGCCGGCTGTTACTGACTAAACGCTCGATAATCTGCTTAATTTCACCGGTCGATGCCTGAGTACGGGATGCCAGGGTGCGAACTTCATCTGCCACCACCGCAAAACCACGCCCTTGCTCGCCGGCACGGGCGGCTTCAATAGCGGCATTGAGTGCCAGCAGGTTGGTTTGTTCGGCGATGGCTTGAATTACATCCAATACTTTGCGGATATCGGTCGTGGCCAGCGCCATCTCGTTAACTTTTTCACCGGTTTGGCTCAGTTGCCGGGCTAACTGTTGTACCGAGCCAATGGTCGCGCTGACGGCCTGCTGACCTGATAATGCGGCCTGTTCCGCCGAGCCGGCGGCGGCAGCAACTTGCTGTGCAATTTGATGTAAGTCAGCAATGCTGTACGACATTTGTTCGGTTGCTGCGGCAATCCGCTCCACCTCTCGCAGCTTTTGCTGCATACCGGCGGCTAACTGCTGTCCATCCAACTCCAGTTGATCAGACTGTTGATCCAATTCAGTGACTGACTGGTTCAGCGTTTGTAGCGTCTGCTGCAATGAATTCAGCACCTTGTTAAAACCAGCGATAACGCGAGAGTCCAACGCCTGCGCGCGCTGATTCAGTACGATTTGCCCCTCGTTATTTAGCAGGGCATCGGTCGCATCAAATAATGCCTGCCCTACCTGTGCCTCACGCAGTGCCTGCCGGCACATCACCACCAGCACCGCAGCCTCCACCACCACATAGGCGGCATGAATCATAACAATCGATAGCCTATTATATTGCTCGGGCAGTAAATACACGCCCATATTCTGCTGCTGTAACCACATAAACAGTAAGTGATGCACGGCGATAACCAAAGCCGCGACGATAATCACCCACTGATCGCGAAACGCGAATAAAATCGCCAGCAGCACAAAGATGCCAAAGTGTATTTCGGTTAAGCCAACGGACTGATGAATATGCAAGGCAGCAAACAGCATAAAGCTAACGCCGTAGCTAAGCCGCGCCAGCAACTGATCGCCGAGTAATTGATATAAAAAGTACGGCACCACCAACGCCGGTAACCCGATTACCAAGGCACTTAGCCAACTGCCATACACCATGGCAAACACCAGCGACAACAAAAACAGTAATAGGTTAACGGCGGCAACAATCTGAAAAGCCTGTTGCCGGAAACGCAGTTGTGGGGTGGTCATAGGTAACTCCATGGCACAGCGAGCGCTGCTGGATACAACTAATATTAGGTGTGTTTTACGTATCCTGCCTTATTCGGGATCAAGGAAATTTGCGCTAAATCAGCCATACTCAGTTTAGGCAAACAACAGGATGGTACCTATGTGGCAAAGTATTGCAGAACAAATCAGCACTGAGCTGGATATTGATTTTCAGATCACCGACAAGGCGTCACTAAACGGTGGCTCGGTTAATCTGGCCTGGCATATTCAGGGCCAGGGCCGGCAATTTTTTGTCAAACTGAACCAACGCGAACGGCTGGAGCAATTTGAAAATGAACAGTGGTCGCTGCAAAAACTGGCCCAGCAAGGCGCCATCCGGGTACCAGAAGTGATCTGTGTTGGTCAGACGCTGGATAAAGCCTTTTTAGTACTGGAATTTTTGCCACTACAAATGGAAACCGAACAGGGCTGGCAACAACTCGGTGAACAGCTGGCTGCGCTGCATGCGCGGCATGAACAGGCAATGTTCGGTTTTGATTGGGATAATTTTATTGGCCTGACCGTGCAACCAAATCAGTGGCAGAGCAACTGGAGCAGTTTTTTCTCAGAGCAGCGCTTAGGCTGGCAATTGCAGTTACTGGCCGAGCAAGGTTTTGGCGTAGGTAATATCGATAAAATGGTTGAGCAAAGCCGCCAGCTGCTGGCACATCATAAACCGCTGCCAAGCCTGCTACATGGTGATTTATGGCGTGGCAATGTTGGCTTTACCGCCGAAGGCCCGGTGGTGTTTGATCCGGCTTGTTATTTTGGTGATCGCGAAGCCGATGTGGCCTTTACCGGTTTATTTGCCCGTTTTCCGGAAGCCTTTTATCAAAGCTATCAGGCGGTATATCCGCTGCATGAAGGCTACCAACAGCGCAAAAGCCTTTATAATTTGTATCATGTACTAAACCATGCCAATCAATTCCGGGGCAGTTATCTGCTGCAGGCACAGGAACTGATTAAACAGCTGTTTCATTAACAGATTAAACGGAGGTTGGGATGCAGCCCATTTTCCATAGTATTCAATGCCCATTTTGCGGGCACCCGACGGATATCTGTGTCGAAGCCACCGATGAAGATCAGGATTACACCGAGGATTGCAGCAATTGCTGCAATCCAATGCATATCCGGGTGCATGTCGATGAGATGCGGCATAAGGTGCAGATTTTTGTTGATGCCGACGACGAGCAGTACTATTAGGGCTTGTTAAAGCGTTCAGCTAACAGCCGCTCTACGGTGCGGATAAGGGTGACCGTTTGCTGATCTAATTCGATATTCAGCTTATCGCCAACCTGCTTACCGCCTAAATTGGTGATCTGCAGTGTCTCAGGAATTAAATAAAGGCTAAAGCCCTGCGCCGTCACTTCACCAACGGTTAAACTGCAGCCCTCCACCGCAATAAAGCCTTTCGGCTGGATATAAGGCAGCAGCTCGGCGGGTACACTAAGCTCAAAGCCCACATTATCAGCATCCCGTTTAATCGCGCTCAGTGTCGCGGTAGCCTGGACATGACCAGAGACAATATGGCCACCCAGTTCATCACCAAAACGCAGTGAGCGCTCCAGATTGACGCGGCTGCCAACGACCAAAGTGCCAAGGTTAGTTTTTTGCAGACTTTCCGCTATCACATCAAAACAGACCCAGCCGGCCGCGCTATCAAATTCGGTGGCAGTTAAACAAACACCGTTAATCGCAATGCTGGCGCCGCGTGTTAGCTGCTGTAAATAATCAGCCCCCGCCTGCACTGTTAAACGGCGAATGCCGTTTAGATCGTGAATTTGGGTAATCTCAGCCTGGGTTTGTACTATTCCGGTAAACATTCACACCTCTGTTTGTGGTACATTACGCGCCTATTTTTACGCTCGATACGACATTGGCGCTCATGTTACCTTTTTCCCGCTTTGAAGCCAGAACCATTTTAAAACTGTCTGGCCCGATAGTGTTAGCCCAGCTAACGCAAACTCTGATGTATTTTGTCGATACCGTCATGGCCGGCCGCGTCAGCGCCACGGATATGGCCGCCATTGCTGTGGCATCAGGTCTTTGGTTGCCGGTCGTGCTGACGATGCAGGGCTTATTGCTGGCCTTAACGCCGATTGTGGCGCAGTACTACGGCAGTAAACAAACCAAACCGATTAGCCACTATACGTTACAGGCACTGTATTTGGCCTTTATCATGGCAGCGCTGTTATTCGTGTTGATGTTATTTGCCGATATTCCGCTATCAAGGCTGAATATGGACCCGCTGCTGCGGGAAAAAACCCTCGACTACTTATTTTATGTCAGCTTTGGCTTATTCCCCGCCGCGGGCTATATGGTGATGCGCAACCTGTTTGAAGGCCTGGGCAATACCAAAGCCAGTATGTGGATAGCCTTTGTCGGTATTCTGGTTAATGTGCCAGCCAACTATATTTTTATCTACGGCAAACTGGGAATGCCTGCGATGGGCGGTGCTGGCTGTGGTGTCGCCACCAGTCTGGTGTTTGTGGCGATGTTTATTGCGATGCTGGTTTACGGCTACACCAGCCGCAGCACCCGCCCCTACCGCCACTGGCCGGAAAAGCTGTGGCTGAGCTTAAAAGATCAATGGCAAATAATCCGCATCGGCACACCCATTGCGTTTTCGATTTTCTTTGAAGTAACGCTGTTTGCCTGTATTCCATTGGTGATCGTACATTTAGGCCCAATCGCCGTCGCTGGCCATCAGGTGGCGCATAATTACAGTGCTATTGTCTTTATGCTACCGCTAAGCTTAGGTTTAGCTACCACTATCCGGGTTGGCCATTTGGTCGGCGAGCAAAACTTAATGGAGCTGAAAAAAGCGATCAGCACGGCCATAGTATTATCGGTTGCGATGTCGCTGCTTACCGTGATTTTTACCCTGCTGTTCAGAAAGTACGTCGCCGCCTTGTACTCACCGGATCCGGCGGTAATCGCCCTGGCCAGCTCGCTGTTAATACTGGCAGCCATTTATCAATTCTCTGATGCCGTACAGGTCGTCGCCGCCTGTGCCCTGCGTGGCATGAAAATCACCACTCCGGTCTTTTTTATTACACTAATCTCATACTGGCCAATCGGTTTTGGTTTGGGTGCCGTACTAGGTTTAACTAACTGGCTGGTCGAACCGATGGGGCCTCATGGCTTCTGGACGGGTATTATTGTCGGCTTAACCTGTGCCGCTATCGCACTGGCAATGGTATTACGTAAACAAATCAACAGGATGGAGCATGAATTTAAAACGGGGGCTACTGCTTAGTCTGCTTTGCTGTTTGCTGTTAAGCGGCTGTGGCGACAGCCAGGGCGTTGCCACCTTGCGCGATTATCAGCAGCGGGTAAACCGGGTATTGGCACTGGATAGCCCGGCACCACAGCTGACTGCCGCGCCGGCTTTTATCGCGAAATCGGCGCTGCAACAACCCTTACCCGATTTACGCATCGACCTGCTTGATGCGTTCGCCACCCGCCGCTGCGGCCTGGATCAATTAATAGCAGAGCGCAACAGCAGCCTGGGCAAGGTGTTTACCGCCAGCAAACGCTTAAACTACGAACTGCGCTTTCTCGCCACCTTGCAACAATGCTTAACTGAGCCGTGGGAAGAACCGTTAAACAGCCAATTACAGCAAGTGTATCAGCAGAAACAACACAGCATCGCTATCGCGCTGAACAATATGCTGCAAACCGATGACACGCTGCGCAAACGCTGGCTGGGCAGTAATAGCACCCTTACCCCCGGCGATAATAGCGGCTTTACCGAGAGCCTGGGCGCGCTGCAGCAATTAGTTGAGCTAAAACAAGCCGTGGCTCGACAAGATTGGTACAGCGCCAGCCGGATCGATCCGGAACAGGCACTGGAAACCCTCTACCGTTTTAGCTTTTTATCTGATTTGCAATATAGCCTGCGCTACGCCGCAAGCTGGCTTGGCAGCATCAACCCGGCGTTGCTGGCGATTGAACCGGCCAGCCTCTGCCCGCGCGGCCAAACCGAGCAGCTAACCATTCTAAGTACCGTATTTCGTAAATACTTTATTGGCGAGGTACAGGCTTACCTGGCTGAGTTAACGCGCTATCAGCAACAAAGCTGGCCGTTACTGGCCGAACTCTATCAGGATAGCGCCCTGCTACCGGTATTGCAGCAACGCTATCAGCAACCGGCTACTGAACTACAACAACAGCTGCTGCAGCACGTTGGCTGGTACCAACAACTAAACCAACTGTGTCCGGTGGGACTGACCGGCTAATTTTCAGGCAAACACAACGCCGGAACTTAAAAACACTTGCCAAAGTGCAAGGCGCGCAATAACATAGCGCCCGTTGTCAGCGACAACATTTGCGTCCTTAGCTCAGCTGGTTAGAGCACCACCTTGACATGGTGGGGGTCGGTGGTTCGAGTCCACTAGGACGCACCAAATTCCTAACAAAAACAGCACCTTATGGTGCTGTTTTTGTTTTTACTGCTGGTACACACTGGTACATTCTAACGCCCGCAAACATTTTGCAAACATAAGCTGCTCACTACGAAGCGCCCGTCTCCGGTATGCTTGCCGTACCGGAGACGCGACCTGCGATGTTAAACCCCAAAATCGCAAATCATTCCTCATTTGTCAGACCTTGCTACTTGGCTGAACGGACGACACAGCCTGCGAGCTAGCCAACTGTGCTCGTCATTCTAACCAAACCGAAATGCTGACAACTGGGTACGCAGCACATTTTCTGAATACACTTTACGGCCGTTTGCCGCGCCGGCGGCTCCGGCAACAACCATTAGCGGCAGCAAATGCTCTTCGGCCCCGCGTGGATGGCAATCTATGGCATGGGGCGCCGTTTGCCACTGCTGCAACAAGGCATAGCGTGTTGCCGGTTCGGCCTGCACGGCATCGGTTAACCAGCGATCAAAGATCTCTGAAGGCGCGGTATAGCGGGGATCGCCATAGCCACGCATATTATGAAAACTCATGCCACTGCCAACGATTAGTACGCCCTGCTCTCGCAGCGGCGCCAATGCCGCGCCCAGCTGAAGATGTGCTGAGGCATCCAGGCCGCGTTGCAGTGACAGCTGCACTACCGGGATCTCTGCCTTGACAAACATCAGTTTTAACGGGATAAAAACGCCATGGTCAAAACCGCGGCTCTGCTCCAGCCGGCTGGGTAAAGCCGCTGCGCTAATCCGTTCGGCAATCGCCGCCGCCAGCTCAGGTGCGCCGGGTGCCGGATAAGTCAGCTGATAAGTCGACTCCGGAAAACCAAAATAGTCGTAAATTAAATCGGGTTTGGCCGCAGCGGTCAGCGCAAAGGCGTCATCCTGCCAGTGTGCCGAAATCAGCAAAATGGCTGTTGGTGGCGCCGGTAAATCAGACTCGATACCGCGTAAAAACACCGCCATCTGCTGCCAGGTATTGGCGGGGTTCCAGTCCATAAAGAAACAGGGGCCGGCACCATGTGGGATAAAATAAGTCGGCTGCGTTAGCGGCGAATCAGGCATTGCTTCAGACATCAGTAACAGCTCCTGTGGTAAAGTTGTACCAGTTTAGCTTATTCCTGCCGGAATAACGTCCGCTCCGCAATTAATAATGACTTTAGATTGAAAGCAAAAAACCACTGCGATGCAGTGGTTTTGTCGTGTAGTTCCTTGCCAAAAAAACTTACTGGCTCAGAGCAGGCGGTTAAGCCTTACATCACAGAAATTTTTGATGCTTGTGGGCCTTTTTGGCCGGCCGTTACGGTAAATTGCACCCGTTGGCCCTCTTGCAGTGATTTAAAACCGCTGCTTAAAATTTCGCTGAAATGAGCAAAAACGTCAGGACCTGACGCTTGTTCAATAAAACCAAAGCCTTTAGCTTCGTTAAACCATTTTACGGTGCCGGTAGTTGGAGTAGACATAAGAGTTACCTGTATTAATTAATTAAAGTTGCCTGCGATGAGGCGATAGTGCTGCAAGAGATGTTTAAACTTATGAATACAGGAAAGGGTACTAAACGGCAGTAACATTCAAGGTTTGCATAAATAATGAACAAGCTAATTAAGCCAGCCCAGTGTATAGGTTTAAACCGGGATGTCAAAGCTTATTGTATAAATATTGAAAATAAAAATTAAACGAACTGCTATTTACCGCAGCCGTCTCCAACGCCAATAAACTACTTAAGAAAAGCTGTATGCCTGTTACGGTTTAAACCAGGCGCCAACAAGGGTTGGCGCCTGGTGTTGATAATGTTAACTAGTGCTTAGTCATTGCGCTGATACGGCTGCCCTTGCTGCCACCACAGTGGTGCCGGTTCGCCTTTTAGGTAGTGATTAAAAAACTCCAGCATTTTCATGCTGTAATCCACCTTGTTGGCAAAGTCCGCCAGATGGTGATCTTCGCCCTCGTATTGCAGCATTACCACATCTTTATCCAAGCGGCGCAATGCTAAATACAGCTCAATCCCCTGCTCCCAAGGCACAGCACCGTCTTTATCACCAAATTGGATCAATAGCGGCGTGTTAATTCTATCGGCAAAAAACACCGGGGAATTATCGATATAAGGTTTGAGATTGTCGAACATCGACTCGCCAATTCGGCTTTGGCCGGTTTCATACTGGAACTGTCGCGCCAGGCCGGTTTGCCAGCGAATACCGCTATAGGCACTGGTCATATTCGCTACCGGCGCGCCAGCGACAGCAGCGGCAAAACGATCGGTTTCGGTGATCACAAAAGCCGTTTGATAACCAGACCAGCTATGGCCATGCAAACCAATAGCCTTAGGATCGGCAATCCCCAGTTCAATTAAACGGTCAATCGCCGGCAGTAAGGACTCGGTGGCGCTTGGCCCGGGCGCCCCTTCGCGGAAACGGATATCCGGTAAAAACACCACATAATCCTGACCTAAATAAAACGGGAAGTTCGGCCGGTGATTCACCCGCATCTGGTTATAGTTAAACAAACGGTCAGAGAATTGCTCGTAGTAATACACCAGCACCGGATAGCGCTTAGCTGGGTCATACCCATCCGGTGTTAATACCACGCCTTGCAGCCGCTCGCCATCGGCGGTAAACCAGTCAATCAGATGACTGTCGCCCCAGACGAAATTTCGCTGCTGCGGATTAACGTCAGTTAGCCGAGTCTGCTCACTAAAATCAGGCTTCGACAGTTTAAGATCCGGAAACTGACGAAAGCTCTGCTCGGTAAACAAGTAGGCATTCTGCTGCTCCAGCGCTTCAACAAAATCGTAGCGCTTATTGCCGCTGATCAGGGTTTGTCGTTCACCCGTTGCCAAATTCAGCTGATAAAAGCCGCTTTGTTTGCTCTGCTCGTTAAAACCGCGTAATAGCAGCTTGCTATTCACGGCAATAGCCTGCGCTTTGGCATCGGTTTGTTCAAAGCGGTAACGCCAGTGCGTGTCGCGGCCATTAACCGTCAGATTACGGTTGTCGCCATTCAGGCCCAGTTGCCAGATATCAAAGCGATCATAAACCAGTACCGCCGACTCATCGGCTAGCCAGCCGGCTACGCCGTAAGCTGCGGCAGGCTCGGGCCGATCGTGCATTTCATCAACCCAGGATACCTTGATATCCGCTGCCAACTGACGTTTGCTGCCATCGCTGCTATCGAATAACCAGAGTTTGCCCTGCTGCTGATACAGCGCATAACGGCCAGAGGGTGAGAGGTGCGCACGCTCGTAAGGTGGGTTGCCGGCAAAGACCTGCTGCCGCTGTCCGGTATGCAAATTAACATGCCAGATATCATGTAACCGGCCCTGCCAGGTCAGTTGCTGCAGATAAGGACGGCCATTGCTGAGCAGCGCCGCCTGCGGGTTTTGCGACGGGTACAGCCGATCTTCGATATCGGCACTTAGCGCTACCAGTCGTGGTGTGGCGCTGCTTGCCAGGCTACTGTTATCCACACTGCTATTATCCAACCAGAGCAAAGCCGGAGCGGTGCGGCGCTGTGCTTGCTGATACTCCGCTTTTTGCTGCGGGATAATCCGCGGATCCTGACCATGCCACACCTGCAGCTTGCGCCCAGCGGCCAGGCGGGCTAAATCAAACAGTTGCTCGTCCGTTTCCAGTGCCGCCGCAGCTTCTGCCGGCGCGACGAGCGGCCGAAAACCTAACAGTACCGCCCGGCTATCCTCACGCCACTCCGGTGCCTGCTTATCACTTAACAGCCAGCCATCTTGTGCTACAGCTAATGGCCGGGCCGGGTTTTGATTGCTGCTTGTTAAATTTTTAGCCGACCAATGCCAAAGTTGCTGCGCACTCTCCTGGCCTTTTTCGGCTTTAGCGGCGCTAAAAAATACCAGTTGCTGGCCATCCGGGCTAAAACGCAATTGCTGTTTGATGTCGGCGTTAGCTTCAGTAAGTGTCAGGCTGCGCTGCTCGGCAGGGAAATAAACTAACACCTGCTGGCTTGGTTTGGTGTTTTTTGCCGCTTTGTCTGTTGTGGTTTGCTTAGTGGCGGCTTGCTCAATGCCTGCTTGCTCAACGACCAGGGCGATTAAGTCCGAGTCTTTGGCGGTAGCAAACTCTGTCACCTGCCCTAAATCGCTCACCGTATCGCTTTGTAAATCCAGCAGTTGGAGCAATTGGCTGCTGTCTTTGCTATCGGCTTTGCGCGCCAGTAACAGGGCATAGTTACCGGCACCGGTAAAGCTAAAGCGTTCGATATTGGTAAATACCCGCTGCTCGCCAGTCGTGGTATTAACTAATACCGCGTTCTGCGCTAGGGCATCACGTTTAGCCTTATCGTTTTTAGCTTGTTCACGCGCTAACAGCGGCGCCTGCTGGCGAAACAGCGCAAAACTACCGCTTTGATTGAGCTGGCCACGATCTGCGCGCTCAATACTAAATTCGCGCTCGCTGAGTAAATGCCGCACATAGCCGGTACTGTCGCCAAAATCCGGCTCAGCCGTATAAAGCAGCCACTGCTGATTACCGCTAACCGCACGCTCTTTGATCTCGCGAAACTGCATAATGTCGCTCAGGCTTAACGGTTTAAGATGAGTCACATCGGCGCTACTGGCCGCAATAGTCACGGCGCTTGGCTGCAGCTGCGCCGTGTTAGTTGTCGTTCCAAGCTGACTACAGGAAACAAGGGAAAACGAGACTGCCAGTGCCAGGGCGACACGGCTAACAGAGTATTGAAGTCTTTTCATAGCAAGCACTTATTCTGGTTATTTTGCAGTGCTTACCCTAGCACAGGGAGAATTGCGCCAGCAGCAAAATCCTGCCAACTGGCGATTTGGCGGGATAAAATTAAGCTTGAGGGTTCACCACATAGGTAAAACCACACCAGCGCACCCCTGAGTTTAAATATTGCGGTGCGGCTTTAATACTTAACCAAACCCAATGTCCGGCCGCGTGCAAAAACCGGCACTTGACATACAACTGCTGTAATTCTCTGCCCGATAACTGAATTTGTTGCTGTAACTGCAAAATATCATCCGGGTGTACATTAACAAAAAACAGGTGTGGCTTACGTTTTAACGTCTTAGCGCTGTAACCCGTGATCCGGTAGATACTCTCACTGGCCGAGGGCAGCCGGTAATCTCCTACTTTATCCCGTTCCAGAATAAAGAAAGCGCCAGGAGTTAACTGTGAATATTTTTCTAGCATGGCACCCTCCAGGTGCAGCCGGCAGCTCCTGCTGCCAGCTCTCTCAGGCAGCAGATAACCGGAACTGATTGGCCAGTTGCTGTTGTTCCAGTCCAAGCTGACTGAGCGCACTGCTGGTTTTGGCGGTTTCTTCAATCGCGACCGAAGACTGCTCTGTTACTACCTGAATATTGGTCAAACTGCGGTTAATCTCTTCTGCTACCGTACTTTGCTGCAGGGCTGCAGCAGCAATTTGCTGATTCATCGCTTGAATATTCTTGATATTACTAATAATCAGTTCGATAGCCTCAGTGGCATCATCCGTCGATTTAAATACCTCATTCGCCATGCCGGCATTGGCCTGCATCGCCTGTACTGCCTGTTCGGTTTTTTGCTGTAAACGCTTAATCACTTCACTGATTTTGGTAGTAGACTGCTGTGCCCGGTTGGCCAGTTGCCGTACTTCATCGGCCACAACAGAAAACCCGCGCCCGGCTTCACCTGCCCGCGCCGCCTCAATGGCCGCATTCAGTGCCAATAAGTTGGTTTGCTCGGTAATACCAGAAATCACGCTAACAATTTCGCCGATACTGGCGGCTTCTTGCTGCAATTCGGCAATGGATACCGCCGTATCACTGACCTCCTGCGCCAGATTTTTAATGCCGCTCATAGTGCGATCTAAAATGCGGTTGCTAAATTCAGCCTGCTCGGCTGAGTGAGTAGCTGCAGTTGACGCTTCCTCGGCACTGCGGGCCACATCCTGCACGGTGGCGGTCATTTCATTCATTGCGGTGGCAACCTGCATGGTTTCCATTTTTTGTTGTGCCACACCGGTGCTGGTTTGCTGCGAAATCACCGCCATTTCTTCAGTTGAACTGGCCAATTGCGTTATCCCTGCCGAGAGGCGCAAAATCAGCTGCCGTAAACTTAACGTCATGCGCTGCATAGACTGCATCAACTGTCCCAGTTCATCGCTACGATCGGGGACCAAATCGGCAGTTAAATCGCCGTCAGCAATTTTATCTGCCACGGCCACCACTTGCTGTAGCGGTTTTACAATCAGACGGGTGATGATCAGGGCGGCAGCGATGCCGAAGAGCAGCGCCAGCGCACTGGACACCAGTAATACCGTTTTTAACTGTTGCTCTTCCACGGCCAGGCGCTCTAATTGTCGCGCTAACGATAAATCAGCATCAGATACCACAGCACGAGCCTGCTCGGTTAATTGCTGCTCAGAGTTATCCAGCTGGGCACTGATTTGGCGAAAACTGCTAAATTCAGAGCGGTAGGCCGCCAGCTGCTGATTCACCTCGGCCAACAGTTGCTGCACCATTGCCTCATTACTACTTTGCTGTAACTGCGGAATAATTTGCTCCAGCGTTGCCAACTGTGCCAACAGTGCCTGATAAACCGCATTATCCTTGCTGATAATAAAGTTACGCTCTAAGCGTCGCGCCTCCAGCAAGGCACGGTTGGCATCAGCAGCCAGCTGCGAATAACTTAGCGCAGCGATAGTTTCGGCATTACCCTGACGCGCGATCGCAGCAGTAGCCTTGGCCCGGAAGTCTTGCTCCAACTGGCTAAAGCTTCTGATGGCAGCGTACGCCTGGGCTTCCATCTGTTGCTGACGAGCCCGGTTTTCCAGCTCAAGTCGTTGATAATTTTTCAGTTCCTGCTGATAACTGCGGGCCTGTTGCTGCAGGGTTTGCATCAGAGTAATGCTTTCTGGCGTGCTAAAGCCGGCGATAGCGGCGTCAGACAAACGCAGACTTTGCTCAACATTGGCAATGGCCGTGTCGATATACTGCACCTCACCGCGCAGGATAAAGTTTTTTTCCTGCTGCCGGGCATCGGAGATCAGCAAACTAATGCTTTTCACGTTGTTCAGTAGCGTAAAGCGTTCACTTAAAGCGCCCAAAGCCTGAAAACTCAGGGCACTGATGGTTAATAAGATGGCCAGTACCACGGCAAAGCCACTTAACAATTTTTTCTTTACACTTAGGTTTAACAACAGCTGACTTACATTAGTCATGACAACACTCTCCGTTTTGTCTGCGTTTCTTTACGCTTCCGTTGTTACGTGACGATTTATAAATTCGGCCAAAAAAAATTTAGAAAAATCGAATATTTTTTTATTATCGATATTAATCATAAAGTTAAGGTGAAAAATAATTTTAATAACCAACAGGAAACCTGCTATCAGGCAACGAAAAGCGAATTAACTGGATCTGCTGCCAGTGCTTCAGTAAAGTCTTGAGTTAACTACTATCTGCTTAGCAACAACTATGTCATCCGTCTTTCGCTTTGGCCCTGCCACCCTGGTTACCGCTGCTTTTATTGGGCCTGGTACCGTAGTTACTGCATCACTGGCCGGTGCTAACTTTGGTTATGCTTTGCTGTGGGCCTTGCTGTTTTCGGTGTTAGCAACGCTGATTTTGCAGGAGATGGCGGCACGATTAGGCATCGTAACCGGTCGGGGCTGGGTGAGAATTTGCGCCAGCAACTGCAGCATCCGCTGCTGCGAGCCTTACTTTATCTGCTGGTTATTGCCGCTATTGTGCTGGGTAACAGTGCCTATCAGGGCGGTAATCTGACTGGTGCCAGCCTGGGTGCTGAAGCCATTTGGGGGGATACCGCCTGGCGACTTGCGCTGACAGAGCACAGCAAGCTGAACCCCTGGGCTTTGCTATTAGGCGCCATCGCTGCGGCGATCCTATGGCAAGGCCGCTATCAGTTAATTGAGCGCTGGTTAATTGGCCTGGTGCTATTAATGAGCCTGGCCTTTATCAGCAGCATGCTGCTAACCCAACCGGCATGGTCGGCCATGCTGCGCGGACTTTTCGTACCGCAACTGCCGGAAGGCGCAACGTTAACGGTGATTGCGCTGGTTGGTACTACCGTTGTGCCCTACTCGCTGTTTTTACATGCCGCCAGTGCGGCCCGTAAATGGCAAACTACCGACAAAGCCCAGGCGCTGGCGGAGTCTGCCGCCGATCTGCGTACTGCTATTCCGCTGGGTGGCCTAATTACTTTGGCAATAGTCTCGACGGCGGCTACCGCATTTTTTGGCAAAGGGCTGACGCTTAGTAACGCCGGTGAGCTGGCACTGTCGCTGGAACCGCTGTTTGGTGCCAGTGCCCGCTATCTGATGGCGCTGGGCTTATTGGCGGCCGGTTTATCATCGGCACTCACGGCGCCACTGGCGGCGGCTTATGCGTTGCAGGGTTTATTGGCACTGAATCCGCAGCAGTTTCGCCTGACCTGGCTGCTGGTAATGCTAATAGGTATTACGGTATCCAGTCTGGGCCTAAAACCTTTAAGCGTGATCTGGTTTGCCCAGGTTGCCAATGGCATTTTATTACCGGTTATTACGCTCTGTCTGTTAGTCGCGGTCAATGCTAAAGCGCTGGGGCGCTATCGCAATAACCGCCGGCAAAATCTGCTGGGCTTTAGCGTGCTGGCTATCACCCTGCTGTTAAGCAGCCGCACGCTCTACCTCGCCCTAAGCTAACTTATCCACACGTCTCCGGTACCGGTAAGAGCTCAGACCTCCGGCCGGTACCGGAGTGCTGTGGATAACTTTGTTAGTTGGCGGGCGCACGCTTTGCGGGTATCACTATGCCTTAGTTAAACGTCAGGTTGTACTGCACAATAATGCGGTTTTCGTCGATATCGGTGCGGTAATTGGCGCGGGCCGTGACATTGCGTAGCCGCAAGCTTAAGCCTTTTAATGCGCCTTGCTGCACGCTGTAAGCCAGATCGAGATCGCGTTCAAAGGCCTCGCCATCAGTTACCGTTCCCACCCGGGCGCCATGACTTTTAATATAGCGCAGGGTGCTGCTTAAACCCGGTATGCCAAAGTGGCTAAAGTCGGTGTCGTAACGCAGTTGCCAGGATTTTTCGCCGGCCGAGGCAAATTCAAAAGTTGGTACTTCGTTACCCAGAATACTGACATTGGCAAATACCCGAGGGAAGGCGCTGTCGCCGCGCATTTGCTGATAACCCATATAGCCGGTATGTGCGCCCTGCTTTAGCGAAAACAGCGCGTAAAAGGCCTGGTTATCCAGCTGGTTTAATAGCGCACGGCCATGCTCCTGCGCCGAAAACACCCCAAGATTGGCTTTAAACTGCAACTGCTGATTCAGTGCAATTTGCTGCTGCCAGTTAAGATAGGCTTGCTGATAGAGATCTTCCAGCTGCGCATACCAAAGCCGCCACTGGCTGTTCGCCGTTAACTGATAATCAGCGCCAAGATAGCGAAAGCTGTCGCTGCTGACCTGGCGCTGCGGCACATGCCCCAGCATAGCCTGTAATTTATCGCGCCCGGCGCGGTTTCGCAGACTAGTACTTTCCAGATAGCCAGCCTGTAATGTTAGCTTGCTGCTCAGCACAGAATGCAAACTGGCACCCTGATAGGTTGGCGGTAATAACCGGATATCGCTATAGGTTAATACCGGCAAATTCGGCAGCAACTCCCCTACTCTTAACTCAGTGCCGCCGGCCTTTAGTTTTAGCGTACCGGCCAGCCGGCCGTAGCTGTCGGCGGCAGTGCCATCGTCGTCCAATGCCAGTAAACCGCTGTTAATTTTGCTGCGACTGCTGTCGAGCTTAACGCCGGCGAAGGCATGCACGTCAAAACCGACCTGCAGCGGCGTCGCACTATAGCCGGATTTAAAGCTTGCCACCGCGCCTTGTGCCCATTCGGTTGCGCGCCGTGGCCCCGGACTTTTAAGATCGCTAAACTCACGCGAGAAATAGTAGTTTCTTAGCTGTAAATCAAGCTTGCTATCCTGCCACAGTGGGGTGATTTCCCCATCAGCCTGTGCGGCATTGGCAATAACAGCTGCAAGACTAAAAACGATATAAGATAAAGACTTAGCTGCTTTAGAGCGGTTTGTTTTGCTAAATTCAGGCCGCACGAAGCCGCCACACATATCATTGCGCATAAAAAATCCTGTCGAAAAAGTATTAGGGTGTTAGTTCATTCTGTTTATAAGTAAGTACAACATGGGTCAGTAAGCCGGCGGTTAGGCCCCAAAAGGCGGCAGCCAGACCGAATAAGCTGACGCCCGAGCTGGTAAGTAGCAAGGTAATCAGGGCGGCTTCGCGGGTTTTGGGCTCTGCCATGGCAGAGTGCAAGGCACCGGCAATAGCACCAAACAACGCCAGCCCGGCTAAGGCCGCAATAAAAGCCCTGGGAAAAGCACTAAACAGTGCCACCAAAGTGCCGCCAAAGATCCCCAGCAGCAGATACGCCACACCACCACTGATACCGGCGATATAGCGCCTGGCCGGATCCGGATGCGCATCTTTGCCAGTGCAGATCGCCGCAGTAATGGCGGCTAGGTTTAAACCATGACAACCAAAGGGCGCCAGCGCTGCACTGCCCAGCGCACTATGGGTTAACAGCGGGCTGGCGGCCAGTGGGTAACCGGCTTGTCGTAGCACTGCCATACCCGGCATAAACTGGCCGCTTAGTGCCACCAGCAATAGCGGCACCGACACATTAAGCAAAGCCTGCAGGCTAAATACCGGCGTAGTCCACACCACTGTGGCTAACTGCCAGCTGATCAGCTTGGTATCGACCTGCCCCTGCCACAATGCTATGGTTAGCCCGGTCAGTAATACCAGCACGATGGCGTAACGCGGTAAAAAGCGCCGCCCCAGCAGATAAGCCAGTAACATTAACAAGACCAGTAGCGGGTTTTGCGGCAATACCCCAAATACCGCCATGCCAAACTGCAGTAAGATGCCACACAACATAGCTGCCGTAATGGCCGGCGGTAACAGCTTTAGCAGCCGGTCAAAGGCACCGGTTAGCCCCAGCAGCAGTAGCAACAACGCGGTCATCAGATAAGCGCCAACGGCTTCGGCATAACTTAATCCCGGTAACAGTGTTAATAGCAGCGCTGAGCCGGGCGCCGACCAGGCGATAATCACCGGCACCTTGTAGTAATAACTGAGGGCAATGCCCAGTACACCACTGCCAATCGAGATGGCCCAGATCCAGGAGCTCAGCAGGGCTGCGGGTAACTCCGCCACAGCGGCAACCTGAAAAATAATCAACAAAGGGCCGGCATAGGAAATCAAGGTCGCGATTAAACCGGCCACCAACGCTGATACTGAGCTATCCCGCAGTAGAGTTCGCATTGCTTATACCCGTTGTTTTTGTAAGACAAAAGCCGGTGCTGCCTTGCCCCTGCGCTGGCTTAATACAAACACCGACATCGCCACAGATGCAATCACGCCGGGTACGGCAAAGGCCAAAAAGTTAAGTTGCAATGGCAGGCTAATCGCCAGCAAAGACCCGCCCAGCAAGGGACCCACTATGGCGCCGTTACGGCCAATTCCCGACGCCCAGCCAAGACCGGTGGAACGGATATTCAGGTTATAGAACTGTGCGGCACAGGCATACAGCAGGATCTGACTGCCAATGGTGGTGGCGCCGGCAATGGCAATCAGTGAATACAGCACAACCATCGGTGGTTTAAAGCCAAGTAAGGTAATAGACACCGCGGCAATAGCAAAAAACACCGCCAATACCTTGGGTAGATTTAGTTTATCACCCAGTACACCGCCACCGACCGCACCAAAGATGGCACCAAAATTCAGTACCAGCAGGAAGGCTAAACTGGAGCCCAGACTATAGCCGGCATTGGCCATTAACTTCGGTAACCAGGAACCCAGCGCATACACCATCAGCAAGCAGCAGAAAAACGCCAGCCACAGCATCAGGGTGCCCAGCGCACGACCGTCGGTAAATAGCTCTTTAACCGGTTTACCAGCAGGTTTATTGTCGGCCAAAAGCAATTCGGATTGCGTGGTTAATGACAACGCCGGCTCTACCTTTTTCAGCATTTGCCGCGCTTCGCTATGACGGCCGCGTTTAATTAAAAAGCCAACCGACTCAGGCAGTAACAGCATAATCAACGGCAGTAATAACAGCGGAATGCCGGCAAGATAGAACATAACTTCCCAGCCAAAGTTGGGCAAAAGCCAAATGCCGAGGCCGGCCGACAACATGCCGCCTACCGAATAGCCGCTAAACATAATAGCAACCAGGGTGCTGCGGATTTTCTTCGGCGCATATTCGTTCATTAACGCCACCACATTGGGCATTACGCCGCCAATACCTAAACCGGCGATAAAGCGGCAGATGGCAAATTCGGTGACATCACGGGCAAAGCCGTTTAAAAAGGTAAAGCCGCTGAATAGCACCACACAGATGGCGATGGCTTTTTTGCGGCCAATTTTGTCGGCCAGCGGACCAAAAAACAGTGCACCGAACATCATGCCAAACAATGCATAGCTGCCAAGGGCACCGGCTTGCATCGGGGTAAGTTGCCATTCCTGCATCAGTACCGGCAGCACGACACCGTATATCACCAGATCGTAGCCGTCGAAGATAATAATCAGTGCACAGAGTAGCAGTACCCGCCAGTGAAAGCGGTTAAAGCGGGCGTTGTCGATGGTTTGGTTGACATCGAGCCTGTTGTCGGGCCGGTTACTGCCGGCAGGGTGTATTGTTGTGTTTGGCATTGCGGTGTTCTCTCTATCTTCCTGTTGATGGATAGGCTGGCGAGGCAACCCTATCGGTATGGTGTATTTTTCACCATTAACCAGAAGATACGCTGCTTATAGCGTGATAATCCAACACCGAATCAGTATGTCACTATACCGAGAAAGTATGGAAAACTATTGCTATTCGGGTTTGGATATGCATGAAAAACAGGCAGGGTTATTGTTGATTGCAGAATGGTGTTACCCATCCTTGAGTGGTAATGCAGATCTGCAGCTTCGATAAGTTCGTTTTAGTCGAACCGCCAGGCTGCTTGCAGCCGATATTGCACACAAAGACGCCGTAAATACATCCCTGTAGGCTCCTGTCCGGCATCCATGCCGTACACGCTTTGTTTAGCAATATCGGCTCGCTGCCTGGCTACAAAGGTTTTACTTGCAACACAAACCGGGTATTTTTCGAGATTGCGAGACAGCTGACCAACGTTGTAACGCATTCTGCAGGAGCATTTGCAGCGAACCGCCAGGCTGCTTACAGCCGATATTGCACGCAAAGACGCCGTGAACCCGTCCATGGGGGCTCCTCTTTCGCATCCATGCGAAAGACGCTTTGCTTAGCAATATCGGCTCGCTGCCTGGCTGCAAAGGTTTTACTTATAGCATCTGGAGAAGTTTTTTAGCGCTGTTGAATCCTATATGGACTACAAAAGTGGTCAAACGAGGCGGTAAATGCATAGTGCACTTTTCTGGGGACGTCTTTTTCAGGGATGAAAAAGAGGAGCCCCCAGGGATGGGTTCACGGCGTGCCCCAGGAAAGTTGTACGGCGCGTTTAGCCGCCGGATGCACTTATCCTGACGCTGCTGGATACTAGCTCCGCAAAAACTGACTTAGCGCCCGGTTAAAGGCTGCAGGTTGTTCCAGATTGGAGATATGCGAGGCTTTTAACGATACCAGCCTGGCACTAGGGCAAGCCTGTACAATCGCCTCGGCGTCTGCCACTGTGGTTACCGGATCGGCACTACCGGCGATAACCAACAACGGCAACTGGATCCGTGACAGATCCGCGCGTAAATCTGCCTCGGCCAGGGCATCGCAGCAGGCGGCATAACCTTCTTTATCTTGCTCAGCTAAAGTATCCGTTAACTGCTCAACTAAAGCGGCATGCTTGCGAATAAAGCCCGGGGTAAACCAGCGCTGCGGCGCTGATGTTGCAAGCTCTGCCAGGCCTTGTTCACGCACCGCTGCTGCCCTGCTCTGCCAGCCTTCTTTTGTGCCGATTTTCGCCGCGGTATTAGCTACGACGATCTTTAAAAACCGCTCCGGCGCATAGACTGCCAACCATAGCCCGGTTAAGCCGCCCATCGAAATGCCGCAAAAATGCGCCTTTTTAATGCCAAGCGCGCCCAAAACGCATAGTGCGTCCTGCCCCAGCCGGGTCAGGCTGTAAGGACCGGCGGGTTTATCCGACTCGCCGTGCCCGCGGCTGTCGTAGCTAATCAGATAAAAGTGTTTCGTCAGAGCCGCCAGTTGCGGCTGCCACATTTGCCAGCGGGTACCCAGCGAGTTGGATAGCAGCAGCGCCGGATTGGCCGGATCACCGGCAGTTTGATAGTAAAGTTGCACCCTATCGTCGGTTTTAACGAACATCTGCTGCCTCCAGCCGTTCGATAATCATGGCGATGCCCTGACCGACGCCGATACACATGGTGCATAAACCATAACGACCACCGCTACGTTCCAGCTGCTGTAAAGCGCTGATGACCAGCCGCGCGCCGGATGCGCCCAGTGGATGACCGAGCGCAATAGCGCCGCCATTAGGGTTGACTCTGGCGTCATCATCGGCCAGGCCCAGATCGCGGGTAACTGCCAGTGCCTGCGCGGCAAAGGCTTCGTTTAGCTCAATGACATCCATTTGCTGCAGAGCAAGCCCGGTTAACGCCAGCACCTTTTTTACTGCCGGTGCCGGGCCAAAGCCCATAATCCGTGGCGCAACACCGGCGACGGCGGTACCTAAAATGCGGGCGCGCGGCGTCAGTTGCTGCGCTTTGACAGCCGCTGCCGAGGCCAGTAACAGTGCACAGGCACCATCGTTGACGCCGGAAGCATTACCAGCCGTGACCGTGCCGCTGGCTTTGACTACCGGCTTTAACTTTTGTAATGCTGCCAGGGTGGTATCCGGGCGCAGGTGTTCGTCTTCGCTGATGACTAACGGCTCGCCTTTACGCTGTGGGATCAATACCGGCGTAATTTCTGCCGCCAGAATACCGGCATGTTGTGCTGCGGCGGCGCGCTGTTGGCTGCGCAGTGCAAAAGCGTCCTGATCGGCGCGGTTGATATTAAAATCTTCGGCGACATTTTCGGCGGTGGCGGGCATCGCATCCACGCCATGCAATTCTGCCATTAGCGGATTGATAAAGCGCCAGCCGATGGTGGTGTCTTCAATTTTTTGATTGCGCGAAAAAGCGCTGTCGGCTTTACCCATCACAAAGGGCGCCCGCGACATACTTTCCACGCCACCGGCAATCAATAATTGCTGCTCGCCACTTTTAATAGCGCGGGCAGCAATAGCAATCGCATCCAGACTGGAGCCACAGAGCCGGTTAACGGTAGTACCCGGCACTTCGACCGGCAAGCCGGCCAGTAAGGCTGCCATTCGCGCTACGTTGCGGTTATCTTCACCGGCCTGATTGGCGCAGCCATAGACCACATCATCCACTGCCTGCCAGTTAACCTGCGGCTGGCGGGCCATTAAGGCTTTAATCGGGACCGCGGCCAAATCATCGGCGCGTACGGCAGCTAAGGCACCACCAAAACGGCCAAAGGGCGTACGGATGGCATCACAAATATAGACTTCACTCATCGTTAGCTCCTAGGGCTTACTGACAGTTAGCGGAAAATTGCAGTGCAGCACCGGTCATCGCCTGCAACTGCTCACGGGTAATGCCCGGTACCATTTCCTGTACCAGCAGGCCCTGTGGTGTCACATCAATCACCGCCAGATCAGTGTAAATGCGATCGACACAGCCGACGCCGGTCAGCGGATAGCTGCAGCGCTCAACAATTTTCGGCTCGCCTTTTTTGGTGACATGATCGGTAGTAACAAAGACTTTGCGCGCGCCCACGGCTAAATCCATGGCACCGCCTACAGCCGGAATGGCATCAGCAGCACCGGTATGCCAGTTGGCCAGATCGCCATTGGCGGCGATTTGAAAGGCACCGAGTACGCAAATATCGATATGGCCGCCGCGCATCATGGTAAAGGAATCGCCATGATGGAAATAACAACCACCGGTTAGCAAGGTAACAAACTCCTTGCCGGCGTTAATCAGCTCCGGATCTTCTTCGCCCGGCGCTGGTGCCGGACCCATGCCCAGCAGGCCGTTTTCGCTGTGTAAAAAGATTTCTTTTTCCGGATCGAGAAAGTTGGCAATCCGCGTTGGTAAGCCGATGCCGAGGTTGACATAGCTACCTTCCGGAATATCGCGGGCAACCCGCGCCGCCAGTTGATCACGGCTTAATGGCTGATAGGTCATCATGCGGCTCCTTATACTGCAACCAGTTGTTGAACAAAGATGCCGGGCGTTACCACCTGCTCCGGATCCAGCGCGCCCAGCGGCACAATTTCGCTAACCTGAGCAATGGTGACCTTAGCCGCGGCGGCCATAATGGGGCCGAAATTACGCGCGGTTTTACGGTACACCAGGTTGCCCCAGCGATCGCCCTGCTGTGCTTTAATCAGCGCAAAGTCGGCACTGATCGGGTATTCCAGCACATAGTGTTTACCATTGATTTCGCGGGTTTCTTTGCCTTCGGCCAGCAAGGTGCCGTAGCCGGTAGGGGTAAACACTGCGCCAAGGCCTGAACCTGCGGCCTGAATCCGGCAAGCCAGGTTGCCCTGTGGCACTAATTCCAGCTCTATCTCGCCGGCACGGTACAGCGCATCGAACTCATAGGAGTCGGACTGACGCGGGAAAGAGCAGATAATCTTTTTCACCCGGCGGGCTTTTAACAGTGCCGCCAGCCCGGTGTCGCCGTTACCGGCGTTGTTATTAACAATGGTAAGCTCGCGCGCGCCCTGAGCGATTAAGGCATCAATCAGCTCAGCCGGCTGGCCGGCGCTACCAAAGCCGCCAATCATCACCGTTGCGCCATCGTAAATTTTCGCCACCGCGTCAGCGGCGGTCGCCACAGTTTTATCTATCATCTGTTCACCTGCTTCGCTGTGCCAGCAACTGGCAAAGCTTAAGTTAAAGAGTTATCGGCGCTGGTTCGCCCTGTTTGCCGCTTAGCCCTGATCGCCGCCACCGACCGGCAAGACGGTGCCGGTAATGTAAGAGGCCTGTTCCGAGGCCAGGAATAAAATCGCCTGCACCTGCTCGTTAATGCTGCCGTAGCGCTTCATCAGGCTCGATTCGATGGTCTGATCGACAATTTGCTGATACCAGATCTGCTCGTCGGCACTCAGTGGTTTGGGGTTGCGCGGCACTTTGCGTGGTGGCGCTTCGGTACCGCCGGTGGCGACCGCATTGACCCGGATGCCATCCGCCGCATGCTCAAATGCCAGACTGGCGGTTAACGCATTAACCCCGCCTTTGGCAGCCGAATAGGGAATGCGGTTAATACCGCGGGTGGCAATTGATGACACGTTAACGATGGCCCCGCCTTGCTGCGCCAGCATCGTTGGCAATACTGCACGACAACTCCATAAGGTCGGCATTAAGGAGCGGCGGATTTCCGCTTCAATTTCATCCGGCTGATAGTGCTGATATGGCTTGGCCCAGATGGTGCCGCCAACGTTATTGATCAATACATCAATGCGGCCAAACTGTGTCAGCGCCGCCTGCACCATTTGCTCGGCACCGCTCCAGCTTTCCAGATCAGCTTCCACGGTCAGAACATCGCTGTCAGCCAGGCCGGTTGCGGCTTTAATTTCCGCGGCCACCTCCGGCAAAAAGCTGGCGCGGTCAACCAATACCAGCTTGGCGGCTTCCTGTGCCAGCGCTTCGGCGACACCTCGGCCGATGCCCTGGGCTGCGCCGGTAACCAGGACGACTTTATTTAAAAAGCGTGCGTTCATCTTAAGCTCCGACACTGGCCGAGAATTTCTCGTAGTGGAAACTTACCGGGGTGATTTGTGCGGTATTCAGCCAGTTGCGTACCGCATCCACCATCGCCACCGGGCCGCACAGATAGATATCGACATCGCCCTGATTGAGCCAGGTGTCGTCAATATGCGCCGTAACATAGCCCTTGCGCGGGTGCTGACTGGCGTCGCTGGCCACCACAGTGCGATAGTCAAACCAGCTATGCGTGGCTTTAAAAGCATCTAGTTTGTCCAGCTCAACTAAATCCTGATCATGGGTTACGCCAAATACCAGGTTGACCGGATAAGCACTGCCGGTTTGCGCCAGCACATCCAGCATCGCCATAAAGGGCGCAATGCCGGTACCGCCAGCCAGCATCAGTACCGGCCGTTGTACTGGTCGCAGATAAAAGCTGCCGTAAGGGCCGCTAAAGCTCATGGCCTGGCCAACTTTCGCACTGTCAGTTAAAAAGCTGCTCATCAGGCCGCCCGGGACATTACGTACGATAAAGCTGACGCTATCCTGCCCCGGGCCGGAGCTAAACGAATAGGCACGGCTATCCTGGGTGCCCGGTACGGCGACCTTAACGTATTGCCCGGCGAGAAAACTTAGCGCAGCAGGTTGCTCTGGCGCAATAGTAAAGCAAATGGTTGAATCGCTCGGCTGGCTAAGCGCCGTCAGGGTGCCGGCGAATTCGGCCATGCCGGTTTTACAGCTGGTCGACGAAGCCGGAATTTGCACCACGCAATCAGACTTAGGCCGCATCTGACAGCCCAGAATATAGCCTTGTGCGGCTTCTTCCGGGGTTAGCGCATCTTCGATATACAGCTCAGGCGGCATCTCGTACTTGCCCGACTCACAAAAGCCGCGGCAGGTACCGCAGGCGCCGTCACGGCAGTCCAGCGGAATATTAATTTTCTGGCGGTAAGCAGCATCGGATAGCAGCTCGCCGTTTTTGCAGTCGATAAAGCGGGTGACACCGTCTTCAAACTGTAAGGCAATACGAAAGGTCATAGCAGGCTCCCCGGCAATTAAATATGATAAATATCAATAACCTGATGGATATAATCGTTTTTCAGCACCACATACTTGTCGCGGATTTTCGGGCTATCGCCACTAAAATCAATCACATAACGCGACATGCCAAAGTGGCTGAACGTGGTTTTGTAGCGATGACTCAGGGTGTGCCAGTTAAAACGCACCGTGACTAAATCGCCCTGCTGCGCTACCACTTCGATATTGCTCAGGTTATGGCTGGTGCGGGTATCCGGCATGGTAGCGCTGGAACGTTCGGTTTTGATTCGGAACACCCGATCTTCCAAACCGGCGCGGTTTGGATAATAGATCAGCGAAATTTCGGTCTGCGGATCGGTAACCAGTTTGTCGTCGTCATCCCAGGAAGGCATCCAGAACTGCGCCTCATCGTGATAACACTGCAGCCAGTCATCCCATTGTTCGTCATCAAGCAGACGCGCCTCGCGGTATAAAAAGGCACAAAGTTGCTGATAATCAACCGCGCTATTACTCAGCTTATTCATACTTTGCCTCCTTCTTTGGCCAGAGCGTCTTGCATTACTTTTAACCAGTAGCTGTGCTGTACTGTGTATAAGCCTTCATCTTCGGTTTTCAGGCCACTCATCACCGGCTTTAAACCAATTTCCTGTGCGGCCTGATCCGCGCCCTGGATCCAGTGCGTGGCACCGCGACACATATCGTTCCACTCCATCACCTTGCCGGCATAACCCTGCTGACAGGCGCGGAATTCTTCCAAATCGTCCGGAGTGGCCATGCCACTGACGTTAAAGAAATCTTCGTACTGGCGGATGCGGCGGGCGCGGGCCTCTGGCGCTTCGCCTTTAGGTGCAATGCAATAGATGGTAACTTCGGTTTTATCCACGCTTAGTGGCCGTAACAGACGGATTTGGCTGCCGAACTGATCCATCAGGTAGACGTTCGGATACAGACACAGGTTGCGCGAGCGCTGGATCATCCAATCGGCTGTGTGCTGACCAAATTTGTCGGCAAATTCCTGATAACGCGGAAAATTCGGCCGATCTTCCGGGTTGGCCCAGTTGGTCCACAGCAACATGTGGCCCTGTTCAAAGGCATAGAAGCCACCGCCCTGCTGGCCCCAACGGCCGGCGTCCATCGCTTTGATATTGTCTTCACGCTTGGCGGCTTCTTCTTTACGGCGGTTGGTGGTCGCGGCATAGTTCCAGTGCACGGCGGAAACGTGGTAACCGTCGGCGCCATTTTCAGCCTGCAGTTTCCAGTTACCATCAAAGGTATAGGTAGAGGAGCCGCGCAGCACTTCTAAGCCATCGGCTGATTGATCAACAATCATATCGATGATTTTCGCCGCTTCACCCAAAAACTCCGCCAGTGGGGCGATGTCCGGGTTCAGACTGCCGAATAAAAAGCCCCGGTAGCTTTCAAAGCGCGCCACTTTTTTCAGATCGTGCGAGCCTTCTTTGTTAAAGCACTCTGAGTAACCGGCATCAAGCGGATCTTTAACCTTTAACAGCTTACCGCTGTTATTAAAGGTCCAGCCGTGAAACGGACAGGTAAAGGTGGCTTTGTTGCCTTTTTTATGCCGGCACAGCTGGGCACCACGGTGGCTGCAGGCGTTAATAAAGGCGTTCAGCTCGCCGGCGCGGTTGCGGGCAATAAAGATTGGCTGCCGGCCAATATAGGTACTGTAGTAGTCATTGGTATCTGGGATCTGGCTTTCATGGGCCAGGTAAATCCAGTTACCTTCGAAGATATATTTCATTTCCAGCTCAAATAAACGCTGGTCGGTAAAGGCGCTGCGATGCAGCCGGTAGTCGCCTTTGGCGTGATCTTCAATTAAAAAGTCGTTCAGGGTGCGCTCGTTTAGCGGCCGGTCCGGATCGATCATATACATGGTGTGTTACCTCAAAATCAGTTTCATATAGCCTGAAAAAAGGCGCAGCAGTCTCTACTATGGCTTACCCAACTGCTGCGCCAAGGGAACCCGGTTAGAACCAGGAGTTAACTCCTGGCGAACTAAGCCTAAGCTCAGGCCTGGGCGCGACGCCGCTCAACTTCTGTCGTTGGCGCGGCCGCCACTTCTGCATTTAAGTGGAAGTCAAAATCAATTGAGGCGAACGGTTTGCTGACACCATGCTTGGCCAGTTCAGCCGGATCGCTGACTTCAACCACCGGCGGCACCAGGCCTTCACGACTGGCAAAGGCAAAGTCATCCCACAGGTATTCGTCGCCGTCGATATTGATTTGGGTGGTCAGTTTGCGATGACCGGCGGCGCTGACAAAAAAGTGGATATGGGCCGGGCGCTGACCGTGACGACCTAATAACCCCAGTAATTTGGCGGTGCTGCCATTTGGCGGACAGCCGTAGCCTTTAGGTACGATGCTCTGGAACTGATAACGGCCGTTGTCGTCAGTAATGATGGTGCGGCGCAGGTTAAAATCAGACTGCGATTTATCAAAGAATGAGTAGTTACCGAGCAGGTTGGCATGCCAAACTTCAACCTGGCTGTTCGGCAGCGGCTTGCCATCGGCGCCATAGACGGTGCCCTGCATAAACAACACCTTGCCTTGCTCAGACTCAGTACCGTCATCCAGTCGCGCAAAGCCCTTGGCAACAGGCGCACCGGCCACATACAGCGGACCTTCGATAGTACGTGGCGTGCCACCGGTGATACCAAGCTTGGCTTCGGCTTCGTCAAAACGGATATCGAGGAAGCGATCTAAGCCGATGCCCGGGGCAATTAAGCCCAGCTCCATGCGGCCGCCGGCTTCCTGCAGAAACTCTAAGCCCTTCCATACTTCGCTGGCGCTAAGATCCAGATCTTCAATCGCTTTGAATAAGTCACTTACCAAGCGCAGTACAATTTGCTGTACCCGCGGGTTCGCTGCAGATTGGGCGGCGTCGATAATAAAGCCTTTTACTAACTGGTCAATTTCGTTATGTGTCATGGTGTTGTCCCCTGTCGGTATCAAATTATTAGTGAGAGCGTGGTTTAACGGTCGTCGTCATGGATCGAGGACGGATGCCGGCATAGCGGTGTGACCTCAATCTGCATAAAGGGATACAGCGGCAACGACAGCAGCAGGTTGTGCAGCTCTTCGTTACTGGCTACATCAAAAATACTGGTGTTGGCATACTGGCCGGCAATGCGCCATAGATGGCGCCATTTGCCACTTTGCTGCAGTTGCTGCGCCAGCGCTTTTTCGCGGCTTTTGAGGTCGTTGACCTCGGTTTCGCTTAAATGGGCGGGGATGCTTACATCCATCCGTACTTGAAATAACATGCTAAAGCTCCTTAAGCCGGGCGACGCCAGGCAGCAATTTTGTCAAGATCCAGCGCCAGCCCCAGACCCGGAGTGGTCGGCAGTTGCAGCGCAAAATCACGGTATTGCAGTGGCTCGGCCAGAATGTCCTGCTTTAGCAGCAGCGGGCCGAACAATTCGGTACCAAATTCCAGCTCATCGAAGGTGGCGAACAGTTGGGCCGAGGCCATAGTGCCAACAGCGCCTTCCAGCATGGTGCCGCCGTACAGGCTAATGCCGGCTAAACGGGCGATGGTGCCAAGCTCTTTGGCCTGGGTCAGGCCGCCGGACTGAGCAATTTTTACCGCAAACACATCAGCGGCATTCAGGCGGGCCACTTC
This sequence comes from Alishewanella agri BL06, assembly GCF_000272005.1. Lineage (GTDB taxonomy): Bacteria > Pseudomonadota > Gammaproteobacteria > Enterobacterales > Alteromonadaceae > Alishewanella > Alishewanella agri. The sequence goes on along the minus strand of NZ_AKKU01000001.1, from coordinate 248,457 downwards.
CCACGCATCCTGCGGGCCGTTTAGGGTTTCGTCGGCCATAATGGCCACGCTAAAGCGCTGTGCCAGCCGTGCCATGCCGGCGCGGTTTTCCGCTTTTAGTGGCTGCTCAATTAAGTCGATACCACCATCCTGTAACTGCTGGATCGCGGTGGTGGCCTGCAGTTCAGACCAGGCCTGGTTGACGTCAACGCGGATACTGACGTCAGCACCGAGCGCTTTTTTAATCGCCAGTACATGGTTAACGTCGTGCTGAATGCTGTTTAAACCGATTTTCAGTTTGAAGCTGTTATGGCGGCGCAAGTCGAGCATCATCTGCGCTTCATCGATATCCTTGACGGTATCGCCGCTGGCCAGAGTCCAGAGCACCGGTACGCTGTCACGCAGGCGGCCACCTAAAAGTTCGCTCATTGGCACACTCAAACGCTGTGCCTGAATATCCAGCAGCGCAGTTTCCAGCGCACATTTGGCAAAACGGTTGCCGCGGATATTTTTGCGCAGGCGGTACATCAGGGCGCCGACCTGACGCTCATCTTGCTGCAGTAATAAGGGCGCGATATGCTGGCGAATATTCACCGCTACGCTTTCCGGGCTTTCGTCGCCATATTTCAGGCCGCCGATGGTGGTCGCTTCGCCCCAGCCGCTGTAACCGTCGTCAGTTTGGATTTGCACCAGTACCAGAGTTTGGGTGCTCATCGTCGCTACCGACAACTTGTGGGGCCGGATGGTCGGGATATCTATCAGAATTGTTTCAATCGCCTTGATCATATCGTTTCGGTATAGTTAAATCGGATAACCGGACAATACTTCGGCGTTAATCGCAGTTCCAACACTATGTTGGTATCAACTCCATACCAAAAAGGTATAAAAGATGGAAATTCGGCATTTACGGTATTTTGTCGCAGTGGCAGAAGAGCAGAATTTTACCCGCGCGGCGGAGCGGCTTTTTATTGCCCAGCCGCCACTTAGCCGGCAAATTCAGCAATTAGAAGATGAGCTGGGCGTCAGCTTATTCGAACGCAGCAGCCGGCCATTGCAGCTGACCGAAGCCGGTAAATTTTTATATACCCATGCCAAACGGCTGCTGGCCAAAAGTGCTGAAATCAAAACCATGACGCAGCGGGTTGGCAAAATTGAGCGCAGTTTATCGATTGGTTTTGTTGCCACTACGCTGTATGGCTTGCTGCCGCGGATTATCCGCCAGTTTCGCGAGCAACATGCCAACGTAGAGCTGACCCTGCACGAAATGACCACCTCAGAGCAGATTGAAGCGCTAAAAGCCGGCAAAATTGATGTTGGCTTTGGTCGCTTAAGGGTCGAGGATCCCAGTATCCGGCGTATTTTGCTGCGCGAAGAGCCGCTAATGGTAGCGCTGCCTTCCTCGCATGCACTGGCCCAAAAAGGCCAGAAGCTGACGCTGCGTGATCTGATTGATCAGCCTTTATTGGTGTTCCCAAAGCAGCCGCGACCGAGCTTTGCCGACCAGATCCTGGCGCTGTTTTATGATCGCGGCTTAACGCCGAATAAGGTGATTGAAGTGCGGGAGTTGCAAATTGCTATCGGTTTAGTCGCCGCCGGTGAAGGCCTGACGATAGTACCCAGCAGTATGCATGCCTTTATCCGCCAGGATGTCAGTTATCTGGATCTGGACGAGCAGCGCGCGGTGTCGCCAGTAATTATGAGTATCCGCATGGGCGAACAATCGGATGATTTAAAAGCATTATTGCAAAACATCTACCAGGTATACGAAGACGAGCGCATCCGCTATATCCGCGAAGAGCTGTAACTTATCCAAACGTCTCCGGTACCGGCCGGAGGTCTGAGCTCTTACCGGTACCGGAGACGTTTGATGTAGCGCAGGCTATTGGCTGGATTTTTCTGGCATACTGCGCTTAATTGGTGAAAAAAGGAACAACGTTATGGCCACTATTCAGCCACCAACGGCAGCACCACTGAATGCCCATAGCCCAATCAATGCCAATAGCCCCAAGAGCGCCCATAGCCAAAGCAGCGCTCAGGTGCTGGCGACGCTTAATAGCGCTGAGCAGGGTTTAACCGCGGCGCAAGCACAGCACCGGGCAGCGCAATACGGCTCTAACCTGCTGCCACAGGCGGCTGGCCCCTCACTGTGGTATCGCTTTTTTAAACACTTTCATGACACCCTGATCTACGTACTGTTATTTTCGGCTGCGGTTACGGCCCTGCTCGGCCACTGGCTGGACACCGCAGTGATTCTGGCGGTGGTGATTATTAATGCCGTTATCGGCTTTATTCAGGAAGGTAAGGCCGAACAGGCTTTGGCCGGGATCCGCCAGATGTTGTCGGTGCATGCCAATGTCTGTCGCGATGGCCAGTGGCAGCAAGTGCCGGCCGAGCAGCTGGTGCCGGGCGATGTGGTAAAGATCCGCTCTGGGGATCGGGTTCCGGCCGACTTACGCTTATTAGATACCACTGAGCTGCGGATTGAAGAGTCGGCGCTGACCGGTGAGTCGCAGCCGGTAGCCAAACAAACCGAACCTGTTGCGCCGGATGCGGCACTTGGCGATCGCAGTTGTCTGGCTTTTTCCGGCACCCTGGTCACCTCAGGGCGCGGTATCGCCGTGGTGACCGCTATCGGTGCGGCAACGGAAATTGGTCAAATCAACCAGTTGTTATCCGAAGTACAGGGTATTACCACGCCGCTCACCCGGCAAATGAACCAGTTTGGCCGCTATCTGGCACTGGTAATTGCATTACTGGCGCTGTTAATGCTGGCTGTCGGCATGTTGCTACACGACTATAGCCACGCCGAGGTGTTTCTGGCGGCGATTGGTTTTGCAGTCGCGGCGATTCCTGAGGGCTTGCCGGCTATTCTGACCATTACGCTGGCGCTGGGGGTAAAACAAATGGCAGATCGCAAAGCCATTACCCGGCGCTTAAATGCAGTGGAAACCCTGGGCGCAGTAACGGTGATTTGCTCGGATAAAACCGGCACCCTGACCCGTAACGAAATGACGGCCAAAGAAGTCGTCACCGTACAAGGCCTGTATCAGATTAGCGGCGTCGGTTATCAGCCGCAAGGGCAGCTGCGCTTGGCAGAAGAGCCGGTAAACCTGGCAGCACATCCGGCGCTGGCAGCGTTAATTGAAGTGATCGCCGTAGCCAACGATAGTCAGCTGGTGGAAAAAGACGGTCAGTGGCTGGTACATGGCGAGCCTACCGAGGGCGCCCTGCTTTGTTTAGCGGAAAAAGCCGGCTTTGAACGCGAGCAACATCAGCGCTTAGCGGTGATCCCGTTTGAGTCGGAAAATAAATTTATGGCCAGTCTGGAGCAACACCGCAGCGGCAGCCGGCAATTGCTGCTAAAAGGTGCGCCAGATCGCTTATTACCGCGCTGCTCGCTGCAGCTGAATGCCCGGGGGCAAACCGAGCCATTAAATGAGGTATTCTGGCAGCAGCAACTGAATACACTTAGCTCACAAGGGCTGCGGGTACTGGCCGCTGCGGGCCGTGATACCGAACAAACCGAACTGGGACTTAGCGATCTAACCGGGCTTTGTTTTTATGGCCTGATTGGTATTATCGATCCGCCGCGCCCGGAAGCCATTAGCGCCATTGCCGCCTGTCGGGCCGCCGGGATCCGGGTAAAGATGATCACCGGCGATCATGCCGGTACGGCAGAAGCCATTGGCCGGGAGATGGGTTTAGCGGCCGATGCCACGCTCAAGGTCTATACCGGGAAACAGCTGGAGCAAGCCAGTAACGAACAATTACAGCAGATGGCGTTGGCCGGCGATATTTTTGCCCGTACCAGCCCTGAGCATAAATTGCGGCTGGTACAGGCGCTGCAGCAACAGGGCGAAGTGGTGGCGATGACCGGCGATGGCGTCAATGATGCGCCGGCATTAAAACAGGCTGATGTTGGCGTGGCGATGGGCATTAAAGGCTCGGAGGCCAGTAAAGAAGCCGCGGATATTGTGCTGGCTGACGATAACTTTAGCACTATCGCAGCAGCGGTGGCTGAAGGTCGCACCATTTACGATAACCTGCGTAAAGCCATTTTGTTTATTCTGCCGACCAACGGCGCTCAGGGTTTAGTGATGCTTTATGCAGTATTATTTGGCCTGACGCTGCCGCTGACACCCGTACAAATTTTATGGGTGAATATGGTGGTCGCGATTACGTTGGCGTTAGCACTGGCGTTTGAGCCGGCCGAACCCGGTGTGATGCAGCGCCCGCCAAGAAAAAGCAGTCAGGCTCTGCTCAACAGCGCCTTTCTGCGCCGAATTACGCTGGTATCTTTATTGATAGGTGGCAGTGCCATGGCACTATTTCAGCTGGCATTAGCACAGGGCCTGGATCTGGCCTCCGCCCGCACCCTTACCGTAACGGCGCTGGTGGTCGCCCAGGCCGGTTATTTGCTAAATAGCCGGCATTTAAACAGTTTTAGCCTGAAACCCGCACTACTATTTACCAACTGGATTGCCTGGTTGGCGATTGGCATCCTGCTCCTATTACAGTTAGCCTTTGTCTATAGCCCACTGCTGCAATTGTGGTTTGGCACCCAACCCCTTAGCCTGCAACACTGGCTCTGGTCGCTGGCCGCCGCTGTGCTGATTATGTTATTGGTAGAAGTGGAGAAAAAGCTGCTCTGGTAAGGCTGTCGAAAGTTAGCTATGCTGCCTGATGTCGTAATAGGTAGTACGAGGCAGTATCTGTGATTACTGAGCTTTTCCGCATTCCTGCCGACAGTATTTTTCTGGACGGCAGTTACAATCTGGCACTGGTACTGCTGTCATTATTGATCGCCATCTTGTCTTCGGCAGCTGCCCTGGTTTCAGTAGAGCTGAGCCGGCAAAACCCATTACGCTGGCAACAACAGCTGGGGCTGTTGGCTGGCAGTATCAGCCTGGGTATCGGCATCTGGTCAATGCATTTTATCGGGATGCTGGCGTTTCGTTTATGCACGCCGGTTGACTACGCCGCCAATATAACCTTGTTATCTTTACTGCCCAGTGTGCTGGCATCCTGGGTGGCGTTGAATTTATTGCAACGCGAGCAAATTAAAGCGCTGCAACTGATTAGCGGCGGCGTACTGGTCGGCGCTGGTATTGGCGCCATGCACTATTCCGGCATGGCGGCGATGCAAATGGCGGTGCAGTTACGCTACGATCCCGGCTACTTTGCGTTATCTATCGTGGTCGCCATCATCATGGCTACGCTGGCACTGTGGATCCGCTTTGGGGTGCGGAGTTGGCAAAACCGCCTGCCAAGCTGGCAACTTAATCTACTCAGCGGCATCGTCATGGGCCTGGCAATCAGTGCTATGCACTACACTGGCATGCTGGCCGCGCGCTTTGTCGCGCCGGTCGGCTTTACCGCCGTCGTTGAGGTAGCAAACAGTCAGCAAATGGCTCTGATTGTTACCAGTGTTAGTGTTCTGGTGACCTTGCTGGTGTTATTGCTGCAAGCGGTGATGAAGTTTTATCATGCCAAGCATAGCTCAGAGAATAGTGCTGCCAGACTCAGCGCCATTATGGATACAGCGCTGGATGCTATTCTTACTGTCGACCAAAGTGGCCATATTGTTGATTACAACAAAGCCGCCAGCCTGCTATTTCGCTGCAGCGAACATAGCCTGGCGGGAAGGCATTTTTCTACCCTGGTGCCGCCGGAAATTGCCGCCGATTATCAAGCGATACTGGCACAAAGCCAGTCAACCAGCTCTTCCGGGCTGCTTGGTACTGAGCGGAAACTGAGTATCCTGACCGACGATGGCGAGCCGCGCCCGGTGCGACTGGCATTAAATCGCACCGAACTGAATGGTCAACGGCTGTATGTCGCCTGTTTAAGCGATATTTCGGCCCAGTTAAAGGCAGAGCAATCACTGCAACTCAGTGAACAGAAATTCCGCTCGCTGATCCAGAATATTCCGGGCGCCGCCTACCGCTGCTTACCTGACCAATATTGGAGCATGCTCTTTATCAGTGATGCAGTTGAAAGCCTGTGTGGTTATCCGGCGCATGACTTTCTGCTGCCAACCCCACGGCTTAGCTGGGCTGATTTGATCTTAGACGAAGACAATACGCTGGTGAATGCTATCAGCCACGATAGCAGCTTTCAGTTGGAATACCGTATTCGTCATCGGGATGGCAGTGTGCGCTGGATGCTGGAGCACGGCGATGCACTGCGCGATGAACAGGGCAACCTGATCGCGCTGGATGGCTTTATTATGGATATTACTGAACGTCGGGAAATGGAAGAACAGTTACGTCTGGCGAAGCAACAAGCTGAACAGGCGGCAGAAGTAAAAACCACCTTCCTGGCAAATATGAGCCATGAGATCCGTACTCCACTCAATGCAGTGATAGGTTTTACTGAGCTGCTGCGGGAAAATCCTAATACGTCGGAGGCACCGCGTTATTTGGCCACGGTGCAACAATCGGCAAAGTCGCTGCTGGTGTTGCTAAACGATATTCTGGATAGCGCTAAACTGGAAAAAGGTAAGCTGGAGCTGGAGCAGACTGACTTTAACCTGACTGAGTTACTGGATAACGTGGTTTCCACACTGTGGGTCGAAGCGCGTAACAAGCAAATCGAGCTAAAGTTAATCCTTGATCCTAAGCTCAAACCCTATTACTTCGGTGCCGCCGACCGGTTGCGTCAGGTACTGTTAAACTTACTGGGTAATGCCATTAAATTTACCGAGCGTGGCACTGTGACAATGGAGGTCAGTACCTCAGCTAACGGCGTACAAATTGCGATCCGCGATACCGGTATCGGTATTGCTCCGGAGCGTCTGTCGCGTATTTTTGACCCCTTCACTCAGGCAGATGCCAGCATGAGCCGACGCTTTGGCGGCACAGGCCTGGGTACAACCATCAGCAAACAACTGGTCGAATTAATGGGCGGCGCTCTGACAGCCAGCAGTGTGCCAGGCGAAGGTTCCTGCTTTACGGTTAGCCTGCCACTGACCGCAGGCAAGGCGAGTACTCAGATCAGCAGCCCGCAACAGCTGCCGCCGTTACAGCTGATTATTGCCGATGATATCGAGCAAAATCTTGACTTACTAACCGCCATTCTGGAGCGTGATCAGCATCAGGTGCGTCGCGCCCGCAATGGTGCTGAGGTACTGCAGTTACTGACAGAGCAAACACCGGATCTGGTGCTAATGGATATTCAGATGCCGGTAATGGATGGCCTGACCGCCTGTAAACAGCGACGGGCGAACGAGCAACAACAGGGCCTGGCCAAAGTACCGATTATTGCGCTGACCGCCAGTGCGCTGGCAGAAGATCGTGAGGCCGTATTCGCTGCCGGTATGGATGGCTTTGCCACTAAACCTATTGATATCAGCCTGCTGTTTGCCGAAATTGCCCGGGTGCTGCAACTTCCTCTTAGCCCCCGTGCCGCGACGCCGGCTGCAGCCAGTGTGCCAAGCCAGCTGTTGGATAGCGACCATGGTAGTGCCCTGTGGGGCAGTGAAGCGGCCCATCGGCGCGAATTACAGCGCTTCGCCGCCGGCCCGTTGCAGCATCTGTGCGAAGATCTACTGACAGCGGAGAGCGAACAGAACTTCAGCCGGCTGTTACAGCAAAGCCATGCTTACAAAGGGATCTGTGGTAATCTGGCACTACCGGCCCTGAGTACTGCCTGCGGTAACCTCGAGCACGTATTGCAGCAACAGCAACCACAATTAATCCAACCCCGCTTGCGGCAACTGTGTGAAGTCGCCAGCCAAACCCGCAAGGCTATTAGCGCGCTGCAAAGCGATATCGAACCAGCCACAGCTGAGGTGCCAACGCAATCATTGGCAACCCTGCTGCAAGTACTCGATCAGCAGCTACAGAACTTTGGCTATCAGGATGCGTTACTGGCACAACTGGCGCCCTTCGCCACTGGCCGCTGGCACCTTGCCGTCAGCGCCATAGTGCAGCACACTGAAGACTTTGACTTTAACAACGCGCGCAAACAGATTGCGACCCTGTTACCCCAACTGCGAGAGCAAGATGATTAGTATGCCCAGCAATCAGCCCTGCTTGCTTCTGGTCGATGACGAACCGGTCAATTTGCGGGTACTGAAGCAGATTTTGCAACAGGACTATCAATTAATGTTTGCCACCAGTGGCGAGCAGGCATTGCAACTGGTCGCACAACAACGACCGGATCTGATTTTGTCTGATGTGATGATGCCGCAGCTAACCGGCTTCGATTTGTGCCAGCGACTCAAAGCCGATCCAACGCTAAGTGCCATTCCGCTGATCTTTGTCACCGCCCTGAAAGAAGAAGTTGATGAAGCCAAAGGCTTTGCGCTCGGCGCCGTTGACTACATCACCAAACCGGTCAGCCCCGCCATTGTCAGAGCCAGGGTAAAAACGCATTTATCGCTGGTAAAGGCCGATGAATTAAAACGTACCCGCTTACAGGTTATTGAATCGCTTGGTCGTGCCGCCGAATACAAAGACAATGAAACCGGCATGCATGTCAAACGGATGAGCCACTATGCGCAGCTAATCGCACTGGCTGCCGGCTTACCGGCTGAGTGGGCGGAAGAACTGCTGCATGCAGCACCGATGCATGATATTGGTAAGATTGGCACACCAGATCATATTCTGCTAAAACCCGGGCGGCTAACCGATGACGAGATGGCGATTATGCGCCAGCATGCCGAAATAGGCGCCGAGATCCTTGGCCAATGTGACTCCAGCCTGATGCAGATGGCGGCCAAAGTTGCCCGCTATCATCATGAAAAATGGGATGGCAGCGGCTACCCGCATGGTCTGGCCGGCGACGCGATTCCGCTGGAGGCCCGGATAGTGGCATTAACCGATGTATTTGACGCGCTAACCAGCGCGCGGCCATACAAAGCGGCCTGGAGCGTAGAGCAGGCGCTGGAGTTTATTCAGCAGCAAGCCGGTAAACACTTTGATCCGGCTCTGGTGCCCCTGCTGCTGCAGGAGCTACCAAAAATCCTCGACATTAAAGCGCGTTGGGCGGATTAAGCACCTGACGTGTTAAAGCTCGATTCGAAAAGCGCTGAGTAACGCCGGGATCCCCGGAAACATTCCGATCGCCGCCATCACTGCGCAAAGCACCACAAAAACCACGCCGGGTACTATCCAACGTCCCAGATGTCCCAGATCTTTTCCTCGCTCTTTGCAACCGATAATACCGAGGTTATCCAGTAACACGGTTAGCGACCAACCAAATACCGGATTGACCAGTGCGGATGAAAAGATCACTATCGCCGCAGACTGGGTGGTTTTGCCTTCACGGGTCATTTGCATGCCAGCTTCTAATAAGGGAATGAAAACACCCACCATCAATGCCACACTTAATACCGGCGGCCAGACCGCTAAATCCATCGGATAACCCCAAAGCGCGGCGACAATACATAATAACCCGGTTAACACTGCGCCGGCGGGGATTGGTCTTTTGGCTATCGCTGCCGGGATAATATAAGTGCCCCAGGATGAGGCGATATTGCCACCGCCGAGCAAACTTCCGGTAACCTGACGTGTCGCCGCAGCACACATGGTATCGTCAATATTCATCAACACCCGTTCGGATTTTGCTGGATAATTTAACTGTTGGAACACCCGATGCCCCAGGAAATCCGGTGACCACATAGCTACGGCCAGTACCGCAAAAGGAGCAACGGCCAGGAAATGTTGCACATTCGGCAACCCAAGCTGCCAACCGGTCTCCTCACCCCACCAAAACGCCGGGTTAAGATTGGGGATGCCGGGTTCTGTCTGAAACGCAAAAGGCGCACCAAAAGCCCAGGCCAGTAAAGCTGCAAGTGCGGCTCCCAGCGGGATGGCCAGCCAACGCTTTTGCAGATGTTCCAAATAGGCATACAGTATAATGACCGCCAGAATGATCACAAAAGCCAGATAGCCCATGTCAAATCCATTGGCCCAACTAAATAAATGCTTGATTTGCGCCTGCAGCCCGATAAATCCTAAATAAAGTAACAAGCCGCCACAAACACCATTACTGGTAAGCTTAGCCAGTAGTGAGCCCCCCTTAGTGATCCCCAATAGAAACCCGAGCACCCCAATCATAATTCCCAGCGCCATCGGATGGCCGCCGGCGGCAACGATGAGCGGGATTAGTGGGATCAACGGGCCATGGGTTCCGGCCAGGTTGGCAACCGGATTTAAAAAGCCAGAGACCAATATCACGAACAGCACTGCGGCGATCAGCATTTCGAAGCGCACGTTTTCAATAACAAACGCATCCGATAACCCCAAAGGTCCGGCAAAGGCAGCGACAATTGCCGCCACCATCACAATCTTGCCAATGGTCGCGGCAGTTGCCGGTACTAAGTCTTCCCACTCAAAGCGGTAATCCCGCAATGGCAGATTCGGCCGCCAGCGTCTGGGGGCCATAGCCTGCAGCTCGTGTTCTAAATAAGCTTTGCGATCGGAAAACTGCTGACGCGGCCGGTGTTGTCGTTGATAGGGAGAATTGTGCTGTACGGACATAGAAACCACCAAAAAAACCAATGGGCGCATCCTAGGAACAACAGCAGGTACGGTCAATGTGGCTAAAGTCGAATAGCTATTTCACTTTAACTGGTTAACCAGCGTGGGGGGTAACTGCCAAAACGGCCAGGGGCAGCATATTAAAACCGGTCAGCAGATGACGCTACAGCGCAGTATCTACGCGGCTTACCACTGAGCAGCGCTACGAATGTAAACTTGGCTTTTTTACTGCAGCAGACTATATTCAACAGGTGGTTTTTTAACCCCTGTTCAGGAGTATAAACAGCGATGATACCCGCTATAAGCAATACTCAATATCCGGTGAATCAGCTGTTGCGTCAGCAAACGGAGCGTCAGGCGCAGCAAGCTGAGCAACAAGCGCAAGCGCTGGAACAACAAGCAGCGGCTAAAAGGCGTGAAGCGCGTCAGGCGCAGCAAACGGCGCGTGAACTCGATACAGAAGCCACGGAAGCTGCCAATCGAGCCAAGGTGTTACAACAAAATCTGGCTGCAGCGGACCAGCTTAGTATCAATCAGCAACAACTGACTGAGCGGTTAAATACAGCGCTGCAGCCTGCGCAACAGTCACGCAGCAATGCCAACAAGGCCGATGACACCAAAGCAGCCAGCACCAGCAATAGCATCAACATTGTTAATGCGGATAGCACTCGGGCGCAGAATCTTAACGCCAGTGCCTTGTTTAATGCGATTGCCAAACCGGCAGGCTCCGTTAGTGGCTTGGCTATTAATTTGCAGATTTAGTCTCCAGCTGCAGCCGATCCAGCTGCCCCAATGTTGCCTTTAAGCCAGCTTCTGCCGCACCACCAATCACATAGATTTGCTCGTCTATTACCACAACGCCATGACCATGCCGGGCTATGGGTAACACCGTTAGGGCCTGCCAGCGGTCCTCAGATGGCAGATATTGCCAAACCTGGTCAAATACGCCACCGCCATCCACAAAGTGCTCACCGCCAAAGACTAACAAACTGTTGTTCACCACTACTGCAGCCAAACCTGCCTGAGCTTGGGGTAAAGGCGCCAGGGTGCTCCAGCTATTATCCTTTGGGTCATAGACTTCATGTACTGCAAGATTACCAGTCGTGACGGTACGGCCGCCAACCAGATGCCAACGACCGTTAAGCATCGCACCGGCTGCACTATTACGGGCAGTCGGTACCGCAGCAGCCTTAGTGAAACTAAGTGTTACCGGATCGAAAACCCAATGCTCAGCGGTATCGAAACTATCACGCCATTGACCATTGGCAGGTTCGTTAACGGTGCGCCCGGATGCCAGATGGATTTTGCCGGCAATCACGGTGGCCACTGTTTCACTTAACGCAGCAGGTAACTGCGCAACCCGTTGCCAGCTATTGCTTGCCGCATCGAAACGCAATACATCCCGGCTATTGGTCCACCAGCCTTGTTCCGAAATCACAAAACCGCCAAACAAATACAGCGTATCCGCAACTGAGACCAAATAACCATGATGCCGCGGCTCCGGCAAGGCCACACCATCCTGCCATTGCTGGGATGCCGGCAAAAACCGCTGGACTCGTGCGGTAACCGGTGGTTGCTCGCCAGATAACTCGCTGCTTAAACCGCCGGCGACCACCAGCTCCTGCTGATGCAATACCGGATAGATTTCCTGTACCGGTAGCGGCATCGGCGTCAGACGTTGCCAGCTGGCGGCAGTCACACCAGCGCTTAGCGCTAACCAAAGCAATGCGCAACTCACAGACACGGTTTTATTCATGCTTTCACTCCGGGCGGGCTGAGATCGGTTTTATGTCGCAACAAAACCTGAAATTAACATTAAATAACAGATAAATAGCAAAGCTATTGTACTTCAAAGCGGCTCTGCTATAACTTAAGTGGCAGTTGCAATGTAGCACGCTTTAGCTAAACGGAAAATTTCTCCCGCCAACCGTCTGACCGTGTTTTTTGTGCGTATGACTATTTAACACAGCGGCTACGGGAGCCATCAAAGGATGCTAATGCCGAAACTTATCCGCTTAATGCAAAATCATAATCTGGCCGCTGGCTTTCTGCTATTGGCGCTGTGTGCCATCTTACTGGCTGATAGTCTGACCCAGCTGGGTTTTGCCCATGGTGTACTCTACACCCCGCTGGTCGCGCTGGCTGGACTAAGTTACCGGCGTAAACTGCTTACTCTGACCGCCAGTGTCTCACTGATCGCCATTTGGCTGGGATTCTTTATCGCGCCGGCTGCCCCGGCAGACTTTTCCTTGTTTTACGTGTTGGCAAACCGCAGTATCTCATGCTTAGCCATTGTCTTAATGTGGTGGTTTGGCGACCAGGCTATCACATTACGCCAAAGCCAACATGACCAGCATGTGCTGGCCAGTCAAACCCGGCTCGATTTGCAACTGGCTAATCAGGTAGCCGGCATCAGCCATTGGTGGTTGGATGATCATCTGAAGATGGTGCAACTGGATGAAAGTAGCGCTCGCTTGCTCGGCCTTAACGTACGGCAATTAACGCTGGAGCAATTTGCTTGTTGCTTTGAACAACAAGCCGGGCCAGAGCTTAAATTACAGCTGGAGCAAACGCTGGAAGCCAGCAATCCGCTGAGTTTGGAACTTAGGCTGCATCAAGAAAGCTCCCAGCCAGTATGGGTGAAACTTACCGCCTATGCCGATCCGGCCAGCCCGGGGGTATTGCGGGGTATTTTACAAGATATCCAGCAACACTATGATGAAGCCCGGCGCTTACAAATCCAGCAACGACGTTTTCAGCAGCTGGCTGACAGTTTACCGGTGAAAGTATGGACCGCCACCGCAGACGGCAGAATCGATTATGTCTCAGAAACCTTTGCCAGTTTCAGTGGCCAGGATGCCGCCAGTATCGTTGCCGACTGGCTGCAGTTACTGCATCCGGATGAGCAGGCTCCTGTACTCAGCCACTGGCAACACTGTGTCAGCGCAAAAGTACCTTACAATATTGAGTTTCGGATTTTAAGTGCTGACGGTAGCTATGTCTGGCATTTAACCTCAGCCTTACCGATATTTAATGAGCAGGGCGACGTAATGTATTGGTTTGGTTCGGCGATGGATATCAGTCAACAGAAGGCGTTATGGCAAAACACCGATAATCTGCGCTTATCCTTATATCAAACACTAAACGAGACCACCGATGCCTTCTTTGCGCTGGATACCCAGCTGACGTTTACTTTTATAAACCAGAAAGCGCTGGAATTGTTAACCGATCCTAAAATCCCGGCGCTGGGTAAGTCTATTACCGAGGTATTGTACCGGCCAGGTAAGGACTACAGCGCTTTAACAACAGCAATTCAGCGTTGCTATGCCAAACAAAGCACCGAGACCCTTAGCCTGACCTTGCCTGATCAGGAGCACCCCGCTACCGTGCGGCTTTACCCAAGTGCCAGCGGGATCAATGTGTTGTTGCAGCTAGAACAGGGCCGGGGCATTAAAGGTTAGTGCTTTTGCGGTCAGCGGATGCTGACAACTCAGCTGGGCGGCGTGCAATAGTAAGCGTGGTGCCGCTTCGGCCAACGCTGGCGGTGCGTAAAAGGGATCACCGATGATCGGGTGGCCAATCGCCGCCAGATGCAGTCTGAGCTGATGTGAACGGCCAGTTACCGGCTCTAACTCAAGCAATGAACTGTTATCTGCCGCCCGGTATGACAGTACGCGATAGCGGGTTAACGAAGGTTTACCGCTGTGCTGACATATCTTATACAGTGGCCGTCGTTGTCGATCCGCGGCAATCGGCAGGTTGATCTCGCCTTGCCCGTTTGCCAGCTGCCCGCCAACCCGGGCTTGATAAAACTTACGGATAGTGCGCGCCTGAAATTGCTTACTCAGCTCTGACAGTGCCCGTTTTGTCAGCGGTAATAAAATGATGCCCGAGGTATCATAATCCAGCCGATGCACCACCTGAGCCCCCGGAAACTCGCGCTGCACCCGGCTAATCAGACAATCCCGATTGTCCGGATGCCGGCCAGGTACCGTCAACAGCTGGCAGGGTTTATTTACCACCAGCAACACATCGTCCTGATACAGAATTTCATAGGCTTCCGGACTGGCCGCTAATACCGCTAATTGTTCTAACTCGGCACTCATACTGGGTCTCATTGTTCTCTGTTGGCGCTATTATGCCGTAAAAAGGCCTTGCAGGTAGCGCCAAAACCATTAAGCTGCCGCTAAATGCCGCAGTTGAGCTTTGTTATGTCTGAATTTTCATTCTATCAGCCACCGAGTAGTCCGTTACAGATCCTGTTTCAGGATAAAGACTTACTGGTGGTTAATAAACCCAGTGGTTTGCTGACTAACCCCGGACGGGCTGACCAGCTGGCGGACTCCCTGTTAAGCCGGGTGCAGGCCATCTACCCAACCGCCCTACTGGTACACCGGCTTGATCTTGGCACCTCGGGGGTGGTTGTTTTTGCCTTGCGGCGCAATGCTGAACGCGAGTTAAAGCGCCAGTTTGCCGAGCGTCTGGTGAAAAAGCGCTATCTGGCGGTCGTTGCCGGTGAGATAACATCACCAAATGGAGAGATTAGCCTGGCACTTAGTGCTGATCCGCTGCAGCCGCCCCGGCAAAAAGTTGATGCCGCAGGTAAACCCGCGCAAACCTTTTATCAGGTGCTGGCGATTCGCAATAACACTAGCTTAGTTGAACTCAGACCGGTAACGGGCAGATCGCACCAACTACGGGTACATTTAGCAGCCCTCGGGCATCCGATTTTGGGGGATAATTTTTATGCCTCGCCGGCGCAAGCGGCTGCGGCACCGCGCTTATTGTTGCATGCAGCAGAGCTGCAGCTGTTGCAGCCCTACAGTAAACAACCACTCTGCTTTACCGCCGACACCGATTTTGTCAGCGCCGACGGCAACTGGTCAGACCGCACTCCGGTACCGGTATGACCTCTGAGGTCTGGCCGGTACCGGAGTGCTGTGGATAACTGTTGTAGAGATTAAAGGTTTTGTTCGAACAGTTTGTGGATACGGCGATATTCGTCTAACCAACTGCTTGGTTGCCGGAAACCGTGTGGTTCAACCGGATAGATCGCCGTTTCGAAGTGGATAATTTCCTGCTCAATTAAACGTTGCACTAACCGCACCACATCCTGGAAGAACACGTTGTCATCAACCATTGGTGCATTGATTAACAAAGGTTTTTTTAAGCCCTGGGTGAAGTAGATCGGTGAGCTGCGTTCATAAGCAATAGGATCAATATCCGGTGTGTTCAGAATGTTCGACGTGTACGGGTGGTTATAATAGGCCCAGTCACTCACCGGACGCAGCGCGGCACCGGCCTGGAATAGCTCTGGTTCTTTAAACAGCGCCATAAAGGTCATAAAACCACCGTAGGAGCCGCCATAAGTGCCAATGCGCTTGCGATCAACATTGGCATTTTTCACCAGCCATTCAACCCCATCGACCAGATCCTGAATTTCCGGTGTGCCCATCTGCCGGTAAATCGCCGTACGCCAGTCACGACCATAACCTTTTGATGCCCTGAAATCCATATCCATCACCACATAGCCCTGTTGCACCAACAGGTTATGGAAAAAGAACTCGCGGAAATAGCCTGACCAACCCAGATCACTGTTTTGCAGATAACCGGCACCATGGTTAAAGATCACAGCACGACGTGGCTCACCCTGCTGATAATCTGCCGGCAAATAAACCTTGCTGAATACCGGATGCTGACCATGGCTGGACGGTACCGCCACCACCTGAGGCGCTACCAGCGGCAGCTTACGGAATTCCTCTGATACAGTATTGGTGAGTTGTTTCAGCGCTGCGCCCGGCCGCGCGTCGGCGACGTAAAGCTCTGGCGGCAGTAAGTTAGTCGAATGGCGCAGCAACAGCTTTTGCTCATCCGGAGATAAGGTAAACTCAGTACTACCCAGTAAGTTAGTCAGTTGTTCCGTTTTACCAGACGCCAGCGCTAACCGGTAAACATTGTAGATCCCCGGATGACTGACGTTGGCGGTGTAGTACAGGTATTGGTCGTTATGGGTTAATACCGGATTGCTAACTTCAAAAGTACCAGCCGTCAGCTTTTTCGCATTGCGATCTGTCAAACCCTTAGTATAAAGGTGTGAATAGCCACTCTCTTCCGACAAGAAATACAGTGTTTCGCTGTTGTTGAGCCAGCCGAAGTCATTAAAGGCATAATTTACCCAGGCTTTGTCATGTAAGCGGTGCTGCGGTTGTAACTTTTTGCCTGCCAGATCAACAGTCGCGATCCAGCGATCTTTGTTATCAAAAGCCTTTAACATGACCGCCAGCTGCTGGCCGTTCGGATGCCAGCGCAGCGCACTCTGACTCCAGTACCAGTCGGTCATTAGGCCGATATCGCGGATTACTTTGGCGGTTTTATAGGTTTCACCACGTGCTTTAGCATTTTCAGCTTTGACATCAGCCAGCACGTCTTCATTGTAACCCGGTAGGCTGGTATAGCTAAGCTCATGCTGACTGCCATCGCGCAAATCGACCAGAATCAGTTTCTGTGGCTCGGGTTTAAAATCATTCACCCTTGGCCGTACCGGCTGCGCCAGAATATCGCCGCTCGCCGAGATGTAATTCGGCATTATATCTTTTTCATTACGGCTGCTTTGTTTGCGGGTTGCCAGAACCAGGTGAGTACCGGCCGGTGATAAACTGGCATCAACAATTTGCCGGCCTTTGCCGACATAAATAGCCGCAGCAGCCAGGCTGGCATTTTCCTGCCGTAATTGCTGCTCTGCCTGATAGCGTTCGCTCTGATTACGCTGTTGTAGAGCAACAAACTCAATCAGTTTGTGCTGTTCCTGTGCCAGGTAGCCTTTCGGCACTGCAGGCGCTTTTGGCGCATCCTCTGTTTTCAGGCTGGCAATCTCGCTGTGGCTGCCGTTCGCGAAATCATAAGCGATAAAATCCCAGCCTTGCTGATACACCAGGCGACCATCCAGTAAAAACTGTGGCCGGCTGTGGCTATTATTGCTGCGCGTTAGCTGCAATAACTCGCCGTTTTGCAACACAAAGACATTACCTTCAAACACATAAGCTGCTTTACTGCGGTCGGTGTTATAAACCAGCTGCGCCGCACCCATCTGATGCCAATGCGCCAGTTTTACCAGTTCGCCATTACCTTCTGCCTGCAGCGGGCGGCTAAACCAGTCGCGCAATTCACTGCCTTCACGTTTGCGTTGGTAGTAAACAGCGCTGCTATCCGGTGCCCAAAACGCCGTTTCCGGTTGCCGGCCAAGCCAGTCCGGATCGGCCATAATTTGTTCCATCGTTAAACGGATGCCAGGATCAGCAGTAAATACCTGCTCGACAGTGACGGTATTGGTATTCCAGGTTTGTACTTCAGCTTTCGCCTGAACAGCAGTGCTATGCCAGCACAATGCACTCAGACTCAGTGAGAGTAAGGCTTTGCGGAAAGTTTTCATTGTTCTCATTCTTACTTTGTGACAGGACCGCACAGTTATACAAAGGCTACCAACAGAACGCAACCTTATGCGGCTGAATGCAAAACAGATACGCTAAAAAACATAAAGCCGGCAGCTGCCGGCTTTGTGACAAGGTGTAACAGGTGTAACGTCGGGCAAACTTAGACGAATAGCTGCTTTGCCAGTTCGGTCAGTTGCTGTTGTGCCGCACTGATACCTTTCTCAGCCGCATCCGGCCCCATATTCAGACCTTCCGCATAAACAAAATGCAGCTGGGTTA
Source organism: Alishewanella agri BL06 (assembly GCF_000272005.1). Lineage (GTDB taxonomy): Bacteria > Pseudomonadota > Gammaproteobacteria > Enterobacterales > Alteromonadaceae > Alishewanella > Alishewanella agri. The sequence continues at coordinate 230,282 of NZ_AKKU01000001.1, read as the reverse complement.
AACCGATAAAGTTAAAGAAGGTTTTCAGGAACGGTACCTGTGAGTCAGCCGGCGTATTGGCGTAAACACCACCACGCGCCAGCGCAAAAATTACCGGCTTGTCTTGCAGTAACCCCACCGGGCCAGTTTCGGTGTATTTGAAGGTAACACCAGCGCGGGCCAGACGGTCCAGCAAGGCCTTTAATTGGCTTGGTAATGCGAAGTTGTACATTGGCACACCAAAAATCACGGCGTCCGCAGCTTGTACTTTTGCAATCAAATCGTCTGAGTGAGCAGCCAGGGCTTGTTGCTCTGCGCTACGCTCTGCAGCAGGCGTCATCCAGGCGCCGATTTCTGCCATTTCTAAATGAGGTAAGGGTTTAGCACCCAGATCAATCTCTGTTACCTGCACCTGTGGCAGCTGGGCTAACAGATGTTGGACTAATTTCGTCGAATTACCGTTGGCACCGCTAATAGAACTGTTAATAACCAGAACGTTTTTCATCTTTGCCTCCTTTGGCGAATCTAATGAAAGCAGTTTACTTATAATTTTTAGAAAAAAAATCTGATTATTTTGCTAAATACGTTCTATTTTTTGAGAGTTTAAAAAACAAACCAGGCGGCAGCAGCCTGCGTAAAACACCATGAACCCATAAGTTAACAGCTGGTACAGCCAGGAAAGTCAAATATGTTGGATTCTACCGCGCTGACAAGGCATCATGAGCTCTCCGGAACAGCGACCAGGATGCCAGAACGAATGACCATTAGTGCCGAGCCACATATCCGCAGCGGGCAGTGGGAAGATTCACTCAACTTTGTAGCGTTAAACGCTGATAAAGCTGCGTACGCTGAGTTATTTAATTATTTCGCGCCGAGATTAAAAGCCTTTGGCATGAAAATGTTTGGTAATGAACAACAAGCGCTGGAAATGGTGCAGGACACCATGCTGAATGTGTGGAAAAAAGCCCGCTTGTTTGACGCCAGCCGCGGTTGCGCATCAACCTGGATTTTTACTATCGCCCGTAATGTGCGCTTTGACATGTTGCGCAAAAAACAAAGCCGCAAAGACGATATCAGTGCCGATGATTTATGGGCCGATGGCGATTATCCAGAGTTGGAAGAATCGTCCAGCGATCAGTGGGAAACCATGTTGCTGAGTGAAAAGCTGGCACCTTATTTTGATGCTTTACCTATCGCACAGCGCCTGGTAATGCAAAAAGTTTATCTGGAAGAAAAATCACATCAGGAAGTAGCAGAAGAGCTGGATATCCCGCTTGGTACCGTAAAGTCCCGGATTCGGTTGGCTCTGGATCGTTTGAGAGAGGCATTAGATGACACACGCAGTTAAATATCATCCCGGTATGATGTTAATGGAACAATATGTTGAAGGTACGCTGGCGCCTGATGTCGCTTTGGCGGTAGCAACGCATATTGATTTATGTCCGCATTGCCAGCGCCTGTGTCAGGATATTCACAATGATCAGGCAAGCTCGTTGGCTGCTGATGATGCACCAGTGATGGCTGACGATTTCGCTGCACTTTTTTCCGCCATTACCGCTGAGCCTCAGCTTGAAAAGCCGCGTAAGACGCAGCAACGCGATGCCGTGACAGTCAACATTAATGGTCGAGAGTTTCGCGTACCACGCGCGCTGAGCCGCCTGGCTAATCAGCATGGCAAATGGTTACAGCTAGGTGGTGTGGCAACAGCCAAGTTACCGGCTGGTGATAAAATGCATGTATCTTTGCTTTATATTGATAAAGGTACTGAAATACCCAATCACACCCATCTCGGCTTGGAAATGACGCTGGTGTTAAGTGGCACCATCTGTGACGAGAACGGTGAATATGGTGCCGGGGATTTGTTAATCAATACGCCAGCAGATACCCATACTCCCCATACCCGGGCGGATGAAGATTGCTTGTGTTTGTCGGTGCTAAGCGCGCCATTGAAGTTTAATAAGGGTTTAACGCGGCTGTTAAACCCGCTCCAACAGTTTTTTTACTGAGTAAACAACCTGATGCAGCATGTTTGCGCCGGCCTTGCCGGCGTTTTTTTTGCCTGCCCCGACTAACTGAGTAGAGCCACACCGCCCTGTAAATTCCACAATTGCCGAAAGCCCAGACGCCGCAATACTCTGGCAGCTAACAAACTACGATTGCCACTACGACAAACTAACAATAAAGGTAAATCAGGCGTTAAACTGTGCTGTAGTACGGCATCACATAAACGCGATAACGGTACTTGTTGGATCCTGGCGCTGGCAGGTAAATACTGGCTCAAAGCACCGGCACTTTGTTCATAGGGTTCACGTACATCTATTACCAGGGGCTGCTGCGTACTAAGTAATTGCGGCAACTGTGCCGGTTTAACTAACGCTATAGCATCATCCGTTGTCACTTCAACATAACCACACAGATAACTGCTGGCCTGTTGTAACTGCTGACATTGCTGATTAAGCGCCTGTCGCCATTCCTGCTCTGGCGCATTAGCCAGTAATTTTTCCAGTAGTGGGCTTTCGGTCAAGGCCAGATCAAGGCGGGTAACAAAACGTTGCGCATAATCATGGCTGGAGAACAGCAGCGTGTCAGGATAAAGCTGCTGCGCCAGCCGCTGTACACTCTGTTGCAGCGCCAGCGCATCACTGCCAGGCAAGTCGGTGCGGCCAATGCCACCGGCTAAAATCAAATCACCGACAAAGGCGGCTTTTAAATCACCGTGCTGCGTTAACAAATAACTGTAGGCCGTATCACTATGCCCCGGTGTCGCCAGCCGTCGTAACAGAAAAGAATCAACCGCTATCTCAGCGACAGCCTCTGGCCAACCAAACACATCCGTTGCGGCCGTACTAAATAATTGCCGCAGCAGCTGCGCAGCTTGCCCGGGCTGTTGATGATAATGCGTTTCTAATACCCAAACCTGGCTAATCTGCTGGCTTTGGATAATATTGGATAAGCGCTCGGCTAACGCCAGCACCGGATCAATAATCACCGCCTGTCGGCTTTGTGGGCACAGCAGTATATACGTACAACAGGCATCAAATTTAAATTGGTACAGACCACTGGCACTTGGAATATTCAACGGGTCGCCATCCGTTAACACCAGACCATGTTGTTGTACTACCGGCACTAAATCGATAAGTCGTTGACAGGCCTGCTGACATTCCTGCGCCGTAAACGCCGGACCAAAGGATAACCGGATCGCGCCCTCGCTGCGCCAACGCGCCAACCCCATTGCATCTAAAACAAAGCTGCCTGTGACTTTCGAGCTACAGGCTGAGCCTGAGCTGACGCGGATCCCGGCGGCATCGAAAAGATCCAGAATATCTTTGGCGAAAAACCCCGGTACCGAAAAGTTTAGGGTGGTGGGCAGGGCATAAGGTAACTCACTGTTTAACACCAGGGACGGGAACAGCTGCTGCAATGCCGCCAGTAATTGTTGACGAAACTGCTGTAGCTGTTCACTACTGGCAAAAACACTTTGCTCATTACTCAGTAATTGCTCAAAAATATAATGCAGTGCCGCAATACCCGGCAGGTTTTCCGTACCCGAACGCAAACCGCCCTCTTGCCCACCACCAGTGATCAGGGGCTGGTACGGTGCGCCCTTACGCACATACAAAAAACCGATACCCTTAGGGGCATACAGTTTATGTCCACTAAAGGGCGCATAATCGATCGTCGTCGCCGCCAACTGCAGCGGCATCTTACCGAGCGCCTGCACACAATCAACTAGCCAGTAAGCATCGGGTTTTATACTGCGGATTAATTTTTCCAGGGCGCGTAAATCTTGTTGCACCCCAGTCTCGTTATTGGCAGCCATGGTGCATACCAGAGCCGCATTCGGTAACAGCTCCGCTAACGCCGTTAAATCCAGTAAACCGTTTGCTAATACCGGGATTGGCTTTACGCTTGCACCAAGCTGCAGCACGCTATTCCAGTGTTTCAGGCTCTCAGGTACCGCCTTATGTTCGGTGGCGCCATACAATAATAAGGTATTGGCTCCGGCTAAACCGCGCTCACGGATCGCCAGTAACGCCGATAGTACTGAGGTCTGGATCCCTTCTGTTGCTCCAGAGGTAAAAATAATCTCACCACTGCTGGCACCCAATAACTGCCGGGCCAGATTACGGGTTTGCTCCAGCAAGGCTTTCGCTTTAATACCCGTGCTGTGGCTGCTACTGGGATTGCCAAAGCCCTGCTGCATGCAGTGCTGTACCGCAGCCGCGGCACCTGCCAATACTGGGGTGGTGGCATTATTATCCAGATAAATTTCACTCAGTTTCCGACAGGTCTCAGGTACCGCTGGCATGACAGACTCCGTGCACAGTAAGCTATATAACTATTGGGAATATCTTATATCATTTTATTAGTTCGGCCCAGCTCGACCAGCTACAAAAAAGCCGCAGAGCGAAGCTGCGGCTTTTTTGTTTGTATCGGCGTAACTTATTCCATCAAATCACGGGGAATGGTCGGCCGCAGTTCAGACCAGATCTTACCGCTATCGATACCGTATTTACGCACAGCCATCACCACGTCATCGTGTCGGCCAGCCTGTGCCAGCGCTTTTAGCTGTTGGTAGTACTGACGGGCCAGTTCCCGCGCTGCCGGGCTGGAGAAGTAAAAGCGGGCAATTTTGTTATACAGGCCGCGGAAACCATTTAAGATTAATACATAAATACGATTCGACGAATGCAGAGCTAACTCATGATTCAAATTATAGTCAAAGTCAGCAAAGGCTTCGGCAGTATCTTCCAGGCGCTCGGAGCCGGTCAGAAAATCAATCACCTGCTGCTTATGGGTTTTAATCGCACCACGAATATAGATAGCACTGATATTAGTCCGCGCCGATAATAACTCATCGACCAGATCCGGCATCCGCTCTTCGTCCAGACGTGCCAGGGTTTCCAGAATATTCAGACCTGAGGTTTCCCAGAAGTTATTTACCTTAGTCGGTTTGCCATGCTGAATGGTAAGCCAGCCATCACGGGCCAAACGTTGTAATACCTCGCGCAGCGTCGTGCGGGTAACACCAATTAATTCAGACAGTTCACGCTCTGCAGGTAAAATGGAGCCAGGAGCAAATTTGCCATTCCAGATGGAATCGACGATATATTCTTCGGCAAAACCCGCCGGGCTTTGCGCTTTAATCAGATTGGTCATGCACCGTTATCCGTGTCAATAAATGTTCTTATTAGTTGCCACTGATTGTACCAGAGCCGATGCCATTAACAAGTCAGCATGTAAAAATAGCTTGCCAAGCGGGTTATTCACGTCGTAGCCGCATTGTGAATTTTGTCGAAATCCCTTAGATTAGCCAACAAAACAACAACAACAGATACCAATAACCATGTTTAAAACACTGAAATCTTTATCAATGCAGCGCTGGCCCTGGCTACTGTTAGCGCTGACCGCTCTGGCGATGGAGCTGGCCGGCCTCTATTTTCAATACCAACTTAATTACCAACCTTGTATCAAATGTATTTATATCCGGGTCGCTTTTGCCGGGATCTTAGTCGCCGCCTTATTAGTATTACTGGCGCCGCGTCAGCTGCTGTTGCGTCTGTCAGGCACCTTACTTTGGCTTGGTAGTGCCTTATATGGCTTATTTCAGGCACAAGAGCTGGTCAATATAGAACAAACACTCGCCAGTGGCGGTTTTACCACCTGTGCGTTATTCGCGGATTTCCCGGCATGGTTGGCGTTAGATAAATGGCTACCGGCAGTATTTGAAGTCACCGGTACCTGTGGCGGTGTTGATTGGCAGTTTGCTGGTTTAACGATGGCGGGCTGGAGCCGGGTATTAATGGCAGCTTATGCACTCAGCGCGCTGCTGATTCTGCTAAGTCAGTTGGCTAAGCTCTCACGTAATCCTTATCGGGGTTAACATTAAGGCCGCAACAGCGGCCTTAATTTTTGACTCACCCTGTGATAATTAGACTTTATAATTCCCCACCAGACTATCCAGTTCAGCGGCCAGCGCATTTAAGCGTTCACTGGTGCTGGAAGCGCGGCGCGTTCCCTCAGCGGTTTCTTCGGTGACCACCACGATTTGATGTACGTTCTCGTTAATGGCGCCGGAAACATGAGTTTGCTCCTCGGCGGCGGTGGCGATCTGCGCATTCATATTGTTAATGGTATTAACCGCACTACTAATTTGATTCAGCGCCAGCTCAACCTGCCGGATCTCGTCAACACTACTTTGGCTGCTTTGTTTTAACCGGCTGATAAGATCAATGGCGCCCTTAATACCGGCTTGCAGCCGCTGGATCATCTGCTGAATTTCCTGGGTACTTTGTTGGGTGCGGCTGGCCAGAGTACGCACTTCATCTGCAACCACCGCAAAACCACGACCCGCTTCGCCGGCGCGCGCCGCTTCAATAGCCGCATTCAGTGCCAGCAGGTTGGTTTGCTCAGCAATGCTGCGGATCACATCCAGTACTCCGCCGATACTGTCGGATTCTTTGCTTAAATCGCCAATAACCGAGACACCGTGACTAACCTGCTCCGCCAGGCCATCAATCACCCGCACTGTTTGCAGTAGCGTTTGCTTGGAGTTACTGACCAGATCTTCGGCATTAGCCGCGGCTTCAGACGCCCGCATCGCGCTATCTGCCACTTCCTGTGCCGAAGCCGCCATTTCGTTCATTGCCGTGGCCACCTGATCACTCTCAGATTGCTGACGTGCCACGCCCTGCCCGGCCTGACGCATAATACCATTTAGTTCATTGGCACTGTGATTCAGGGTCTTGGTTGAGCCCGCTACCTGAGCCACCAGATCCCGGACCTGACTGGCAAAGCGGTTAAAAGCCTGTGCCAGTTGCGCCAATTCATCGTTACCCTCAGCAGTTAAGCGATGCCGTAAATCGCCGCCACCCTGAGCAATGTCGGTCATGGCGCTTACTGCCGATTTTAGCGGCGTAATAATACTGCGTACCACCACCAGCGCCAGCAAGGTAATCACAATTAACGCAATAGCCGCGGTAACAATCGAACTCCATAGGCTGGTTGCCAGCGAGTCATCGACCCGTTGCTGCATTACTGCAACCTGTTTATCCAGGCTGTCGATCCAAAAGCCGGTACCCAACATTAAACCCCATTTGGTCAGCTCTTCGGCATAACCCAGTTTTGGATCCGTGGTATTGGTTTCCGGATTATTCCAGTGATAATACAAGTAACCTTTGCCACTGCGGGCGGCATTCCATAGGCCCCGAATCACTTCAACGCCATTAGGATCCTTTAGCTCCATCAGATTACGGCCCTGCAAGGCGGGGTTAGCGGCGTGCATCACATTGACGCCCTGCTGATCATAGATAAAGAAGTAGCCCATGCTGCCACTGTCATCAAAACGCAGTTGGCGCAAAATATTAATCGCCTCCTCTCGAATAGCCGGATTGGTCGCTGCATCCGGGGCATTATAAAGATGAGCAATGGCAGTTTTACCCAGCTCCATATAGTTTTTAATTACTGCCTGCTGGCTTTGGCTATACACCTCTGCAAAGCCATCCACGCCCTGCTGGCCAAGGCTACGCGCCTGCATTAAGCTAAAAGTCACCAGCACTATTGCCAGTAAGGTGCTGGGTAATAACGCCAGCAGGAGGATACGGGTTTGAATGGTCAAATTTGCCATAAGCTACTCTCAGTTCGGTGAATAAAAAACCTCTGCTGAAAGTATAACGTCTGTTTAGAAAACTGCAGAAAAACTGGGGGCTTAGGCGACTGTTTGCTGATCTTTTCAGCAATTTTATCAGCATTAAAAGCACAAAGCCGGCAACGCCGGCTTTTTCACATGGAAGCGGAAACTAAGGGTTACAGAATCGCCAGCAGTTCTACATCAAATACCAGGGTGCTGAAAGGTGCGATGGCATTGCCGGCACCGCGCTCACCATAGGCCAGGTTATGCGGAATATATAGCCGCAGTTTTGAACCTACCGCCATCAGTTGCAGCGCTTCAGTCCAGCCAGCGATAACGCCGGATACCGGGAATTCTGCTGGTTCACCGCGTTGATAAGAGCTATCAAACACAGTGCCATCAATCAGGGTACCGTGATAGTGGGTACGAACGGTCGAGGCTGCGGTGGGCTTATCGCCTTCGGCGGCTACCAGAACTTCATACTGTAAGCCAGAAGCAGTAACGGTTACTTCCGGACGCTTGGCATTTTCCGCCAGGAACATTTCACCGGCTTCTGCTAAGGCCTGGGCTTTTTCCTGCTCTTCCGCCTGCATGCGCTGGCTAATAACGGTAAAAGCAGCACGGATCTGCTCATCGCTAACTTCTGGCGCCTGCTCGTTGTACGCAGCGGCTAAACCGGCGGCGACAGCAGTAATATCTAAACCATCGAACGGACGATCAGCCAGTTGCTGACCCATTTGTAAGCCGATACCGTAGCTGGCGTGCTGCTCTAACGTAGTAAATTTTGACATGGGTTTCACTTATATTGACGGGTGCCGCCGGGCAGCACCACTGTTAAAAGATGGAAGTATCTTACGTCAATTACCGCCAAAAGTCTTGTTCAGGCCGCCTTAACTCAGGCCGCCTGTTGTAAACGTTGCCAGATATCCTGCACCAGCAATTCGTCAGTTGCGTTTAGCTCGCCCTGGGCAATCGCCTGCTGTAGGCTGCTGTTCACCTGCTGCAGCAAGGTGGCCAGGCTAAAAGGTTGTTCGGTCAGTTGCAGGGTTCCGACGGCTAAATCAACATGACCACGTAAATAGCCGGCGGCAAACAGCTCATCGTCAGTGGCAACTGGCACTAACTGATCAAAAAATTCCGCCGCCCGGGCAATAAAGTATTCGGTATTGCAGTGTTCGGTATTGCTATCTTGCATTATGCTTCGTCCTCATAACCTAAGCGGTAAATCACATAATCGTTGTAACCGGTCAGCACCGGGATTAAGCCCTGTAACTCGCGATCTAACACCGGATCGCCAGTATCGGCCAGTAATGGCCGGCCATTCAGTTGCTGCAGCTTGCTCTTAGTCGCCAGTAGCAGAATATTGTCGCGGCCAATGGAGCGGATCACGGCCGGCGAGAGTTGTTGATTACCGCGGCCAAACACATGGCCCTGACCGCCAATTAAGGTAATAATCAATTTACTGGGGGTATTCTGCACCAGCTCCAGCAGCTGCGCTGCGGTCACATCTTTGGCCAGCAGCTGACCATTTTCGACCACATCAACACCCAGCAGGGTATTGTCCAGCCCCAGTTCCGCCATCACAGCGGCAACCGTCGAGCCAGAGCCCATCACATAACGCACATCTGGTTCCATTAAACCAGCGACATAGGCCGCTAAATCATCCAGTACCAGCTCTTCTGATTCCTTGCCAGCCATTTTTACGCTTTGTACATAACGCAGCTCTGCCGGAATGCGCATCTCGCCATAGCGGCGGGCTTTAACGACCCCTTGACGAAAGGCACTTTCATCAATATCCATCACTGCGGCTTCCTGCTGACTGACCAGCTCACCGGCGACCAGTTTCGCCAGCAGCTTACCGGCGGCCAGCGGCGAAATCGCATACACGCCGGAATGGATCTTACAACCGGCAGGGATACCTAAGACAGTAGTTTTATCACCGACAACGCTACAGACATTACGCGCTGTACCATCACCACCGGCAAACAGCAGTAAATCAACACCGGATTCGGCAATCACGGCAGCGGCCTGCTCGGTGTCGTCGGCCGTAGTGGGTAAAGTCGCCGGGGTATAACACAGCTGATAATCAAAACCCAGCTCTTGACAAAGCTGCTGCCCCATCTCGCCTGCGACGGTGACGATTTGCACCTTGTCGCGTAGCGGCAGCAGTTGCCCCAGGCTCTGCCTGGCTCGCTGCTGCGCCATTGGTACCGCGCCGAGCGCCAGCGCCTGCTCCGCCATGCCATCACTGCCTTTTAAACCGACACTGCCGCCTAAACCAGCCAACGGATTAACAATCAAACCCAAGCGAAACTGCGTTGTCATCGACCTCACCTGTGTGACAGCTTTCGAAATTGCTGCGCATTGTAGCGATTTGACTGCGGCTTGCCCAGCGCTGTGCTGCTCGACAACGCTTGCTCCACTGGTTGGACTACTTTAGAGTACCGGCATAACCCAGCGTGTTCTGAAAAGTAGTGAGTTCTGATGAGCATAGAAAGCCTGTTTCAACAGCATCAACAGCAGTTTAATGCCGAACCCTATCCGTCACTTGCTACACGCAAGCAACGCTTGCAGCGTTTGGCCGAATTGCTGCAACAATACAACACCGCGTTGCAACAAGCCGTGGCCAGCGATTTTGGCCAGCGCAGCAGGGTTGAGACGCAACTGTTGGAAGTTGCGCCCAGTTTGCAGGGCATCAAATATCAGTTGTCACAGCTTAAAGGCTGGCTAAAACCGCAGCGCCGTGCCGTGCACTATACTTTTGCGCCGGCAAAAAACTTTGTGCTGGCGCAGCCGTTAGGGGTGGTTGGTATTATTGTGCCGTGGAATTACCCCATTTTTCTGGCACTTAGCCCGCTTATGGCGGCACTCTCTGCCGGTAATCAGGTGATGCTGAAGCTGTCGGAATTTACTCCGGCAACCAATGCGGTGCTGGCTGAAATGCTTGCAGAGGGCTTAACTGACTGTGTTAGTGTGGTTCAGGGCGATGCTGGGGTTGCCGCCGATTTTGCCGCCCTACCCTTTGATCATCTGTTGTTTACCGGCTCTACCGGCGTCGGGCGCAAAGTAATGCAGGCCGCGGCGGCCAATCTTACCCCAGTGACGCTTGAGCTGGGCGGTAAAAGCCCGGCGCTGCTGGCAGCGGATACCGACTTAGCGCATTTTAGCCAACGCTTACTATTTGGCAAAACCGCCAATGCCGGCCAAACCTGTGTCGCGCCCGATTATGTGTTAGTGCCTAAGGCTCGGATCACGGCTTTGATTAACCAACTGCAAGCCGACTTTGCCAAGCTCTATCCTGATTTTGCGACTAACCCCGATTACAGCGCGGTGATCAATACGCAGCATTATCAGCGCTTACAGCAGCTGCTAAGCGAGGCTCTCTCTAAAGGCGCAACCGCTTATCCCTGTGCAGTGATGGTCAGCGAGCAGCAACAACAACAGCGCCGGATACCGCTAACCTTGCTGGTTGATGTGCCCGAGGAGTGTCAGATTTTACAGCAGGAAATTTTCGGTCCCTTGTTGCCGATTATCGGCTACGACAGCTTTGAGCAGGCGCTTGACTATATTAAATCCAGACCCAGGCCGCTGGCGCTGTACTTATTTAGTGAAGATAAGCGGTTGCAACAGCGAGTATTAACCCAAACCCATGCCGGTGGCGTTTGCATTAACGATACGCTGCTGCATGTGGCACAGGAGGACTTACCCTTTGGTGGCATCGGGCCATCAGGTTTGGGTAACTACCATGGCCCTGAGGGCTTTTGGCGTTTTTCCCACGCCAAGGCGGTACACCAGAAAGGCCGCTTTAGTAGCAGCATTCTGATTTACCCGCCCTTTAACCGGCCGCTGTTTAAAGCACTGCTTAAGTGGTTAATACGCTAGGGCGTGTTGATGTTTGCGGCTTTATCATCCGCTCGCGGCATAGTGCGCGGTAAACTTAGCGCCAATAGCATCGCTATTGCCGCTGCCAGTGCTGCCAACGTAAAGGTAGCACTGGCGCCAGCCCCATCGCGCCAGCTGATACCGGCAATATAGGCGCCGATAGCCCCGCCACCGCCATAGATAATACCGGCATAAAACGCCTGACCGCGGCCACGCTGCGCCTTGGGGAAAAACTGCTGAATAAACTGCATGGCACCGCTGTGAGCAATGGCAAAACTACCGGCATGTAACAGCATACTGGCTGCCAGCACCAGCGGCTGATCACCAAGGTAAGCAACGATTAACCAGCGCAGCGCGGTTAAGCCATAACAGGCAGCCAGTAAATGCCCCAGCCTGAAACGGCCCAAAATGCGGCCGGCAAAATAAAAGGCGACGATCTCCGCCGCCACCGCCACGCCAATCAGCAAGCCGGTAACAGTGCCGCTATAGCCCAGATCGCGGCAATATAGTGTAAAAAAACCATAGTAGGGCGCAAAGCTCATCTGCAACATTAAGGCGGCGCCCATAAAGAGCCACAGTACCTTACTTTTGAATAACTGACGCCAGGATAAGTGCACCTGTTGACTGGCTGACAACTTAGGCAGCGGCGGTAGTTTAAATAAGCTCAGTAGCAGTAAGCCTAAAAACAGTAGCGCTGTCGCCGGCATAAACTCACTGCCAAAACGCTGAAATAAATAACCGCCGAGCAGCACCAGAATGATATAACCGACACTGCCGGAGGTGCGGATGCGGCTGTAAGCACCGGCATCATCGTTCAGCGCATGGAAGGTACAGACTTCGAGCTGCGGTAAGATAGCAGTCCAGAAAAAACTAAACAGCGCGAAACCGGCCAGCAAGGGCCAAAAGCCGGCATCAACAAAGCTGCTGCACCAGGCCAGGATCGCGATAATGGCGCCAAAGCGCATAATGCTAAGCGGCCTGGCGGTTTTATCAGCCAGCGTGCCCCACAGCGCCGGGCCAACGATCCGCGTCGCCGTGACCAGCGCCAGCAATAAGCCAATTTGCGCCGAGCTTAAGCCGCGGCCATCCAAAAACAGCCCGAAATAAGGCACAAACAGGCCTAAGACGCCGAAATAAGCAAAATAAGCCAGCGCAAGGGCTGGCTTGGTGGCAAGTGTTAACACGACTGTTCCGTTAAACTAGTGTGATTAAAAAGCGGTATTAATTACTTTACTGTTGCCGTGCCAGTGCCGCGATATCCGGCGTACCGACCTGTACCCCGGCATTTTGGGCGCGATGGCGCAGCAGATGGTCCAGTAGCACAATGGCGAGCATGGCTTCGGCTACCGGTACTGCACGGATACCGACACAGGGATCGTGTCGACCCTTGGTAACCACATCCACCACTTCACCGGCGGTATTAATGGTTTTGCCCGGAATACTGATACTGGAAGTCGGTTTTAACGCCATGCTGACCAGAATATCCTGGCCACTGGAAATCCCACCTAAGGTACCGCCGGCATGATTCGCCGTAAAGCCTTGCGGTGTCAGCTCATCACGTCCGGTGGAGCCACGCTGCTCAACTACCGCAAAACCATCGCCAATTTCCACTGCCTTAACGGCATTGATACTCATCATCGCATGGGCGATATCCGCATCCAGACGATCAAACACCGGCTCACCCAGACCGACCGGCATCCCGGTTGCCACCACATTAACCCGCGCGCCAACCGAATCACCGTCTTTTTTCAGCTGCCGCATATAGTCATCCAGCGCCTCAAGCTTAGTCGCATCCGGGAAGAAAAAGGCGTTTTGTTCCACCTGTGACCAATCCAGCTGCTCGGCCTTAATCGGCCCCAGTTGCTGTAAATAGCCGCGGATCTCAATACCGCAGTGCTCAGCGAGATACTTTTTAGCAATGGCACCGGCCGCGACCCGCACTGCCGTTTCGCGCGCCGACGAGCGGCCGCCGCCGCGGTAATCACGAATGCCGAATTTATGCCAGTAAGTATAGTCGGCATGGCCAGGCCGGAACTGAGTGGCGATATTGGCATAGTCTTGCGACCGCTGATCGGTATTTTCAATCAATAATCCAATACTGGCACCGGTTGTCTGACCGTCGAACACACCAGAGAGGATTTTGACACTGTCTTCTTCGCGGCGCTGTGTGGTGTAGCGCGACGTGCCGGGCTTGCGCCGATCAAGATCCAATTGTAAATCGTCGGCAGTTAATGCCATACCGGGCGGGCAACCATCGACAATGCCGCCAATCGCCGGGCCATGACTTTCACCAAAAGTCGTAACTTTAAATAACTGGCCGATGCTGTTACCTGCCATTTAACTTTCCTCGAATAAATGCTGGCAAGCGACAAGTTGTGCTTTGCTCAGTGCAAAGACGCCAAGGCCTCCGGCACTAAACTCCAGCCAGCGAAATGGGACGTCTGGATATCTATACTGCAATTCAACCATACTATTGCCCACTTCACAAACTAAAATACCCTGCTCGGTTAAATGTGCGGCCGCATCGCGCAGGATCTGCCGCGTTAATGCCAAGCCGTCGATACCTGACGCCAGCCCCAGTTCCGGTTCATGCCGGTATTCATCCGGCAGATCAGCCATATCTTCAGCATCGACATAAGGCGGGTTAGTGACAATTAAATCATATTGCTGACCGGCAAGGGCACTAAAGCCATCTGACAGAATGGGGTAGACCCGCTCCTGCAGCTGATGCTCGGCAATATTCAGCTCACATACGGCCAGAGCATCCTCACTGATATCGACGGCATCAACCTGCGCCTCCGGGAAAGCCACCGCACAGGCAATGGCAATACAGCCCGAGCCGGTACAGAGATCCAGAATCTGTGCCGGGCTGCTGCCAGCCGGTAACAGCCCCTGAAACTGCTGCTTAATCAGCTCGCCAATCGGTGAGCGCGGGATCAACACCCGCTCATCGACATAGAACGGTAGATCACAAAAATAGGCTTGCTGAGTCAGATAGGCAGCTGGAATGCGCTGGGTAATTCGCTGCTCTAACAGCGCGACAAATTGCTGTTTCTCATCTAATGTCAGGCGCACGCTAAATAACTTTTCATCACGCAGGGGCGGCAAGTACAACACATGCGACAACATCACTGCGGCTTCATCCCAGGCGTTATCGGTACCATGGCCAAAATAGACCCCACCCTGATGCATCCGGCTAACGGCCCAACGTAACCAGTCATGCAGGGTCTGCAGTTCGCTATAGGCGCGGTCCAGTAATTCAGGACTAAAGGGTGCGGGTAAGGTGTCAGACATGGTATCCTTGGCTCCGGTAGCAGCTAATAAGATAGTATAGATTAAGGCCGATGCAGCAAAAAAAGCCGAAGCCCGATGCACTCAGCGTCGAAGAGCGAGCCCTGTTTCGCGACAGTGTCGCCGGTGCCCGCCCGCTTGAGCAGGACAAGATACCGCCAGTTGTCAGACGCAGCAAGCAAAAACGCCTGCCGACAGCTGCCGCTGAGCTATCTGCGCAAAAACTGTTCTTTTTCTCCGATGAATATGAAGCCATTACCGACACCAGCGGCAGCTTGTCTTATGTGCAGCAGGGTGACGATCCGATGCTGGCCGGCCGCTTACGCCGCGGTGAATTAGAACCGCAGGTGGTACTGGATTTACACGGCATGACAGCCAATGAAGCGAAAACACAGCTGGCTGGCTTACTGGATTATTGCCAGCAGCAGCAATTTAATTGCGCCTGCGTCGTACATGGCAAGGGGCTGGGCATACTGGCACGTAAGGTACCAAACTGGCTGGTGCAACATCCAAATGTACGCGCCTTTCACACCGCCCCAAAAAGCTGGGGCAAGCATGGTGCGCTGTTGTTATTGCTTAAAATTAATCAAAGTACCGAGCAGCAATTTCGCGAACTGCCCGCTGCTGGCCGGCGCTAACTTTTTAACAACGTCAATTCGAGTGGCGAATTTTGCTCCAGCAATTTTCCGCCCCGTGCCGTCTGATAGTCGATACAGCACAAGGCTGCAGTGGTAAAGATCGGCGCTCTGCCGGTTTCGGTCAGGCTTTCCACCAGAAAGCTTACCAACGGCATATGCGATACCAATAACACTCTGGCATCAGGTTGTTCAGCGAGCAATAAATCGAGAGCGGTTTTCACCTGTTCTGCCTTACCATCGGGTACTAACTGCTGCATCACCTGCAACTGACATCCGCGTTGCTGCGCTTCCAACATCAGTGCCGCCGTTTGCCGGGTTCGCAAATAGGGGCTGACCCACAGGTAATCAAAGGCCGGGTATGCCTGCGCCAACCAGTTTGCCATTTGCTGAACTTCACCGCGCCCCTGTGTGGTCAGAGCTCGCTGCTGATCGTCAACTGCTGGCGGCTCGGCTTCGCCGTGACGCATAATCACGATATTTACCATGAAGTTGTTACCATACTACTCTATCTGTCCCATCTCGGTGGTCTGTCTGTCCCATCTGGTCGGCTGTTTAGCAAATAAGCATGCGTCAGGTGAAAATAGTGCGCTATGATAATGAAAGTCAGCGGCCAGCGTAACTGCTATTAAAGCATAAGACTCATGCTGGTTATTACTTATCGCTATGAGAGGCAAGGTACTCCCAGCCACTCCAAAGGATATCACTTGGCAAGCACATCTATCCTGCAAAGCCCGAATGATCCCAGACAATTTGAATACCTGAAATTGTCTAACGGTTTGGCCGTGCTGTTGGTTCATCAGGCTGATAGTGAAAAAAGCGCCGCCGCGCTGACAGTCAACGTCGGCCACTTTGACGATCCTGCAGACCGGGAAGGCCTGGCTCATTTTCTGGAGCATATGCTGTTTTTGGGCAGTCGCGCCTACCCGCAAGCCGGCGAGTTACAACACTTTATCAGTGAGCATGGCGGCAGTCACAACGCCTGGACCGGTACCGAACACAGTCAATTCTATTTTGATATCGAGCAGCAGCACTTTGCCGCCGGTTTAAGCCGCTTCGCTGCCATGTTTAGCGAACCGCTGTTCAGTAGTGACTATGTCGAAAAAGAACGTCAGGCTATTGAAGCTGAGTTCTCTTTAAAGCTGAAAGACGATAGCCGGCGAATTTATCAGGTGCACAAAGAAAGCATTAATCCGGCGCATCCCTTTGCCAAATTTTCTGTTGGCAACGCCCAAACTTTGGCTGATCGCCCCGGCGACAGCTTGCAACAGGCCGTCAGTCAGTTCTTCCACCAGCAATATAGTGCCCAAAGAATGAGTGTCTGTCTGATTGGCCCGCAAAGCCTGGCCGAGCTGCGCACTCTGGCAATACAAAGCTTCAGTCAGATCAGTGATCACCTGCCAGCGAAAGCACCGTTACAAGTCCCGCTATACCTGGAGCAACAGCAGCAGTTACAACTAAACATTAAGCCGCACAAAAGCAGTAACCGGCTGGTCATCAGCTTTGCGCTACCGGATATCCAACCCTGGTATCGCTATAAAGTAGTCAGTTTTGTCGCTCATCTGCTCGGTGATGAGGGCCCGGGTTCATTACTGGCGCTGCTAAAACAGCAGGGGCTGGTTAATCAGCTGAGTGCCGGCGGTGGTATTGACGGCAGTAACTACAAAGACTTTACTCTGGCATTTGAACTCACTGTGGCCGGACGACAACAGTACCGACAAATCGTGCAAGCACTGTTTGCCAAAGTGCGTTTACTAAAAGACAGCCCCTTCCCGGCCAACTTATTTGCCGAGCGCCAGAAATTATTAAACTGGGCTTACCGCTTTTATGAGCCGGCGACAGTGTTACAAACTGCGACCGATCTGGCGCTGAATATGCAGCACTATCCACTGCAGGATGTGCTGTTCGGTGACTACCGGATGGAAGTGCCACCCGAGGCGCTATATCGCCAGTTATTGGACTATTTTTGCAGCCGTAACCTGCGACTGATGTTAGTTGCAGATGATGTCACCACAGATCGCGAGGCACGCTGGTATCACACGCCTTATCAGTTACAGCCGTTGGATCCGAACTGGTTAACCACGCTGGATACTCAATCGCCCTTGCCAGAACTAAGCTTGCCACTACCTAATCCGTATTTGCAATCTGAACTCAAATTACTGGATAAAGCGGCGCATATGACCAGCCCGCAACACTTTTGTAACCAGCCGGCACTGCAGTTGTGGTACAAAGCAGACACCGACTTTGCCAGTCCCAAAGGTCATATTTATTTGCAAATTACCTTACCACAAAGCTGTGCCACTATCCGGCAACAAGCAGCCAGCCGGCTATGGGTAGAACTACTGCTGGATCGCTTTAACCAACAACTATACGCGGCAACGACTGCGGGTTTAAATTACTTTTTACACGTGCACCGGCAAGGGATCAGTTTGCAAACCAACGGTTTAACTGCGAACCAATTAGCGCTGTTTGCCGATTTGCTGCGCCAACTGCCAGATCCGGTGTTTTGTCCGCAGCGTTTTGCGGAGTTAAAACAACAGCTATGCCGGCACTGGCAAAACAGTAGCAAGAACAAACCTGTTGCCCGGTTATTCAGTCAACTGTCTGCGCTGCTACAACCGCAAAACCCTGAACCGGAAGAGCTGGCGCAAGCCCTTGCTAAGTTAAGCTTTGCCGACTTTTCGTTGTTCAGGCAGCAATTGTGGCAACAGTTACATCTTGAAGCTTTGCTGCTCGGCAACTGGAGTCCGGCAGATGCCCAACAGCTGCAGACACTGTTAACCGATTGGCAAGGCGCTCAGGGGGCTGCGGGCCAGGCGCTCAGCGCTGTACAATATCGCTATGCTCAGCCCGGACCAGTTTGGTTATGCAGTGCCAATCCGCATCAGGCGGACCATGCTTTGGTCGCCTATCTGGCAGCGACTGACAAGTCACCGGCACAGATGGCGCGCTTTATGTTAGCGAACCACTTACTGGCGCCGCGCTATTTTCATCAACTGCGCACCGAGCAACAGCTTGGATATCTGGTCGGCACCGGTTATGTGCCGGTCAACACCCTGCCCGGCATGGCGTTTTATGTTCAGTCACCGGCTTATCCTGCCGCCGCACTCTACCAGGCAACAGTGCAGTTTTTTCAGCAATGCGTGAGCGAGTTAAGTTTACTGGATAACGACGAGTTTCAATCATTAAAGCAAGGGCTGGCGGCTCAGCTTTGTGAGCGGGATACCAGCCTGAGCGCCCGTGCCAAACGTTTCTGGCTGGCGCTGGGCCAGGCTGACTATCAGTTTGATTTAAATCAGCAAATTCTTAGTTGTTTAAATGCGTTAACCGCCAGCGACTTTCTGGCGTTCTTACAACAATTGCTGGCGAAAGACTATCCGGTGTTGATTCTGGCGACAGACAGTGCGCCGGAAAATAATTATGTACAATCTTTGCATAAAGCTGAATTACTGAAAATATTGCAACGGCAGTAAATTGCTTTTGACAGTACCGTTTTTCTTGGTTAACTTAGCCCAAAAGCAGTATAAAAAAATAATAAAGTGCGCGATAAAACAATTACTTTTCTTACCCTGACACTTTTGGGGCTAACGCTAGCAACGTTATTCTTCTTGCCCCTCGCTGCAGCGGCCCTTAGCTGGGATGCTGTACAGCCTTATTTATTCCACGTTTTACTCGCGTTGGCACTTACCGGACTGCTATTAGCTCAACTCAGTTTGCGGCGGATGCGGCGTTACCATCAGGCGCTGGCGAAAAGCGAAGAACGCTTACGCTTATCGATTTGGGGCAGCGGTGATGAACTTTGGGACTGGAACATTGAAACCGGCGAACTTTATCGCTCCAGTGCCTGGCTTGAGCCGCTGGCGATAGCCCCAAAGACTGAAGATTTCCCACCGAATAAACAGCTGATTCATCCTCAGGATCTGGAACGGGTCAGCCACGCGCTATCGCAACATCTGGCCGGTAACAGCCCGTTTTTTGAAGCCAGTTACCGGGTTAAAACCGCGGATGAAACCTATATCTGGGTGTTAGACCGCGGCAAGGTTGTCTCATATAACGAGACCGGTAAAGCGCAACGGATGACCGGTACCCTGAAAAACATCAGCCAATTAAAGCAAGCTGAAGCACGAATGCAACTGTTTGCCCGCTGTCTGGAAAACATTTCCGATGCGGTGCTGATCTGTGATACCAAATTCAATATTATCGAAGTTAACCCGGCCTTCAGCGTCATCACCGGCAAGAGTCGCGATGAAGTGTTACAAAGCCGCTTTCAGCTTTCGTTGTATCCGCCGCGCTTTATCCAAGAAATTGAAAAGAAACTGGTTAAAGACGGGCGCTGGAGTGGTGAGATCCGGGAACTGAAAACCAACGGCGATTACTACCAGGCAGAGTTAACCTTTGACGTGATCAAAGACGAGCAAGGCTTTATTACGCAGTATGTGGCAGTATTTTCCGATATCTCTGACCGCAAGAGACGCGAAGCTGAGCTAAGCCGGCTGGCCAACAGTGACACCCTGACCGGCTTGCCCAACCGCGCGGTCTTTATGAATAAACTGGCCAGCCTGGTAACCGACAAAACCGAACATGCACTGTTAGTGTTCGATCTGGATAACTTTAAAAAGATTAACGACTCATTGGGTCACGAGCTGGGTGACGCCCTGCTTTGCAAACTGGCCGAGCGCCTGCATAACAACAAATTGTTCCGCCAGAAACTGTACCGGCTGGGTGGTGATGAGTTTGCGGTGTTACTGGACAATACTAACGATATCCACGCCATTACCAGTCTGGCGAAAAGCCTGCTGGAGCAAATCAATAAGCCTTTTGCCGTTGATCAGCACGAATTAGCCGTTACCAGCAGTATTGGTATAGTGTTATTCCCGGAGGATGGTAAGGATCCGCAGGCGTTACTACGTAACGCTGATACGGCCATGTACCACGCCAAGAGTTCAGGCGCCAACCGCTATCTGTTTTTTAATGACACCATGAACAAACAGGCGGTAAAACGACTGCAAATTGAAAACCTGATCCGTCATGGCCTGAAAGAAGATTATTTTACGGTGTTTTATCAACCGAAGATGGATCTGCTCAGCGGCAAGGTGGTCGGGATGGAAGCGCTGGTGCGCTTTATCACGCCAAAAGGTGGCCTGGTCAGCCCAGGCAGCTTTATTCCGGTTGCCGAAGAAACCGGCCAGATTGTCGATATCGGTACCGTGGTATTACGTAAAGCCTGTATCGATGTAAAACGCTGGATTGCTCAGGGATTATTCCATGGCCGCGTCGCGGTGAACCTGTCGGCTAAGCAATTTATGCTGCCATTTTTGTGTGACCAGATTGACGATATTCTGCAGCAAACCGATCTGCCTTCTTATCATCTGGAGCTGGAAATTACTGAGGGTACGGTAATGCAGTCGCCAAAACTGGCGATTGATACCATGAAAAAACTGCGTGCCCGCGGCATTCACCTGGCGATGGACGACTTTGGCACCGGTTACTCCTCGCTGGCTTATCTGAAACAATTCCCACTGAATACGCTGAAGATCGATAAAGCCTTTATTGACGATATGAGCAGTGCCCGTGGTCGCAATATGGTTGATACCATTGTCACTATCGCCCACAACCTGAGCTTAAGTGTCGTAGCTGAAGGCGTGGAAACCCACGAACAACTGGAACAACTGCGTAAGCTGCGCTGCGAAATTATTCAGGGTTACTACTATAGCAAGCCGCTGTCGGCGGAAGACTTTGCCGCCTTTCTGGTAGAGCAAAAGAAACAACGCCCTAAGGTCGCGTTGCTTTAGGACTCGTTAATCTAGGGCGTGTTGACGCTTGCTGCTTAGATTTTGTTCGCACTGGCGGCGCTTTGATCGCGAAACGAGGAGCGCAGTTTAGTTATTCTAAATAAGTGACGAGTGACAAAGAGCAAAGCGCCGCCAGCGCGAACCCTTCGGGCAGCGTTTGGCTGGCGTTTCTACTGCGTTATCGCTTGTTCATGTAGAATAACTACACATCACAAGCTCTGCCTTGTATAAACACCAGCCAAACGGCTGCAAAAACAAGCAGCAAACGTCAACACGCCCTAGGTTACAGCCGTAAAAAAGCCCTGACGGGCTTTTTTTAATCGGCATCGGTCTCGACGTAAGAAAAGTCGTCCGAACCATCAGCGATACGCTTTTTGCCAAACACTGTGTGGAACTTACGCTTCTCAGCCAGCCGTTGTTTATACTTTAGCCAGGTTTTTTCATAGACTGAAGTGGCTTCCGCCTCACCACGACACACCAGCACAAAGCGCTGTTCTTCGTCGTTAGCTGGCTGTCTCGCACCCTGCTCCAGTTCCTGCATTGCTAAACCGTGTTTCTCCAGCAGATTGCCCTCTGCCAGGGTAAAGCGCCCGGACCGGGTAAAACCACGCGGGAAATTCCGGTCATCGAAAAAGCGACGATTAGCGACAAAACTTTGCTGCATCACTTTTTTCCTCTCATGTCGTTGAATATCAAGCCAGCCTGTTTAAACTGTGCGGAGTATGGTTAACAAAATTCCTGTCGTAAAACAAAAGTTTTTTATGGTTACGATAAATTTAATTTGAGGCTAGCTTGGATACTGACTTACTGAAAACCTTCCTGGAAGTACAGCGCACCCGCCATTTTGGTAAGGCTGCTGAAAATTTATACCTCACGCAATCTGCGGTGAGTTTTCGGATCCGTCAACTGGAGCAACAACTGGGGGTAAATCTCTTTATCCGACATCGCAATAACATTCAGTTAACAGCCGCAGGGGAACGTTTGTTGCCACATGCGCAAACCATGCTGGCAGCGCTACAAAAAGCCCGCCAGGACGTTGCCAACAGCGTCAATGAGCCCTGTTATTTCCAACTTGGGGTAGCACCACTGTTTGTCAATTCGCTGCTCGCAGCACCGCTCAGGGCGTTACAACAACGGCTGCCAGAATTGAATCTGCGTATCGATTTGTTGTCGCGGGAGCACCTGAGTCAACAGCTACTGAGCCAACAGCTGGATCTGGCGCTGCTAACCGAACCGGCAAAAACCGACGAGTTGTATGCTGTTGCGCAAGGACAAGTTACTTTGCTAGCGGTATGCCAGGGTTCGGCGGTGGTGGACGAGCTGGCGTACTGCCATCTGGATTGGGGCAATCATCCGGGCCATCCGTCGGCAAACCGGACCACCCTGCGCACTAACAGTTGTGAGCTGGCATTAGACGCAGTATTACACCAGGCGGTTTACAGCTACTTACCGGCGCCGTTACTGCAGCCATATCTGAGCAGCAAGCAATTACAACCCATGCCACAACTTCCCTGCCTGGTATTACCTTATTACCTGGTATGCCATCGGGAGCGACGTGAAGACAATCTGATTAAACAGATCAGTCAACAGCTACTGACCTTAGGGGCGGAATAAACCGGCATTGCGGCCACGGGCGCGACGCAATAATAAGCGCTTGTGGCTGTTAAACAGCGGTAACAATAACGGACCGGTAAAGATGGCTGCAACCGCCCAACGCAACGCGGCCATGCCACTGCGTAGTGCTGCAATATAAACCCCCACTGCTACCATTAACCAAACTACCGGAACCAATAACACCTGGTCACTCCTCTACAACGCAATCTGAGCTGGCGATTATATCAGCAATCCAGACGTCTTGCTGTTATCCTTTAGTTGCATTTTTATACAAAAAAGGCAGCAAAAAGGGCCCGCAGGCCCTTTAATAGTTCGACCAGTAACAATTAATGATTGTTACTGGGAAGCGGTGAAGCTATGAATAGAAACGCTCGCCTTGCTCCGCCATTTTTAACAAGGTATCGCACGGCGTAAAGCGGCTACCAAAGCGGCTTTCCAGCTGCCGTAAGGTCGCCACCAGATTATTGACACCCAGATTATCGATATAGCGGAACGGACCACCAAGGAACGGCGGGAAACCGATACCAAAGATGGCACCAATATCCCCATCCCGGGCCGAGGCAATAATACCCTCTTCCAGACAACGTACCGCCTCATTTAACATCTGCGCGGTACAGCGGCTGGCAATTTCATCGCTATTTAGCGCCGGCGCCGGTGTTACGCCAAGCACTGCATACACCGACTCATCAACCAGCTTTTTACCTTTTTTCGCCGCCTTACCATAAAGATAAAACCCTTTTTCGGTTTTCTTGCCTTTACGGCCATCGGCCAGCAGTTTGTCAAAGGCAGCTGGTGCGGCAAAGCGCTCACCGAGCTCAGCCGTTAAAATCGGCGAAATTTTGGCGCCAACATCAATACCCACTTCATCCAGCAGCGTCACCGGGCCGACCGGGAAGCCGAATTTGACCAGCGCACGGTCAATTTTCTCTACCGGCTCACCGGCAAGCAGAATATTGGCCGCTTCATTCATATACAGCGCCAGAATACGGTTGACGTAGAAACCGGCACCGTCTTTGACCACGATCGGCGTTTTGCCTTGCTTACGGGCGAAAGCAACCGTAGTAGCGATGGTCTCCGCAGAGGTTTTGTCATGCGCAATCACTTCTACCAGCGGCATTTTATCTACCGGTGAGAAGTAATGCAGACCGATCACATTTTCCGGCCGTGCTGCCTTTTCGGCAATTTTGTGAATAGGTAACGAACTGGTATTGCTGGCAAAGATGGTATGCTCCGCACAGTGCTGTTCAATATCGGCCACCATTTGCTGCTTTAAGCTCAGATCTTCAAATACCGCCTCAACCACGATATCGACATTATGGAAACCACTGTAATCGGTAGTGCCAGTGATCAACAGCAGCTGCTTTTGCATCTCGGCCTTGCTGATAAAGCGCTTTTTATATTTTTTGTTCAGGATATCAAAGCTGTATTTCAGCGCATTATTAATACCCTGTTCAGCGATATCTTTGATCCGCACCGGTACACCGGCTTTGGTGGCGCTGACATTGGCAATACCGCCGCCCATCAGGCCGCCGCCCAGCACTGCGGCTTTGCGCACCTTACGCGGTTTAGCATCACCGGCACCGCTTTCTTTCTTCATCTGAGTGGTGGCAAAGAAAATACTGCGCAGTGCCGCCGACTCTGACGTCATACAAAGCTGGCCAAAGGCTTTGGCCTCTGCGGCCAGGCCTTTTTGATAGCCTTGCTCGACGCCGGTTTGAATCACTTCAATAATCCGCAGGGCGGCAGGATAATTGCCCTGGGTTTTCTTCAGCGTTTGTTTTAGCGCCTGTGAAAACACCAGTTTGCGACCTGGTCCGGTATTTTCCAGCAGTTTATCCAGCAGGCTCTGCTTTTTCGCTTCGCGCCGGGGTTTACCGGCCAGTGCTTTTTTCACTGCGGCATCCAGCAGAATGCTCTCTGGCACCACTTCATCGACCAGACCGAGCTTTTTCGCCTGGGCAGCACGCAATTGCTTACCCGTCAGGATCATATCCAGCGCTTTTTGCACGCCAACTAACTTCGGTAAACGCTGGGTACCACCACTGCCGGGTAGTAAGCCCAGCTGTACTTCCGGCAAACCCAGCACAGTTTTCGGGCTGCTGCTGGCAACCCGGGCATGACACGCCAGTGCCAGCTCCAGACCGCCACCTAAGCAAGGGCCATGGATCGCAGCAACGACCGGCAGGCGCAGTTGCTCCAGCCGGTCGAACATTTGTTGTCCCATCGCGGCAATGGTTTCCGCCTGCTCTGCCGTCTGACAGGCATCGAGCATGCTGATATCGGCGCCGGCAATAAAGGAATCTTTTTTGCCACTGATAAAGACCACGCCTTTTAAGGTACTGTCGTTAGCCAGCTGTTTCAGCATGGCATCAATTTCATCGGCAAACGAGGCTTTCAGGACATTCATGCTTTCACCCGGAATATCCATGGTGATCACGGCCACCTTGTCATCGCGGATGCTTAAGCTAAAGCTGCTTACTGTGTCAGTCATTATTCGGTCTCCACAATCATCGCTGCACCTAAACCGCCGGCGGCGCAGGCAGTGGTCAGGCCGATGCCACCACCACGACGTTTTAATTCATTCAGGGTTTGCACTATTAAGCGGGTGCCGGTCGCGGCAAAGGGGTGGCCATAAGCCAGTGAACCACCGTTAACGTTAAACTTATCCATATCAATTTCGCCAATGGCTTCGCTGCGGCCCAGCTTTTCTTCGGCAAATTTACGGCTGCCAAACATCTTCATATTGGCCAGCGCCTGAGCAGCGAAGGCTTCATGCATTTCAATCAGCGTCAGATCCGACAGTTTCATCCCGGCGCGATCCAGCGCGATCGGCGTCGCATAAGACGGGCCCATCAGCATATCTTCATGTACGCCAATGGCCGAAAAGGCGTAGCTGCGCAGATAACCCAAGGGGGTATAACCCAGCGCCTTGGCGCGGCCTTCGGTCATCATCAGTACCGCAGAAGCACCATCGGTCAGCGGCGTACTGTTTGCCGCCGTTACTGAACCATGCACCCGGTCAAATACCGGCTTTAATTTGGCGTAGGAGTCAAGCTTCGACTCCATCCGGATATTGTTATCGATCTTTAAATAGCGGCTGTACGGCTCAACATAGGCGGTCATAACCTCATCGGCCAGCTTGCCGGCTTGCCAGGCAGCCGCCGCCAGGGTGTGCGAGCGGTGTGCCAGTTCATCCTGAGCCGCCCGGCTGATACCATGGCTTTTCGCCATTTGTTCAGCCGTATCGCCCATTGACAGGCCGGTGCTGTATTCGGCTACCGCTGGTGGAACCGGCAGTAAGTCTTTCAGGCCCAAGCGGCGGAAAATTGCCAGTTTCTGGCCCAGGGTCTTGGCTTTATTAACATCGACCAGGGCGCGCGCCAGTTTCTTGCTCACACCTATTGGTAATACCGAACTGGAGTCCGCACCACCGGCAATGGCGATCTGCGTAACACCGGCCAGCATGGATTCGGCAACACTGACTACTGACTGAAAACTGGTGGCACAGGCCCGGGTAACACTAAAGGCATCGGTATGCACCTGCATGCCGGTGCCGAGCACGATTTCGCGGGCAATGTTCGGTGCTTCCGGCATTTGTACCACCTGACCGTATACCACCTGCTCGACCAGAGCCGGATCCAGCTCAGCCCGGATCAGCAGTTCGTTAACCACCAACTTACCCAGATCCAGGGCGGATACGCCATGAAACTCAGTAGCTTGTTTAGCGAAAGGCGTACGAAGCCCGGAGACGATCGCAATCCGCTCACCATCACGGGTTCTCAGGTTGATAGGCGCTGCCATAGTTATCCTCTTGTTTTCTGATGGCCTGATTACAGGTCAGACCTCTGATATTCATCCGATTGTAACCACTGTCTACCGAAATTAAAACAGTTGTTTTAAAACTCTTGTATTAGCATAGTGGGAACCTTATAAAGAGTTATGAGTCCTAACGTCGCTATTCGCCATAGTCAGGCCGGATAAAGCGGTCATAAATCAACCACTTTTAAAGAATAAGACAGAAATCATGATGGTACAGGCTTTTGCGTCATTAAAATCTTATCTGGATAGTCAGGTACTGGGACAACCAGCATTAACCGAAGGCATTTTGCTGGCGCTATTAGCCAATGGTCACCTGTTGGTCGAGGGCCCGCCAGGTCTGGCGAAAACCCGGGCAGTGAACGCGCTGGCGCAGGGTGTAGAAGCCGAATTTCACCGTATTCAGTTTACGCCTGACTTACTGCCGGCTGATCTGACCGGCACCGATATCTACCGGCCGGAGACCGGCGCCTTTGCCTTTCAATCCGGTCCATTGTTTCATAATTTAATTCTGGCGGATGAAATTAACCGTGCCCCCGCCAAGGTTCAGTCTGCGCTACTGGAAGCGATGGCAGAGAAACAGGTCACCGTGGGTCGCAATACTTATAAACTGCCGGAGCTGTTTCTGGTGATGGCGACGCAAAACCCACTGGAGCAGGAAGGCACTTATCCGCTGCCGGAAGCTCAGCTTGACCGCTTTTTATTGCATTTAAAGGTGGATTACCCGGATAGCGCGACCGAGCTGGAGATCCTGCGCTTAACCCGCGCCGAAGCCCGCCATGAAACACCGGTTAAAGCGGCCCCCATCAGTCAGGCGGATATTTTCGCTGCCCGCCAGCAGGTATTAAAACTGCATCTGGCTGAGAGCCTGGAGCACTATATGGTGCAACTGGTGATGGCCACCCGCCAACCTGCAGCCTACAGCGCCAAACTGGCCAGCTATATCGGCTATGGCGCCAGCCCACGGGCAACAATTGCCCTGGATCGTTGTTCCCGCGCCCGCGCCTGGTTAGCCGGCAGAGATTTTGTTACGCCGGAAGATATTCAGGCCGTATTTCATAATGTGCTGCGCCATCGCTTAATTCTGACCTACGCCGCCGAGGCTGAGGGTATCAGTACCGACCAGGTACTGACTGACATCCTAGAACTGGTTGCAGTACCTTGAAATGAGTAACCCGGTCTTTGATCCGACAACTTGGTTCCAGAGTTTGCAGGCGACTGGCGTACAGTTAGCCCTGCCAGAATTGTTATGGTATCAGCGCCATACCCGGTTGCTGGATTTAAAACCGGGGCGTAACGCCCAGAGTAAGCTGGCTGGGAGCTATCTGGCCCGCAGTAAAGGCCGCGGTATGGAATTTGATGAAGTGCGGCATTATCAACCCGGTGATGACGTCCGGGCTATCGACTGGCGTGTTACTGCCCGCACCGGTCGGGTGCATACCAAGTTGTTCCGCGAAGAGCGGGAGCGGCCGGTATTTATTCTGACCGATCTAAGCGAAACCATGCGTTTTGGCTCCACCTTGCTGTTAAAATCTGTACAGGCAGCGCATCTGGCGGCACTGCTCGGCTGGCACTGTAAAGCCCAGGGCGATAAACTCGGCGGCCTGGTATTTAGTGAACAGCAACATGTTTTACTCAAACCGCTTGGCAGAAGTAAAGGCGTACTGCGCTACCTGCAGGCACTGCTGGATGTGCATCAGCAACAACAGACTAATCAGGGCATGACGCTGGCCAACGCCTTGGCTGAACTGCGCCGGGTATTAAGGCCAGGCAGTTTGCTGTATATTTTATCCGACTTTAATCAGCTTGATGATGAGGCGTTACGACATTTACAGGTGTTAAAACAACATAACGAAATTCATTGTTGTCAGTTTTCCGATCCGCTGGAACTGAACCTGCCCGACAACCTGTATGGCGAGGCATTAGTCAGTGCCCAACAAGGCAGCCCCGCCGTAGTGGATTTAAACAACAAACTAAAACAGCGCTATCAACAACAACAACAGCAAGCT
Source organism: Alishewanella agri BL06 (assembly GCF_000272005.1). Taxonomy (GTDB): domain Bacteria; phylum Pseudomonadota; class Gammaproteobacteria; order Enterobacterales; family Alteromonadaceae; genus Alishewanella; species Alishewanella agri. The sequence goes on along the minus strand of NZ_AKKU01000001.1, from coordinate 201,634 downwards.
CTTGCCGCGTGCAAAGCCAAACTGTTGCGCCAGGGCTGTCAGTGGTTAACGCTGAGTAGCGCCGCACCCTTATTGTCGCAACTGGCCGGAGCTTATCATGACTGATCAGGCACAACTGCTTAGTTTACTGGCCGATATTAACGAGCCGCCCTACCCTGATACGCCCTTGCTGGCACCCGGGCACTGGTTGCTGATTGCACTCGCGGCCCTGGGTTTAGCTATGCTGAGCTATCATCTGTGGCGCCGCTGGCAGCAGCAGGCAGCAAAACGACAGGCCTGGCGTGAATTTCAGCGCTTAGATCCACAGGATGAACTACTGGCGACTCAGCTGAATCAACTTTTAAAACGTTTGCTGAAAAGCTACTGGCCAAGTCATCCGCTACTCAGCGCTGGCACAGCGGATTGGCAGCAGCATTGGCAACAGTGCTTACCACCGGATGTACGCTTACCGGATCTGAGCGTGTTGTTATATCAGGCCCCGTCGCAACATAGCGTTGCAGACCGACAACAGCTGTATCACGCAGCCCGGCTGTATCTGCAAGCCTTTAACGCGACTAAACTTAGCCCGATCCTCTCCAGCGGAGGCCAGCATGTTTGATCTGAGCTATCCCTGGTTGTTGTTAGCCTTGCCCCTGCCCTGGTTAATACGAAAGCTACCGCAACCTGCCGGCCGGGCGCTCAAACTGCCGGCGCTGGCCAAACTCGGCCAGCAGCAGCGCGAAGCAGCTGCGGCTCCGCTGAGTAGTCGTTTGGTATTGCTATTGTGTTGGTGTTTACTGGTGTTTAGTGCCAGCCAACCGCGTTGGCTGGGTGAGCCGGTGGCACTGCCGCAACAGGGCCGGGAATTGATGCTGGCACTGGATCTCTCCGGCTCGATGGATATTCCGGATATGGAGCTAAATGGTCAACGTTTTACCCGCCTGGAAGCAATGAAAAACGTATTGCGGGATTTTATTCAGGCGCGGCAAGGCGATCGCGTCGGCTTAATCTTGTTTGCCGATGCCGCTTATCAGCAAGCCCCGTTAACCTTCGATTTAGCGACAGTACAACAATTTCTGGACGATGCGGTAATGGGTCTGGTCGGGCAACGTACTGCGATCGGTGAGGCTATTGGCCTCAGTGTAAAGCGCCTGAATAGTTACGACACCACCAATAAAGTGTTGATTTTACTCAGTGATGGTGCCAATAACGCTGGCGACATTCAGCCGCAGGAAGCGCTGAAACTCGCCATAGCGGCTGGGATCAGGATTTATACTGTCGGTTTGGGCGCCGAGCAAATGGTGCAAAATAGTATTTTCGGCCAGCGCGTAATTAATCCATCACAGGATTTGGATGAGCCCTTATTAATCCAAATCGCAGAGCAAACGGGCGGGCGCTACTTCCGTGCCCGCAGTCCGGCAGAGCTGCGGCAAATTTATCAGTTGCTTGATGAACTGGAGCCGATTGAACGAGAACAACTCACCTACCGGCCACAGCGGAGTTTACTGCATTACCCCCTGGCCCTGGCTTTGCTTTGCTCATTCTGGCTGGCGGCGCGGCGTATTGACTGGACAGGAGTAATATCAGGTGCTCGCTGATTTACATTTATTACGACCCTATTGGCTGCTCGCGCTGGTACCCGCAGTATTGCTCTGGCTGTTGTTACGTAGTCACCGCCAGCAACACAGCCTGTGGCAAAATCTGATTGCCCGCCATCTTCAGCCCGTGGTGTTGCTGGGTGAACAATTAAAGCGTCAACAGCCCTGGGCTCTCCCCATACTGGCTCTGTGCTGGTTGTTAGCCGTACTGGCGCTAAGTGGTCCAAGTTGGCAAAAACTGCCGCAACCGGCGCTGGCGGTAAAAAAAGCGACGGTGTTGATTCTGGATATGTCGATGTCGATGCGGGCAACCGATATGGTGCCAGACCGCTTAACTCAACAACGTTTTAAAGCACTGGATTTTGTTGATAAATTACGCGAGGGTGACCTGGCATTGATCAGCTATGCCGCGGAAGCCTTTGTGATTTCGCCGCTGACCATCGATTACAATAATATCCGACTGCAGATCCCGAATTTAAAACCCGAATTACTACCGGGCCAGGGTTCTAATGTGCTGCATGCGCTGCAATTAGCTGACGAGGTGCTGCGACAGGCAGGCTACAGCCGCGGTGAAGTCATGTTGTTTACCGATGGCTTTGATCAAGACAGCTATCATGCATTGCAGCAACTGCTCAATAATTACCCGCACCGGTTATCCATTCTGGCGTTTGGCCAGGCCGAGGGGGCGGTAGTTCGTCTGGAAAACGGCGAGTTACTAAAAAACAGTCAGGGAGCTGTCGTCGTACCAAGAGTACCACTACAGCAACTGAGTATTTTAGCCAAACAGGGTGGTGGCGAGTATCAGCAAGCCGGCGCCGATAACAGTGATTTGCAGGCGCTGCTGGCTGGCTTTAGCCAACCTGAAGATACCCGGGATAATACTGAAGCCAGGCTGGGAGATAACTGGCAGGATGCTGCCGTCTATCTGGTGTGGTTGCTGCTGCCGCTGGCGCTGTGGCTGGGACGGCGATCGGCTGTCCTGCTGGTCTGCCTGTTAGTGTATTTACCACCGGCTGAAGCGGTGAGCTGGCGTGATTTATGGCAAAACAAACAGCAACAAGCCATTGCTGATTATCAACAAGGTGACTTTAGCGCTGCCCAACAAAAATTTACCGATCCCTTGTGGCAAGGTAATGCCGCTTACCGCGCCGGGGACTATGCCAAAGCCGCCAGCGCCTATCAACAAGCACTGAGCACGCAACCCAATGCTGCCGCCTGGCAGAATCTCGGCAATGCCCAGGCCATGCAGCAGCAGTTCGAGCAGGCGCTCTCGTCCTATCAGCAGGCGTTAGAACTCGAACCTGATAATGAAAATGCACGTAAAAACGCCGAGTTGATGCAACAGCTGTTAAAAGAGCAACAGCAGCAAGCACAACAACAGCAAAACCAACAATCACAGCAGGATCAACAAGACCAGCAGGGTGATCCGCAATCGGCCGAGCAAAACCAGCCGGCAGAACAGGGCGAAGCTGAGCCGCAGCAAGCAGACAACACCCAGACTCAACAAGATGCCGCACCAGCAGCAGGCGAAGAGCAAGCTAAACAAGCTCAGCCACGCCCTGCCGGTGACGCGGGCGAAGCTGAAGAGCTGTCTGCTGAGCCGCAACCGCAGCGGCAAATCACCGAGCCCTGGCCCAATGCCACGCCAGAGCAACAGCAACAACTTGAAAATTTATTGCGCAAAGTGCAGGACGATCCGGGTCTGCTGCTGCGCAACCGCATGTTACTGGAACAACAAAAACGGCGCACTGCCCCGCCGCCAGGAGCTCAACAGGAATGGTAACCCGCTTACTTGTCGTTATTTTGTTTAGCCAATTGCTATTTGGCGGTGCAGCGATGGCGTTTAGCAGCCTGCAAAGTTCGGTGGATAAAAATCCGGCGATGCTTGGCGAAGCTATTACTCTGGTCGTCACTGCTGACGCCCGCCTTAGCGCCGATGCGCTTGATTATCGTGAGCTACAACAGGACTTTCGGGTTATGGTGCCGGCGGTAAGTCAAAGCACTCAGGTAATTAATGGCCGCACCAGTCATAGTACCAGCTGGAGTCTGACGCTGTTTCCAAGGAGTACCGGCAGTTTTCGGATCCCGGCTTTTACGATTAATGGCATTAGCTCAACCCCTATTGCACTCGAAGTTATCGAACAAGCACAGAGCCAAACCAAACAAGATATCTTTCTGGAGGCGAAGCTCTCCGGCTATCCGTCAGTCTATGTGCAGCAGATGCTGTACTACGATGTGGTGATTTATTTCAGCGGTGACCTGCAGCGCGGCAACTTAACTGAGCCGGCACTGGAGGGCGCTGAAATTCAGCGGCTGGGTCCGGATGTCGAAGGGACAGCACTGGTTGATGGTGTACGCTACCGCACTATTACCCGGCGTTATGCCATTACACCGCAGCAAAGCGGTAACCTGAGTATCCAGCCCCCCCTCTTTACCGGTGACATGATTGATCGCGATCCAAGCCGCTATAACTATTTTTCGCGCAGTAAAACCGTGATGGCCGAAGCAGAGCCCGTGCGGCTGGAAATTAAACCGCAACCGGACAACTTTCCCGGTAACTGGCTGGTTGCTGGCCTGGTCACGCTAACCGAAGAATGGCAGCCAGAAGGCGCTGAGCTAAAAGCCGGTGAGCCGGTAACCCGGATTATTACCCTGTCGGCAGTTGATGTCGCAGCAAACCAGTTACCCGAATTAAGTCAACAATACCCCGACGGGATCAGAGCTTATCAGGAGCAACCGCAAAGCCGGGGTGCTGAACGCAGCGGGCGGATGGTCGCGCAAAAAGTCTATACCACAGCCCTTATCGCCAGCAGCAATGGCAGCCTTGTCCTGCCTGAAATCCGACTGCCGTGGTGGAATAATCAGACCAACCAGCTAGACTATGCGGTACTGCCAGAGCGGACCCTCCAAGTCAGCGGTCAGGCGCAACAGCCAATAAGTCCGGCGCCAGTAATCCAAACTAAAGTGCAAACTCAGACGCCCACCGCTAACCACTGGCAATGGAACTACACCAGCAATCTGTTAGCTGGTTTGTGGTTAAGCTCACTCTTGCTGGTTGGCTATCTGCTGCAGCGGCGTGCTTCTATTGCCCGTACAGCACCAACAAGCCAATCCGATGCCAGCTATAGCCCCAAAGCCTTGCAACGCGCGTGTCAGACTGGCGACGCAAAGGCGGCGGCGCAAGCGTTATTGTATTGGGGCAAACAGCGTTTTCAACCAGCGCCAAGAAGTCTGGGCGAATTGCGCCGCCACGCCGGTACCCCCGCCTTTGCTGACGCACTGTTACAACTGGAACAACAGCTCTATGGTCAGCAAAATACGCCCTGGCAAGGCGATATGCTGTATCAGGCCTGGCAGCAATTACCCAAAGCGACTGCAACTTCGCAACGCTCTGCATTGACTGCGCTCTATCCGGAATAATCCGGAATATTCGTCAGATCCCCGGCCCGGCAAGTTAAGTCAGCATAAAAGCGCTGGCAACCCCGGGCACATCTTGTTAGCATTTAAAGCGAATTGACCTTTGCTGATGCGCTGCCTACTCAGTGTCGTCAGCAAACGTCAGCTCACTTTACTAAAACCTAGAACAAACAGGAGCTTTCTGCGTGGAAACTGCCACCCTTGTTGCGCTCGCCATTTATTTTCTGGCGATGATTGCTATCGGGCTTTATGCCTATAAAACAACCGACAACGACGTATCAGGCTATATGCTCGGCGGCCGGAAACTCAGCCCCAGTGTTACGGCGCTTTCTGCCGGTGCTTCCGATATGAGCGGCTGGATGCTGATGGGCTTGCCCGGTGCGATGTATATTTCTGGATTAAGTAGCACCTGGATCGCCGTGGGCTTATTAATCGGAGCCTATCTGAATTACCTGGTGGTTGCCCCCAGGTTGCGGGTGTACACCGAAATCGCTCAGGATGCGATCACCATTCCGGATTACTTTGAAAAACGCTTTGAAGATAAAACACGCTTACTGCGCATAGTATCATCACTGGTTATAGTGGTATTTTTTACCCTTTATACGTCATCCGGCGTCGTCGGCGGCGGTAAATTATTTGAGAGCTCCTTTGGGCTTAACTATGAACTCGGTCTGTTTATTACTGCCGGTGTGGTAGTCATTTACACCCTGATTGGCGGTTTTATGGCGGTGAGCTTAACCGACTTTGTGCAAGGCTGTCTGATGTTTCTGGCGTTAGTGCTGGTTCCGATAGTCGCAATTGATCATTTAGGCGGCATGACCGAAGTTAACCAAATCGTGAATCGGATCAATCCGGACTTACTAAGCTGGGTGGGTGCCAGCTCAGCATTAGCCATTATTTCAGCCTTATCCTGGGGGCTTGGCTATTTCGGCCAGCCGCATATTATTGTACGTTTTATGGCGATCCGCTCAGTACAAGATATTAAGGTCGCACGACGTATCGGTATGAGCTGGATGTTGGTGACCATTGTCGGCGCTGTCATGACCGGCTTTGTTGGTATCGCCTATGTCGCAAAAACCGAAATGACACTGAATGATCCGGAAACTATTTTCATTGTGTTCTCACAATTTCTGTTTCATCCGCTCATCAGTGGCTTCCTGCTGGCTGCGATCCTGGCAGCAATTATGAGCACCATTTCATCACAGTTATTGGTCACCTCAAGCTCACTGACCGAAGACTTTTATAAAGCCTTTGTCAAACGTAACGCGTCGCAGACTGAGCTGGTGGTTATTGGCCGGTTGTCGGTATTACTGGTAGCACTGGTTGCCATTGCCCTCGCGTTTGACCGCAACAGCTCGGTATTGCAGCTGGTCAGTAACGCCTGGGCAGGCTTTGGTGCGGCCTTTGGTCCGTTAATTATCCTTAGCCTGTACTGGTCGCGAATGACCTTTGCTGGTGCGCTGAGCGGTATTATTGTCGGTGCACTGACGGTACTGATTTGGATCTACGCCCCTGTTACCGTCGATGGCCAACGGCTTAGCCAGTTAATGTACGAAATTGTGCCTGGTGTTATCCTCAGTACGCTCGCTATTGTTGGCGTGAGTTTATGCACTAAAGCTCCCGCCCCGTCGATCCGACAATTATTCGGCAAAATGGAGCAGCAAATAAAAAACAGTTAACTCACAACAATTAAGCGATGCTAAACTAGCTGTAGGGATAATAGTTATTGCCAGTTTTCAGGCTGGCAATAACAATAGCGCTGTCGCTATGTTACCGGAGACTTGTTGGTTATGTATTTTTATGCCGCGCGCCAGCCAATTCTGGATAAAAATAAACAGTTATTTGGTTACGAATTGTTGTTTCGGGACGGTCTGGTTAATGCCTTCCCGAACATTGATGGCGACGAGGCTACCTCTAAAATGATTGAAGGTAGCCAATTTAGTTTTGGCCTGGATGATTTTCTTGGCGATAAACCCGGCTTTATCAACTTTACTTTAGAAACCCTGGTTAAAAAATATCCCAGCATGCTGCCGCGCGAGCAAATTGTGGTAGAAGTACTGGAAACCATTCAACCTGGTAAACGCTTACTGGCCGAATGTCAGGAACTAAAAGAACAGGGCTACACGCTGGCATTAGATGATTATGTGCATCGCAATGTCTGGCGCCATTTCTATCCGTATGTAGACATCATCAAAATCGATGTTCGCACCACCAGCGACGAAACTATCGATGAGATTAAGCAGGCGCTTACCGATTTTCCACATATTAAGTTACTGGCAGAAAAAGTCGAAACTAATGAAGCCTTCCAACATGCTTTGAAGCAAGGTTTCGACTATTTTCAGGGCTTTTTTTTCTCAAAGCCGGAAATTCTGCAGACTCGAGCCCTGTCACCAGCACAACTTGCCCTGGCAGAGCTGTTATATGAAACCTCGAAGGCAGAAATTGATCTGGTGAAGATCACCGAGGTATTTAAACGTGACGTCACCCTCTCCTACAAATTATTGCGTTACAGTAATTCAGCCATTTTTCGGCGCCGGGCAGAGATTGAAACCATTAAACATGCGCTGGTGGTGTTAGGTCAGGCAGAGCTGAAGAAATTCCTCTCGCTACTCTTTACCGCGCAAATTAGTACCGACAAACCGGCTGAATTGCTGCGCATGGCGATGACCCGCGCCTGCTTTGCAGAAGGTTTAGCGGCGTTATCGAGCAATGTACCGCAAGATAAAGCTTATCTCACCGGGATGATGTCGTTGATGGATGCCATTCTCGATGAGCCGATTCAAAGTGTAATGGAAAAGCTACCACTGGCGGCTGAAATTAAGGTTGCGTTAGTGGAGCGCAGCGGTGTACTGGCTACCTATATCAGACTGATTGAGTGTTATGAAAATGCGGACTGGGAACAGGCGACGCAGCTTATTAATACCTTGAAATTACCCGCTAATAAAATTCCTGATGCCTACCATCATGCCGTGCAATGGGCAAATGAGCAAATGAAGGCCTTAGGCGAGCTTGCCTAAGGCCGGTTCCGGTTTAGTCAAAACTGACGTACTCTGCGACCTTAGCCGCCAGTTTATTGCCAATACCTTTTACCTTGGTCAGATCGGCCTCACTTTTAATCGCACCATGTTGCTGCACATAGTCGACAATCGCCTGCGCTTTGACCTTACCCAGGCCAGGAACTGCAGCCAGTTGTTCAGCACTGGCCTGATTCAATTTCAGCTTAGTGCTGGCTTCGGCGGCGGCGGTTTTACTGACTTGCTGGGTATTGGTATTAGCCAGGCTGACATTCGCACCAATCACCAGGGCTGCCAGGAAAGCAGAAATAAGTAGATGTTTCATGTTATGTTTCCTCCCGAAACGGCTGTCAGCGCTGCTGCTCACAGCTGCCTGCAACCAGATCCTGTCGCTCCAGGTTGGCATTACAGGGCGACGAGATCAGGCATTGCAGCCACAGTGACAAGCCTTAACATACCAACCACAATAAAATTAGCCTTAATTTTTATTTTTGCAACTTTATTAAAACTAAATTTACCAAATTATTTACAAAATGATTCAGCAGCAATTAAGGCTATGAACGCTATGCTTCGTGCTAGTGTTCTTTGCAATAAGTAATCAATGATGAATTCGATGCTAATTGCAAAGAGCGCTAGGGCTTGGGAATGTCATTTTGCAGATTGCCGCCTGGTTCAGAATTAAGTACAGTACAGCTGATAAAGTGGTTAGGTAAGCGCTACAATAACGCTAGCTGTTGAAATGTCGAAGTTTTAGTTGCCGTTCCCCTTGGTGAACAGTATCTGGCAGGCCTGCTGCATGTGCTAACGTTGCCGGCCAGAGGTAGGAGGATGTTATGAAATTTGTATTAGTGATCTTGGCCATGTTATGGGTTTCGCCGCCGTTACTGGCCGCACCGGAACCGAAAGCGGATCCTAAGCAACAGCAACATCCGGTAAAACGTGAGATCAATAAAGAAAAAGCAACCCGTCTGGCACAGGAGCGTTATCCGGGCCGGGTATTAAAAGTGCAGTCAGACAGCAGACAATTTAAAGTCCGGGTGATGCAGTCCGATGGCAGAGTAGTCAATGTGGTAGTTGATGGCCGCAATGGCCGGGTACAAAGGGAAGAATAAGTATGCGGGTATTAGTGGTTGAAGATGAAAAACTGTTAGCGGAACAAATTAAAGGACAGTTGTTACTACAGCAATTTAGCGTCGATCTGGCGACAGATGGCGCGGATGGCTGGTTTAAATTGTCCGAGTACCCCTATGATCTGGCGATTATTGATTTGGGCTTGCCAAAATTAGATGGCCTGTCGGTGATCCGTAAAGCCCGTAAACAGGAAATAAAAACACCGATCATTATTTTGACCGCCCGCGGTAGCTGGCAGGAAAAAGTAGAAGGCCTGGATGCTGGCGCCGACGACTACCTGACCAAACCCTTTCACAACGAAGAGCTGCTGGCACGTTGTAACGCGCTGATCCGTCGTGCAGCCGGTCAGCCGGATCCGTTATTACGCTCCGGGCCAATATCGTTAAATAGCCGCACACAGCAAGTCTGGTTGGCCGATGATGAAGTTAGTCTGACCGCATACGAATACAAGGTTTTAGAGTATTTTATGCTCAACCCGGGCAAGGTGATTTCGAAAACCGAGTTGACGGAGCATATCTACGATCAGGATTTTGATTTAGACAGTAACGTGATTGAGGTCTTTGTTTTACGCCTGCGCAAAAAGCTGGATCCGGATGGCGAACTCAAACCGATCGAGACCTTACGTGGCCGGGGTTATCGCTTTAACCTGACTGTAGAATAAATGAGAGTTATCCCACTTAAACTGCGACAGGGACTGGTGAGTGCCGTATTGCTGGTGTTGTTATTGCCCAGTTCCTTTGTCGCCATTGAGCAAGCGTTTTATAAGCAACTCCTGACCGGTGCCGAGCAAAAGATGGAAGTTCATATGTACGCCATCTTGTCCGAGTTAAATCTGGTTGATGACAAAATAGAATTGACCAACAATACCCTGGCGCCGGACTTCTACCGCCCGGATTCAGGTTTAACCGCCTACGTCACAGATGGTCAGCAACTGCTATGGCAATCAGACTCTTCTTTAAATCAGTCTTTTAACCTGCCCGATATTGAACTGACGCCCGGTCAGCATATTTTTTATGCGGTGGAACAGGAACAAAATTATCAGGTGCTCAGTATCGCCTTTTTGTTCGACACCGGTGAAAGCGCCAGACCCTTGACGATCCATGTGGTGCAAAGCGAACAACTGTTGCTGGCGCCGCACCAGAGTTTCCGCTCTACCCTTTTGCGTTGGTTTACCGGTATAGCGGCAGGCCTGACACTGTTGAGTATTCTGGCATACTACTGGACGACAAAGCCGTTAACCCGGCTGGATCACGAGATCCGCCAACTGGAAAAAGGTCGTCAGGACCATCTGACTGGGAATTACCCATCAGAACTCAGAGGGATTAAAGAGGATCTGAATCTGCTGTTAGCAAACCAGAACCGGCAGAAACTGCGCTATCGTAACCATTTAAGTGACTTAGCTCATGCGCTGAAAACACCGGTCGCCGTGTTACGCACTTCGCCACTGGCGCAACAACCCGAGCTCAAAGAACAAATTGATCGCATTACGGTGATGATTGAGCATCAGTTAAAAAAAGCCAGTAGCTCTGGTCAGGATATCTGGAAAAAACAAACCCCGATGCTACCGGTAGTCGAAAAAGTCAGCAACGCGCTGCGCCGGATTTATCAGGATAAAGGCTGTCAGATTGAGATACAGTGCGCGCCCGACGCCTTTTTCCGTGGCGATGAGACCGATTTGATGGAGATCCTCGGTAACCTGCTTGATAATGCCTGTAAGGCCTGTCGGCGTCAGGTAAAACTCGAGGTGCAAACCACTCCCTTTACGCTGGTGATTGAAGATGATGGCCCGGGGATCGCCAAAGCACGGCGGGCTGAATTGTTTCAACGCGGCACCCGGCTGGATACCTATCAGGAGGGGCATGGCGTGGGCTTGTCGATTGTTGCTGAATTAGTCAACTCTTACTCCGGAGCGATCCATATCGACGATAGCCCGCTGGGAGGCGCCCGCTTTACGCTGCAATTACCACAAGACAGCTGATCGCTTTAGGTCCGCCCGGCGTAAAGGATCGCAAAACAACTTAAGGATTCTGTTATGGCGCTGAACCCAGCCGTGATTAAAATTAAAAACCTCCGTCTACGTACCTTTATTGGCATCAATGAGGACGAAATTAAAAATAAGCAGGACGTGGTGATTAATGCCCGTATTCAATATAGCGCCGAGGCTGCAGCTAATAGTGATGAAATGGACAAGGCTCTGAATTACCGCACTATTACCAAGCAGATTATTGCCCTGGTTGAAAACAATCGCTTTGCACTGCTGGAAAAATTAACCGCCGACGTGCTGGCGCTGGCCAGCGCGCATCCCAGTGTCAGCTATGCTGAAGTTGAAGTGGATAAACCCCATGCGCTGCGCTTCGCAGACTCGGTATCTTTGACCTTATCGGTCAACAAGCCCTAAAGCAGCTATACTTAACAGATTAAGCCATTAAGGAGTGCCGCTATGCGGATCCTGCTAACCGGTGGTACCGGTCTTATTGGCAGTGCCCTGCTAAAGCACTGGCAAAATGAGCATCAGCTAACCGTGCTAACCCGGACTGTGCGTCCCGGCAGCAGCGCGGTACAGTATATTACCGACCTGGCTAAGGTTGATTTTAATCAGCTGGATGCCGTGATTAATCTCGCCGGTGAACCGATAGCTGACAAACGTTGGACCGATGCCCAAAAAGACCGGATTTGCCAAAGCCGCTGGCAACTCACAGAACAGCTGGTGCAGCATATCACGGCTGCCAGCACACCGCCGGCTGTGCTCATTAGTGGCTCGGCTATTGGTTTTTATGGGCGCCAGGGCGAGCAGGAGATCAGCGAAGAGTATCAGGCGTTTTTTCCCGAGTTCAGCCATGATATCTGTGCACGCTGGGAGAACCTGGCATGGCAGGCTAACAGCCCACAGACCCGGGTCTGCCTAATCAGAACCGGAGTGGTACTGGCCGCAGATGGTGGTGCCTTGAAAAAGATGTTACCACCGTTCAAACTCGGCCTGGGAGGCAAAATTGGCTCCGGTGACCAGTATATGTCCTGGATCCATCTGGATGATATGGTGGCACTAATTGACTTTCTGCTACATAACGACCAGATCAGCGGTGCGGTCAATGCAACAGCCCCCAAACCAGTCACCAATGCGATATTCAGTACTGAGCTGGCTAAACGCCTAAAACGCCCCGCGCTGCTGCCAATGCCCGCGCCGGTGTTAAAACTGTTGTTTGGTGAAATGTCGGATATTTTGCTGTACGGCCAGCGGGTGATCCCGAAAAAACTGTTAGACGCCGGCTTTCAATTTCGCTATCCCAATTTACAGCAGGCACTGGCTGCGTTAGCGCTTTAATCACGCCCTGGATCGAACCTGGTAAAAAACCGGCACAAGCCGGTTTTTACTTAAGTAGCATCTCGCTTTAACTTTGAATAACCCGCCGGATCAGTACCGCACCAGGAATTCGTAGTAGTTTACGTAGTTGCCACCAGCCCAATAACGACACAATAACGGCACCTGCCAGTGGTCCTAACCACCATAGCGCATAATGTGGGCTAAAGGGTAACTCAAACAGGCGTTGTTGCAAGGTGAGTAACAACACCTCGGCCAGCACCGTCGCAAAAATGCCGGCCAGAATGCCCAGAAAGGTGAACTCCAGTAACAAGGCATTACGCAAAAAGGCATAACGGGCGCCAAGAGTACGTAAAATCGCCAGCTCCTGCTCCCGCTGCTCTAGTGTGGCTTGTACCTGAGCCACTAACACCAGTACCGCTGACAGCGCAATAATAATCAGAATAAAACTTAGCGCCAGCGTCACCTGAGCAATAATATCCTGCACCTGGCGAATAATGGCTTCAACACTGATTACCGTTACAGTGGGCATCAACCGTGATAACTGGTTCACCAACTGATAACGTTCTGACTCCAGATAAAACGCCGTGATATAACTGGCGGGGAAATCTGCCAGCAGATCCGGGCTTAAAATCATGTAAAAGTTCGGCTGTAAGCTGTTCCAGTCAACCTGACGGATGCTGGTCAATTGTGCTGTTACGGCTTGCCCGCCAATAGAGAAATGCAACGTATCGCCTAATTTCAGGCCTAAACGCTCAACCAGTTCTTGCTCGACCGAGACCTCGGCCGTTGCGTCGCTGCCAAACCAGGTTCCGGCGATAACCTTGTTCGCTGGCGGCAGTTCAGTCAGCCAGGTCAAATTCAGTTCCCGCCCGATGCCGGTGCGCTGCTCGCTGCGATCTTCCTTGGTTGCTTCCTCACGGAACACTTCATCGTTTAATTGCACCAGCCGCCCTCTTACCACCGGGTAAAAGGTATCCGTTTGCAACTGATGTTCCGCCGCAAAGTCTGCCAGTGTGCTACGCTGCGCTTCAGAGACGTTGACTAAAAAGTGGTTGGGAGCACCTGGTGGGATCTGCTGCTGCCACTGCCCGATTAACTCAGCGCGGACGAAGTACAGCAGCAAGGCCAGAAACAACGCCAGCGTAAAAGTAATCAGCTGAAAGCTATTGGCCCATAGCCGGCGGCGTAAATTCGCCAGCGCCAGCTTACCGGCACTGCTTTGCCCCGCAGCAACCGGTTTGGCAGCCTTAACCAGTAACATCGCACCACCCAGTAAAATCGCCACGAAGACGGCGCAAATCAGAAATAGCCCTAAACTGATAAACCAGTCGCCGGCAAATAGCCACATCAGGCCGAATACGGCGGCAGCACCGGTTAGCAGCTGTAGTCTGTCGATAGTCATTTGCTGCAACGGTTGCTTTAATACCTGGATCGCAGGCGTTACCGTTAATCGCAATAATGGCCGGGCGGCAAACAACAAGGCGCATAACACACAGGTTAAGGCCCCCAACCACAGGGGCCGCCAGCTAAACTCGGGGCGAAAATCACCGACATAGTGCTTAATACCGAGCTCTGCGCCGGTTAACGCGACCTGGCCTACGGCTAAACCCAGTACCAGACTAAAGAGCACGACCAGCAGCAAGTGACCAAAATAGATCACTCTAACCTGCTGCGTTGTAGCACCCAGCGCTTTGATAATTGCCACAGCCTGCGAGTGGCGCTGGCTATAGCGGCTGGCAGCGACTGCCGCTGCGCAAGCAGCCAGTACGATACCCAATAAACCGGCTAATAGCAGGAAGCGTTCGGCGCGATCCAAGGCGCTGCCTAACGCCGACTGGCGATCCCGATCCCGCCAGCGTTGATGCACCGTCAATAGCGGGGTCACTGCCTGGCTAAAGGCATCCAATTCACTATTGCTGCCGGCAAACAGATAGCGATAACTGATGCGGCTGCCCGGTTGCACTATCCCGGAGGCGGCCACATCGTCGATATGCATTATCGCCCTTGGATTGCCGCCGAATACACTGAGTGGTGCATCGGGCTCGTTGACAATAACCCCACCAACCAACAGCTGAGTATTCCCCAACTCCAGGCTCTGCCCAACCTCAACCTGCAGCAAATCAAACAGCCTCGGCTCCAGCCAAATTGTGCCCGGTACTAACTCACCGGCTTCACCCGTTAACAGGTTATCGGAACGCTGCAGTATCAAGTCGCCCCGCAGCGGATAACTGTTACTCACCGCTTTAACTGTCGATAACTGCATTTGCGCGCTACTGAATAACATCGAGTCAAATTGCATTTGTCGGGCACTGGCAATGCCCGACTCTGCTGCCAGTGCAAAAATCTGCTCATCAAACGGCTGGCTGGAACCCAAGACTCTGTCTGCGGCAATAAAATGCGCACTGCGTTGTTCTAACGCCGATTTTACGCTTTGCGTAATGCCACTCAGGCTGACCACTGAAAATACGGCTAAGAACAGCGCAAAGGCGATTACCCACAGCTCACCGCGTTTTAGTTCGCGCCAGAACAGGCGCCAGGCGATTGCGGTTGCCATTTTATTGCTCCTCAGTGATAAAGCGACCAGCCTGCATCTTCAGCTGTCGCTGACAGCGTTTGGCTAAGGCGTCACTATGCGTCACTAATACTAAGGTTGTTCCCTGCTGCTGATTAAGCTCAAATAATAAGTCTTCAATACGTTGCCCGGTAACCGCATCAAGATTCGCCGATGGCTCATCCGCAAATAAAATGGCGGGCCGGGTTATAAAAGCCCGTGCAATGGCTACCCGTTGTTGTTCACCGCCAGACAGCTGTGACGGGTAAAAATCCGCACGTTCACTCAAGCCAACCAAGGCTAATAGCTCCAGTCCGCGGGAACGGGCACGGCGATCCCCGGCCAGTTCGGCCGGTAAAGTGACATTTTCCAGCGCCGTCAGTGCCGGCAACAATAAGAAGGATTGAAATACAAAGCCTACCTGACTGGCCCGCACGGCGGCCCGCTGATCTTCCGACAGTTGATGTAGCGGCTGACCAGCTAAATACACTTCCCCAGCCGTAGGTTGGTCTAAACCTGCCAGTAAGCTAAGTAAGGTTGACTTGCCTGAGCCGGACGCGCCCACAATAGCAACCGACTCCCCGCGATTGATTGTCAGGCTGATATCATGCAGGATAGTGAGTGATCCTTCAGTCAGGTTAACCCGTTTAGCCAAATGACTCGCTTTAATATGAACTTCAGGTGTTGTTGTCATGCGCATTATCTTCGTTTTAATTTTCTGTTTATTTAGCCAACCAACGCTGGCGCAAAAGTTACTGATTCTGGGTGATAGTTTAAGCGCCGCTTATGGCTTACAAGAACATCAAGGCTGGCCAGCATTGCTGGCGGCAGACAGCCCAATCGAACTGGTGAACGGCAGTATTAGCGGTGAAACCACTGGTGGTGGCTTAGCCCGCCTGCCCGCTTTACTTAAACAGCACCAACCAACCTGGGTATTAATTGAACTGGGTGGCAATGATGGTTTACGCGGTTTTGATCCGCAATTAATTGCCAACAATCTGCAACAAATGATTAATCTGGTCAAGCAGCATAATGCCGAGCCATTGTTAATGCAAATACGGATCCCGCCAAACTATGGACCACGTTATGTCGAACGCTTTACCGGAATATACCCGCAGCTGGCCGCAGCTAATGAGATCCCGCTATGGCCGTTTTTTATGGATGAGATTGCCGTCAGGCCAGAGTTGATGATGCAGGATGGCATCCACCCGAATGCGAAGGCGCAGCCGCTGATCCGCGACTTAATGTTACCGCTGCTGCAACAACTTACAGAATAATAATGAAGAGTTGGAAGTTAAAATGGCGTCCCCTAGGGGATTCGAACCCTGCTACCGCCGTGGAAATTGGGCAGCGCGGTGTCCTAATGTTGGAAGTTAAAATGGCGTCCCCTAGGGGATTCGAACCCCTGTTACCGCCGTGCAAAATGATCGCGCGGTGTCACACCGCCATCACGGCGATACAATTAACTAGAATATGAAACAGATCAGAGATAAAAGATGGCGTCCCCTAGGGGATTCGAACCCCTGTTACCGCCGTGAAAGGGCGGTGTCCTAGGCCTCTAGACGAAGGGGACGCACTGGAAATTGGTGGAGCTAAGCGGGATCGAACCGCTGACCTCTTGCATGCCATGCAAGCGCTCTCCCAGCTGAGCTATAGCCCCGAAAGATGTGGAACTGTTAGTCCAGGAAAATACCACTTTCATGAGTGGCGTCCCCTAGGGGATTCGAACCCCTGTTACCGCCGTGAAAGGGCGGTGTCCTAGGCCTCTAGACGAAGGGGACATAACAGTGTGCTGGTGTGACTGAAGTGGCGTCCCCTAGGGGATTCGAACCCCTGTTACCGCCGTGAAAGGGCGGTGTCCTAGGCCTCTAGACGAAGGGGACGCTGTAACAGTCGTGAAAAGTGTGTAGATTTAGTGGCGTCCCCTAGGGGATTCGAACCCCTGTTACCGCCGTGAAAGGGCGGTGTCCTAGGCCTCTAGACGAAGGGGACGCAGATAAATCTTGGTGGAGCTAAGCGGGATCGAACCGCTGACCTCTTGCATGCCATGCAAGCGCTCTCCCAGCTGAGCTATAGCCCCACACTTTTCTATGTTCATCGCCACGCAAGCGTTATCGCTGAACACGGGGCGCATTCTAGGTTGACGGCTGATCCCTGTCAACAATTTTTTATAAGGGTTAGATTGTTCGGGCAAATTTTAGACTCTGGCGAAAAAAAGTGGTTAAATAGCTGCAGGCACAGCATTTACACCGTCACGCCTTTCCCGAACCAGGAAGATTTGGAGCAGCATAAGGAGTTTTATGTACGAGTCTTATTATGGGTTTTCTGAGCGCCCTTTCCAGCTAACCCCGAGTGCCGGTTGCTTCTATGCCGGCAGGCTGCATAAAAAGGCCCTGGCGTATCTGCAATATGGTTTGTCGCAAGGCGAAGGCTTTATCGTGATTACCGGCGATGTTGGCACCGGCAAAACCACTATCGCCAATCAACTGTTAGCACAACTAAGCCCGGATGAAATTATTGCCCGGCAAATCGTCACCTCTAAGCTGGCTCCGGACGATCTGATCCGCATGATCGCCAGCAGTTTTAATCTGGTTGTAAATGAGCACAGCAAAGCAGCCTATTTGGATGCGATTTATATTTATCTGAAACGATTACACACTCAGCACCGGCGGGCATTACTGCTGGTAGACGAGGCGCAAAACCTGCCACTCGAGTCGATTGAAGAGTTACGGATGTTGTCTAATTTCCAAATCAATGGCTCGCCCCTACTACAAAGTTTTCTGCTCGGCCAAAACGAATTAAATGCCATTATCCAGGCGCCGAATATGGAGCAGTTTCGGCAGCGGATTATTGCTTCATCGAACTTAACCCCGTTACAGGAAGAAGAAACTCGGGAATATATTGAGTTTCGATTAAGAGCTGCCGGCATCAACGAACCGCTACTCAGCCCTGACAGCTACCCGGTTATCCATCGTTTCAGCCGCGGTATTCCGCGTAAAATCAACCTGTTGATGGATAGAGTGTTATTATTGGGTTTTTTAGAGCAGCTGTCTTTTCTCTCGGCGGAGCATGTGCAGAAAGTCGTCGATGAAGTTAATGGCGAAGTAGCCCATCAGGTAGCGGCCCCCAGCCTGAGCAACACAGCAAAACCTGCTGCATCATCGGCAGCAAACGTACAAGCTAGTGCTGAGCTCGAGCAAGATAAACCCATGCAACAACTATTAAATGACTCTCTAGAGCTGAAAATCAGAATGTTAAAAGAATTGGATGAGTTAATTTTAAAGCGGCAACGCGACCAGGGCTTAGGCTAAACAACAGGCAGCCGGATTAATTATCCGGCTGTTGCTTTAGAACTTGTAGGTGTACTCCATCCAAACCCGATTCTCGCTGTTATCAAATTCTGCGATTGAAGAGTTTCGATCGAGACGTCTGATGGTAAACCGTAGATCTGAGCGTTTAGTCAATTGCTGTTGATAACTAACAGATGCAGACAAGTTCTCGTCTTTACGATTCTCGTTACGGTAATCGATGTCATAGTAATTTACATTTGCCAGTAGCTGACTGTGTTCCGTTAACTTCCAACTCAGTTGCAGAGCCGCTCCCTGATTCGTACTAAAATCACCCGACTCGACGTAGCGTAATTCGGTGTCCGACAACGTGATTGACGCATTGAGCCGATTCTTGCTGTACGCTACTGTCAAGCTAAGATTCCGTTGTTCGACCAGCTCTTCACGTAACTCAGAGTTTGGCCCCCGCACTTGCAGTAAGGTTTCACCAAACACCGGCATATACTTGTCGGTTGGCGGCTTAAAACAACCCGATAAATCGGTACTGCCTACCGGACAGACAAAAATTCCTAAATCTTCTAACTCGCGGTCAAACTGGTTTTGCGTTCTAACGTTATCGCTAATTCGCAGCCGCATCGATAAAAAGCGCAGATCATATTTACCCTGTAAATCCCAGGTGCGGCCAAAATAGCGGCGGTCAAAAGACCCTTCCAGGCTGGTACGGCGAGTTGGTGCAATTAAAAACTGTGACGCAGCGTAAGTATCGGTTTCCTTGCGCTGACCGAAGGCTTCAGAATCACTTCGGTTCATCGTAACATTTATCCGGGAGCGTGCGCCGAACCGAAACTCCACGCCCGCACCAAAATAATCAAAGCTATTATCATACTCTCGGCCGTTATCCAGCCGCTCTGAACCTGCGCGACCGATAACCGAAAATTTAGGAGCAAAGGGTACACCGACAACCAGGCCGTGTAAAAGACCGGAAACGTTGTTGTCAGTCGATCTTTCTGCACGCTGTATATTGCCATTATACTGCCAGAAAAAATTCAGCCCTCTGTCGTTAGTTCCAAACAACCAGCGGCCATCATAAGCTTCAGTACGATAGCTAAGCAGTCCATCATCGACTTCAGCGGCAGCAGAATCATAATTCCGATAGCTCAAATCCAGCTCAGTGCGGTATTTTGCCGACCTTAGATTACGAAATAACAAACCTGAACCATAACGGTTAGTTTTACTTAAATTTTCTGCACCGGTAATTTTGTCAGAGAAAATCCCCAGACGACTGTCTCTAATTTGGTAGGCTTGCGAGGCATCCAAAGACCAGATTAAACGTTCGCGAAAAAAGCTAATCTGATTATTAAAATCAAACTCGTTAAAACTGCGTTTGTCCGGTTGTGCATCTTTGTAGAACAAGGTTTCGTGCCGCCAGTTGATACGTGTTTTCATCGCAGCGCTTTGTCGCTGCCAGTTTATTGTCGGCGCTAACTCCCAAACTAAATCATCCGTTTTATTACTTTGCTCTGCCGTCTTTAACTGATACCCGTACACTGCACTTTTAAGGGAGGCGTCAAATAAACTTTCGGCAGCAATAGCTTGTGGACCAACCAAAGCCAACGGCAGCACCGTCATCGCCGGGCATAGCCAATATCTTTTACTGCCGAAGGTTCTAACCCGCGCCATAATAGTACCCATAACCGTATCCTTTTCCCTGATTACGATGCGCTTTGTTAATTAAAAATCCGACTGCCATTTCCGAAGGTAATAACGCTACGGATTGTTCAATCTCAGCCAAGCGCGATTTGTTTTCCTCCACCACCATAACCCCCTGCCCGCACATCGTCGCCAAAACAGCGGTTTCATTTACCCCCAAGAGTGGCGGTGCATCGAAAATCACAACCCGATCGGCGTAACGATTGGCAAATTCAGCGGCCAGCCTGAGCATACGGTCCGATGCTAATAACTCGGTAGACAGATGATGAGGCGTACCCGCCGTAACTAGCTTTAGCCGTGGCACATTGGTGTTGAGCAGAATATCGGCAACCTTTATCTCCGGATCCAGCAAGTAATCCGTTAAACCAACGGCGTGACTTACATTGAGCGTTTTGGCGACCTTTGGACGCAGTACGTCGGCATCGACCAACAACACGGTTTTATCTTGCTCCAACGCAATACTCAAGGCCAGGTTTATCGATGAAAAGGTTTTACCTTCACCGGGCCGGGAGCTGGACACCATTATTAAATTAGGATGGTGTAAAGTCGCAGCCAACTGACCAAACGCATTAGTAATCAGTTTTCGCTTGATGACCCGGTATTCTTCGTTGATCAGCCGTCGTTGTGTACTTAACGACACAAAACCCTGCTGTTCCAGTGCTTTCAAATCGATATCAACATAGTTTGCTGCAGAGCCCGCACTATCAGATTCGAGTAAGTTTGTGTCAAAACCCGCTGCCTGCCGGCCATTGTTTTCTGGATCAGATGAGCCAATGCTTGGCGATACCTGACCGGCTTTGCGGGCTAATGCTTTTTCAATAATGCTCACCTTACTACCCTCAGTAACAACTCAGCAGAACGGCCGAAAATAATGTCATTACTCATCAAGACTATGTAGAGAGACAATAACAACAAGCTTAATGCTGAAAAATAGACAAAGTGCATCCGAACCTGTCTTAAGATCTGCGCTTTACGTGTGTGAGAAATCACGCCAAACACAGGATAATTACTAATAGTGGCAAGCTGAGAGGCACGACTTAATACCGGGGAGATTAGGCTGCGTAAAAACGCCATACCAATGCCAGCACCAATACCGATGAGTAACACAACCGAATAAAGCACGCGACGGTTCGGGCCGGACGGCTCAAAAGGTACCCGAGGTGGCTCAATAATTTTGAACTGCACATCCTGCTCTGACGCGTCAGCACGTCGGGCCAGCTCAGCAGCTTCGCGGCGAGCCAGTAAGGCTTCGTACTTCGAGCGGGTAACATTGTAATCACGATTCAAACCCGAAAACTCGGCTTCGATCTCTGGTATCAGATTTAAGCGCCCTTCCAGTTCGGTTACCCGTCTTTGAAATGCGCCCACCCTAACCCGGGTCGATGCCACCTCGGTTTCGAGACGGGCTACATTAAGTTGCAATTCGTGATAGAGCGAGTTTTGCGTGGCAACGAATCCTGAACCTGAATTAGCATTACCGGCTTTTGCGAGCGCAGCAAGCTCGTTCTCACGTTGCTTTACCAAACTATCCAGCAATCTCCGGATCTCCAGTACATCGGGGTGGTTATCGGTAAAACGGATCAACGCACTATCCAGCTGTGTTTGCAACTGCCTAATCCGTTCGTCGTACTGGGTTGTGATGTTGGACGAGCTGCCATCGGCAGGGTTGATGCCTGATAACTGACCACGTGCTGCCGCAAGCCGGGTCTCCATCTCGGATAACTCAAGCTGCGCTGTCTCCAAGCGTTGCTTTTCTGCCGCTAACTGAGTGTAATAATTAGTCTCTGAGCCCGGCAGCACATTCATTCGTTGTTGCTTAAATTCCGATAACCGGTGTTCAGCTTCAGCTAAACGGCGCTCGTAGTCCGCAATCTCACGATCCAGAAACTCCTGAGCTGCTTGAGAATCTGCCCGATTAGAGCCTATCCGGTTTTCCATAAAAGTATTTAATGTCTCTTGTACCACCTTTAACGCAACCTGAGGCTGTGGGTTGGTATAACTTATTGAGTAAATATTTTCGCGACTGGTACCTGAAACTTTAATATCTTTCAACAAACGATCGATTAGCGCTTCAAACTCCTGATCGGTTTTTGTTTGTAAATCCAAATCAGCTTGACGCGCTATTTTCTGCAAGTTAGTGCGACTTAACAATGTCCTGGCCATTAAGTTAATCTCGTCGCGCTGACTGGTGTTAATAGTCAGCCCCCTTAGAATTGGCTCAAGGAAGGTACTACTTTCAACATAAAGTCTGGCACTGGCCTCATAAGTCGGCGGCATCTTATAGACATAGAACCAGCCGACCGGGCAAACCAACCAAGCGGTTATAATAATGTAGCGGCGGCGCAACCAAACACCCTGCAAATAAGTGCTTAGTAACTCTAACGCCTGCTGAATCTCTCTCATTACTCCTCCCTGAAAGATCCAAAGTTAAATGCGTAATGCCTTATCGCGTTAGAACCAGGCCTCAGGAATAATAATGATATCACCGGGCAGAATATCGACATTGGCTGTGATATTTCCATCCCGAATCAAATCATCTAACCGCACTTCATATGTTCGTTGTGAGCCATTTTGTGTTCTTACCAGTTTCGCACTGTTGCCCGCGGCGAACTCAGTTAAGCCCCCTACTGCAATCATCAAATCCAATAACGTCATATACTGGCGATAATTTACTGCCTGCGGATTGGTCGCCTGACCAATCACCCGTACTTGCTCACTATATGGACCAACAAAATTGTTAACCGATACAGTAACTACAGGATCACGGATGTACTTAGCCAGAATCTGCTCCATATCCCGCGCTAACTGAGTCGGCGTTTTACCACTTACCGGGATATCTTCAACCAAAGAGGTAGAAATACGGCCATCAGGACGCACGATAAAGGTTCCCGACAGCTCCGGGTTACGCCATACAAAGATCGTCAGGGTATCATCGGGGCCTATCAGATACTGGTAATTCTCAACCGTTGTGGTCAGTGAATTTTGAACGGTAGCTTTGGGTAGTGTATTGTTTTGGGCACAGCCGGTTAAGCCTAAAGCCATAATTACAGCAGCGAATACTGCATTTTTAGTTAGAGCGGCGTTGGTCATAAAACTCATCCTTTTGTCTGATGCGAAATCAATATAACCAAAAGATAGTCGTTTGGCTGCACTTTTTACATCTTTTATTTAAAAAACTGGCTAGAAATTAAGCCAGAATTCAGCTAGATTAAGGTTCGTGCGTTTGAGACTACTGCTGGTCTCTTGCTGTAAGCCCTCTGTAATAGTTGTCTGCAGTTTTGCGTCAAGGAAGTTATATGCTCAATAAAAGGAACAATCGCTTCAAAGTATCGGACACGATCCTGCTTTTTGGCGAGTTGAGCTTAATCTTACTGGCTTGCCACCTGGGCTATCTTGCTGGTACTCAATTAGGTCTGGCTCTGACCCTCAATGCCGAATGGCAACTCGGGTATGTATTTGTATTTACCTGCGGCAGTATGCTGTCATCGCTCTCCTTAGGTTTGTACGACCAAAAACTTCGTGAAACCAATACCGGAATTATAAAACGATTAGTTTTAACACAGCTGTTTAACTTTGCATTGCTGGAATTGCTGGTCTTCAACCTGTCGCCACAAATGTCACCTGGCTGGTTAACATTGTTGCTCAGTAGTCTGTTAGCTGTAGTGCTGGTCGCTGCATTCCGGGCGCTTTTTCAGTACCACGACATTTCACAGCTTAGCCGCCGCAGGGTGTTAATATTAGGCTCAGGGGAGCGAGCTGCCATTATCGAAAAAAGAATGCGCCGCACAGTAGACCGCCGCTATTTTGAGCTTGTCGGTTTTGTGCATATTCCCGGCGACAAACCAGGTTATATTCCTGACGAAAAACTTATCACTCTGGACTTCCAAAACGACCTGTTTACCTTTGCTGAAGAGAATAACATTGACCAGCTCGTTATTGCCTGCGATGAGCGACGCAATATGTTGCCGGTTGACCTTCTGTTTAAATGCAAAACCCGCGGCATCGATGTAACAGACATTCTAGACTTTATTGAGAGCGAAACCGGTCAAATTGCGGTTAATCTTATTTACCCCAGCTGGGTTATTTATTCCAACGGCTTGTCGATTAGTCAACGTTTCCGCACCAGCCTTGATTATCGGTTAAATGTTATTCTGGCTTTAATTACTTTGCTACTCGCCTGGCCGATTATGTTAATTACGGCGCTGTGCATCTATCTGGAAGACGGTCGGAAAACTGGTGCGCCTATCCTCTATCGCCAGATCCGGGTTGGTTTTGATGGTAAACCTTTTCAAATTATCAAATTCCGAAGTATGCGTCAGGACGCGGAGAAAAATGGTGCGCAATGGGCTACCACAAACGACAGCCGTGTCACCAAAGTTGGCCATTTTATTCGCAAATATCGAATTGACGAGCTACCACAGCTGTTCAATGTACTTAAAGGTGAGATGGGCTTTGTTGGTCCACGGCCTGAGCGGCCAGAGTTTGTTAGCCAATTAACAAAAGATATCCCCTACTATGCGCAGCGCCATAATGTCAGACCAGGCTTAACAGGCTGGGCGCAGTTAAAGTACCCATATGGCGCCTCAGCAGAAGACGCTATGGAAAAATTAAAGTTTGATTTGTACTATATTAAACATCGAAGTTTACTGCTTGATCTGACCATTCTGATCCGAACTGTCGAAATCGTTATCTTTGGTAAAGGGCGCTAATAGTGGCAGATAATGTTGTAAAACCAGTTAGCGCACTTACCGTTGACGTCGAAGATTATTTCCACGTTGCGGCTTTTGAAAAGAATATTAGTCCTAAAAATTGGAACTCTATGCCGGTAAGGGTAGAAAAAAATACCCACCGTTTACTCGATCTGTTTGACGAACATGACGCCAAAGCAACGTTTTTTTTGTTGGGATGGGTCGCTGAGCGTTTTCCTGGTCTGGTCAAAGAAATTAATCAACGGGGCCATGAAGTAGCAAGCCATGGTTACAACCACACTAAGGCAACCCAACAAAGCCAGCAGGAATTCGCTCAGGACGTACGTGCAACAAAGGCACTTCTGGAAGATTTATCTGGCGCCGAGGTCTTCGGCTATCGTGCACCTAGCTTTTCTATTGATAAAACCAATGAGTGGGCCTTTGCTGAGTTAAAAAAAGCCGGCTATTTATATAGTTCCAGTACTTATCCGGTAAAACACGATTTATATGGCACACCAGACTGGCCACAGCAGCCCTATATGCGTCCGGAAGGCATTTGGGAATGTCCCATGCCAATTCTAAATTTAGCAGGTAAACAACTACCAATAGCTGGAGGTGGCTACTTTAGATTGTTACCATATTGGCTTAGCAAACGTTTTATCAATCGATACCTGGATTCAACCCCATCTCCCTATATGTTTTATTTTCATCCTTGGGAAATTGATCCCGAGCAACCACGAGTAAAAGATGCCAGTTTAAAGTCTAAGTTCAGGCATTATGTAAACTTGAAGCGAATGGAAACTAAACTCGGTTATTTATTGCAGGACTACTGCTGGCAATCACTTCACCAGGTGTACGCAAAAAGTCTTGCTAAGCACATTTAAGCGACGGACTAAGATCCATTATGGAGCGAACCGAATCTGGACAACGATCTAATCTGGTCGCCTCTGCAAAGCCCGAGCTGTTGCTGTTGTGTCACCGAGTACCCTTCCCTGCGGACAAAGGTGACAAGATCCGCTCGTTTAACCTTCTTCGGGAATTGTCTGTCGATTTCAATATTCATCTCGCCGCACTAACCGAAACCAAGCAAGAACAAGCTTATGATGTAGCACTCAAAAAATGGTGTTATTCAGTTAAATTAGTTCACCTGCCCAGATTAAAACGTTTTTTCCAACTGATACCCGCAATACTCACTAACACTACAATAACTAACGCCTGGTTTTACTCTGGTGAGTTAAAACAATGGGTTAACGCCTTACGGCAGAAGCATCCAGATCTACTGGTGTTAGTTTATTGTTCTTCTATGGCGCAATACGTTTTGTCAGAGCCTTGGGAAAAACATTATAAGGTCATCGACTTTGTTGATGTCGATTCAGAAAAATGGTTTGAATATGCTAAAAATAGTTGTGGCGTGAAGAAATGGCTATTTCAACGGGAAGCCATATTACTTTCAGGAACCGAGCAGCACATCTTTAAGATGATGCAGAAATCGTATTTCGTTAGCGCTGAAGAATGTCAGCGATTTGCTGCTAATGAAAGCGATAAAGCGCATCTCGATTTTTATTCAAATGGTGTGGATCTTAATTACTACAACCCTACTGCGGGTGTTAAAGCAAACCCCTATGACATTATTTTTACTGGCGTCATGAGTTATCCGCCCAACATAAATGCAGTATTGTGGTTTGTGGAGCATTGCTGGCCAGATATCTGTGCGCAGATCCCGGATGCGAGGTTGTGGATTGTTGGTAGCCACCCGGTTAAAGCAATTCTCAAGTTACACAGTAAGAATATTCGGGTCACTGGTACTGTGCCTGATACCCGCCCTTTTTTTAGCCAATCGGCTTTAGCTATAGCGCCGATGCAAATGGGAGGCGGCATAAAAAATAAAGTTTTGGAAGCCATGGCGATGGCAAAGCCATTAGTCATTTCTAAAGTTGCCAGTCAGGGTTTAAACTTACCTAAAGATCCAGCCCTGGTTATTGCCGATTCCCCTGAAGAAACCATAGCTGCCTGTGTCAAATTGCTACTGCACCCAATCCCGGCAATAAACTTAAGAAGATGGGTCGAAAACCATGCTAATTGGTCAAAAACAATCCAACCTGTCAGGATGGCGCTATTAAACAGGGAGTTATAATGAATCTGACCAACCGAAATATTATTTTTCTTTTGATTTTAATGGCATTTGTGATCTTGGTCTGGCCAAGTTTACGTGAGATGGAACTTCTGTGGCGCCGCTCAGAAACTTTTATGCACTGTTATTTGATACTACCCATTTTTGGTTGGTTGTTATGGCGTCGACGAATTCAGCTGGTTAATGTCTCTGCATCCTATTCTCTGCCTGCGGCATTAGCAGCAACGCTATTTGTGGGTCTTTGGTTAAGTGCGTATCTGATTGAAGTCAATTTTGTCAGTCATTTCAGTATTATTTCATTTGTCATTTTCACTGTTTGGGCTTGTTACGGAACCGCTGTTGTAAGCACCCTGCGCTTTCCGTTAATTTTTCTCTATTTTCTGGTCCCTTTTGGTGAGGCAATCAACCCAGCGCTACAAGATGTTACCGCTTACCTGACGGTCATTTTGCTCAATATATCTTCAATTCCGGTATATCGGGAAGGCTTATATCTGCATACTGCCTTTGGCCTGTTTGAAGTTGCCGTTGCATGCTCAGGTTTAAATTTTTTGATAGCATCACTTTCGTTAGCCTGTTTATACGCCTATATCTCCTACAGTAAATTCTACAAACAAGTTAGCTTTGTTGTCTTAACGGTTGTTGTCTCAATCATCGCGAACAGTCTCAGAGCATTTCTGTTAATTTTTGTCGCCAAGGTTTCTGATTTTAAACTTGGCTTTGGCGCTGACCATTACTACTACGGCTGGCTGGTATTTTTTCTGGTGATTTATCTGATGTTTTGGCTGGGCAATCGTTTTGCAGACCCAACACCTTCGATAGATTTACCGGCTATTCCGCAGGAGCATGACAAGAAAATAAGTAAAGTTACCAACCTTTCCACAGCAGGTATTTTGATGGCTTCACTTGTCATGGCGCTGTTAGTTCGAACTAACCTCCCTTTTACCGAAGTTAAAACCCCAGGCGTAGCATCAGGAAAGTTTCAGCAATACCCACTTAACGAAAATTCCGATTGGGGTATAACCTTTTATGATGGTTTGACAAGAGATTTGCTCCACATTGAGAACAACGTAGAGTTTTTACATGCCAGCTATGCTTTGAGACAAGACAAAGGTGAAATGATTAGCTGGCATAATCGCCTCTATGATCGTGACCGCTGGACAATAACTGGCAGAGAACAGCTCGGAGATGGCACTTTGAAACAGGCGGAGATTCTTTACCTGAGAAATACACAGGGACGCTCCCGGGCCGTACTTTATACTTTTCATGTCGGAGACATTAAAACCAGCCGCCCACACTTAGCAAAGCTGGCACAACTTTATGAATTACTTCGCTTTAAAACAACTAACTCTTCCGTTACGGCTTTCTCAACCACAGGAGTAAATGATGAACAAGCGAGGCAGCTTTTACTGGCCGTGAGTGAAGATTTACTTGTAACAGCAGCAGAAAATAACCTGCAATGAAATCCGTCTCCCAAAAAGTGATTCAAAGCAGTAGCTTTTTATTGCTGATACAAGTGGTGCAGCGTGGCTTAGGAATTATCAGTACCTTAATTCTCGCCAGATTATTAGCCCCAGAGCAATTTGGCATCATAGCCCTGGTTGCGATTTCACTGCAGTTATTTGATATTCTCGCTGACACGGGTAACCAACATTATATTATTCAAAAAGATAATGTTAGTGATCAGGATCTTAATACAGCTTGGTCACTCGACCTCGGCATAAAATCGTTGATGATGCTGTTGATTATAGCAAGTGCGCCTTTTATCTCTGCATACTTCAACGCACCGCAGTTATGTCTTGCACTTTGGGTAAGTAGCCTGGTTTTACCAATAAAAGCTGTTCGTAACCCGATATTAATGCTTCAGGCTAAACAGCTTAACTATAAACCTGTCTTCAAGCTTCACTTGTGGCAAAAGGTCGCTAGTTTCTGCTTTGTTATTTCCATAGCACTTATTTGGCAGACCTTCTGGGCAATAGTGATAGGTAATCTTATTGCCACTCTTGTTTTTACCCTCGGCTCTTACCGGATAAGCAGCTATCGACCGCAACTAGATTTTCGGAATATCAACGAGCAGTGGCGATTCTCTAAGTGGCTTATTTTAAGGGGCATCGTAGGCTTTACCCGCTCACAGATCGATAGCATTTTGGTATCGCGCTGGTTTGGCACCCGGGAGTTGGGCGGTTTTCATTTACTACGTGAACTTGCAATCATGCCGGCATTAAACCTGGTGATTCCAGCTTCAGAACCTCTCCAGGCTGCGATAGCTCATGATCGTCATCAGCAACAAACTCTTGCGTATCGTACGCGCTTCAGTCTCGCATTGCTGAGTAGTTTACTTTTACCCATATCGTGCTTTATGTGGTTATATCCGGTATCTATCGTGTCTGTATTACTGGGTGAACAATGGTTAAGTTATGCCCCACTGCTGCAGCCATTTTCGCTGTATTTTTTTACATTTTGTTTGTTTTCGTTGTGCTGTAACGCCTGCCTCGCTGTTGGGCAGGCACGACTCCTGTTTTGGTTTGATTTAGTTTCTACTGCAATAATTGTGACATCCTTGTTGTATTTTCAGTCAGCTATCTTACTCGAACTAACCTGGCTAAGAGCTTGGTTGGCAATTTTGACAACAGTCTCTCTGATGGCAATCCTGGAACGCAAAACCACATTTAATTGGATTAAGCTGCTGCTAATGCTGCTTCCAGCTTGCTTTGGTCTATTGCTAAGTGTGCTGATGGTTGAACTTATAGCACCGTTAATAAATTTACCTGTTTTAGTCGAGATTATTTTGAATGGACTTATTTTTTGTTGCGCTTTTGTCATCGGATTCGTGTTTATCTGCCGAATCACCTCGCTGATCTCGATGGAGATACATATATTCCAAACACATCTACAGCGATTAATGCCGGCAAGACTACATTTTATTTTTACTAAAGTTTAATTCGAGAAGCTGCTACTAATGCGGATAATAAACATACAAATATGTGAACAATCAGGCCTAGCCAGGACGGCTGAACCTGTTAAATTTAGCATTCCTTTTGCGCAAGGAGAACTAAGTCATCCTCATCACTTAACGTTATCTTTGGCAGCAAAACCTATTTTTGCCCAATATCAGGTATTAACCTATTGGCCAGACGGCAGCATTCGTTGGCTGCAAATTAGTTGCATTTTAAGTGTGGCGGCAAATTTTTCAGGCTGTCTAACCTTAACAGTACACGCTGAACCGCAAGCCATACCTGACGTCAGGTCCAGACTAGAAAAAACCAGTGCAGGTTGGTTACTGCAGAGCGATTTCACGCAATATAGTGTTAACACGCAAACGCTTTGTACAAAAATACGCCAAGACGAGCAATGTTGGGATCTTAGCTTTGAATTCGCTTATCAGGACGGTCAAACCACCGTTTTTCTGGTCGAACAAAACACTGAACACTGGGTTTCAGGCCCAGTTTTTGATGAATTGCTGGTAAGCGGATTTTTGGGGGCTACCGCGCCAACGCTTCGCATTAGCCTACTTTTGCGTTTCTGGCATCAGGCGGGCATTATCGAGGTGGAAGCCCGCTTACATAATCCACAACGCGCTATGCATCCGGGCGGGCTGTGGGATCTCGGTGATCCCGGTTCAATTCAATTTCATGCCTTCTCTGCGTTGCTAAAAAGTCATCAGTCAGGCAAGGCGGCACTTAAGCCCTCACCTGAGCGCGAATGGCTTGATGTTAGCGAATCAGATGAACTACAGCTGTTACAGGCTTCAAGTGGCAAGGCTAACTGGCGAAGCGCAAATCACCAAAACGCACAGGGTGAGGTAAAGCTACTTTACAAAGGCTATAAAGTCTTTCAAAACGATAATGAAATCGCACAGGCCGAACAAGCTAGCCCTGTGGCACAGCTTAACGGCGAAAACTGGACATGCCAAATTGCCCAGGCAGAATTCTGGCAAAACTTTCCTTCAGCCATCAGCTGCAAAAAAGACCGTTTAAAGCTTTGTTTGTTTCCCGCAATAACCGGGCAAAATTATGAGCTACAGGGCGGAGAACGCAAAACACAGCGCTTTGCCGTCGCTGTAGGTTACGCAACTGGCACCCTGCATTGGTTACAGCAACCACTGAGGTGCCAACTAGCAGTAGCGCACTATCACACAGCAAATGCCTTTCCATGGTTCGGCCCGCTCCAAGACGATGATCCGGTAAACGCTTTACTGACACCAGCCCTAAATGGTAAGCATAGCTTCTCTGCGAAAAGAGATATTATAGACGAATATGGTTGGCGAAATTTCGGGGATATTTTCGCAGATCATGAGTCACTTTATTTGCCACCCGAGCATGCAGCTTATATTTCACATTACAATAATCAATACGACCCGGTGTTTGGCTTTGCCCGTCAATTTGCCTTAACTGGCGATAGCCGATGGTTTCAACTTATGGATGAGCTGGCCCGCCACGTTATTGATATTGATATCTATCACACCGAACAAGATAGGGTCGAATATAACAATGGCTTGTTTTGGCACACTGATCACTATTTACCGGCCCATACCGCAACCCATCGTACCTACTCTAAGCATAATCAAACCAGCTCGATCCCCGGACAAACAGGGGGCGGACCAGCTACCGAACACTGCTATACAACAGGCTTAAAATATCACTTTTGGCTAACCGGTAACCCGCAATCAAAAGCCGCAGTGATTCAGTTAGCTGAATGGATGAACGCATTACATGGCGAAGCACCTGGATTATTCAATCAGCTGTGGGCTATTAAAAGCCGGGAACTCCCTGCCCTTTTAACACGAATTAAAGGCAAAGCGCAGTCTCTTTTCCCCTTAACCAGAGGCACGGGTAACTATATTACTGCACTGCTTGATGCTTATGATTTATCGCTGAACTTGAGATACTTAAAACAATGCGCAACGGTAATAAAGCACTCTATTGCTGCAACCGATAATATTGAGAGCCGCAACCTGTTAGATGTTGAAGTTGCCTGGTCTTACACCATCTTACTGACATCGATCGCCAGATATCTGCAACTAAAGAAGCTACTCGGCGAATTTGATGCTGATTTTCATTATGCAAGGGAGAGCTTTTTAGCCTATTGTCGTTGGATGGTACAGCATGAGCGTTTGTACCTTAGCGCTGCAACAGAATTAGAATTTGCAAACGATACCTGGTTGGCACAAGACATCCGCAAAGCCATGCTGATGTTTCAGGCGGCCGAATTAAGCCCTGCTGAGGCATCGATATTTTTGGATAAAGCTAATTGCTGGCTGACAGCAATAACTGCTGGCTTGGCGCAGTCAAAAGAGCTGCACTTTTCCAGAGTTCAGATAATTTTATTGCAAAATTTCGGACCACACTATGCGCAGGAAGGTTTCCCTGCAGCAGCATTGGTTGCTCAATCTATACCTGAAAGCTCTTCGCATTCGCTGATTCCAGTTTTGTCGCGAATAAGTTATAAATTAGCTAAGGCACTGCTAACCTGCCGCTTTAAACGAGAGCGGAACTGGATAAAAACACGGATGAACAACTGATGAAAAACATCATCAAATTCTTAATAAAAAAGATTTTTATATTATTGGCACTGCCGTGCTTTTTACTATTTTTGCTGCTAAATCTTTTCAGTAAAGGAGAAAGCACTTTTCAAAGCTTTTCGCAGCTGCTAAGCCTGATCCCAGGTAAAATTGGTATTTATTTAAGAGCCGCGTTTTATCATCTAACCTGCCCCAACACCTCTGATAATATCAGCATTGGTTTTCTCACTATCTTCTCACACCGCGATACCAGCATTGCAGAGGGTGTTTATATCGGCCCACAAGGGAATATTGGCAAATGCCGCATCGGTAAAAATACCCTGCTAGGTAGTGGCGTTCATATTTTAAGCGGAAAGAATCAGCATGAGTTCAGTGATCTCAGCAAACCTATTCAGCAACAAGGTGGGATCTTTACTAAAATCAGTATTGGCGAAGATTGCTGGTTAGGTAATGGGGCTATAATTATGGCTGATGTGGCGGATCAGTGTATTGTCGCGGCAGGCAGTGTCCTGACAAAGGATACCGCTACCGAACCGACAATCTATGCAGGCAACCCGGCAAAGATAGTGCGAAATCGCGCCACTGAGCAACAGGATGCAGCCGAATGATAATTGCTAACACCAAGATCAGTATTGTAATTCCTGCGCTTAATGAATCCGCTCATTTACCTGCTACTTTGACTATTATCAAAAAGCTGTTTGGAAATTGTGACGCTGTCATCGTTGCGGATAATGGTTCAACGGACAATACCCCGGGAATCGCTAATAATTTCGGTGCCAGAGTAACAATACATCCGGGCGTATCCATCGGTGAACTCCGTAATCAGGGCGCTATGCTAAGCGATGCCGAAGTTTTGGTGTTTATCGATGCTGATGTTCATCTAGATAGTAGTTGGCCAGAAAACTTTGAAAAAGTGGTCAAGGAACTCACCCGAAATCCGCTAACCATTATGGGATCACGCTGCCGTGCAGCAAGTCAGACAAGTTTCGTTAATCGCTATTGGTATAGCCGGCTTAACACTGAGAAAAATAAAAACTATATCAATTCCGGTCATTTAATTGTAACCAGGGAACTCTTTAATAAAATTGCTGGATTTAGTTCTGAGCTTACAACAGGCGAAGACTATGACTTTTGCCAGCGTGCTTTAAAAGTAGGAGCCACACTTAAACCGGCACCTGAGCTAATTGCCTGGCATGAAGGTTATCCAGCATCATTGAAAGGGTTTATGCAAAGGGAAATGTGGCATGGCCGAAATGAATATAAAAACCTCAGTCTGTTCCTCGAGTCTAAAGTTGCGATCATTAGCACCTGCCATCTACTTATTTTTTTGCTCACTCTTATTACCCTGTTTTTCACTAAAAGTGTCTTAATACCAGTCATTTATGTACTAATGACCGCAATAATTCTTATTGGATTAACAGTACAGAAATTTGGCTTTGTGAATATTCGACTGTTCCTAGGCAGCGCCTCCTTATACTATTTTTATTTAATCGCCAGAAGCTTGGCATGGCAGTTTAATAAAAACAGGCCTACAGCCAGAAATAGGGTCAATACTTAGTTATGAAAAAAATCCTGTACTTTCTGAGTTTATTTTGGTTAATAACAGTCGACGGATATAGCCAGTCTGAAGATATTTCAAATACAGGACCATCGCCTGTACTTGCTTTTTCCGACCTGATTAATGGACCTGCCAGCGGTTTAGGCGATGGCTTGGGAGAAGGCGCCATTGTCACGGTGTGGGGTTATCACTTAGGCGAGAAACAAGGACAAGTATTCTTTACAGATAGCACAGGCAAGACCCGACCAGCCGCCCATATCTACTATTGGAAAAAGGCTGATGGTAAGTTGCCCGGCGGGCCGGCTAATCTATACGAATCTCATCAACTTTATGAAGTTGCTTTTTCTATCCCTAAAAGTTCAACAGGTGAAGGTGAGATTTTTTTCATCACCAGTAACGACTTAGTCTCATCTAAAATTAAATTCAAAGTTAATAATGGACGAATATTCCACATAAAATTAAACGGTAATAACAATAACATAGGTAGTTTTGACTCTCCTTGGCAATTTATAAATGGAGATGCAGCGATAAAAAAAGCTCCGGGTAACAAAGGACTTATAGCCGGAGATATAGTTTATAGCCATGGAGTTGAAGAGTTACATAAAACAGGTAAGGCAGCAATGTTTCTTAGAGCCTTAGAGGGCAATATAGATGCACATATTTCTTTCGTAAGTTACCCTGGCTCGGTGGCTATAGTTCGAAGTCCGTCATGGGGTATCCATCCTTATCTCTCCACAGCAATAGTAATCTCAAAATTCACCGTAGAGGGTGGCAACATGAATGACCCCAAAGATGACTCTCCCTACGTTCCACCAATAAGCCCCTTTACAATACAAATTAAAACGACACAATTCGGTAGAATTATTGGTAACAAAGTCACTGACATAGAGGGAAAATGTTCGAATGGTATGAGTGGTGCCATCTCTGGAACGGGATTCGACATAGAAGATTTGAAAGTGTTTGGTAATGAAATAACTGAGATTGGATGTCGCCAAACCTCGCACTTTCATCATACTACCTACTTTACACGCAGAACAAATAAAGGTCTTAGGAATATTCAAGCACCGGAACTTGGGTGGAATTTCCTTCACAATAATATGGCACGTTATGGTATTCATTTCTACGATGAGACTAATAGCAGAAACAATCCTTGTGATCATGTTTCCGGTAACTTATTAATACATAATAACGTTATCTTTAGGCAAAGGGGACCGGGTATAAATGTATATACGTCTGGTCGTGACCATGGATGTTGGATAACAAATGTGAAAATAACAGATAATATTTTAATAGAAACGGGACTTGGTCCTATATCTGAAAAGAGAAACGGGACTGCGCCTTTTGCAGTTAAGATAGGGGGTTCTATTCTCGGAAATTTTGAGGTTCACAATAATATTATTTATGATGTCTCAGATGAGTCATCTAGGCAATATAACAGGCCGTTTGCTATAAATGCAATATTCCATTTCCGCGGCGCAACCCCTTCTATAAAGAACAACTACTTTCACAATAAAGAGCCAATACCTTTTATAAATAATTTTGAGAAAAGCGTAGAAAAAGAAAACACAATAACAACAACCAACTTTGATGACAAAAAATCTAAATTAATTGAAAAAATAAAACACATCCAATGAGCGAGGAGAAATAAAAAAATTTAAAAAAATAATAATATTAATAGCGGAAATTAATCAGAAAACGGTTGCTTGCCAAAATACTTTATTTTTATGCCGTCAATGATATTAGTTTTAAGAAAAAAAATAGACCATTTAACTTTGTCGTGCACCCAAAATAAAACAGAAAGAATCGGCAAATTTTTTTCTTGATATTTGACCGGATAACCAAATCTTTGCAAAGTAGTCGATGCCGTAGACTCAAAAACATACCGTTCAAAATTACTAAACCTATCTACCCATTTGTTTTTATTATTACCTTTCAGTTTGGCCAACGAGAATTTTAACAGCTCGTCGCTTGCTTCCTCTTTAAGAAATGTTAGTACCCTTTTTAGGGTATCATGCGGGTTATCTAGTAAGTTTTCATATTTAATTTTTATTAGCTGGTTATTTCTTTCCAATTCAGAAATCAATTCTGTCTGAGAATTGAGATTCTTCCAATATCTCGCGCAGGCGTAAAGATTATTCGGCCCCCATTCTTTTTGTAGTAATGACAATGCCACATCTCTGCCATCTCGAACAATATAAATATAAATTGCATCAGGAAACATTGAATTTATTAAATCTAACTCTCCGAGATACCAAGGAGTTTTATCTCCCCAACATATCGCTTCAGTACTGCGATTCAAGGCGCAAAGTTTGTTAACAATTTTTGGATACGTCACGTCACCATTAAAACTTTCGTAAAACTCCTTGCTATTTATTCTTAGCCGCCATTGCATAACAGGTCGCTCTCTAAGAATCCGATTAAGGAGTAATTGAAAATTTTTAAAGTTATTCAGATCACCAATTTTGTTTAGTTTTTTATAATATTTTGGAATAAAGTGAGTTTCAAATGGTGAGCCAAATCTCGTCTTCGATAGAAGACTTGCCAAAAAAGTCGTACCTGAACGCGGGGCACCAAGTATAAAAAGTTGCTTAGCTTCACTAGCCATTTTTTATCTCTAAGTATTAAATTACATTATTAAAATAGTTCACTACAAGTATAAATCAAGTTATTTAACCGCTTCGTATTTTAGAGAAGGCACTTCTTGTGGCCAACGCTTGAGATGATTCGGGTTACCGTTTTTGCATTGCCGGTGACAGGTGTCGCTGTTTTTGCGCTCGCCATCTACATAAACAATTTGCCCAGCCTGGCTGTGCAATGCTCCCGAAAGATAGTGTTTCTTGTTCTGTCCAGGTATAGCCAATTGCCCCGGTTCGCTAAGGTTCCAAATCTGCACAGATTTTTTAGGGTACAGATAAATATCCACTCGTCCTTAGCGTGAAGCGGTTCTTTTTAGCGATTGGTCTAACCGCATAAATCGCAATGATTTCTCTTTACTGAGTGGTCTACTTTTTTGAACAGCTATTTAGGAGTAGTTATATTCGAACTTTAATTTCCGTTTTTATTCCATATAATATCTTTGAAAAATGCAATCAAGATTTTTCTTGTGTAAAGTAAATATCTTATTCCACTAAAACTGCGAAGACTTATAACATGATAGTGCCAGCTTTCGCCAAAATTTCCTGTATTTAGTTTTAAACCTGAAATAGAATGGGCTTGATCTGATATTTTATTTAAAACTTTTGTTCTTATACTTGAAGGAAGATTCAAATTATATATTTTCTTAAGAGCCTCAAACTGTCCGATCTGATAATTTAACCCCTTAGATAAAGACTCTTGAGAATCGTGTATCCTGTATGAAATAACATCTATGAAGCCAATATTCTTTTCTAAAGACAACTTGAATGCCAGATAAGTCCACTCACAGTATCTAGCAAAGTCAGTAAAATAAACTTCGCCAATACTTGATGTTCTATAAATAGCAGCACAACTAGCTAGCCAATTTCCTCCAGGACTTACTAGCGTTTTCAACTCGTTCCCTTTAAATTTTTTTATACTAGGAAATCTAATACGGTCAGCATTATTAATAAATCGAACACCATTTCCAACCACGAGATCTAAGTTTTTATCTTGTTCTAACGAAAAAATAATTTCTTTCAAAGTATCAGATATATATTCGTCATCATCATCTAAGAAAGAGAAGTAGGGTGTCCTAACTTTTTGTCGCCCGATTAGAAGTGATGTTGGGAAATCTTTATCTGGAAAATAATAGAGCTCAACCCCTTCCATATTACAAAGTTTATTCAAAATATCGGGGGCGCAACTTTGCCCATTTGCCACTATTATTATAGTGGAAGAAACATCTTCCTGCGCTCTAATACTTTTTATTGCCTGAAGAATGCTTTTTTCTCTCTCTTTTCTTGCTGAGGTAGCTATTATTACTGACAATATATAATTATCTAGCTCTGATTTTTCTTTTAAATTAAACTTTTTCATTTAACATCCTTATTTTATCTAATGAAATCGTTAAGGCCAACCACGTTAATTTATTCTTCTAAACAGGAAATTTAGCACAAACTATATTTTTCATAATGTTATTTAGCACCTTAAAAAAATTTCACCAATATCGTTCAGAAAGCATCCTGATAATTTTTAGATTTATCTAGGGCTTGTTGATCTTTCGTGATGGATTATTAGACAGCATGATGGGCTGGTATAATTACTTTCGCCAAAAACTAACCATGACAACCCATCATGCCAAGAACAATGTTAACAGACGAGTACTGGTCAAAGCTAATCAGATTGATGCTTAAAACGGGCCGCGTATATGACAAGCCGGAACACAGAAATACTTTCGAAGGCATTTTGTATCGGATGCGGGTCGGTTGCCCTTGGCGCGATGTGCCAGAAGCTTTTGGAGATTGGAGCGCCATCTACCGGCGTTTTAACCTGTGGTCTAAGAAAGGCATTCTAATGCAGCTATTCGCAGAGTTAAGGCAATTGGCTGATTTAGAGTGGGAATTTATAGACGGCAGCATCATCAAAGCGCATCAGCATGCGACAGGTGCTCGCTCAGAAGATAAAGAAGCGGTTGGGAAAAGTCGTGGTGGTAACACGACGAAAATCCATATGGCAGTGGATAGTTGCGGCTTGCCAATAGATTTTATTGTGACAGGCGGTGAGGTTCATGACAGTAAAGCTGCCATAGAATTACTAAAACAGCTGCCTGATGCCGAACACGTTATCGCTGACCGGGGCTATGATAGCGAGAAGATACGAGAGCAGATCCGAGAGAAAAAGGGCGTCCCTAACATACCGCGCAAGCGTAATTCGAAGATTGGGAATGGCGATATTGACTGGTGTCTGTACAAACATCGCCATCTGGTTGAGAACGTGTTTGCCAGGCTAAAACATTACCGCTCAGTAGCAACAAGGTATGATAAATTAGCCCGGAATTATGCAAGTACACTGGCCTTGGCTTGCTGCCTTATATGGCTGCCAATGTGGGTTGGCTGAATTATGAACAGCAAAGATCAACAGGCCCTAGTAAAAATAAGCAATATTAACTTTTTTGTCTTCTCACTATTTTATTAAACATATTCTCAAGCTCTTCGGCAACATTTTTAATAGAAAAACAACTTTTCGAAGAATATATTTCCGACGAACGCCATTCTTGTAGTGCCAACTTACTATTTAAATACTCCTCTATCGATCGTTTCTCTGTAAAATCAAAACAAGCACCTAGCTGATATTTTTTAACCATACGACCTAGCGCACCGTCATGTGGCGTAATATTTAGTATAGGTCGGTCAACTGCAAGGTAGTCGTATATCTTCGACGGAACTTGGGTTTTAGTGCCTGGTTGGATATTTACCAATAGATCTGCTTGCTTCAGTAAGCGCTGACATTCCGCATAAGGCACTTGAGGTAAGATCTTGAAACTCCCATCAGACAACATCTGCTGATATTTTTTTTTAATATCATAACCTAAACTTACTGCACCAATCTGTTCAAATACCCAACGGTTCGGCATGTTGCTTGTTATTGCTTGTTGATTGACGGTTTGTATGGCATCTAGCAGAACAGATGGATCCCTGGGACCATATAAAAACCCTGCATGTCGAATCACTAATTCTGACTTTGTTTCATCATAAGAATATTGGTTGTTGCTATCCTGTTCCTCGAACCCATTAGGTAAGACGATAAA
Source organism: Alishewanella agri BL06 (assembly GCF_000272005.1). GTDB lineage: Bacteria > Pseudomonadota > Gammaproteobacteria > Enterobacterales > Alteromonadaceae > Alishewanella > Alishewanella agri. Next base: position 162,026 of record NZ_AKKU01000001.1, on the reverse strand, counting down.
CTTACTTTTATCTAACGATGGATAACGATATAAGAACTCCTCCATTAGGGGTTCTGTGTTTAAACTAACAAAAGTAGCATGCTTAACTATCCTATGCTCTAGTTTCGCAGCTAAGCGATCTAAGAAAGCTCCTTTTGTATGGTGAAAGGGGTTATTTATCCAAGGGTCGCGGTAATCAACCACTAAGGGCTTCCGTGTAAGTTTACTAAGTAAATAACCTAATATTAGCGATGACCAAGGTGAGCCTGTGGCGAAGATCACATCAATCTTTTTTTTTCTTATCACTTTTCTACCTGCGAAAAACGCAGGTATTATCCAAACACTAGCCTGATCCGGAAAATAGTTAAGGTTATAGATAAAATCTTTGACTCTAACAGCCAATGCTTTTTGGCTGTGGGTTGAATGATCTGAAAATACCGAGCTTTTACTTAAGCTATCAGTACTTGATTCTTGATGATGCCGTTTGCGTAGCAACGTCTTTAACCAATATTGGAATTTTAATAACCGACCAAAAGGATCAATTTTGCCGGCTCGTAAAATACGTTCTGGTGGTAATTCACAACTAATACTTTCATCTGATTGGCTTAAAACGTCTGCTTTTTTTGTTAGTACATATGCCTCAGCATTAATAAATCGTAAAAATTTCAAAACACGCATTGCTCCGGGAATTCCTCCACCGCTAACAGGCGGGAAAAAATAAGCAATAAATAAGACTTTTAATTTTGGTTGCATGTATTGTCCATTCCCATTATTACTTTGACGTATGCGATTAAAACTATGAAATAAGGTTATCGAGCTATTCGTTTCATTGCTGCTAGCAAGATTTTAGTCGCTTCCGTATATATTTGTAACTTAAGCCATCTTGAAAGTAATAACCATATTGGTGGCATTACGAACGTTAATAATAGAAAAATTACCAGAGGTGAACCGGAAGAAAATGGGTAAAGATAATCAAGTATGGTGCTAGCGCCCAAACACCCCAGTGATAATAGCATAGGTTTAAAAAGCGATATTAAACATGCTTTTATGGATACCTGCACTGTTACTCTTACCAGCAACAATGTAATACACACTTCTACTAAACCATTAAGTATAAAGGTTAGCGCCATGGTGGTTAATCCCATGGGATAACTCAAGATAAGAGACCCCGCTAACAACACAAATAGTAAAACGTCACGCTTAAACATTACCGCTTCCCGGCCTACTGCTATTAATAACGGCGGAGAAAAAAAGCTGATTACTTTTATACACATCCAAAACGACAGAGCTGAAGCAATTGGCGCTGCATTATCCCATTGATTACCAAAAAGTAAACGGATTGCAGGTAGAGCCGCAAAGCCCGCGACAACCAACACGGGCCACACCAGGCTACAAAGTAAGGCTGTAGCTTTAATATAGGCTTGCCCTAAATCATTACCACGCCTTTTCAAGTCAGACATATAAGGTTGGGCTACTGAGCCGACACCATCTAATACACTCTTACTGATAAAGTCGACGAACCCCATGCCACGGGAGAAAACACCAACCTCTGCCGCTGTGCCCATCTTACCGATCACAATATCCGATATCGTATAGTGAATCCGTCGTACAATATTAGCAGCAGAGGTGTATACCCCTAGCCTCGCAATCTCTCCCATCCCCCGAAAGCAGGGAGCGTAAACACGAATCTGCCGGGTAAAATATAAACTGAAGATCATTCGGGTTAGCATTGCAACCAACTGACCCCAAGCTAAGGCATAAAAACCAAATTCAAAACTAATTAGCCATAATGTCGCAACTAATTGAATTATCAGAGCAACTAAGTCGATAATTGTCACTTGTTTAAAACGATAGTTTCTCACCAAAATAGCATTGGGAATGCTTATAAATGGAGCTAAAAAGAAACTGGCGGCGAGGATAAGAAACACTCCTTGCAACTCGCGTTGATTAAAAAAATCTGCAATAAAGCCTGATCCAACAATCAAAATTGATGCAAGTCCCCAACACATTAAATAGGTAATACCGTAAGCCCTACGGATTTTCAACTCATCAATCGACTCCTCCCGCACTAAATAAGCAGCCGCTCCGAGTAACCGAATTTCCGCCAAAATCATCACTACGGAGCTAGCTATGGCAAAAGTTCCTATCTCTGTTGGAGTCAGCAGGCGAGCTATGAAAATCGTACTGACTAGATTGATCAGCTTTGAACCATATTTACCGGCAAAAGAGAACAATATACTACTGCGAACATTGCTCATTTCCCGGCAACCCGGTAGTAAATATCTGAATAGGATTTAAGCATATGCTCGATTGAAAAGTGCTGGCAAAAACGAGCTTTACCGGCATCCCCCAAAGTTTTGCGAAGCTGGGGGCTTTGTAATAGCTTTGCTACATTTTGTGTAAAAGCTTTAGCATCGTTGTCAGGGCTTAGTAAACCGTTAATATTATTAGCAACAATTTCCGGATTTCCACCAACTTCCGTTACTACGCATGGCAGTCCCAAACTCATCGCCTCTAATAAGGTCATTGATGTGCCTTCCGTGTGTGAACTCAATAAATAAATATCCATTAGCGCGAGGTAATCTGAAATATTGGTTTTAAAACCTGTAAAACGAACATTAGGTCTTATCTGTAGTTGATCAACTAACTGCTCCAGCTCTCGCCTGATAGGGCCATCGCCAACTAATAATAAAATAAGGTTTCTTTGATGCTGGAGCAGATCGGCGAATGCCCGCAGCATCATAAATTGATTTTTGACTGGATCCAGCCTGGCAATAGTACCGATTACAGGCACGCTTTTGTCGACCCGCAATTCATCACGAAGGACTTTTGTTGCCTCAATATCAGGTGATAATGATTGAATTCCGTTATAAATAACCTTGACTAAAAATGGTGGTACACATTCATATTTAACCAAAGCACGTTTTGTTGCCTGGGAAATAGTAATTAATGCTGAAGAACTAAATGCCATAATCAGGTTCAATGGCCAAGCTTTAATACGATAACGATCGGGATAAAAACGTCCATGCTCAGTAAACACGACCTTTGCAGCCGTACGCCAATGCGCAAACCAGCCATACACCCAGGGTGTATATTGATGGCAATGAACAATATCAATACGTTCTTCCCGAACGAGCTTGCGGATATTGCGAATGAGTTGCCAGTCTAAGCCCGCCTTTCTGGGTAGGACATGCACTTTCGTACCTTGCTGTTGTAATGCCAGACCGATATCGCCGACACGGCCGTCAATACAGAGTATCTGGCATTCAATTTCGGTTGGAAGATTTAATACCAGTTGCCGGATAACTTGCTCGGTGCCGCCTATTGCCATATCAAAAGTAATATGCAAAACACGCAACTTACTCATACCACTACCTTGTTATCGGCTATATTGCTGTCAGTCATATAATGCTGCCACCACTGCTCAAACACCAACATACTCCAAAGTTCTTGGGTGAATTGGTGCTCACCGGCAAGATGCCGCTGCCATAATTGCTGTACTTTGCGCATGTCAAAACATTGCGCCAGACCCGAGTCGGCTTGATAAAACAATCTGTCAGCCGAGGGGCGTAACTCCTTGCTTAACCACTGTGATAACGGAACCGAAAAGCCCATTTTCTTCCGATATAAGATGTCTTCGGGTAATAATGTTTTCAGACTTTGTTTCAGAATATGTTTCTTGTCTTTGCCATGTAGCTTTAAGCTAGATGGGATCCCCGCAGCATACTCAACAACCCGGTAATCAAGCAAAGGCGCTCGGGCCTCTAAAGAGTTTGCCATCGTCATTCGGTCAACTTTTACCAGAATATCACCCGGCAGATAGGTATTGATGTCGGTGTACAGCACACGAGACAGATGGTCTTCAGCATCAGCCTCCTGATAACGCGCACAGGTGATTTCTGACGGCCGGTAATCTGCTGTGCTAATGGCGAAATCACCTTTCACCAGATATTGCCATAGTTCAGCACTAAAAAAGCTATTAGTAACAAAAAACGCTTCGTCCGAAGACGTGGCCAGCGCCGTCAATAAAGAGCGCGCCTTTCGAAAAGGCGTCGCCTGACTCAATCCCGCCAACCGGGCGAGCGAGGGAAACACCTTTTCACGTATCGCTGCAGGAATACGTTGACGTAAGCCGTGCTCTGTCTGGTCGACAACATATTTACTATAACCGGCAAAGCTTTCGTCTCCACCGTCTCCGGCAAGTGCAACGGTAACTTGTTGCCTGGCTAGCTTGGCGACAAAATAGGTTGGTATAAATGATGGATCGGCAAAAGGCTCATCAAAATAACGGCTGATTTGTTCAAAGCTATCGGTGACATTCTCTTTTACTGTGAACTCATGATGTGACGTCGCAAACCGTTCTGCGATCTGGCGGGCATACTGTACTTCATCAAACTGTTCAGACGCAAAACCAATAGCGCATGTTGTTACAGGCGTCGCACTGTGCTGAGCCATCATGCCTACGACTGCGCTCGAATCCACACCGCCACTTAAAAAAGCACCCAGTGGCACATCACTAACCATCCTGATTTTTACCGCATCATCTATTAACGCTGTTAGCTCTTCCTGGATCTGACCTGAGCTACGCTGCCCGTTTACCTTAAATTTTAGGCGCCAATACTTGGTTGGCTGCGGTAACACTTTATCTGTAAGGGAAAAGTGTAAATAATGACCTGGCGGTAATTTTAACAGACCTGCGAAGATTGTTTTCGGATCAGGTACATACTGATAAAAGAAAAAGTCTTTCACCGCATCCTGGCGGATCTGCTTTGGCACAAAAGGTAGTTTTAGTAGGGCTTTTATTTCTGAAGCGAAGGCAAAGCATTGGTTCGTATGATAGTAATAAAGCGGCTTTTTACCTAAACGATCCCGCGCCATAAATACCTGTTTCAGCTTGGTATCCCAAACCACAAAAGCAAACATGCCATTTAAGTGCGTCAGACAATCCTTACCATCACGCTGAAATAACTTTAACAGTACCTCTGTATCGGTCTGAGTATTGAAAACCGCTCCTTGCTCCAACAATTGCTGCTTTAGTATCTGATAATTATAAATCTCACCGTTAAATACGATGACATAGCGCCCACATGGCGAACGCATCGGTTGTGTACCTGCAGCGCTAAGGTCAATAATACTCAGCCGACGGTGCACCATCGCAAATTGTGTGTCATGCCATAAGGAAGTCGCGTCTGGTCCACGATGCGCAATGGCGTCTCCCATAGCATGCAGATAACGCTCAGTTAGCCCGGGAGGTAGAGAAGCATTAACTGAAAAGCCGGCAATGCCACACATCTAATCATGCTCCAAAGTAGCCGCCGCCTTTGGCGACTGCAGCAATTCGAGGAAAAGTTGTTGATACTCAGCGGCCATGCGTGCCGCAGAAAAACGCTGGTCAACCAGCTGTCTCGCTGCAAGGCTAATTTTATTCGCTAGCTCTGGTTCAGCGGCTAACCGAATAAGGTGATTAGCTAACTGCTGCCAATCACCTAAAGGCGCTAACAGACCAGTTGATTCGTGGGTTATCAGTTGGTCAACGCCTGGAATATCGTAAGCTACTACAGGAACACCAACGGCCATCGCCTCCATTAAACATCTGGGGATCCCTTCTAACGACGATGTTAAAGCAAAAGCATCAAAATCCTTCAATAAGACAATCCGGTCGCCCCGAAAGCCCAAAAATGAAATCGCGCTGGCGGCAGGCAGTGTTTTAGCCAATGCCTCCAACTCACTACGCTGGCTACCCTCGCCTATAAGCGTTAATTTTGAGTCCGGAAAACGTTGCCATAAAAGATTAAAAGCCTGCAGTAAATCAGCTAAGCCTTTACGGGGGATCAATTGTCCGATATATCCCAAGTGTAGTCCGCTACCGGCACTGAAATCTTTTGCTGGAATGGTTTTGCGATATGGTGCCAACTCAGTCAAATCCACACCGTTCTCGATAAAGTGTAACTGTTTATCTTTGATCCCATAGCGTTTTAAATCAAAAACCAACTGCTCAGATAGGGGGGCCACTTTGTCAAAAAACTTTAAAGCGAATAAACCCAATCTGATAAACAAGCGCAATTTCCAACCCACATTGTTAGAAAAGCCATGCGGCGTGCTGACTATTTTGATGCCGGCTTTACGGGCAGCTAATAAACCGAGAATGTCTGATTTGTAACCATGGGTATGAATAATATCGATATTCCGGGACTTTATTATCTCAACCAGCTTTGTTACTGCGCCAAAATCAAAACGGCCTTTCATTGAAACATAATGCACTAAACCAGCGGAATGCGGATAAAGTCGTGCGACTGACAAATCTTGTGCCGGCCCTTCTTCGGTAACCGCCAAATCACACACCATATCAGCTGACGGTAAATTATTTGCCAGAGCTAACACCCAGCGCTCAGCACCGTAAAAACCTGAGGGTGTAATAAACTGCAGCACTCTCATCAAATCTGGTCCTTAGTTAATCCGCTACGATTTTGAGCAACAGCAGTGCTGCTTCCCTTTTGTACCGGAGAATTCAAACGTAAATAGAAAATATTCGATGCTACGGCCAGATATAATATTAACCAATACATAACCTCAGCCCGAGCTCTGTCGATAAAGGTTGCTGCAACTAAAAACGAAAACAGTGCCCCCTCTAATGCCAGTATTAAAAAATACTGATTGGTTTGGCCACGTTGCAGCACATAAAACTTAGTTTGTTGTGTTAATCGCCATAACCGCCAGAATAGCCCGGCAAAAAGAAGCCAGCCAAACCAGCCTAACTCGCTTAAAATCTGGAACCATGTGGAGTGTACGGCACGATTGCCAGAGTTAGAGGCGAGTTGTGATTGATCCAGATAAGCCGGGCTAACAGTCTGATAACCAAAAATACCGAGACCCATTGGATAGTCGCGCATCATATCAAAGGTTTTAAACCAGTAATCTACACGGTCATCACCGCCTCTACTGCCGTCTTCTTGTACTTTTAAAGTTTCCATTCGGGCAAAAAAAGTATCATCCGCAAGATAAAAAGCGCCCGATAAACCTGTAGCAATAATTAGAACAGCCATAGGCCGTTGCCACTTTCGCTGAAACCTCGAAAAAATCATATAAATTAGAAAGAAACCACAACCTACAATCGCGCCTAAAAATGCACCTCGGCTATTGATCAACACCAGCCCGTTTACAATAAATGCCGCACAAACAGCCGTTAGCGCACGAACTTTCCAGTTTCCTAACCATGCAAAATATAATAAGAAAACCAGCGGAGGAACCAGTATTGCTGCAGTATCATTGGCATCAGGCGCATCTGCCATTCCAATTCCCTCTACTCGGGCACTACTATTTCTTCCTACATCGCGCGCGAGCTTGCCAACGTATGTCGCCCCTAAAATATATGCCCACATCGAAGCTTTTAATGCCCACTCAGAATTAATTAGCTTGTAAGCTATCCAGATAATTACAATCAACTTGGTAAATTCAAAGGTAAATTTGTCGTGAAATAAAGGGTTAATAGCAAAGAAGTACATGATGTAATACATAACCAAGATTGCTAACAACCACCTTAAGATTGGTTGCCGCGACCAAGGGCTTAACTCAGATAATTGGCGGTATTTTGAGATAAATACTACGATCATTACTAAAGCGATAAAAAGGGAATAACGAAGCCCAGGAATGGACGCCCCCCACCAGCGATTATCAGGATTAAAAAAATAAACCATTTGATAAGTTAAAAAAGCAGCTACTGGGGTATAGGCAAATGTAGCGATAACACCAGCGACTAACGCTAGCAGAAAGAACAGTGCAATTTTAGACATAAGGCCAACACAAGGCGGCGGCACCGCAGACAATCAGAACTAAATAACTCAATCCCCCGGTTAATGAAATCCCACTAATTTTGTTCAATTCAGCGGTGTGAGGTCTCGAAGAGTTCCAGGTGATCTGAGTTCGCCCCATTAAAGCGCTGATAATCCCCATAAGGGCATAAAAATTAACGCTGACAAAATAGTACGGAAAAGAAAATACCCAGGGTAGCCTTGGATAGTTCTGCCCGAGATAACCGATAAATGAAGGAATAAGTAGTAACAAAGCGCCAAGCATCAGGATTTGACCTAACAGAACACTCTGTGAGGCAAGCACTAAAGCACCGGGGAAAGTTAATACCGCGAACAGAGGAATTAACCAACGCAGAAGCTTATGAGAAATCACCATATAACTAAAAATACCACTGCGAAGCGGATTCATCACTGCTTTAACTCTGAACAGGCCACGTAAACTCCGATTCACAATACGTTCTTTACGTTTGGCCTCTTTGGAGAAATTTCCAGCCGTTTCCTCAAAACATCTCGCTTCTGGCTCGAACACGCCACGATAACCTTTGGCGACAAGCTGCAGGGGATTTACAAAATCGTTAATATCACGCTGCTGTAGCGGTTCCCAAAGTTCACGCCGAATCGCATAAATGGCACCATCGCCACCTACGACTGAGTGTAATTGGCTCTCCCACTTTTTAATGGTCATTTCATAATGCCAATAGAGATCCTCGTTTGCTGCTGCGGCATTATTTTTGCCATCCGTATAAAGAGCGGCACCAACAACATACCCAACCTCTGGATCGGCAAAATGTTTCACTAAATTTCGAATTGCCTGCCGTTCATACATTGCATTGGCATCGGAAAAAACCACAATGTCAGTGTCAAGATCTTTTAGTGCCAGATTTAACCCCATCGTTTTACCCAAGCGACCTTCCTGACGCACCAGTCGCACCTGCAAACCGATAAACTCTCTGGCAATATCGTCACTACCGTCATCAGAACCATCTGATACCACTACGACAAACAATTTTTCAACGGGATAGTCGAGTTCCAAACTGTTATGTAACTTTTGCCGCAGGATTTTCGCTTCGTTATAGCAAGAAATAATTAAAGTCACTCTCGGGGTAATCTCAGAGCAAGAGTGAAGTCGCCTGAAGCCGACTTTATTCAGTAACCACAAAATCAACGGGTAGCCAAGATAAACGTATGGCGGAATGAGCAAACAGATAATGGTTAAAACCAGGAACGTTGTCATCATCATAATGAAATATATCTTCTCAAGTACGCGCCACAGGCCGTTGCTACTGGTAATGGAAGCAAACGCCACATTTTCTCAGCTAACCGTCTTAGCTTCACAGAGCCGATCTTTGTCTCTTTACTATCCGCAATATCAGTTGGCCGATAAACCGTCCAACGCAATGGATCAGCTACTGCCCCCCATTGCGCTTTAAATCGATAAGTTCCCTCACCAATTGTTGATCTGCCCATATCGAATACACGAACCCCTTTATCAGAAAGGTAGGCCTGTATCTGCCAATACATCAACATATTTGGTGCTAAGTGATTGTAGTCCTGTAGTGTTGACGCCCATGGTATCCAAGCAGATTTACCAAAATGCAGAACAATAGCCGCACCAACAACACTTTCCTGATATTCAATTAACACAACTTGAAATGCACCCAACGATAGCAGATTTTTACGCAAAGCTTGAAACCATCGGAAACTGTGCACGGGAGAGCCCAAACGATGCATATTTCGGGCATAAACGCGATAGAAAAGGTTTAAAGCATCTTCATCATCCGCAATTTTTGCTGTTAATCCATTTTTTTGCGCCTTCTTGATTTGACTACGCAATTTAGGTTTGTAGCTAGACATTAGTAAATCTGCGCTGGCTGGTAAATGGACTAACATCCGTACTTTAGCCTTTAGAAGCGAAAGATGGTTTTCGCATGGTTCTTCTGAGGGATTTATTGCTTTAGACTGCACTAATTCAAACTCTGAATCTCTAACTTCGAGCTTTTTAGCACTTATTTTAATAAGCTGCCTTTTTGCCTCTTCAATTAGCTGAATTTCGATTTCTGGTTCGTCTGCGATTGCCGAGCAGTAATCTGCAAAAGGTAGGGCAATCAAATGCTTACCAAAAATCGGGATAGACATGCAGCATAACGGTAGGAAACCAACAATATCCTGCCCTTTCATAGCTATAAGAACCATCGTTTGGTGCTTATAGGCTAGTTTAATTGCATCACGCCAAGCTGACAGGTGATAAACACTGCCATTCGGATGGGATTGAACATAACGGTCTAAGATAACGTTAGTTTCGTCATCGCATTCATATAAAAGCGCTATATTTGTGTGCTGCACCGGTTCTATGAAAGACACGCTAACCTCGTCCTCTGAATTTACTAGCCGCCGTATCAGTCCCGAAAAGCTGGTGTTTTACTTTTCTTGCTTGCTGTTCCAATAGAAATTTAAACTGATTTCTCTGTAACGTAACTCTGACTAACTTTGAATGACAGATACCAAGTTGACTTTTATAACGCTCTTCGCCTCCCATAAAGTCATAAAAATCAATACCTCGGTTCACGTAATCTTCAATACATATTGCGTGCCCCAGCAATCCCGGTTTTAGTTTACTATCTTGCTCTACCTTTAATCCTGCCAGATAAAAGTAGACCCGCCGCCGATATATAAAATTATAAAAAAATGCAATTGGCATACCGTTAAGCTCAAGGGCAACGATGTCGACGAATTGATTCCAGGATTGTTTGATTAACTGATGATGGAATTGCACAAAAAGTGGGTTGGCAAAACCACTTTGAGCGAGACCATCACCCCAACGCCTGATATGCAGTGGGCCAATTTTATTGAACCAATCCAGAGCTTCACTAAGCGAATCTGGTCGCAAAAGTTTTAAACGTCCATGCTGTTCATATAAGCGCTGTGAACGATTTATCTGGTACCTGGTATTTGCTGAGAGCGTTTGCAAATAAGGTTGCGCTGTGTTTCGCAACTTAACCAGATCAATACCGTAGCATGGCGCTTCCCACAATAAATGAGAAGAAGTATTAAGTTCTTTGCAATAGAGGTTTAACTTCGACTCTTCGATTGCTCCAACAACCCACTCATCCCAATTCAAATGTTCTCGAATAAAGCGTAGCGCAATTTGCTCAGCGTGGGCGGTATGCTCTTTGTCAGTTAGAAACCCGTTGTACTCAATCCAGATTTGATCAGACTCTGGTAAACCAGTCTGATGCAAATACAAACACTTACTACTTAATACGCCGTGACGTCTAGTGTTTCTTGATACCAACAACCCTAATGCGACTAACTGTACTTCGTTGTAATGGACGGCGATAACCGTCACCTGACTTTGAAATGCAGTTAACCATGCTCCTATCCACTGCCATGACAGAAAAAACGGGTTATCAGCTTTGCTTTCAAGCTCCTGCCACTGAGCAGCTAGATTTGTAATATCTGTCAGCGGGTATGTGCTGGCAGCATATTCTGGCTGGTAAGTATTCAATTTAATGCTGTTCCGCCGGATTTTTAACCAAGAACGGACCGAGCAATAAATAGTCAAGCTTGCCATCTAAAAAGGCTCGCACTGCATCTTTTGGACTGTTAACGATAGGTTCTTCATGCATATTGAAACTGGTATTAATCAGGCTTGGAATACCGGTTAATTTCTCATACTCTTTTAAAATATCGTAATAGCCAGGATTCACATCCCGTTTAATCAGCTGGGGACGAGCCGTGCCATCAACATGAACAGCTGCAGGGCAGTTTTCTCTCATGAACTCTGTACAATCAAAAGTCACAGTCATAAATTCCGCCGTATGTTCGGCGCCGGCTATGTTGTGATAACACCTCTCTCGCGCCTCAAATAACGTGACCGGTGCAAAGGGCATAAACTCCGTTCGCCCTAAGCGCTTATTTAACCATTGGTTTACCTCTGGTTCGCGCGCATGGTACATAATGGACCTATTACCTAAGGCTCGAGGTCCGTACTCCATTCGGCCATCAAATCTGGCAACAACCTGCCCTTCATTAATCAACGCGGCGACACTTGCCGCTAAATTCTCTGGGCGTTCAGCTTGTAAACCCGCCTCTTCCAGAGCGCTCAGCATATCTTGCTCAGAGTAATCAGGGCCAAAATAGGCGTTCTCAATAGTCGGTTGTACTTGCCCATGCTGGCTGATATACAATGCAGCTCCGGTACCACAGCCCCCATCTCCCATATTTGGATACACGAAAAGCTGTTCAACGCCGTGGACTTCAAAGATCCGCTGATTTAACTTAACGTTTGCAGTAACACCACCAGAGAGTACAACATTAGAAATACCTGTTTTCTTTACCCAGTGTTGCACAAAATTTACTGCGACAATTTCTAATACTCGCTGATAAGCTGCAGCAACATCAATTTTAGGGAATTTGGAAGCTAAATAACGCGAAAAGTAGATATTATTGGCCTCATAGATCTTAAAATCACCGTCTTTCTGCTCAATCCGGGACAACAATATATCTTTTAAAATATCCGGATCGCCGTAGGAAGCCAACCCAACAATTTTGCCTTCGTGTCTACCCGGCTTAAAACCCAAACTTGAAGTGACATGTTCATAAAGTGTTCCTAACGAGTTAGGGTAGCTGACGCCATGTAGGCGTCTTATTTTGCCATTTTTAGCTTCACAAACTGAACCAGCAAGTCCGGTGCCATATCCATCCAAAGTGATGCACAACGCCTCGGCAAAACCACTGCAATAGTAACTATTAGCCGCGTGAGACATGTGATGATCAACACGTTTAACGGGCTTATTCCAGCCAAACTGAGCGAGACCTGCAGTTAATTCTTTTTCCCAGCGTTGAAAAGAACTTACAGCTTCCTCTGCCCAGGCTTTAGAGCCTTTTAATGCTATACCGTTTGAAGCAAATTTCTGAATACCCGCCATGTTGTAATAGGAGTTGTGTAACAAGCCTTTTTCCATTTTAGCGTTTGGCTCAGTCAAACCATGAATTGGCTGAACGCGTTCCGGTACTTTTTTTAACGCTTCCTTTATTTGCTCTTGCAAATTTTGGGGCTCAAAACGTTCAATAAAGGCCTTTTCTTCGTCGAGATTGCGGTTTATGACATCGGCTTCGCTTCCCCAATTCATAAAGGCATAGGCCACGTCGTCAAAGTCAGATATTTGCAAGCCGGTATAAGCCAGTGCAGCCTCTAATGCCAGTTTAGGAAAGCCATCTTGCTGCTTAACTCTTGAGAATCGCTCCTCGCCAGCAGCGAAAATAATTTTGCCATCAACCACGACGGATACAGTTGCATCTTTGTCCAGTGGTGAAATACCTAACACCTTCATTTTTGTTTCTCCATTAAACTTTTAAACTGAATTGGACTGGTTGCTGCACCGCCGAGAGTGTCAAAAAAGAAGTCAAAAAATCGCTTAAATCGATCTAAGAACTCGGTCAGTTGCTTTTGAGATTGCACGTAGCTGGTATTACCCACAACAATACTGGAACTGTGAAAACTCCAGGTAAAAATTCTTACATTTCGTTTGAGCAAAAATTGCGTGATTTTGACATGCTCTGCAGTAGTAAATCCCTCAGGTGACAACACAAGCCGGTCAACTACCCCACTCCGGGCAAATACTCCCGGAAGCCGAAATTTTTCATATTGCTTAGCGAAACTAAATAAGTGATGAGAGTAACTCCCCGCAATGCCGACATAGGCAGCGGTAAGCGGAATTTCGAGCAAATTCTTGCCGAAAAGAAAAGGATTAACACCAAAATTGTGATAATCCGGCCCGCCGTCGTAGCTGTGATCGAACGCCGGACAAACAGAAAGATCGATTTGATAAGCTAATTCTTCAAGAATTTGTTGTGTATTAGGCCCAAATCCGTAACGACCAGCCTTGTAAATAACAGGCCTGCAACCAAAGGTTTCAGTTATTTTATACGTTAACGCCTGTAGCTTTTGCTTTTGCAGCTCATACGGCAAATTGCCGGGATACATATTCGAGATAGAAAGCGGCTCGTTATGGGGTGGGTTGACCCATGGGTGCAGATGCGCGCCAATTTCACACTTATCGTGACGAAAAGCATCTACTAACAATTGGTTATTGGTACGATCTGTCGCAACAGGGTAATCAACAACATAGCAAGGTTTTAAACCGTACTGCTCGAAAATATCCTGTATCAAGTGTAACTGCTGCAAATGCTTTACAGAAACTTTAGACCTGTCCGGGCCTTTAGACCAATCAAACTCTTCTTCAGTGTCAATAACGACCTGCAACAAAGGCTTTTGACTAGTTATATTTTCAACATCAGAACGGTTTGTAAACATCGGCAATCCATGCACCTGCGCTTTTAGCATTCTGTTAGCATTCTTGTTATTATCATGCTTGATTTTTGGCCGGCGAGCAATATGATGCTGGAAGAATGATCTTATACATTTTAATTCGTCTAAACTGTTAGTCTGCCGCCCGGTAGAAAAGCCTCACCGGCTGTTCTGAGCAATGGAGAATGTTCGCATGAAAAAAACCTATCTGCCTGCTGCAATTGCACTGAGTATAATATTAAGCGGTTGTGGCGGAAAATCAGCCGAGGAGCACTTCGCTTCAGCTACCGAATTCGCGCAACAACAACGTTTTAATGAAGCGGTTATAGAACTCAAGTCAGCCGTTGCTGCCGCACCGGATAATGGCGATTACCGGGTATTGCTGGGACGCATTTACATGCAAACAGGCGACTACATCTCCGCCGAAAAAGAACTTCTGCGAGCCATCGCCAACGGAATTGCCTTACCTGAGATTGCACAGGAGCTTATCCAAACTCGTTTCCGCTCTGAAAATTACAAGCAACTGCTGGAACCTATGGAAGGTGAAGATACTCTGTCTGACTCCTTACTACGTTATTTAAGTTTCTATCGGGCCCTCACTGAGATTGAGATGGGAACGGGTGAAAATGCTCTACCGACCTTCGATAAGCTGGTTGATGCACCTGAGCCGGACTTACAACAGTTTGCGAAAGCGATGCTTCATATCAGAAATAATGCAGCCGCAGAGGCATTAGCCACTTTGGAAGCTATCGATGCAAACAGTAATACCGCAGCGGAAAATTTGCTGTTCCGGGCACAATTGCAATCTTCACTCGGCAAAGAGGACGCAGCGCTGGCGCTTTACTATGACTATTTAAAACTGGTCCCTACCGCACTTCGCAGCAGACTTAGTGTTGCGCAATTGGAACTGAAAAATCAGGAATTAGATAAAGCCAGGGCGCAACTCGAGCAAATAATGCGTTTTGCACCAGAACATGGCTTAACAAATTACCTGAGTGCTATCGTTGCTTACGAACAAAAAGACTTCAACAAAGCTAAAGAATATATTGACCGTGCTATTGCAAACCGCTTCAGCACCACTGCAAGCCGAATTTTAGCGGGGATTATTTATAACCAGTTGGGGTTAAATAGTCAGGCGCTGGCGCATTTGGCCACTGTGCAATCACAACTTGGTGTGTATCCGCCGGCACAGCGACTTTATACTGCATTACAACTGCAGGCCGGCGAGTTAACCAGCGCAGCGGGCTCGTTAAGTACTACTAATCTTACAGCTGACGATGTTAACCTTGCCGCTGCAACTGCATTCCAATTATTACGTGCAGGTGAAACTAACCTTGCCAATGACATTCTGCGACAAATGGAAGATGCCGGATTAGCTCAGGATAGCCGGGCATTAACAGCAATGGGGCAACTTAAGCTCGGCATCCCTGAACAAATGACAGCGGGGATCCGGGATCTTGAACAAGCGTTACTGATAGATCCGGCCCGGCATGACGCGCGTCTGACACTTGCTGCCAGTTATATTCGCCAACAACAATATGATAAGGCGTCAGCGCTGGCTGATGAATGGTTAAAACAACCTGAAACCGCAAATACTGGTTATAACCTTAAAGCCTTAACCGCGATGCTATCGGCCAATTTTACTGAGGCAGAGAAGTTCCTTAATGAAGCAGAGCAGGCGGACGCAAAAAATGCGTTCACTCAGTATTTGTTGGCTGCCGTGGCGCAACAACAAGAACAACCAGACCAAGCTATAGCCTTATTGCAAAAAGCGGTGAATTTGCAGCCTGACTATGTCCCAGCATACCTTGGTTTATACGGTATTAATAAATCGCTGAACAAAGAAACGTCCCCCATTATTGCTCAGATCCAGGCAGCGCAACAAAAGGCACCGGATAATCAAGGCCTACTGGGCTTGTTACTTACTATCTATCAACAGGAGCAACAGTTTGATGCCATAGTCGCTTTGTTGGAACCAAAACTAAGCGATAACACGGGTTTTCCAGTTACAGGTTATCCGGTGCTGGCAAACGCCTATGTCAATCAACAAAAACTACCACAGGCACTTGCAGTTACAGAGCGTTGGTTTAAACAGGATGAGCGAAATCAACAAGCCGCTCTGGCATATGCGAATATTCTTGCGTTGAATAAGCGAATGAAAGAGGCCTTAGCTGTTGTTGATAATTTGCGGAAACGGTTACCAAACGACACCAACATAAAATTAGTGCAACTGGCCTTACTTAATGACTCTGAAGACTATCCAGCAGCTCTTGCCGTTCTGGAACAGTTACCAAAAGAGATTAGCAGCCAACCACAAATGTTGTTCCATAAAGGCAGAATGCAGCTGCTGGCAGGTCAACTAGCCCTTGGACTAAAAACACTTCAGGATTCCTACAATGCCGTTCCAGATTCCTTAACTGCTATTGCCATCGCAGAAGCATTAGCCAGAGATGTGTCATTCCGTCGTGCGATCCGTTTTCTGGAGGACCATTTTGCCAAGCATGGACAAGATCAAAGAGTATATAGCTTTTATGGCAGTTTAGTACTGCAGGATGATGTTGAAAAAGCCAGGGAGATTTATTTTGATATTTTTCAAAAGGATCCAGAAAACCCGCTTATCCTGAATAATTATGCTTGGGTTTTAGCTCAGAGTGGCGAAGCACAAAAAGCGCTTCCATATGCTGAAAAAGCCTTGGGTAAACTACCCCAGCATCCCGATATTCTTGATACCTACGGTAAAATTTTAAAGCTTCAAGGTCAACACAAGGAAGCTATCGTCCAATTTGAAAAATCGTTGGCGATCCGCCCGAACCATCCTGAAGTACAACTCAATTATGCAGAATCACTAATCCAAATTGGGAATACAGTAAAAGCTCGCGAGGTGCTTAATAGTATTAATGCCGGATCTGCAGAGCATAAAGCTCGGCAACAACAATTGTCTGCCTCTCTCTAACCTTCAATGCTGACAGCTTTGGCTGTCAGCATTTTTTACACAAACTCGCTCCCCGCCATGCAGCCAATATAAAAATGCATAAAAATCAATAACTTAAAAACACACTAAAGTTGGCACGTTTCAAGCATGTAAGGATGAAACTTCGTATCAGAAGATTTATCAAGGAGAACGAGATGAAATATGTAACGAGCTTTATCGGTGCTGCGGCACTTGCGGTAGCAAGCTACTCTGTGGACGCATCGCCTGTTACCGCTGGCGGTGTAACATGGGACCCAATCAGTAACGGTGGAATCGCGGGTAGCTTTAACTTCCAACAATGGTATGCGGATCCATCTAGTTACACAGTTGATATCAATGGTATAACTAGACTCGTAGATGGCAATGCGGTAACACCTGGCGCAGGCTTGTTATCTGGTGTTGGTTTATTCGACCAGATTTTTGACAGCCGTACGTTACTTGGCAATATTGGCATCCCTGGTGAGTTCAGCTACTGTACCAGTTGCGTATTGACGTTCGCTTTTGGCGGTTTAGCTGTGTCAGGCGTCAGTGGTGGTTCTGTCATTTTTGATACTACCAATTCCTGGTTAAATATTTACTACCAGAGTCCAGTGAGCGTTTTTTCAGTTACATCAAACTCTTACCTGAATGTTAATGGGTTCCAGAGCGGTAATTTATGGGCAAGTTTAAAATTTGATAATTTCTGGTTAGACGGTTCAATTTTAGGTGGATTTGTCCAATCAACTTTAAGCGTTACAGGTGGTTTACCTGGCGTAGTTAGTGAGCTAGACCGTAACACTGGTATGTCAGACTTGTTCCTACAAGGCTCTGCCGAGTTCAGTGGTATCCGTACTGGTTCAGCTAATGGACAATTTGCATCCATACCAGAACCAGCCTCAATTGCTTTGTTAGGTTTAGGTCTTCTGGGTTTGGCGGGTACTCGCCGTTTTATGAAGAAGTGATTTATAATTTTTTTTAAAAAAGGCGGATTTAACCGCCTTTTTTCATTTTTAAGAGTGCCAGATAAATATGGTAGAGAGGCTTAATAATCAGCAGTTAGCGATGTTAGGCTGTATAACCTACTTAGTGGAATAAAGAGATATCCGCAAAGCTCCAGGCTGTTTACTTATACCGTTTCTATTTTACTATTCAATAAACCCCGTTCTTCGAACGCATTACCTATATTGCGGTAGAAATAAGACCAGTGTCAGAATAGTTTACACACCGCACATACCCCCCAAAAAAAGTGTTCATTTTATAAGAAATAACAAATAGTTATATATCTGGCACCCTATATGCAGTGACTACATGTCGTATATTAAGTCGAAACACTGGAGTTTATGGCACACCTCTGCCTAGCTGGTTAGAAATTCAGACTGCTGGCTGTGGTGTAAACTCTGCCGGAGCGCTTAGTGTAAGCGGCACAGGTGGCATTGGTGTTCAACAGGGCAATACAGCGCAGGCTGCCCATGACAACGCCAATACAACATGTTTTGGTTATGCACCGCATTACAATGTTAACCCGGCCAATGCGTCAATGGTTGTTGACTATACCGGTTTTATCGCCCAACAAAGACCAGGTGACTATATCGGATATTTAGGTATCTATTACGGTAGTATTGACACCTATAACGCTCTTGAGTTTGGTAATATCGTTAATAATGTTTTCGTACCAATTAATTTTCAGCTGGGTAATAACGTTTTTAACATTTTGACCGGCACTACCATTCTGGATATTTTCCAACTGCAATCTGGTAACCGTGACAATTCTAACCGCTACGTTAACATTGTATTTAATCAAAATGAGAACTTTACAGCGTTCAGAATGACCAACACGAGTTCACGTGCATTTGAAATCGACAACATCGTTGTTGGTTTGAATTCAGCTGTTACAGTACCTGCTCCAGCATCAATTGGTATTCTTGGTTTGGGTTTAGTTGGTCTGCTTTTAAACAGAAGACGTCAAAAATCGTAATACGACTAAAGCTTGATAACATAAAAAAGATGGCGCCTAATTCGCCATCTTTTTTTATTGTCGTTAACTGACTAAAGACGCAAATCTAAAAAACTACGTTGCCATTTGTATCAGAATGCCTGTCTCTATTCGCTTTTTACAAACTATTAAAGAGAATACCGGCCCGGAGAAATGATATTATTGGGGTCAAGCACGAATTTTAGTTTTTTAACCACCTGCCAAAACATGGCTTTATCACTAATCAATTCTGCCTGCTGCTCTAAATTAAGCCGATACGGCACCCAACCCTTGGTTAAACCAATACTCACCAGCTCGTGCAAACACGCTTTAGCTTGCTGCATTGCTACCGGATCATTACGGTTAAACACGATGGGGATAGTGCTGTCTACCATATCGTGCCGCAGATTGGTAAAGGTGATCATGGGTTCGATACCATATCTGGGACACACACTTCTGATATGGTTAATATAGTCTCGCATCGCCACGGCCCGCATCGGCACCAAAGGCGCGTACCAAAGTAGACCGCAATTATCGGTAGCAGGGTTTAACGGCCGATTGCGATCGGGTATCGTAGTCGGATTACGCCAGTACGCCAATGGCAGCGCCACCTGATTTGGAATGCCGCGCATAATATCAATGCCGGCATCTAACGAAGCTAACATTTTTGCCGGCTTTGCTAATAAGGAGGGAAAGAGTTTAACCGCCAATTTGCCGGCTTTAATTAGCAAACTACTGGAAAATAACACTTTAGAGGCTCTGCCAGCAATCAGTAGCTTAACCTCTTTAGCAGCCGCTAGTACCACTTTACTGCGTCCGTACAAAGTCCCGGCAATGGTCCAGGCCGGAATATCATAATCTTTAGCGATCCGGGCAACCTGGCTATCTGACATTACCTGGTGAGCCGCCCGACCATTTGGATTATCCGCCATCATGGCCGCAACCCTTCGGCGGTCCATTATATTGACTGAGCCAACTACGCCTTCCAGATCACGTAAAATCTGAAATACGATTTGCTGCGCAACTTCAAAATCCGTGTCGTGCTGAAACTGGATATAAAATGCTTCAAATGCCTGTGGCTGCGCTTTTAACCTAAGGGTTAGCTCACTGACTATAGCGAGATTACTTTGCGTCCAAAGCCCATCCAGGTAGGGCCCAACGCCATATTTGTAGGTATGATCGATTAGCTGTTCGGCGCTTTGGTCTAATTCAGCTACGGCAGATTGCACAATGCTGCCATCAGCCAGGATGGCCCGCATTGCGGTTACCGCACCAAAATGATCGGTGTAGGGTGTTATGCCATAACCCCGTTCAAGGGCGTTTGCCAGAATACTGCAGCTGGGGCCTGCCCCAGTAACGGGTACCATAAAGGCAAGTTGTTGCTGATCTAAGAAATCCCGTAGCTGTTGTTGGGTAACGCCGGGCTGCACTGCAAATAAGCCCAAATTGGCGTCTATTACTCTGATTTTGTTTAAAGCGCCAAGATCAAGGATAACAGCAGGTCTATTAGGGGTTGCTGAGTTATAACCCCAGTTACGACCAGTACTGATTGGAAAAACCTGAAAAGCTTGCTCTGACTGCGCTAACTCTCTCGCCAGCGCTAACAACGCCAGAATATCTGACTCTGTTTTGACCTTTACCACCAGGTGCACATTGTCAGGGTTGCCCTCGCAATTATAACGATAGCTTTGCAGTTCCTTGGCAGCAACCACAATCTCAGCGTCAGCAGATAGATGCTGGCGAATTCGCTCGGCAAGCATCACTCTACAATCCGCTTAAGGAGGGTACAAAGATTAAGGTCTTATCCGGTATCGTATCAACCTGACCAACAGGCTTCTGCTCTGCGAAAAGCTCTTTCTCAATAGACTTCATTAACTTGATATAACCTGACGAAATATTCTTCCGGAACATGTCAGAATTAATATAGTAAGCAGCACGCTTGCCGTGGTACTCAACTGGCTCTCCAAGCTGTTTAAAATGAATACCTACAAAACTCAAACTTCGCGCCAGACGGGGTTCCATCATCACAAAAGCATGTAAGCGATTGGTATGAAAAGCCATAGCAGCAGCGGCCATATACAAGCAAATCGCAATGTATGGAAAGCAGCGCAATTCATTCGCGGAAAAGGTAGTCTCATCTATCGCACCGGTTGCGGCGCCGGCGAACTTGTCGATTGCCCGCTTACGGAACATGGCCGGCACAGCCAATCGGGAGAACTCGCAAATATTCTCTCTTGGAAAATTTTTTGGGCTGAGGCTTTGATCTTCAATGGCATGCATACAGAATTTTTCTATCGGCAGCAGTTGTTCTGCAGAATCTGACGTAATAAGCCGCACTGTGCCAGCCATTTGCGTGGTCGCAACATGGCGTATAAAACAATGAATAGAATGCGCATCAAACTCGTCAAACTCTTCATGGTTTGGTTTGAGATCTTCGAAGTGTAACTCTTCACAATAGACATTGTGTCTTAGGCGAAATACCTCGTGCTTCAAATCGTCCGATGCCGCAACTTGTGGTTTAAGGTACTTAGAAAAGTGTTCTGAGATATGTTTGGCATCATTGCTCGCGAGAGTCGATATTGCCTTTTTCACCATGCCACCGATCACCGGTTTATCCGCCAACGCTCTGAGCCTTTTCATAATTCCCTCTGTCTCTGCCTACGGCACTCATGGTGGTTGCAACACCCTATACTGTTCACCATCAATTAAAAAAACACAAGATCTTGTTTGTTAATTATTAAACTATTTTCACGCGCATTTTTCACACTCTTGGTTTAAGATTAATACATAACAATGGAATACGCTAAGGTGAGCAATTGATATGCGGCATGTTTTTCTCAATTTATTGATTTTAACTTTATTATTGCCTCTGGCAGCCTCAGCCAAGCCATTATCTGACACGATTAAGCAAGTAAAGCCCGGAATCGTCGCCATTGGTATTTTTAACCCGACCGCTTCTCCCAGAGTTCGACTCGTCGGCACCGGTTTTGTGGTAACCCCGGGTAATCGTATTGTAACGAACTATCATGTCATCGCGGCACCACTGGATAGCAATCGCCAAGAGCAATACGTTGTATTATCTGGTCAGGGTAGTCAGGTGGTGCAGCATTTCATTCAGAAACAAGACACCGCTATGGCATATGATTTGGCGATCTTACATATCGAACAATCTTTACCGCAATTAACGCTGCATCGTAGTAATAATCTGGTTACTGAAGGTGCTGAGGTTGCGATTACCGGCTTCCCAATTACTCAGATACTAGGCTTGTATCCCGCTACACACCGGGGAATAATCGCCGCCCATACTCCAATAGCCATACCGGTAGATAATTCCGCAAACCTGCATGCAGCTGCCGTCAGACGCCTGGGAGCCCCCTACCTGGTTTATCAGCTCGATCTTATGGCCTATCCAGGTAATAGTGGCAGCCCGTTGTATCTGGCAGACAGCGGTGAAGTGATTGGCATTATCAATCAGGTTTATATTAAAAGTACCCGTGAAGCTGTACTCAGCGATCCCAGTGGTATTACCTATGCAATTCCGGTTCAGCATCTGATTAACTTGCTGGAGCAACCGAATTAATATGGATTGGTTAGCAGTACTCTCGCCAGAGCAAATTGGCTTTACCCTGGCAGCTTTCGCTTATTTTGGTTTATTGCTTCTCGTCCTTACTACCCGCAGCCGCAATGTACCTAAATTACTATTAATCGTTTTTGTTCTCAGCAGCTTTGTTTGGGCACTGTATTATGCGGTGACACAAGCTTCGCCATATAGCAATAATCTCTCCAAGATTGTCGAACTTAGTCGTCAGCTCACCCTGTTGTTGTTTTTATTAGCCGCCTTACAGCCCCATAAATATCTTCTGGAGTTTATTAACAAGCCTTACACCTTAATTACTGCACTGTTGGCTATAGTTTGGTTATTAATCGCCCTGCTTTTACCCGCCAACAGTAGCCTGTTATACACCGGCAGTCTGGCATTTTGTGTTGTTCAACTGGCGATGTTAGAGGCCTTGTACCGCAAAGCATCCATTTCTGAACGCTGGCAATTTAAACCATTGGTTATTGCACTGGCCGCCAGTATTATTTTTGACTTTGTCCTACTCGCTGAATCAGCACTGTTTGCCCGCATCGATATACAGCTGTGGCAGGCCAGGGGCTTTGTATTCGCAGTATTAGTGCCGGTTCTAACCGTCTCGATCCGGCGGATCAGTGCCTGGGATATCAGGGTGTATATTTCGCGCGATGTGGTGTTGCAAAGTACACTGGTTCTCGCTGCGGGTGTGTATCTCTGCTTATTAGCACTAACGGGCTTTTATCTGCGTTATGTCGGTGGTAGTTGGTCTGAACTCCTGCAAACCAGCTTTATTGTTCTTGGTTTTGTCCTGATGTTGTTGTTGCTATTTTCTGCAACAATGCGTCGCAAAATTAAGGTGTTTATTGAGAAACACTTTTTTGAAAATCGTTTTGACTATCGCGAACAATGGTTAAAACTGACCCGTGGTTTGCAAGCGATCAATTTATCCCAGGATAACCGTTATCAGGAAGTACTAAAAGTCTGGCTGGCAGCCATAAATTATAATCAGGGAGCCCTGATCCAATATCAGGCTAACGCCAGCGTTAAAGTGCTCGCTAATATTCAAAGCCCGGCACTGAGCGAAACTGAGCTTGTGTTATTACAACGCTATTATCAGACTTATCGAGACCAACACTGGCAACTTGATCTGAGCAGTAATGACAGCCGTCTACTTCAGGGTCTTGATAGAACTCAACTCCATAGCCAGCTGTTACTGCCGATCCGCACCCAGGAAGGATTATGGGGCGTCTGTCTGATGCAAACTGACCCGGCACAACGCTTACCACTAAACTGGGAACTTCGGGACTACCTGAGCGTGGTATCTGAGCAAGTTTCAGCACTACTACAATTGATGCAAAGCAGCGACAAATTGAGTGAAAATGCGCAGTTTGCCGCCTTTAGCAGAATGTCTGCTTTTGTTGTTCATGACTTAAAAAATATTAAGGCACAATTGGATTTACTGTTACGTAACGCTATTAAGCATAAACATAACCCGGAGTTTATTGACGATAGCTTCGCGACTCTTGGTGCTATGCAACAACGTCTGGAGCATATGCTGCAACAACTTAGCACTAAACAGTCTGCCGCTGAGCGCCAAAGCAGCTTTTCAGTTGGCCGCTTAATCCAAAAAGTCATTACCGAGCGCTGTGCCAATAAAGCACCAACACCAGAACTGCACTTCTCAGAGGATTACCAACTGACTCTGGACCAACACCGCTTCGCTAATGTGCTGTTTCACCTGCTGGATAATGCACAACATGCTACCGCAACCGATGGCCGAATTGACCTCTACCTGGCACAAGAGCAACACGACCTGGTAATACATATTCAGGATACAGGCTGCGGCATGACCGCTGACTTTATCGAGCAACGGCTGTTTAAGCCTTTTGACACCACCAAAGGTAACGCTGGTATGGGGATAGGTGTGTATGACGCGAAAACCTTTATCGAGCAAGCTGGCGGCACCCTTACGGTCAGCAGTGAACCAGGGGTAGGCACTACCTTTAGCATCCGACTTCCGTTACACTCCTCTTACAACACCACAACGGCAGCTCCTGCGGGACAAGGATTGTAATATGCATACCGTTTTAGTTATTGAAGACGATTTGGGGATCCAAAAGCAGCTGAAATGGAGTCTGAGTGACTACGAGCTGGTTTTTGCATCGGATCGCCAACAAGCTATGACACAGCTACGACGCTTTGAGCCTGCAGTGGTGACACTGGATTTAGGTTTACCACCTGATCCAGCGAATGCTTCTGAAGGTATGGCTTGTCTGTCCGACATTTTAAGCAGCAAACCCGATACCAAAGTAATAGTGATTACTGGCAGCACCGATAATAGCCATGCGTTGCAAGCTATCGCTCTGGGTGCCTATGATTACTATCAAAAACCTCTCGATGCTGACGTCTTAAACATTATTTTACAGCGTGCTTTTAAACTGACTGAGCTGGAAAATGAAAACAAAGCACTGCGTGCCAGTTATCAGCAGCAAGCCGATATTATTGGTAATAGTGAAGCAATTCAGAAAGCCTGCCGCACGGTAGAAAAGATTGCGCCAACTGAAATCACGACCTTGTTATTGGGTGAAAGTGGTACTGGTAAAGAGGTGTTCGCCCGTGCTATTCACCGACAAAGTCCTCGCGCTAACAAGCCCTTTATTGCCATTAACTGCGCCTCGATTCCCGAAAACCTGCTAGAGAGCGAACTCTTTGGTTATGAAAAAGGTGCCTTTACCGGTGCGGTAAAGACCACCTTGGGCAAAATCGAGTGTGCCAATGGCGGTACCTTATTATTGGATGAAATTGGCGATATGCCGCTATCGCTTCAAGCCAAGATGCTGCGCTTTTTACAAGAGCGCGTAATAGAACGCATTGGTGGGCGCAGTGAAATTGAGGTCGATGTTCGGGTTATTTGCGCCACGCATCGCGATCTGACGGAAATGGTGGCGCAGCAAAGTTTTCGGGAAGACTTGTATTATCGGATCAGTGAAATCGTGCTAAAGATCCCGGCCCTGCGCAATCGTGGTCATGACATTATTTTGATTGCTAAAGCCCTGCTACATCGCTTTAATCAGGAATACAAAACGCAAATTCAGGGTTTTACTGAATGCGCGACCCAGGCAATGTTGGCACATAGCTGGCCGGGAAATATCCGCGAATTGCAGAATAAACTAAAATCTGCAGTCATCCTGGCCGAGAGTAAGTTTCTAAGTGCCGAAGAGTTAGGGTTACAACATAGCACCAGCAAAGCCAGCTGCCCGACATTACGGCAGATCCGTGAAGAAGCCGAATCGGAAGGTATTCGCCACGCTTATGCACTGGCAAATAGTAACTTGTCGAAGACCGCCGATCTCTTAGGTATCACCCGACCGACACTGTATGCGCTGATCGAAAAATATAAGCTGTATGATTTAAAACAAAGCGATAACGAGCTGACACAATAAGCAGGCACTGAAATCAGTAAGCCTCAACACTCTCTGATTTGAGGCATAAAAAAACCCGCCGCAGCGGGTTTTTTATTTCTAAGCAACTAGCTTACAGAGTAATGCCTTTAACGCGGGCTTTTTCTCTGATGTAGTTTTCGTAGCTGTTAGCCTGACGAGCGGTTGCTGAGTCACGTTTGGCTTGCTGTAACGAAGCGAAAGCTTCACGCAGTTTACCCTGACTCAGATACGCATCAACCATGCTCATATGCACCCGACCAGCATTGCTAGATTCACGCGCTAACGAAGCTTCAAAGGCTTTGATGGCATCGTTATAACGTTGAATCGACATATATGCAAAGCCTTGACGACGATAAGCGTCAGCTTCGTTGGTCAGCGCAGCCAGCTCACCGTAGTACTGCGCAGCTTTGCCAAACTCACGCGCAGCCTGGAAGTTAGAAGCAATGGCCGTCAGCATAGTACGATCTTTTTTGATCTTACCGCTCTTTAAGTATTTTTCATAAAGAGTTGCTGCTTTGTATGGAATATTGTTATTCGCATACATCTGACCAATTAACTTTAACTCCGACTCTGATTCCAAATAGCCGTTGTTATAGGCAATTTGTAACGCACTAAGCGACTTCTCGTAGTTTTCTACCAGAGTGTAAAAGTTACCCAGGTATACCCAGAACTGGCGCTCTTCTGGGAACAATTGCACCATAGTTTCTACGGTTTCGACTGTCTTTGGATAATTCTTTGACTCGTACAGTGCGCCCATCTTCAACATATAATGTTGCTTATTGGGCTCTCTGGCATACCGAATCGCATTATCAATCGGCACCAGCACTTTCTGGTAGTCCTGCAGTTGATAGTACGCGTTGGCAATACGCAGGTAGACGTCGGCATCATTTTCACCGGTAAAACGCAGCCAGGACTCGTAGTTTTTGATTGCATCCCGATGCATATTCTCCATCGATTGCAAATCAGCAACTAATTTGAGCGAACCTGCCTGATCGGCGAAACTCAGCACATCCGGCTTAGTCGCCTGTTCCAGATATTTGATCGCCTGCTTAGGGTCTTTCTGGGCGTATAAGTTACCAATAAAACGCGCTAAGAAAGCATTATCGAAATCATTACCACCGCGAATTTCTAATAATACTTTCAGAGCTTCATCAACTTTTTCTTCGTTGTAAAGCTCAAAGGCTTTGGTAACACCACGACCTACCCGTTCACCGGGTAGCTGTGTTTTACGGCTTTTACGCTCTTCGATACGGGCACGGTCTGCGTCAGTCAGTGTTACTTGCGCCATCGCCGGCACGGTAAAACTAACGGCCGCAGCGACCATTAATGCTGAAGTAAGCAGAGATAATTTTTTCATACCTTAGCCTCCCTGAGCCATATCTAAAGTAAAGTCCAGCTGTACCTGTTGGCCAGGCTGACGCACTGGTTTACCGTCAACAACTTTCGGGCTGTATTTCCAGCGCCGTAACGCACGAATTGCTTCACGGTCAAATACGCGGCGTGGTTCAGCTTCAATCACTTCAACCTCGTCTACGCTACCATCTTCCATAATAGTAAAACGTAATCTTACCCAACCTTGCAAACCATCACGGGCTGCCTGCACCGGGTAGCGCGGCTCAATCCGGACGATAGGTGTTGCATCACCGTCACGTAATAATGAACCCGGGTCACCTAAACCTGTGTTAGCGCCTAAATCCAAGCCTGGCATATTGAACGATACTGCACCGGCAGTATTACTCATCTCAGGCTCCGGCTGCGGCTGCTGTGGCGGCTGCGCCGGTGGTGGCGGTGGCGGTGGTGGTGGTGGTGTCCGCGTCTGTGTATCTGAATCCGGCGGTGTCGTATTAATCTCGATGATAATACGCTCCTGCTCAGGAGGACGCCGGTCGCCGCTGCCCTCAATGAGCAGCGCCATAATCAGAAACAACAGGAACGTTACCACGGCACCGATAATTAACGATGTTAGGAAACGTACCATAATTAGTTGTTCTCCCCGGCAACAGTAATGACCAGTGCTGGGTCAGCAGCTTTAATCTGATCCATAACTTCCATTACTACACCGTGTTTCGCCTCTTTGTCAGCCTGGATGATAATAGTATCAGTAGGTGACTCAGCTCTTAAACGTTCGATGTTTGCAGAAACCCGCTCTACATCTACCGGCCGTTTATCCATCCATACTTCACCGTTTGCACGGATTGCAATAAAGATGGTCGCGCTTGGCTTTTTCGTCGCCTGCGTGGCTTCTGGTTTGTTGACGTCAATACCGGCTTCCTTCACGAATGAAGTGGTTACGATAAAGAAAATCAACATAATGAAAACGATATCCATCATCGGCGTAATGTCGATTGCGGCCTCTTCGTCTTCGCGTATACGTTTACGTGCCATAAAATTCTCTCTTAATGATGCGGTAAGCTGTCAACGAGATCTGCTTTTTCCCGTTTCACTTTCACTTCCAGCCGCGAACTGAAAAATACACCCGACAAGGCGGCAACCATACCGGCCATTGTTGGAATAGTTGCCATGGAAATACCCGCCGCCATAGTGCGTGGGTTACCGGTACCTTGGGTGGCCATAATATCGAACACCGCAATCATACCAGTTACTGTTCCAAGCAGACCCACCAAGGGGCACATTGCAACCAGTGTCTTTATCAGTAACATTCTTTGGTCGAGTTTATCCGTCGCTTCAGAAATCCAGCAATCACGGATCTTATGCGCATACCAAGAAGTCGTATCTTCCCGGGCATCCCACTTCGCGATAATTTCCCGTTTCGTTTTCGGAAAAATCGAAGTGACATACCAGTAGCGCTCAATCATCAATACCCACATAATGAAGAGCACCGCGGCGACAACGTACAGGACGTTGCCTCCCGTATGGATAAAATCCTGTACCGATTCCCACAGCCCTACTAGCTGGAGCATCATTAGGCTTTCTCCTTCTCCGCGTGAGCCGCTACGATACCCGCAGCTTGCTCATCCAGAATTTGTAGGATTGACTTAGCACGTGATTGCACAATGCTGTGTACGAATAATAATGGCAGCGCAGCAATCAGACCCAGAGCAGTAGTTACCAGCGCCAGAGAGATAGAACCGGCCATCAGTTTCGGGTCACCAGTACCGTACAGTGTAATTTGCTGGAACGTCAGGATCATACCGATAACGGTACCTAACAGACCCATCAGTGGCGCCACAGCAGCAAACAGTTTGATTAAGCCGATACCACGGTCAACTTTTGGTGTTTCACGCAGGATAGCTTCATCCAGTTTCAGCTCCAGGTTTTCCACGTCAGCAGCTTTGTTGTCATGGTAAACTTTCAGGATACGACCCAGTGGGTTATTTTCAGATGGAGCATTCAGGTTTTTCAGCTGTGAACGCATCTTAGCACCAACGGCAGACAGCACCAGAACGCGCTCTAAGGCAATCAGTAAACCGATGAACAGTAATACTGTGATCAGATAACCAACAGTACCACCCTGGTGGTAGTATTCCATTAGTGTTGAACGTTGCTGGTTCAGACGTAACAGAGAGTTACCTTTAGTTGGGTCAACATATAAACCAGCCAGTTCACCTGCAGACGCGCTGTTAAAGGCGGCAACTGAGTTGTGAATCTTAGACTGTGGAGCACGGCCCAGTGGTTGGATCTGGTCAGTGTCTACGTTGCGGATTAAATAGTCAGTAGCAGTCGTCAGGTGGAAAGCACCAAAACGCGTTACGCGCTGAGTTGAAGTACCACCAGCCAGCTCAACCACTTCGGCGTCGAACTTGGCAATCTTACCAGACTCGGCCATCTCGGTTAACATTGCTACCCACAGTTCTTCCATCTGCTCCAGTGTTGGTAATTCAGTGGCAGCAGCGATATCACGCAGCGCTACATCACGACCAGGATACTGAGCACTGATAATTGAGCTGCTGATAGTACCTACAGTTTTGTTTGCAGTTTGACGAACAACACCAAATACCTCACCCATAGTACCCAGGGCGCTTTGCAGTTCCTGTTGTTTCTGAGCGATAGCGATATCGTTTTGCGCATATTGTTGCTGTAAACGCTTACCACGGGCTTCTTCTTCAGCTAACTGACGCTTGGCAGTGTTTAATAACGCTTGTTTATCAGCACGCTCTGCCAGGAAAGCACGTTCACGCTCCTGGTTGACACGGCCTTCAACGGTACGTTGCTGTTGAATTTGCTGTAATAACTGGTCCAGCTTTTGAGTGTTTGCAGTCGCGTTAAAGGCTACTGAAGCAGAAAGGGTAACTGCCGCAGCGACGACTAAACTTTTAATTGCCATTTTCATCTATTCTTACTCCGCTGCGAAAAGTGGTACACGATCCATCTCAAGCGTGGCTTCACGACGTGCCATCTTGATGAAGTTGCCGACCGAGGTCAGGTATGAATCAGGTAACTTATCCCAGCTGCCGCTGCTCTTGTTGTAAACCCATGCTGAGCCACCATCCAGTGCCATTGCCATCAGCGCTAACCGACCGATATGCACGTAATCAACAGTAATTTCGCTACCACCGGTGTTCAGTGTGCCTTGGAAAGCAGCTAACTCAGTGCCGTAGCCCATTTCAATTTCATAGGCTTCCAGGATTTGGCGGAATTGCTCAGAACGTTGTACGTCTGAACGAGCCATCAGCTCACGCAGGCGCTCAATACGCTCTAAACGGCGCTCGGTACGCAGTGGGATGTCGGCATTGATAAACTGCTCTAACGAGTCAATCATGCGGAACATCAAAGGTACGGTGCCTTGGTTGGTTTTTTCTAAACCGTCGATTTGACGTTGAATACGGTCAATCTGACGCTGCTGGTCGGCAACCAGAGTTGCTAAGAAGTCGTTGTATACTTTCAGGTTGTCTGTCTGATCTACAACAACACGGTATTCACCCAACAGTTCCTGAGTCTGTTCGTAAATCGTGTTGATCTTTTCCTGAGATTGTACTGCCGCGCGCTGGATTTGCGCGTTGGCCTGATGCAGATCTTTTAAGTCTGCTGCTACAGCTGCGCCAGCGAAGGCAAAACTGCCCGCCAGTGCTGAGGCAACGAGGCTCATATGAATTTTTTTATTAAACATAGTTCCCAACCAATTATTGCTGATTAACGTAACCTGATGTTGTAAGGGTCGCCGTTTAACAACGACAGCAGACCCTCGTTTAGAGGGTAAACCGCCCGCATCATTACAGGTAAAACGCGGGTTGTCAACAGACACCCCGCGCTTAAAAGGCTGTAATCATGCGCCTTGAGCAGCGGTTTAGCACCAATTTTAAGCAGCGATAAACAGAATCATCATTTTGTTTATCGCCTATTAAAAACTCTGGTTATTTAATGTTCGGTGTTAACTTCCCCGAGACATATAAATCTACCATCGCATCCAATGACAACGGCTTGATTTTACTGCCTTGCCCGGCACAACCAAAGGCTTCATAACGGGCAATACAGATATCCGCCATTGCTTTTACGGATTCCTGTAAATATTTGCGCGGATCGAATTCCGCCGGGTGTTTTGCCAGATAACGGCGAATCGCACCGGTAGAGGCTAAACGTAAGTCAGTATCAATATTAACTTTACGCACCCCGTACTTGATCCCTTGCTGGATTTGCGCAACCGGCACACCATAGGTTTCCGGAATAGCACCACCATATTCATTGATAACTTCTAACCAATCCTGTGGCACGGAAGACGAACCATGCATCACCAAATGCGTGTCCGGGATCCGCTCATGAATGGCTTTAATGCGATCAATCGCCAGAATGTCATCTGTTGGTGGCCGGCTGAACTTGTAAGCACCATGAGAAGTGCCACAAGCAATGGCTAACGCATCAACCTGCGTTTCACGCACAAATTGCGCCGCTTCTTCCGGATCGGTCAACATCTGGTCATGACTGAGCTTACAATCCGCACCAATGCCGTCTTCCTCACCCGCTTCGCCGGTTTCCAACGAGCCCAGACAACCTAATTCACCTTCAACTGACACACCACAGGCATGCGCTATTTCCACAACGCGACGCGTTACTTCGACGTTATAAGCATAGTCCATTGGTGTTTTGCCGTCTTCACCAAGCGAACCATCCATCATCACTGACGAAAAGCCCAGTTGGATTGAGCGCTGACACACCGCAAGTGAAGTGCCATGATCCTGATGCATTACCACCGGGATATGCGGAAACTCCTCTACCGCGGCCAGAATTAAGTGCCGCAGGAAAGGCGCACCGGCGTATTTGCGGGCACCGGCCGACGCCTGCACAATCACCGGGCTGTCGGTTTTGTCTGCCGCCAGCATAATGGCACGCATCTGTTCAAGATTGTTTACGTTAAACGCCGGCACGCCATAACTAAATTCGGCAGCGTGATCCAACATTTGCCGTAAGGATATCAGAGCCATGAGGTCCTCTCTTTTATACTAAGGTACAGTTTCAGAATAATAGTTTTATGTCTTTTTTATGAATTTTATCGATGAAGCCAGGTTATTTTAAATTCTGCGCCCGTTCTTCCAAAATTGCCACTGCTGGCAGGGTTTTTCCTTCCAGAAATTCCAGAAATGCACCACCACCGGTCGAAATGTAGGAAATTTGCTCTGCCACACCATATTTATCAATCGCAGCCAGCGTATCGCCACCGCCAGCTATCGAGAAGGCATTACTTTGCGCAATAGCTTCAGCCAG
This sequence comes from Alishewanella agri BL06, assembly GCF_000272005.1. Taxonomy (GTDB): domain Bacteria; phylum Pseudomonadota; class Gammaproteobacteria; order Enterobacterales; family Alteromonadaceae; genus Alishewanella; species Alishewanella agri. Next base: position 129,333 of record NZ_AKKU01000001.1, on the reverse strand, counting down.
CGCCTTGGTACCGGCACCAAACTGGTCAAATTCAAACACACCGACCGGACCGTTCCAGACAATGGTACCGGCGTTTTTCAAAATAGCGGTTAACTCAGCGATGGTGGTCGGGCCAACATCAAAAATCATATCGTCAGCAGCTACGGCAGCGACGTTTTTCAACTCAGCCGTTGTTTCGGCACTAAAGGCTTTACCTGTTACGACATCGGTTGGTACCGGGATATTGCCGCCGCGGGCTTTCGCCTGCGCCATTAGGCGCTGTGCTTCCGGGATCAGGTCGTTTTCACACAGGGATTTACCGACATTGTGGCCCTGAGCGGCAATAAAGGTATTGGCAATACCGCCCCCCACAATCAGCTGATCAACAATACCGGACAGTGACTCCAGTACGGTCAGCTTGGTGGAGACTTTAGAACCTCCGACGATAGCAACCAGTGGTCGTTTTGGATTTTTCAAAGCGGCAGCCAAGGCGTCCAGCTCTGCGGTCAGTAACGGACCGGCGCAGGCGACCTTAGCATACTTGGCGACACCATGAGTCGACGCCTGAGCGCGGTGCGCTGTACCAAAGGCATCCATCACAAACACATCGCAAAGCGCGGCCAGTTTTTGCGCCAGCTCATCGTTGTTTTTGCCTTCGCCTTTATTAAAGCGTACGTTTTCAAATACCACCACTTCGCCCTGTGCAACCTCAACACCCTTTAGGTAGTCTGCCACCAGCCGCACCGGTGCCGTTAAGGCTTTAGCCAGATAGTCTGCTACCGGCTGCATTGAAGATTCGGCGTCAAACACCCCCTCTTCCGGGCGGCCCAGATGCGACATCACCATCACTTTCGCGCCCTTAGCCAGCGCCAGTTCAATGGTAGGAATTGCTGCTTTTAAGCGCGCATCTGAGGTTACCACGCCGTCTTTAACCGGTACGTTTAAATCTTCGCGGATCAGTACACGTTTGCCGTGCAGATCTAAGTCGCTCATACGGATCACAGACATCTTTCTCTCCCTGGGATTAAACTCGAATTAAAGTTGCAATTAAAAATTTTGGCTCATCACTCTGGCGGTATCCAACATCCGGTTAGCAAAGCCCCATTCGTTGTCGCACCACACCAGGCATTTCACTAATCTTTTGTGGCTAACGCGGGTTTGGCTGCCATCGACAATGCAGGAATGCGGATCATGGTTAAAGTCGACCGACACCAGCGGCGCTTCAGTGTAATCTAAAATGCCGCTCAGTGCGGTCTGACCGGCTGCACGCAATACCCGGTTAATCTCGGTGATGGTCACGTCCTGATGTAGGGTAACGCTAAGATCCATCGCCGTAACATTGATAGTGGGTACCCGCACTGCTATGGCTTCAAAACGCCCGGCCAGATGCGGCATAATCCGCTCGATCCCCAGTGCGAGCTTGGTATCCACCGGAATAATGGAGTGGCTGGCAGCGCGGGTACGGCGTAAATCCGGGTGATAGGCATCAATCACCTGCTGGTCATTCATCGAGGCATGAATGGTCGTAATAGTGCCGCTTTCAACACCAAAGTGCTGATCCAGTACCTGGATCACCGGCACAATACAGTTAGTGGTACAGGAACCGGCCGATATCACCTGCATCTGCGCGTCTAACAAATGCTGATTGATGCCGTAAATTACCGTTGCATCGATATCGGCGTCCGCCGGGTGCGAAAATAATACTTTTTTGGCACCGGCCTGCAAATGCCAGTTGGCATGTTCCCGGCTGTGAAAAACACCGGTACACTCCAGCACAATATCCACCTCAAGCTCGCGCCAGGGTAATTCCAGCGGATCAGGTTCGTTAAAGAGTGCAATCTTGTCGCCGGCGACACTCAAGCCACCCGGGATCGCCGCAACCGGATAGCGAAAACGGCCATGGGCACTGTCGTAACGTAACAGATGCGCCACACCTTCGGCTTGCGCCAGCTCATTAATCGCCACCACCTGTAACTGCTGTTGCCAGCCGTTTTCATAAATGGCGCGCAAAATGTTGCGACCGATACGGCCAAAGCCGTTTATTGCCAGTTTTATTGTCATAAGCTCAGCATGAAAAAACGGGCCCGGTAAGGGCCCGTTGCAAAACCAGAATTACGCCAGCAAGGTTCTGGCAGTCGCCAGCACGTTAGCTGCGGTAATACCAAAGTGTTCAAATAGCTGCTCCGCCGGTGCCGACTCACCAAACGTCTGCATACCGATCACGGCGCCATTTAAACCGACATATTTATACCAGGTATCCATAATACCGGCTTCCACCGCAATCCGCTTACTGACACTGGCTGGAAGCACGGCTTCACGGTAACTGGCATCTTGCTGCTCAAACACATCCGTCGATGGCATAGACACAACTCGCACGGCCTTACCTTCGGCTTGCAACGTTTTAGCAGCCTGCATCGCCAGCTCTACTTCGGAGCCGGTAGCAATGATAATCAGCTCAGGCGTCGCGGCAGAGTCCAGCAGTACATAGCCGCCGCGCTTAATCGCGGCCAGTTGTGCTGCGGTACGCGGCTGCTGTACCAGGTTCTGGCGGGTAAAAATCAGCGAACTTGGGCCATCCTGGCGCTCAATCGCTTGCTGCCAGGCCACCGCTGATTCTACCTGATCGCAAGGGCGCCAGTTCATCAAATTCGGGGTAACACGTAAGCTGGCCAGCTGCTCGACCGGTTGATGCGTTGGACCATCTTCACCCAAACCAATTGAATCGTGGGTATAAACAAAGATCACTCTTTGCTTCATCAAGGCTGCCATCCGCACTGCATTACGGGCATATTCCATAAACATCAGGAAGGTCGCGCCGTAAGGCACAAAGCCACCATGCAGCGCGATACCATTCATCATGGCAGACATACCAAATTCGCGCACTCCGTAGTAAACATAGTTACCGGCGGCATCGTCTCTGGTCAGCGGCTTAGAGCCAGACCAAATGGTCAGGTTGGAGCCGGCTAAGTCGGCCGAGCCACCCATAAACTCCGGTAATAGCGGGCCAAAGGCATTCAACGCATTTTGTGAGGCCTTACGGGTGGCGATGGTCGCCGGGTTGGCTTGTAATTGCTCAATATACGCCTGGCTTTGCGCTGCCCAATCGGCAGGTAAGGTACCGGCATGACGACGCTTAAACTCAGCAGCCAGTTCCGGATAAGCTTTTTCGTATTCAGCAAAGCGCCGTTGCCAGCTTTGTTCTGCTGCCGCGCCAGTCGCCTTGGCATCCCAGTCAGCATAGATATCCGCCGGGATTTCAAAGGGGGCGTAAGGCCATTGTAAAAATTCGCGGGCAGCGGCAATTTCCGCTTCACCCAGTGGTGCACCATGGCAGTCATGGCTGCCACCTTTATTCGGTGCGCCATAACCGATGACGGTTTTGGTGCAGATCAGTGTCGGTTTGTCGGTCACGGCGCGTGCCTGTTCAATCGCCGCTTTAATCGCTTCCGGATTATGGCCATCAACATTGGCCACCACATGCCAGCCGTAGGCTTCAAAGCGCGCAGGGGTATTATCGGTAAACCAGCCTTCAACATGGCCATCAATCGAGATACCGTTATCATCCCAGAACGCAATCAGCTTACCTAAACCAAGAGTACCGGCCAAGGAACAGGCTTCGTGCGAAATCCCTTCCATTAAACAGCCATCGCCCAGGAACACATAAGTATAGTGGTCAACAATGTCAAAACCGGGGCGGTTAAACTGCGCCGCCAGCGCTTTTTCGGCCAGCGCCATCCCCACGGCATTGGTAATACCCTGCCCCAGCGGTCCGGTGGTGGTTTCTACGCCCGGCGCATAACCGAACTCCGGATGACCCGGGGTTTTAGAATGCAGCTGGCGGAACTGTTTTAGATCATCCAGTGACAATTGATAGCCGCTCAGATGTAACAGCGAATAGATCAGCATCGAGCCGTGACCATTCGACAGTACAAAGCGGTCGCGGTCGGCCCAGCCTGGGTTTTGCGGGTTATGTTTCAGATAGTCACGCCATAACACTTCGGCAATATCGGCCATCCCCATTGGGGCGCCCGGGTGGCCTGATTTAGCTTTTTGCACCGCGTCCATACTTAAGGCACGGATGGCATTGGCGAGTTGTTTACGAGATGGCATGCAGACTCCTGACAAATTGCGCTGATTATTCAGACTTGAGGTTTGCAGTGTAACCCGACACAGGCTGTTACTAAAACGATTACTGTGGGGGTTTAGATGGCTGTATTTTCACCCAGCCGCCGTCAGATGGCAAATGATTATCTGCGACCTTTTTTGCAGCGCGGTGATCTGGTAGCTCGCGTTTACGTAATTTCCGGCATGAAAGACGTCTGGGCGTAAATTTTTCTGGTAATCGCCGGGGGCTTTCACTAAAATAAGCGGCTATTTTTTTGGCGCCTGCCGGCTAAACTGAACTGGCAACAGCTGCGCCTGCTTAATCTCAGCGCTGTGACAGTGTCACGGCGCTTTATGTATTAACTAACGTGGTGGAAACTAACAGATGGCACAACATATTTTCACGTCTGAGTCTGTATCTGAAGGGCATCCGGATAAAATCGCTGATCAGATTTCCGATGCGGTACTGGATGCGATCCTGGAACAAGACAGCAAGGCGCGTGTTGCCTGTGAGACCTTCGTTAAAACAGGTATGGTGTTAGTCGGTGGCGAAATCACGACTTCTGCCTGGGTTGATATCGAAGAGCTGGTACGCAAAACCGTACGTGAAATTGGCTACACCCATTCTGATATGGGTTTTGACGCCGACTCCTGCGCTGTATTAAATGCGATTGGTAAACAATCACCCGATATCAATCAGGGTGTAGATAAAGCTGATCCGCGTGAGCAAGGCGCGGGTGACCAGGGTTTAATGTTTGGCTACGCCAGTAACGAAACCGACGTGCTGATGCCGGCTCCTATTACCTATTCACACCGCTTGGTACAGCGTCAGGCCCAGGTGCGTAAAGACGGTACCCTGCCGTGGTTACGCCCGGATGCCAAGTCGCAGTTAAGCTTTATTTACGAAGACGGTAAGCCAGTCGGTATCGATGCCGTAGTATTATCTACCCAGCACTGTGACACCATCAGCACCGCTGATCTGCGTGAGGCGGTAATGGAAGAAATCATTAAGCCAGTATTACCGGCGGAGTGGTTAAACAGCAAAACCAAGTTCTTTATCAACCCAACCGGTCGTTTTGTGATCGGTGGCCCTATGGGTGACTGTGGTTTAACCGGCCGCAAGATTATCGTAGATAGCTACGGTGGTATGGCGCGCCATGGTGGTGGTGCTTTCTCTGGTAAAGATCCATCAAAGGTTGACCGCTCAGCGGCTTATGCTGCTCGCTATGTCGCGAAAAACCTGGTTGCGGCTGGCCTGGCAGAGCGTCTGGAGCTGCAGGTGTCTTATGCTATTGGTGTTGCCGAACCCACTTCAATCAGCCTGGAAACCTTCGGTACCAGCAAACTGAGTGAAGACGAGCTGATCAAACTGGTACGTGAGCATTTCGATCTGCGTCCTTATGGCCTGATCCAAATGTTGGATCTGGAGCGGCCAATTTATCAGCCTACGGCGGCTTACGGTCACTTCGGCCGTAACGAGTTCCCGTGGGAGAAAACCGATAAAGCTGAGCTGTTACGTCAGTACGCAAAGTAAGCGACTTAATGCTTAACGGCTGAAAAAGGAGAGGAGACTCTCCTTTTTTCTTTTTAATTTGGCGCTTCAGCCGATTTGCCGCTTACCCGAGGCGCGCTTTTGTGTATTATTAGGGCGTTTTAGCCTCCAGGGTCTGATTGCTGCTGGCAATCACACAATAAAAAAGCAAGAAAAAGGAACTGCTATGTCAGAACAAACCGCCGCCGTGAAAAACGGCTGGATGAACCGTGCGCTCAATACCATTGAGGTGATCGGGAACAAATTACCCGATCCGGCCGTGCTCTTTGCACTGTTAATGGTTATCGTCTGGGGCCTGTCCTGGTTATTTTCCGGGATGACCTTTACTGAAATTGACCCGAGAAGCGGCCAACAGGTACAAATCGTCAATTTGCTGTCGGGTGATGCCTTAACCTTATTCGCCTCCAATATCGTAACGACCTTCGTTAACTTCCCACCACTGGGTGTGGTGCTGGTTGCGATGTTAGGTTTAGGGGTAGCGGAATATACCGGCTTTATTAATGCCGGTTTACGCTCTATCCTGGCCGTGACACCAAAGATGTTATTAACCCCGGTGTTAATTGCCGTGGGTGTCCTAAGCCATGTGGCGGTAGATGCCGGCTATGTGCTGGTGATTCCGCTCGGTGCAGTAATCTTCTACGCGGCGGGCCGTCATCCATTGGCCGGTATTGCCGCAGCCTTTGCCGGTGTCTCCGGTGGTTTCTCGGCCACTTTCTTTGTGCCCTCCAGCCTGGACCCGCTACTGGCCGGTATGACGCAGGTGTCAGCTCAGCTGCTGGATCCAACTGTTACCATCAACCCGTTAAATAACTATATCTTTACCACCGCTTCTACCTTCCTGATTGTATTAGTTGGCTGGTTTTTAACGGATAAAGTGATTGAACCGCGCCTGCAAGCTACTAAGGTTGATGGCGATACATCACAAATGGTGAAAATGGATGCACTTAGCGCCCAAGAGCGGAAAGGCTTACGCGCTGCTGTGATTTCGATGTTTGTCGTTGCCGCCCTGCTGGCGCTGAGTATTGTGCTGCCAACCGTTACGCCTTGGGCCGCCCCGGCTGAGCAAGTTGTCGAGGGGATGAACCCGCTGCTGGTTGCTGCCTCGCCACTGATGAAGTCGATTGTAACGTTGATCTTTGTGTTCTTCCTGATACCAGGTATTGTCTATGGCTATGTCGCCGGCACGGTACAAACTCACCGCGATGTGATCAAAGGCATGAGCAATGCGATGAGTGGTATGGGCTACTATATCGTGATGGCGTTCTTCTGTGCGCTGTTCCTGTATGCCTTTAACCAGTCGAATCTGGGGGTATTACTGGCGTTAAAAGGCGCCAATGCGTTAAAAGCCATGGGACTGCCACTGGCAATGACATTGGTAGGTATCGTGTTTTTATCCGGTTTAGTTAACCTGGTTGTCGGCTCTGCTTCTGCCAAATGGGCTCTGATTGGCGCTATCATGGTGCCGATGCTGATGGAACTGGGCATTTCACCGGATCTGACCCAGGCAGCCTACCGCGTTGGTGACTCTTCGACCAACATTATCACGCCACTGCTGCCGTACTTCCCGCTGATCGTTGTGTTCTGTCAAAAGTATGTGAAGAACAGCGGTATTGGTACTCTGGTAGCGTTAATGCTGCCCTACTCTATTGCAATGCTGGTACTCTGGACTGCCTTCCTGCTTGGCTTCTGGGCACTGGATATTCCGCTGGGCTTAGGTGCCTCATACGAGTATATTCCTAACCGCTAAGCAACACGCGTTTTGACTAAGGCCCTGCGGGGCCTTTTTTTATCGATTAGCAGCGGGTTGGCGCGAAACACTGTTAATATTAGCCTCAGGCTTTTTTCAGTTAAACAGAACGACAAGATGCGAACAATACGAATCTATCAGCCATCAGACTTGCCGGCAGGGGCTAGGCTTGCCCTAAGCGACGACGCGGCCAACCACGTCGGCCGGGTGCTGCGAATGCAAGCGGGACAGCCGTTACAATTGTTTAATGGCGATGGTAAAAACTATGCCGCTACCATCAGCGAAGTCGGCAAGAAACAGCTTTTGGTCACTATCGAAAGCAGCAGCGACAATCCGGTCGAATCCCCGCTGCGTATCCACTTAGGTCAGGGCATTTCCCGTGGTGACCGGATGGATTTCGCCATTCAAAAGGCGGTAGAGCTTGGCGTGACCGAAATCACCCCGCTGTTTACCGAGCGCTGCGGCGTAAAACTGGATGCCGAGCGTTTGGCGAAACGTACCGAGCAGTGGCAAAAGATTGCGATCAGTGCCTGCGAGCAAAGCGGACGCAGTGTGGTGCCAACAGTGCATACGGCGGTTAGTTTGCAACAATGGCTGGCCTCCCCAACAAAAGCTTTAAGGCTGACCTTGGATCCGCGCGCTGCCGCCACCATTAAGACCCTAACTCCGGCCAGCGATATTCAGTTGGTAATAGGTCCGGAAGGTGGCTTTACCGATACTGAAGTCAGCCAAACCGCGGCCGCCGGCTTTACCGGTATTACGCTGGGTCCGAGAATTTTGCGCACTGAAACGGCAGCGCTGACCGCGATCAGCGCCCTGCAACTGCAATTTGGCGATCTCGCCTGAGGATAAGCATGACAGCAATTAAACTTGGTATCGTGATGGACCCGATTGCGGACATCAATATCAAAAAAGACTCCAGCTTTGCCATGCTGCTGGATGCGCAGCGCCGCGGCTATGAAATCCACTATATGGAAATGGCGGATCTGTATTTACTGCAAGGTCAGGCCCGCGCCCGTACGCGCTTACTGAGCGTCGAGCCCAACCCGGAGCGCTGGTATCACTTTGGTAGCGAACAGGATCTGGCGCTGAGCGAGCTCAACGTGATTCTGATGCGCAAAGATCCGCCCTTTGATACCGAATATATCTATGCCACCTATATGCTGGAGCGCGCCGAAGATGCCGGCACGCTGATTGTCAATAAGCCGCAAAGCCTGCGCGATGCCAACGAAAAGCTCTACACCAGCTGGTTTAGTCAGTTTACGCCGAAAACCCTGGTCAGCCGCGATGCTAAGCGCTTAAAAGCCTTCTATCAGCAAGAGCAGGACGTAATCTTAAAGCCTCTGGATGGCATGGGTGGCGCCTCGATCTTCCGCTTAAAACCTGAAGATCCGAATGTCAGTGTAATTTTAGAAACGCTCACCGCCCATGGCAGTCAGTATGCGATGGCGCAGCGCTATATTCCGGAAATTGTCGATGGCGATAAACGAATCTTAGTGGTTGACGGCGAACCTGTGCCATACTGCTTAGCACGGATCCCCGCTTCGGGTGAAACCCGCGGTAATTTAGCCGCCGGCGGTCGTGGCGAAGCCCGTCCGCTGTCAGACAGCGACTGGGCCATTGCCAAAGCCATAGGCCCAACCTTAAAGGCCAAAGGTTTAATCTTCGTCGGTCTGGACGTGATCGGTGACAAACTGACCGAAATTAATGTCACCAGCCCGACCTGTATTCGGGAAATCGAAGCCGCCTTCCCGATCAGTATTACCGGTATGTTATTTGATGCTATCGAGCGTCGCCTGGCAGCAGGTTCGTAGTAAGTTGGTCGCACCACAGGTTGATCAAGGAGAACAGTATGCAAGGTTTCCAGAATCATTTTTTAATCGCAATGCCATCACTGGACGATCCGATGTTTAAACGCAGTGTGACTTACCTGTGTGAACATAACGAAGAAGGCGCCATGGGCATAGTGGTCAATCATCCAATGAATGTATCACTGGCTGAGCTGTTAGAGCAGCTGGAAATCAGCTATGACGCCAAGAGTCCGGCGGCACAGGCTAAGGTGGTTGCGGGCGGGCCGGTACAGCATGACCGTGGTTTTGTGTTGCATACCGCCAAACCCGGTTATCACAGCAGTTTACAGCTGGAAAATGGTTTGATGGTCACCACCTCGAAAGATATTTTGCAGGACCTGACCACCGAACAGGCACCGGAGAAATTCTTACTGGCGCTGGGCTACGCTGGCTGGACTGCCGGCCAGTTGGAGCAGGAAATCGCCGATAACAGCTGGTTAGTGATCCCGGCCGACAACCGCATTATTTTTGATCTCAGCCATGCCGAGAAATGGCAAAAAGCTACGGCCAGTATCGGTATTCAACCGTGGCAACTTACCGGTGAGGCAGGACACGCCTGATGACCGCCCGCACTATTTTATGTTTTGATTATGGCACTAAAAGCATCGGCGTGGCCGTAGGCTCAGAGCTCACTGGCAGCGCCACCTTGCTCGCGGCGTTAAAAGCCAAAGACGGCATCCCGGATTGGCAGCAAATTGAACGCTTAATTCAGGAATGGCAACCACAGCTATTGTTAGTCGGCTTGCCACTGAATATGGACGGCAGCGAGCAGGAATTTACCGCCCGTACCCGCAAATTTGCCAACCGCTTGCATGGCCGCTTTGGTTTACCTATTGCTTATCATGATGAGCGTTTATCCACCGCCGATGCGCGTAGCCGTTTATTTGCCGAGGGCGGCTATCGCAATTTAAGCAAAGATAAGGTGGATAGCCTGTCGGCGCAGATTATTTTTGAAGGCTGGTATGAACAACAAGGCTAAACCGGCGTTAGCGCCGGGTTATTATCAGCATTATAAAGGCGCTTATTATCAGTTGCTGGACCTGGCCAGGCACAGTGAAACTGAGGAATGGCTGGCGATCTACCGGGCACTGTATGCTGACTTTGGCCTTTGGGCCCGCCCTGCCACCATGTTTGCCGAAAACGTTGAAATTGCCGGTGAGCTGATCCCACGTTTTCAATATATCGGCACTGAGCCGCCGGCAGGTTTAACCCTGCCAGTCGCCGATTAGGCCGCCAGCATTAGCCTTGCTGCTGCCGGTACCACTCGCCTAAAATCAGGCTGGCCGCAACACTGACATTCAGTGACTCTACCTTGCCCGATCCCGGAATTTGCAGCGCAATATCGGCACTCTTGGCCACATTTTTCGATACGCCAAACATCTCCTCACCAAATACAATCACCACTTTGGCCGGCAAGGCCGTGTTATAGAGCGAGCTGCCGCCATGGCTGGATGTGGTAATCAGCGTATAGCCCGCGTCTTTACAAAGCTTAAGTGCCAGCGGTAAATCATCACATGCCAGGCCATCGACAAACTCACCACCGCCTTCAGCAGTGCGTAAAGCGGCACCGGATTGCAGTAACTGCGGCTCGCGCATAATAATGCCGTTTACGCCAAAGTGGGCGCAGCTACGGGTAATGGCGCCCAGATTATGCGGATTGCCGACCCCATCCAGTGCCAGTAAACAATCCAGTTTACGCTTTTGCCGCAAATACAGTGCCAGGCTGGTGACCGGCTTGCGCTTCACCAGCAGCACTATGCCACCGTGATGCTGACTGCCGGCTACTTTTTCCAGCTCAGTCTCATCCACCAGATGATAGGCTCGCTTTTGCTGCGCCAGATATTTCATTAAGTCCGAAAATTTGGGCGCTAACTCGCTGTTGATATAAAGCCGGATAATCGCTTCCGGGCGCTGGCGGAATAACTCGCGACAGGCATTTTCGCCATAAACTTTGCTTTCCTCCTGCCGCGGCGCCTTTGCCGTTTCTTTGGCAGCGGCTTTCGGCGAGCTTAGCCCAGCCGTAGCGTTGGAACTAACAGCGGCTTTCGCTTTTGTCTGGCGCTGCCAGGGCTTTTGCAGTGGGTCGCGGCTTTTGGCGGCGGATGATTTCTTGTTGCTGGCAGACATGCGGATTCCTGACGGATTAACTAAGCTTAAGACCGGCGGCTATGATACTTGTTTTTTTACGCTAACGCAGTATCCTTGCCAGCCTGAACCCGATCTAAGGTTAATGCATGCTCAGTTACCGCCACAGTTTTCACGCCGGCAATCATGCCGATGTGTTAAAACATCTGACCGAAGTTGCCATTCTGGATTACCTGCTGCAAAAAGATAAACCGCTGTGCTATCACGATACCCATGCCGGTGCCGGCCTGTACAGCTTGCAAAGCAGCCAGGCGCAGAAAACCGCCGAATATACTGAAGGTATCGGCAAGCTGTGGCACTATCAGCCGCAAAGCCCGTTACTTGGCAAATATCTGGATCTCGTAAAGCAGTTAAACCCGGATGGCGAACTGAATTTCTATCCCGGTTCACCCAAGATTGCCGCCATGCTGCTGCGCGCCGGCGATCAGCTGCAGGCCACCGAGCTGCATCCAAGTGATTTTCCGCTGCTGCAAAGCCAGTTTTTACAGCGTCGTTTAACGCGGATTGAGAATATTGATGCCTTCGCCGGTATTAAGGCGATGCTGCCACCTTTAGTGAAACGCGGCCTGGTATTAATCGATCCGCCCTATGAGCTGAAAAGCGAATATCAGGATCTGATTAAAGGCCTGCAGGAAGCCTATAAACGCTTCCCACAAGCGACCTATGCTATCTGGTATCCGGTAATTGAGCGTAGCAGCATTGAAGCCTTTATTGCCGCCATTGTCGCCACCGGCATTAAGAATCAGCTGCGGATTGAATTTAACCTGCATGCCGACAGCCCGGGCCATGGCATGACCGGTAGCGGTATGCTGGTGATTAACCCGCCCTATACCCTGGCACAAAGCCTGGCACCGGCGCTATCTGAAGTGCAGCAACAGCTGGGCAACCCCGCCAGCCACTATCAGATTATGCAAATTGTTGGAGAATAACCATGCGCCTGGCTATTGCTGTTTTATTGTTAACCCTGAGTAGCTATAGCTATGGCTTTGGCCGCACCGGTCATGCCATGGTGTGTGATATGGCGTTGCAGCTGTTGTCCGCTAAGGCACAGCAGCACGTTGCCAGCCTGGTTGAAGCCTCGCCGCACCATGAGTTTGGTGCCGCCTGTGCCTGGCCGGATGAAGTGCGCAGCCATGAGGAGTTTCGTTGGACGGCGCCGCACCACTACGTCAATATGCCGCGCGGCGAAAAACAGGTTAAAGCCGAATATTGCCCGGAGCAGGGCTGCATTTTATCGGCGATTAGCATGATGCAGCAGCGCCTGAGCGCCGATAGCAACGACTGGCAAGCCCTGCTGTTTTTAGCACATCACCTGGGTGATCTGCATCAGCCATTACATGTCAGCTATGCTGATGACCTTGGCGGCAACCGCACAGCGGTCTACTTCTACAGCCATGAACAGCCAACCAATCTGCATGGCGTCTGGGACGGCAATATGCTGACTAAGCTCGGTTATGATGAGGATTTTCTGCTGCAGGAGCAGTTATTTGAACAAATTACCGCTGAACAGCGCGCCAGCTGGCAACAGGGCGAGGTAATGGATTGGGCTAATGAGTCGGCGGCCATTACCTATGATATTTATCAACATTACCGCCCCGGCATGTTGATTGACGATGCCTATCTGGAACAATACCAGGGCGTGCTGCTAACCCGCTTGCAGCAGGCAGCAGTGCGCTTGGCATTAGTGCTGGAACAGATACTGGGCGACTAGCCCAACTTATGGCAGCTGCCCCTCAAGCCTGTTTTGGGGCAGATGCCTAAAATCACTCAAGTCGCTGTTAGCGGATCCAGCCTTTACTAATTTGCCGGAATAACTCTGTACCAGCCCGCTCCAGCCATTCAAAGGCAACCATCTCACGACTCACCAATACTGCACCCGCCTGCTGCATCCGGTTTAACCCCAGGTGCTTGTTCTCCGCGGTGCGGGAGCCTACCGCATCCGTCACCACAAATACCTGATAGCCCGCCGTCAGCAAATCCATAACGGTTTGCAGCACACAGACATGGGTTTCGGTGCCTATTACCACCACCTGACGGCGACCACTCTCTGCCAGCCGCTGCTGAATATCGGCTTCGCGCCAGGCACTAAAATGGATTTTCTCCAGCACCGCATCCGGTGTCAGCCATTCCAGTATCGAGGGCAAGCTGTGTCCGAGGCCTTTGGGATAGTGTTCAGTCGCCAGCGCCGGCACCTGACATAAACCCGCTACCTGTAACAGCCAGATCGCTGCGCGTTCCACTTCATCAGTCAAGTCGATGGCGGGTGCCAGTTTGGTTTGTAAATCGATCACCAGTAGCTGGCTTTGCCCGGCGTTAAGTAACATGAAGTACTCCTGAACTGATTCGGCTGACTTAAAACAGCTAACTTAAAATTGACCGCGCCATAACGCATGACAAAGGCTTTCATCTTTATCCCGGCTTAACAGAATACGCGCCAGCACCCGGTCCGGTGCACCAGCTTCACCCGCTAAACCAATTTGCGCTTCAAAGTGCAGCTGTGGATCCAGCTCAGTGCCGGCAAGCTCTTCCCAGCCCTCTCCCGGCGGGACTAAATCAACATAACTCTGACTTTCATAATGTTGTTGATAGGCCTGATAGTCACTGGCGGTTAAGTTATCGACTGCCAGCTCTTCGAAAATCGCAAAAGCATGGTCACAGAGTTCATCCAGTGACCAGAGTTCTACATCGTGCATCTTATTCTCCTGCATAATCTGCCGCAGTATAACACCGCTCTGATAGACGGGCAGCTTTTGCTGCTAAAGAGCGCATTATGCAAACGGCAATCAGTGTATAATCATCGGCATAAAAATTTCAGGCTCTGCCCGTTAATCTCATCCACAGGCAGATCCGCTTACAGGTTTGGTTATGTATCTTTGTCCACTTTGTCAGGCGCCCCTTACACAAGAAGCAATGCAGTACCGCTGCCCGCAGCGCCATAGCTTTGACGTGGCCCGCGAAGGCTATGTAAATTTGCTGCCGGTACAGCAAAAGAAATCCAAAGATCCGGGTGATAATCAGCTGATGATGCAAGCCAGACGCCAGTTTTTGCAAGCTGGCTGGTATCAACCGGTAGTCAGTGCTCTGCTCGAACAACTTGCCGTCTTGCCGGTTACCAGGCTATTGGATTTGGGCTGCGGTGAAGGTTATTACAGTGGGCAAATTCAGCAAGCACGACCTGAATTACAACTTTATGGCGTAGATATTTCTAAAGCGGCGATTAAAGCTGCTGCCCGGCAATATCCGGCAATCCGGTTTGCTGTGGCCAGCAGTTATCAGTTGCCTTTCGCAGCAACCAGCTTTGATGCCATCCTGCGGATTTATGCCCCGTCACTGGATGCGGAGCTGTGCCGGGTACTCGCCGATGGCGGTGTGTTGCTGAGTGTAAGCCCGGCACCGGAACATTTACAGCAAATTAAAGCCGCTTTGTATCCGCAGGTGCGGTTACACAGTGACGATATCATCGCCATCAGTGGCTTAAAGCATATCAAACGGCAGCGGCTAAGCTTTCAGTTACAACTGCCGGCCGATGATTTACGGGCGCTGATTACGATGGTTCCACTGGGCTGGAAATTTAACCCGGAAACCCTGGCTGCCTTTATCGCTACAAAACCGGCGGTACAATGCGATTTCTACCTGGATCTGTATCAAAAGTGATATCGCTTCGCAGACGCGCGATACCAAACCAACAGCAGATTTAGCAATCTGCTGTTTTTGTCTTGGCGGCCGGTAATTTACAGCCAGCCAGCATCGCAGCGCGATCCTGCTGCTGTAGTGCGGTAAACATCGTTGACCAGAAATGCGTACTAAGTTCGGCCAGTACATTAGATTCAGCATTTAGCAGGATCACCAGACCTAACTCCCGCTCTTTCGAGTATGCGACTTCCGCCCGAAAACCCTGTACCCAGCCACCATGATAAACCAGTTGTTCCTGGCCAAACTGATAGACCCGCCAGCCCAGGGCGTAATGGGCATCTTTGATATAGTCCCGCCACATTCTACGCCGTAAGTCGCGCACTGTACGCACCCGCTTATTGGTAATTTCCGCTAACTGTGGCTCGGATAACACATCGGGATTGTAACCCAGCTGTGCGATTAGCCAGTATCCCAAATCCACCGCGCTGGCATTCACCCCGGCTGCCGGTGCATAACGGTAATAACTTTCACTTACCGAGCGTGCATGCCATTTACCTCTGGCTTTTACATGGGGTGCAGCGCGGTTGGGGCTATTTAAATAGGCTTCAAGACCAACGGAAGCCGTCGGCATCTTTAACGGTTCAAAGATATTACGCCGCAGCAAGGTGGCATAGTCTTGCGAGGTGGTTTGCTGCAGTACCGGTTCAATCAGGCTAAACAACACATTCTGATAACCATAGCATTGTCCCGGGTTACACAGCGGATCCAGCTTTTTAAAATGCGGAATAATCCGCTCCGGCTCAAAATTAGCCTCGATAAGATTGTCGTAGGCATTAGCAATGACCCCGGTGCTCTGCGCCAGTAAATGCTCAACCTTGAGTTTGTTGTTGTAGGAGCGGGTTTTAAAACTAAATTCCGGTACATAGCGCACTACCGGATCGTCCCAGCGAAAATGTCCCTGCGCCGCCATAATGCTCGCCAAACCACCGGCAAAGGTTTTCGAGACCGAGGCGATTCTAAATACCGTGTAAGCATCAACTGGCAGCTTGGAGCCAACCTCGCGCACGCCATAACCTTTGGCCGCAACAATCTGGTTTTTATAAACAATAGCGTAGGATGCACCGGGGATCCCCTGCTCTTGCATTTGCTGCTGGAAATATTGATCAAAACTCTGCACCAGCTCAGCCGGTACCTCGGCTTTAGCCGCAGCCGTCGCGAACAACAATCCCAGTATCAGTAAAAGTCTGGACAACATTATCAAACCTTCAGTTTTGGCATGGCGTTAGCCTTTGCCTTACATCTTAGCAACTGGGCGCAGCCTGACGCCAGTGCAAGGCGTAATTCTTTTACAGTAACGCCAGAACCAGCAGCCGGATCCAAATAACCCATAACACGACACAGCCGAGTAAAAATACCCGAAAACGTTGGCGTAAAATATTACGGCCAATGTGGATCCAGCTATGCCAGATCCGCAGCACCACGAAGGCGGCACCTAACAACAGAAAGGTCAGATCGGCCAAGCCCAGTTGCAGCGTAAACACCACACTGAACAAATACAGCATCGGCATTTGGAATTGGTTGTCGAAATTACGGCTGGTGGCAATCACCTGCTCATTGGCGCCCCGTAAATCCATAGTCTGAAAGGCCGTAATGCTGATTTCCTTATTTTTCGCAGCGCGGATCCGACGCCGGCCCATTAAAATCATCACGACACTGGTTAAAAGTATCTGCACAAATACCGGTATTAACAGCCATTTTTCCATTTTATTCGTCTCGTTTTCAGTAACATCCGACCAGTATGCCTGTATTGTGCGACCGCACCAAGGGTGATATCGAAACTTTTTTTCTGCACCTGCTACCTAAGCTTGCGGTATGATAAAACCCGGCGTCGCACTTGGCGCAAGTTATGAGGTGTGGATGGAAAAATTAAATGCGGTGATGTTAATCAAAGCGCTGGCCAGCGAACAGGATGGTTTGTGTTTAGTCCGGCAGTTAGTGCAGTGGTTGTCTTACCCCCGTTTTAGTTTCGAGCGCCGTAAACGCAACCAGAAGTTACTGGAGGCGCTGCCCCTGCACAAAGCTGAATGTGCCAAGATTGCCGATACCATCTTACATTGGCTAACCCAGGTCCATTTATACCCGGCGTTAGTGAGTTTGGGCGTGTTTTCCCGCCGTGGATTTTTTCGGGAACTCTCCGGCCGGTTGTATGAAAAAATTAACCCGGCACCACGCGACCTGAGCGAGTTAAAAGATGTGTTAGCCGAGCTGTATAAAGAAATCCGCCATGATGACGATGACGACCCCGCCGCAGCGTTATTATTCCGGCAGTTAACCGAGTTATTGCTCGCCCATGCCAGCACAGCACAACTGCAAAAACTGGATGCGCATTTACATGAAGAGTCGTTGTGTGCGCTGGAAATGCTGAGTGTCTGGATCGCCGCTGAGGAAATGGAACCTGACTTAATGCGGTTAGATAAACGGTTGAATAATATCGATTCAGCCTTTATTGCACTGCACCGTGAACTGACGCAACTGGTTACACATTGCCGGCAGCGCCTGCAGGATACAAGGTTGCCAGCTTATGACGTCGCACACTATCAGGTAATGCTGGAGCAGTGTCATGAGCAGGTTGACCGCTTACGCCGCCGTGCTGCGGCTGCAGGTAGCACCGTTGCCGTGGCACACTTGCTGGAGCGGCTGGAACAAACGCTGGAGCGCATTGCCCAGCTGGTTGAGTTGGTCAGATGTGAGGACCCAGCCAGCTTGCGTGCACAAAGCCTGCAACTGACCGAGCAATTGCTGGATATCAGCCGGGACAATAGCAGTGTGCGGGCCCTGTGGCGCAGCAGCACGCAGCTCTTATCAAAGAGTATTAGCGTCAATAAAAGCAGCCATGGCGAACATTATATTGCCCGTGACAAAAGTCAGTATTTGCGTTTATTCGCGTCGGCAGCCGGGGCCGGCGTGATTATCGCCAGTATGGCGCTGCTAAAAATTTATATTGAACGCCAGGAACTGTCACCGTTCGCTAATGCGTTATTGGTCAGCCTGAATTATGGCTTAGGTTTTGTGCTGATCCATATGTTGGGCTTGACGGTCGCGACCAAGCAGCCGGCAATGACAGCAGCCAGTTTTGCGGCTGAAGTCGAGAAAGGCGAAAACGGCCGGGCGGCGCACAAAAAACTGGCGAACCTGTTGTTAGATGTAAACCGCTCACAATGGGCGGCCGTCTGGGGCAACGTCAGTATTGCGGTATTAACCGCATCAATTATCGCTTTAAGTTATGCGTTGTGGGCCCAACAACCGCTACTTAGCCGCAGTGAAGTGGGCTATCAATTACAGGCTGTATCACCGTGGCATGGTTCACTGTTTTTTGCTGCCATTGCCGGCGTTTGGCTATTTTGCTCTGGGATTATTGCCGGCTTTTTTGAAAACCGGGCCAACTATCTCGATTTGCGGCAACGCTTATTTCATCACCCGTTGTTACGTAAAATATTACCGGAACGTCCCCGCCGTGCCGTGGCCGATTACTGGCACGATAATTACGGCCCCATCGCTGGTAATTTTATTTTTGGCATCTTATTAGGTATGACAGGCTATCTGGGCTATCTGCTTGGATTACCGCTGGATATTCGTCATGTGGCCTTTGCCTCAGCCAATCTGGGTTATAGCACCGTTAGCGGTGAGCTTGGGCCTTTTAGCTTTCTGTTTTATCTGGTGCTGGTGTTATTGATTGGTTTTGTCAATCTTTGGGTAAGTTTTACGCTGGCATTAAACGTGGCGCTGCGCGCCCGGGGTACCCGGATTGGTCAATTTTCTCTACTGCTGAAAAGCGTACTGGAGCAAATTAAACAAAACCCTCTCAATCTGTTTTTTCCGGTGACGGTATTGGCGAAAACGACTGCCAGTGCCAAAAAAACTGACGATTCCTCTCCCGCCAATGAATTAATAAACAAGGGAAAATAATGGCGCAACTGTATTTCTATTATTCGGCGATGAATGCCGGTAAATCGACATCCTTGCTGCAAAGCGCATATAACTATCAGGAAAGAGGCATGGTCGTGGCGATTTACACCGCCGCGTTAGACCATCGCTTTGGTTTGGGTAAGGTCAGCTCCCGCATCGGCCTGGCAATGGATGCCCATGTATTTGATGGCAACTTTAATTTTGTTGAACACGTTTCCAGTATCGTTGCACAAGGCCGGCTCGATTGCGTACTGATTGATGAAGCGCAGTTTTTAACTAAAGCTCAGGTGCGGCAGCTTACCGATGTGGTCGATAAGCTGAGGATCCCGGTTTTGGCTTTTGGTTTACGAACCGACTTTTTAGGTGAAACCTTCGCTGGCAGTCAGGCGTTGCTAGCCTGGGCTGATAAGCTGATAGAGTTAAAAACCATTTGTCACTGTGGTCGCAAAGCCAACTTTGTGGTGCGTTTAGATGAGCAGGGTTTACCGGCAACCGCTGGTTCACAGGTGCAGATCGGCGGTAACGAAAGTTATGTCTCGATGTGCCGGCAACACTTTAAAGATTTGGTTTGGCAAGATCCAGATTAGTCGCTGAGGGTCAGGTTTTCAGATCGATGCGCTGATGAATATTATGCCAGTTATCCGGGAATTTACCTTGCAGTACATAGGAAAAAGCAATTAACTCGGCAATGATCAGATAAAGCTCGCGCGGGATCTGTTCGCCCAACTCCAATTTGCTAAGCAGGCGGGTCAGTTCGGCGTCTTCATGGATTAATACACCATGCTCGCGCGCCAGTTCAATGATATCCTTTGCCAGCTGACCGTGGCCTTTGGCGACAATAAGCGGTGCCGCCTGGCCATCATACTTTAGTGCGGCGGCGGTTAATTCCGGTTGTTGATCTGCCTGGCCAGTCATCAACGCACCCGCCTAGCTTCGTTTTTGGCGGTGTAAATTAAACAGCAGTTCAGCCTCAGCTCTGGGTAATTCGCACTCTCGAATGATCTCTTCCAGATCAGCGCCCAGCTCAACCATTTTCACTGCACGGCTATAAATTTTACTTTCCGGATCACTTAACGCTATCGCTTGATGTTGTGCTTGCAGTTCAGCGAATTCGTGTTGCAATCGCTGCTGTTGTTCCTGCAACACCAGCACACGCTGGCCAACGCCAATTACCCCGGCTCTGAGCTCTTCGGTCTCGGTTTGCTGCGAGACCTTCTGTTGTTGCGCCGACTCCAGCTGCGCGGTCAACACCGTAAGCTGCGCTTGTTGCTTGTTAAATTTCAGCCATCCCCAGACTATCACTGCAATGAGTAACAGGAACAGGAACAGAATTAACAAGTAGAGTGTCAGGGTGGCAGTCATCAGATACTACTGATCTCATCCCATTCTTCATCGTTTAACATCTTGTTGAGATCCACCAGGATCAACAACTCACCTTCACGATTCGCCACGCCCTGAATAAAGCGCGCGCTCTCGTCAGTGCCGACATTAGGTGCATTATCAATTTCGGACTGTTTCAGGTATACCACTTCCGCTACACTATCAACCAGAATGCCAATGACTTGTTTTTCTGCTTCGATAATGACAATCCGGGTATTGTCACTGACTTCGGCTGGCGGTAAGCCAAAACGGGCCCGCGTATCAATAACGGTGACTACGTTACCACGTAAGTTGATGATACCCAGCACATAGTCAGGAGAGCCAGGTACCGGAGCAATTTCGGTATAGCGCAGTACTTCCTGCACCTGCATCACGTTAATGCCGTAGGTTTCTTCCTGCAAGCGAAAGGTCACCCACTGTAATACCAGATCCGCGACCTGATTTTTATCAGCCTGGCCAGAAAACTTATTGCTCATCTACAGCTCCTTATTGGTTTGCGGGTTCAGGCGTTGACATCCAGCCCCTGGTTTAACAACTTAACCAGCTCATCGACATCAACCAACACACATTTCTGTTCTTTAATCAGGCCAGCCATCCAGGGACGTTTCCCTTCCTGCTCGCGCCATTTTATCTGCTCCGGCTCCAGATTAATGGTATCAATCAGCAGCTCACAGCACAGGCCCCAATTACTGGTGCCAAGCATAATAACATATTGATAGTTTAGCTCTGTTGCCAGTGTAGCAGTATATTTTTCTGGCATCACCCAGCGTGCCGTATCGACCAACTGAATTTTTTGCGCCCGGTGCAACATAATGCCTTTGAACCAATCTGCTTTACCAGGCAAATTATTAATCGGGCCCAGTTCATGAATACCACCCAGCTCTGTCAGTGGTACGGCAATTCTAAGGCCCGCAACACTGAAGAAGAGCGCCTGAAAACTACCTTGCCGGTAAGCCTTTTCTACTTTTAGCTGCGGCGGAGGCGTTACCGCCAGCCGCTCGGCAATCGGGATAGCCCGCTCGCGGAGTACCGGTGCTGCGACAGGCACAGCAGTTTCTGTAACAACAGGTGCCACTGTAGCTTTAGCCACAGGCTGCACAACCTGGGTCTGTACCGGCGCTGCCACTACGTTTTCAACAGGCGCGGCAACGGGCGTGGCCTGCGCCAGTAAGCGATTTAACTCGGCTTTCTTCGTCTCAGCTAAGGCCGTTTCCTGTGGCGCCAGCGGCTCGTCTTCCGTTAGCAACGCAGACAAGTAATGCTGGATAACTTTTTGACTGGCAATTAAGTGGCTCATATTAAGCCTCCGGACCTAATTGCAACAAATAGGTCAGTAGCGTGTTATAAGCAAAAACCCCGCGTGATGTGCCAGCAAAGACGTTTGGCGGGGTTTGCGCCAGCGAGGCATCACGGAATTTGGTATCTACCGGTACCACTGCCGACCAAACCCGATCCTGATACTTTGCTTTCAGCTCTTTGTAGGCTTCCAGCGAGGCCTTGGTCCTTTTGTCATACATAGTGGGAATAATGGTAAAAGCCAACTCCTGTTGCGCATTACGCATTAACGCCATGGTAGCGATCATCCGCTCCAGACCTTTCAGGGCAAGAAACTCGGTTTGTACCGGGATCAACACCCGATCACAGGCCGCCAGTGCATTAACCATCAGCACTCCCATCACCGGCGGACAATCAACCAGCACATAATCATAATCCCGGGAAATCAGTTTTAAGGCTTTCTTCAGAATCAAGCCCATACCACCTTTATTACCCATAGAACGATCTAAGGTCGCAAGTGACATTGAGGCAGGCAAAATATCAAGACGCTCTGCGGTACTCGGACAAAGTGACTGCAAGATCTCTTCGCGGGTAATGGTTTTACCACGGGTAAAAATATCATAGACGCTGACTTCTAACTCTTCAGCATCAATGCCGAAATAGTAAGTCAGCGACGCATGAGGATCCATGTCTACCAGTAACACGCGATGCCCGCGCTCTGCCAGTAAACCACCAAGGGTCACAGTAGTGGTCGTTTTACCGACGCCACCTTTTTGATTCGCAATTGTCCAAATAACCACGTCTAAGGATCCTGTTGTTCGGGCAGCGCATCCGGATTGTCACGCCGGGTGGTAATTCTGATACCGCCACCGGGCAGCGCAATCACTCTGATACTGCCCTCTTCTTCAGCCATTGCTGGTTGTGCGGTCGACTCGGCCAGCGCAGCGGCACTTTCACCATTGGATGCCGCGACCGGCCGATGGCCAAAACGTGAAATCGCAATTTCAACTTTACGGTTCGCCGCTCTGCCGGCAGCGGTACTATTATCTGCTGCTGGCGCATACTGTCCATAACCTTCGATCGCCATCCGGTGTGACGGTGTACCCAGGCTCTCCAGCAACCGAACCACTGAGGTAGCACGCGCTACCGACAATTCCCAGTTCGACGAAAATAATTCATTAGCAATAGGGATATTATCAGTGTAGCCGCGAATGCGTAAAAAATTATTGATTGGGTTAATAATTTTACTAATTTCCTGTAACACGACCCGCGCCGAACTATTGGTATTGGCGCTACCGGATGGAAAAAGTAAACCGCTATTCAGTTCAATAATCAACCAGTCCTGCTCCTCTCGCACCCTTGCCAATCCTTGTTCGACTAATTGACTTAATGACTGTGTTAATTCTTGCTCCAGCGATTCCAGCGGACTACCCAGAAACTGTTGATCTAATTGCGCCAGGCGGGTCGCATCAGCAACTAATTCCGGACCTTTAGCAGTATCGATAGAGGAGCCATATTTTGGCAGTTCGCTTTGCGGTGTATTTTGCGTAAGCAGGGCTGGCCCGGTGACGCCGGTTTCACTTTGTTTTGGTTTTTCAAACACCCGGGTCAGGGATTCGGTCAGTACGCTGAACTCTTCATTTTTGACCAGAGATAGTGCATACAGCACGACAAAGAGCGCGAACATTAACGTCATATAGTCGGCATAAGACACCAGCCAGCGGTCCAGATCCTCGCGTTCGCCCTTATGATGCAGTTTACGCTGGCGGTACATCAGCTACCCCGGCAGATAAGTAGCCAGTTTTGGCTCAATCGACTTTGGATTCTGGCCTTGTGCAATGGAGACCAGTCCTTCGATGATCAACTCATGGTAAAGGCTTTGCTGATGAATCAGGTTTTTCAGCTTATTGCCAACCGGGATAAATATCAGGTTAGCAAACCCCACCCCATAGATAGTGGCGACAAAAGCCGTAGCAATACCGGCACCAAGCAAAGTCGGCTCATTAATATTCGCCATCGCCTGGATCAAGCCCAATACTGCACCGATAATACCGATGGTTGGGCTGTACCCGCCCATAGCTTCAAAAATACGGGCGCCACGCAACAAGCGCTCACGCTCCAGACTTAACTGAGCGTCCAAAGTCGCTTGCAGTTGCGCTGCATCGGCACCATCGACCAACAGATTTAAGCCTCGGTGTAAAAAGGGATCTGACTCCTGTAAAGCGGCCTCCTCTAACGACAAGAATCCATTACTGCGTGCGGCCACACCCCAGTCAACGATACGGCTAATGGTGCGCTTGACAGGTAAGCGTGAGGATTGAAAAACCCAGGGTAATAAACTCACCCCGAGCCGGAACTGACTAAAAGGCGTTTGTAACATGACAGCGCCAAGGGTGCCGCCAAGCACAATAATAAAAGCCGGAAAATGCAATAAGGTGCTGAGGCTGCCGCCCTCCAGCATAAAACCACCAGCGATCGCAATTAAAGCCAGTACCAGACCGGTTAATGCCAGTTTATCCATGCCTGAGCTCCGTCAACAGTCTGGGGGCGACATCTTCCAAACTGACCTCTACATCCATTAATCCTGCTGCGGCGATAGCTTGTGGCATACCATATACTACACAGCTGGCTTCGTCTTGCGCCCAAATTGCTGAGCCTTGCTGCTTTAATAACCGCGCGCCTTCCCGACCGTCAGCGCCCATCCCGGTCAATACGACTGCCAGTACCTTGTCGTGAAACACTTTTGCCGCTGTGGCAAAGGTAATATCAACACTGGGTTTAAAGGTAATGCGTGGCGAGTCATCTTCTTTAATGCGCAGCCGGGCCTGACTTTCACTGCCATCAACCAGCATTTGCTTACCACCAGGTGCCAGATAGGCGACACCGGGCTTTAATACATCGTTATCTTCGGCTTCTTTAATAGTGATCTTGGCCAGGCTGTTCAAGCGCTGGGCAAAAGCGCCGGTAAAGGCAGCAGGCATATGTTGGATCAAGATGATTGGCAGCGGAAAGTCTGCCGGCAAGGCGGTAAGAATGCGTTGCAGTGCCACAGGACCACCGGTTGAGGTCCCGATAGCAACCAACTTATAGTCTTTACCACTGGCAGCAAAGTGAGTGCGCGGTGTTAAGGCCGGGCGTTCAAAGCGGCCAACACGCTCGGTATCGGTAGCATTTCTAAGCTCTGGCCGCTGCGGCTCCAATGGTCGCCGCGCTAGCGTCGAACTGGCTGAGCGGGCTAATACCGAACTACTAAAAGTACTGCGTCCTAATGGCCGACGCCTGGCAACAGCTCTAACCCGCTCCCGTAACACATCCCCAGCTTCCTGTTTGTCACGGGCGATGTCTTCGAATTTCTTTGGTAAAAAATCAACCGCCCCGGCTTCCAGCGCGTCAAGCGTTGCTTTGGCACCCTCATGCGTCAACGAGGAGAACATCAGGATGGGGATACGCTGAACTTTCAGGATTTCCCGTACCGCCGAAATACCATCCAACACCGGCATTTCGATATCCATGGTAATCACATCAGGTTTCAGCGCCAGCGCTTTGTCGACTGCCTCCCGGCCATTAACTGCACTATCGATAACCTCCAGCTCTGGATCTGCCGACAAGATTTCCTGTAAACGTCTACGGAAAAAGCTGGAGTCATCAACAATTAATACCCGAATGGCCATAAAATCCCTATTTACCCATGGAGTCGGTTGAATTGTTCAAATTTTATTTTTGACTTTTTCGCGTAATGTTTTAATAAATTCGGTACATCAAGGATCAGTGCGATACCACCGTCTGAGGTGATGGTCGCCCCGGCCATACCCGGTGTGCCTTGTAACAGTGCGTCCAGCGCTTTGATCACCACCTCTTCCTGACCAATTAACTGATCAACGACGAAACCCACTTGTTGCTGACCGATTTGCACTATCACCACATGACCTTGCGCCCGGCGCAGCTTTTTATCCGAGTTTTTCACCAGCCAATGCTCAAGATAAAACAGCGGAATAGCTTTGTTACGCACGACAATAGTTAACTGACCATCGACAATATTGGTTTTCGCCAGATCCAGATGGAAAATTTCATTCACGCCCGCTAGCGGCAACGCAAAGGTTTGTTTGCCAACAATAACCATCAGCGTAGGTAAGATAGCCAGGGTGAGCGGGACTTTAATTTCCAGCAGTGTACCTTCGCCAAGTTTGGAGTGGATGTGTACAGTGCCGTTAAGCTGAGTAATTTTGGTTTTCACCACATCCATACCGACGCCACGACCTGAGATATCAGAGATTTGCTCTTTGGTGGAAAAACCAGGCGCAAAAATCAGATTAAAGGCATCGGTATCTGACATCCGGGCGGCGGTATCGGTATCGATAACCCCACGCTTGATCGCCAGGTTTTTTAATTTCTCCGGATCCATACCGGCGCCATCGTCCTGAATGGTTAGCAGGATATGATCGCCCGCTTGCTGCGCCGCTAATTTCACGATCCCGGTGCGAGGCTTGCCGGCGGCCTGACGGATATCCGGCAACTCAATACCGTGATCGACAGAGTTTCGCACTAAATGCACCAGTGGATCGGCTAAGGCTTCGACCAGGTTTTTATCCAGATCGGTTTCTTCACCTTCCAGAATAAGTTCAATATCCTTTTTAAGTGAGCGTGCTAAATCCCGCACCACCCTGGGGAAACGGCCGAAGACTTTTTTGATGGGCTGCATCCGGGTTTTCATGACGGCGCCCTGAATATCGGCGGTCACAACATCCAGATTAGCAATCGCCTTACTCATTTCTTCACTTTGCGCTGAACTGGATAGACTCACCAACCGATTACGCACCAGCACCAATTCACCGACCATATTCATAATTTGATCAAGGCGTTTGGTGTCAACCCTTACTGTGGTTTCCGCGGCAACTGCGCCTTTATCTGCCGCAGCACCTGCTGCCGGCGCGACCGGTGCTTCTGCGGCTTTGGCAGGTACTGCCGCCGGTGCGGCCACAGGTTCCGGAGTGGGTTGGCGCTCTACTTCGGCTTTCGGTGTGGCTTCTACCGGCGCTTTGCCTTTACCATGCAGCTGATCCAGCAGCGCTTCAAATTCATCGTCGGTAATTTCATCGTCTTTTTTCGCTGCCGCCGCCGGTGTTGCTGTCGGTGCTGGTGACGCGGGGCTCGCTTTTACTTCAGGCTGGAAACTACCTTTACCATGTAACTGATCCAGTAAGGCTTCAAACTCATCATCGGTAATATCATCGCCAGACGCTGACGATGCCGACGGTGTTGAAGGCGCAGCTGCAGCTGCTGTTGACCGGCCAGGTGCACCAGCACCATGTAACTCGTCGAGCATCCGCTCAAACTCAGCTTCGGTCATGCTATCGAGAGCATCGTCACCGGACGCAACTACCGCAGGGGCACTTGGGGTAACAGGTGCTTCAACTTTCGGGCTGACGGCTGCAGGTGCAGCGTTTGGTGCGGCTTCGCCTGGTCGTTCGGGTTCAGAGTAAAAATGCAGTGCATCCAGTAGGGCTGGATCGGCCGGTGTCAGTGGTTGCCGCGCTTTAACTTCTGCAAACATGGCATTGACAGCATCTAACGCCTGCAAGATCACGTCCATCAGTTCCGGGGTAACCTGACGCTTACCGGTGCGCAGAATATCAAACACATTTTCTGCACCGTGGCAAGCATCGACCAGCTCACCCAATGACAGGAAGCCCGCGCCACCTTTTACGGTATGGAAGCCGCGGAAAATCGCATTTAACAGCGCCGTATCTTGTGGATTGTTTTCCAGCTCAACCAGCTGTTCCTGTAACAGTTCAAGTATTTCGCCCGCTTCGACCAGAAAGTCCTGGAGGATGTCTTCATCCATATCAAAACTCATCAGTAAGCACCTCCGTTAAAAACCTAAGCTGGATAACAGGTCATCCACATCGTCCTGGCCGTTAACCACGTCGTCCCGATCCTCTTTATCGATGATCGGCCCCTCAGCTTCACCCGCCAGAACTTTTTTCTTCGCTGGTTTTTGTTCCAGAAATTGGGTGTTGCTTTTACCAAAAGCCGTTAACAGGCCGATTAAACTTTCTTCAACTTCCCTGACCAGCTCGATGACCCGGCGTAAAATCTGTCCGGTCAGATCCTGATAATCCTGCGCCATCAGCACATCGGTGAGTAACTGATTTAACAAGGTTGACTGATCGACGGTTTGTTTTAAGAAGCCATCCATGCCGTGGCACAGTGTTTTGAATTCACCCAGTTGTAATTGCCGTGTCATCAGCTTCTGCCATTGCGGCATAATGCGATTAAGTTGTTGGTTTAATTCATCGGCAATCGGCAGGCAAGACTCTACCGCGTCCATAGTACGGTTGGCGGCCTGTTCCGTCATATCAATAACATGGTTCAGGCGCTTTTTCGCGTCTGGAATATCTTCTTCGAGAATGTTGCTAAGGGAAGGATCAATCTGAAAATTTTTAAGGGAGTCATGCAGTTGGCGGGTAAGTTTCCCCACTTCTGCGAACAGCTCTGATGAACCTGGCATACCCAGTTGCTGCACCAGTTGGTTCGCAATATCCTGCTCACCCATTTCCAGTAATTGGACTAATTCCTTAGCCTGTTCAAGTGTAATCAGCGGGGCCGTAGCAGCAGGCATGGTGTGACTCCTTGGTTAAATACGGCTTAACCTATCCGCTCGAATACCTTCGCCAACTTTTCCTGTAAGGTTGCTGCAGTAAAAGGTTTGACGATGTAGCCATTTACGCCAGCCTGCGCGGCGGCGATGATTTGTTCTTTTTTGGCTTCGGCTGTGACCATCAGTACCGGGATATGCTTCAATTTGGCATCAGCGCGAATGGCGCGCAATAAATCGATACCTTGCATGCCCGGCATATTCCAGTCCGTTACCACGAAATCAAAGTCACCACCTTGCAGCATTGGTAAGGCAGTGCTGCCGTCGTCTGCTTCAGATATGTTGGTAAAGCCCAAATCGCGTAGCAGGTTTTTGATAATACGTCTCATGGTTGAAAAATCATCCACCACGAGAATTTTCATGTTCTTATCCAAAGTCCCCTCCGAAGAGAAAGTCGTCCTGCAAAGCAGGAAACATTACAACCAAGCCTGCATTCGGGCTTTTAACCGCACCAATGCCTGACTATGAATCTGACTGACCCGTGACTCGCTGACATCCAGCACCGCCCCGATCTCTTTTAAGTTTAGTTCGTCATTATAATACAACGACAATACTAACGCTTCCCGCTCCGGTAAACTACTGATATGTTTTACTAAGGCTGAATTAAAGGCTTCATTAGCCTGTTCTTGATACAGTTGATCATGTTCAACATCATCCGCCGTAACCAGTACATCTTCAGATATTCCCAAGTCTTCAATGCCAATAATCCGACCAGAGCTTACATCACTAAGCATATGATGATATTCATCTAAAGAGATAGCAAGTTTTTCTGCAACTTCAAAGTCCCTAACATCGCGACCTAACTGCGCTTCCAGTTCGGCGATGGTATCGGCAATCAGGCGGGCATTACGGTGCACCGAGCGTGGCGTCCAGTCGCCACGGCGGATATCATCAAGCATAGCGCCGCGGATCCGAATACCGGCGAAGGTTTCAAAACTGGCCCCTTTTGAGCCATCGAAGTTTTTCGCAGCCTCTAACAGGCCGATCATCCCGGCTTGGATCAGATCATCAGCTTGAACACTGGCCGGTAAACGCGCCAGTAAGTGGTAGGCTATACGCTTAACCAAAGGGGCATGGCGTTCCACCATTTGTTGCATCTGGTCCACACCACCATAAGCGGCTAACTTACTGTTCACAGAACCCCCTACTCAGATTGCGGCTGCACCAGTTGTTCCAGAAAGAATTCCAAGTGACCGGATGCCGTATCAGGCAAGGGCCATTTCACGGCTTTTAATGCTAAGGCTTTTACGGCCATACTGGCAGCTGTGGTCGGATAGGCGTCAATAAAGGCTTTTTGTTTGCGCGCCGCCCGCCGTACGTTTTCGTCCTGCGGTACTGTTGCAACCAACTCCAGACTGACATCAAGAAATCTGTCGGTAACACGAGTCAGTTTAGCAAATAATTCCTGCCCTTCTTTGATGCTTCGCACCATATTGGCAACAATTTTAAATTTTTCTACCCCATGATCACGGCTGAGAATTTTCATCAGAGCATAAGCATCGGTAATCGAAGAGGGTTCATCACAGACTACCACCAGCACATCCTGTGACGCCCGCGAGAAACTCAGTACCATATCCGAGATACCAGCCGCGGTATCCACCAGTAACACGTCAACCGGGGTCTGCAACTCACTAAACGCCCGGATCAGGCTGGCATGCTCGACCGGCGATAATTCGGTCATATCCTGATTGCCGGACGTCGCTGGGATAATTTGAATGCCAAAAGGCCCGGTGACCAAAATATCGTCTAGGGTGGCAGTACCTGCCAGCACATGAGACAAGTTTTTTTCAACTCTAAGACCAAGCATCACATCACAATTCGCTAGTCCTAAATCCGCGTCCAGTACTAACACTTTCTTACCGAGTTGTGCCAGGGCCATAGCAAGGTTCAGGGTGATGTTGGTTTTACCTACCCCACCTTTGCCACCGGTAATCGATATGACTTTGCTTTTTTGTTTATTCATGCGTCTGAGACCACTGGCCTGATCATCTGCTGCTAAATTATTAGGCATACACTGCATCTACTTGAGACATCTCGTTCTGGTACCACTGATGTGATGGTGCACAATGTTGTAATCGTAATTGTTCGGCCTGTGCCACCAGCTCTGCTGCGTCTGCTACTTTTAAGTCTTCGGGTACCCGCTGCCCGTCGGTCAGATAACTAATAGGCAACGCCTGTTGCAACGCCACGTTAATGGCTTCACCCAGACTTAAGCATTCATCAAGCTTGGTAAATATACAACCTGACAACGCTATGCGCTTGAATTGTTGCATACTTTCCTGCATCACTTTTGCCTGTGCTGTCGCAGACAATACCAGATAACTACGGATTTTGACACGGGAGTTATGCACCAGTGATGCCAGTTGCTCGGCCAGACGCAGATCCCGTTGGCTCATGCCGGCGGTGTCAATCAAAATCAGTTTACGTTGTTGTAGTTGATTCAACAAGACAGAGAGTTCCTCACTGTCTTTTGCTTGCTTAACCGGACAACCAATAATCCGGCCAAAGGTCGCCAGCTGTTCAAAAGCACCGATACGAAAACAGTCGGTGGTGATCAACGCAACTTGATCGGCGCCATGCCGTTTGGCAAAGCCCGCGGCCAGTTTTGCTACTGTGGTCGTTTTGCCAACGCCCGTCGGCCCAACCAGCGCGACCACACCGCCCCGGCGTAAAATGTCATCGTTAGTTGTGGTTAACTGCCCGGCAAGTAATTCCAATGCGGTTTGCCAGGCATCTTTAACATTTAAATCTTCCGGCATAAAGCAAGCAAGTTGATCAGCCACCTGCTCCGACAAACCCAGTTGTTGCAGATTTTCGATCACTAATGCCCTTACCGGCTCGCGTCGTGCCAGATCCTGCCACATTAATCCAGAAACCTGATGCTGTAACAATTGGCGCATTGAAAACATTTCCGCCTGCATTTGCGCAAACTGTTGTTGCATCAGCTCGGCTTGCTGTTGTTGTAATTTGCTTAACTCCTGCCATTGCGGCGAATTCATCGTCTGAGCGGCAGAATTTTGACGTTCAAACTGCGGCGCCCGGTTCACGGCAGCGGCTGGTGCCTGGCCAGCAGATGGGTCTGTAGCAGCGGCTGGCTTAGCATTAGCCGATGCCAGTTCACGACTCTGTTGCTTTAGCATCTGCCGGGCTAACAAGGCCCGTAACGAATCGGCCGGCTCTGCTTCTGCCTGATCATCAATCCGGATATTGACTTTTGGTTCGGCGCGCTTGGTCAGCGGCGTAATATCTTCCACCCGCGCGTTTGCGGCTGGCTTGCTGCTGGCGGCAGGTTCGGCATCAATAGCGGCAACAATTTCTACCCCTTCAGCGACCTTTTTATTTGACAGGATAATCGCATCCGGTCCGAGAAACTCTTTGACTTCAGCCAGGGCGCTGCGCATATCTTTGGCAACAAAGCGTTTGATTTTCATGAGTTACTCCTAGTTCGACTGACCGATAACGCTAACAATGCGGATTTGCTTGTCATCCGGAATCTCCTGATACGACAGCACCCGTAATCCTGGAATAGTGTATTTCACGAATCGTGCCATCACTGAGCGTAAAATTCCTGACGTCAGCATTACCGCACTTTCACCGGTCAATTCCTGATTTTGATGTGCTTCCTGCAACGATTGTTGGATGCGATCGGCTAATCCCGGTTCAATGCCGGCGCCGTCGTTACCGGCTGCCTGCATGGATTGATGCAGCATTTGCTCGAGTTCCGGCGCAAAGGTAATCACTGGAATTTCCTGTTTGCTACCAACCACTTCCTGCACTATCAGCCGGCGCAGCGCAATGCGGCAGGCTGCGGTCAGGACGTCAATATCCTGACTCTTAGCACCATATTCCACCAGCGTTTGCACAATAGTCCGCATATCGCGGATTGGTACGCCTTCATGTAGCAGATTTTGCAGTACTTTTACTACTGCGGTCAGCGGCAAGGTTTCCGGTACCAGGCCTTCGACCAGTTTTGGCGAATGCTTACCAAGCATATCCAGCAGATTCTGTACTTCTTCGTGGCCGAGCAGGCTGGCGGCATTATTGGTCAGAATTTGACTAAGATGAGTAGCAACAACGGTGGCAGCATCAACCACGGTATAGCCCAGAGTTTGGGCATGCTCACGCTGATCTTTACTGATCCAGACCGCATCTAAACCAAAGGCAGGATCTTTAGTGGCGATGCCTTTGACGGTACCAAACACCTGCCCCGGGTTAATCGCCAGCTCGTTATCATGGCGCAGTTCTCCCTCACCGTTCGTCACTCCCATTAACGCCACCCGATAGCTGTTGGGTTCCAGATCCAGGTTATCGCGAATATGTACCGGCGGCACCAGGAAACCTAATTCCTGCGATAGCTTTTTACGTACACCTTTAATCCGGTTTAATAGCTCGCCGCCCTGCGCTTTATCGACCAAGGGGATTAAACGGTAACCCACTTCCAAACCGATAACATCTACGCCCTGAACATCATCCCAACCAATTTCTTTAACCGGCTGACTATCCGCCATTTGCTGACCACTTACGTTAGCAGGTCGGGGCTGTAGTTGTGCGACCTTAGCCGTTGCCAGTTTTTTGGTATACCAGGCAACGCCACCCAACAGAGCCGCTAATGATAGAAAGGCGAAATGTGGCATACCGGGTACAATTCCCATCAGGGTCATCACACCGGCGGCGATAAATAACACATCAGTGTTATCACCAAGCTGACTTTGCATCTGCTTGCCGAGATCACCCTCTTTATTCTGCCGGGTGACGATAATCGCTGTACCGATAGACAGTAATAAACCGGGAATTTGTGCTACCAGGCCATCACCAATCGTCAGTAAGGTATAAATTTCCATCGCCTCGCCAAAACTGAGGCTATGTTGCATCATGCCGATAAACAAGCCACCAACCAGATTGATCACCAGGATTACAATGCCAGCTATGGCATCACCTTTGACAAATTTACTGGCACCGTCCATCGAGCCATAAAAATCGGCTTCACTGGTGACTTCTTCGCGGCGGGTACGGGCTTCTTCCTGCGTAATCAAACCAGAGTTAAGATCAGCATCAATCGCCATTTGTTTACCTGGCATCGCATCCAGCGTAAAACGGGCCGACACTTCAGCGATGCGACCAGCACCCTTGGTCACCACCACAAAGTTGATGATAATTAAGATCAGGAATACAACGATACCAACGGCATAGTTACCGCCAATTACCACCGAGCCGAAGGCTTCAATGACGGCACCCGCAGCGTCACCACCGTTATGACCTTCAAGTAACACCACCCGGGTGCTGGCAACGTTCAGCGCTAAACGCAGAATGGTTGCCACCAGCAGCACGCTGGGGAAAATACCAAAATCCAGCGGTCTTTTGGTGTAGATAGTCACCAGTAGCACCACCAGTGCCAACGCAATATTAAAAGAGAACAACACATCCAACATCAGCGGCGGTAGCGGTAATACCACCATCGCTAACGCAGCCAGGATCAGAATGGGCGTGCCCACTCCCTTGAGATGCCGAAGATGAGCTTTATCGAATTTACTAAAATACTGGGCTAACTGCATGCGTGACCTGACAAAGTGTTGACACAACAGCAGGTTTCAGCAAGAAGTGTTCCATTGTGGATATCTAGTCGCGCAAGTGGCGAAATTAGCAGCGCTAACGAATCACCTTAGTGCCGCACATCCTCAGGAATAGGTAACTCTTTTGCCAGCGCTTTCGGCCGGCTGCCTTTACCCTTACGATACAAATTGAGCTGGAATACATAAGCCAGCACCTGGGCTACCGCAGCAAACAGCTGCTCCGGGATTGGATGATCCAGTTTTGTCGTGTAATAAATGGAGCGTGCCAGTGCCGGCGACTCAATAATCGGGATTTTATGCTCAGAGGCGATTTTCCGGATATGCATTGCGACTTCATCGACCCCCTTGGCGACCACTGCCGGTGCCCGGAATTTGCCCTGATCGTATTTTAGCGCTACTGCATAGTGTGTCGGGTTAGTCACTATGACATCTGCGGTCGGGACCTGTTGCATCATGCGTTTCATCGACATCTGCATTTGGGTACGGCGGATGCGGGCTTTGATTTCCGGGCTACCCTCGGAATTTTTGTGTTCGTCTTTAATTTCCTGCAATGACATCTTCAGTTGTTTGGTATGATTCCAAACCTGATAGGGCGCATCGACCACCGCAATCACCGAAATACTGGCGCACAGGCCCAAAAACAACCAAGCCAGAAAATATAGCGCTGATTCGATATTATTTGGCTCGCTCATCAGCGACAGCGCCATAATATCCATAAAGAACACTTTTAACAGTAAATAAGCGATCCCCACCACCACCAAAACTTTTAAGATGCTTTTTACCAGCTCCACCAGCGCCTGCAAGCCAAACATCCGCTTAAAACCCTGGATTGGGCTCATTTTACTGGCCTTCGGACCAGCGGCTTCCCAACTAAAATTAAAGCCACCCAGTAAGGTATTACCAACAAAGGCGGCGATCAGAATTAATATAAAAATTCCTGATAACGGTGCCGCTAACTCTCTGCCGGCATCGCCCCAGGCGGTAAACATACTATTGGTTTCAAAAATATCTTTTTGATCCAGCCGCATCATACGCTGGCCAATATTCAGCATCGCCATTGCCAGCATCTTGCCAAATACCAGCAACGCCGCCGCGCTGCCGATTAACACAAAAGCCGTGCCAAGGTCTTTTGAGCGGGCAATCTGGCCCTTTTTCGCTGCGTCTTGCAGCTTCTTGGGGGTGGGCTGTTCGGTTTTTTCGGCGCCGGAATCTTCTGCCACGTCAGCCTCCTAGCAACCAATCAGCCGGCAGCTATAGTCGATGACATGCTCCCATTGCTTTTCATAATGAAATAAGAAGGTATCCAGCGTCAGCCAAAGGATCAGTAAGCCGGATAACATAGTAATCGGAAAACCGATCGAGAAAATATTCAGCTGTGGTGCAGCACGGGTCATAATGCCAAACGACAGATTGACCACCAGCATGGCGACTATGGGTGCTAAAGCAATAGCCAGAGCCGTAGCAAACATCCAGCCACCAAACTCAATAATGGTCCAGTAGCTGGTCACATCCCACCACTCACCGTTAATTGGCAGCGTTTCAAAACTAAACACCAGCATCTGAATCATAATCAGATGACCGTTAAAAACAAAGAATAATAAACTCGCCAGGATCAGATAAAACTGACCTATTGCCGGCACTGTCATGCCGCTGGCAGGATCGACCATCGATGCAAAAGCCAAACCGGTTTGCGTTGCCAGTAACTGACCAGCCAGCACGAAGGTATTGATAAACATTAATGAGATAAAACCCAGCGCAAAACCAATCGTCAGCTGCAACATGACTTCTAACACCATGGCAAAGGAAATCAGTTCCGGATAGACGGTTTTCGGCAGCATCGGCATCATCACCACCGTGATCAACACCACCAGACCGGTTTTTATCCGGGTGGGGATATTACGCACGCCCAGACCTGCCATAATCAGCAGCATACCGGACACCCGACATAGCGGCAGCAAAAAGTCCGCTATGGTTTGCATCAGGGTCGCCATCAGAATTTCCATTGACGCTGGCCTACCCAACAACCTGTGGAATACTTTGGTACAGATCGATGGTGTAGTCCATGATGACCCGCACCAACCAATGACCACCGAAAATCAGTGCCAGCAAGGTAACAATTAAGCGTGGTAAGAAGCTTAAGGTTTGTTCGTTAATTGAGGTTGCCGCCTGAAACACCGCAACAATTAAGCCCACAAACAGCGAAGGCAAAATAATGGCACTAACCAGCAAAATCACAATAAATAAGGAGTCGCGCAGCACATCGACAAAGGTTTCCGGGCTCATGTCCCTACTCCATAACTGGTCGCCAGAGTCCCCATCACCAGGATCCAGCCGTCTACCAATACGAACATCATCAGTTTAAACGGCAGCGAAATAATCATCGGTGACAGCATCATCATACCCATCGCCATCAGCACACTGGCCACGACCAAATCGATAATCAGAAACGGGATAAACAACATAAAGCCAATTTGGAACGCGGTTTTCAGCTCACTGGTGACAAAGGCCGGGATCACCACCGTCATCGGATAATCCTGCGTATTTTCAGCGACCTCCAGCCCGGCAATCTGAGCAAAGGTATCCAGATCGCGCACCCGGGTTTGATGCAGCATAAAAGCCTTTAACGGCACAATAGCCGCGTCCAGCGCCTGCACAGGATCCAGCGTCTCTTCCAGATAAGGCTGGATCGCCTGTTCATTAATAGTTTTGAACACCGGCGCCATAATAAAAAAGGTTAGAAACAACGTAATGCCGATCAGCACCTGGTTTGAGGGAGTTTGCTGTAAACCGATAGCCTGACGCAAAATTGCCAGTACTACGATGATGCGGGTGAAGCTGGTCATCATAATCACCATCGCCGGAATAAAACTCAGCGCGGTCATAATGGCCAGTACTTGCAGCGTTACACTATAGGACTGAGAGCCATCGGCATTGGTGGTAACAGTAACGGCCGATAAGGTGCCATTATCGGCCAGCAGTTGTGGGCTTAGTAGCGCCAGCAACAGAATAAACAGCAATCGCAGCATGTAAACGTCTATTTTCTCAGGAATGACTGCAACTGTGTATGAAAATCTGATGCCAACTTTTCTTCCGGAAGAGGATTTTCTAATTCAAACAGCAAATTGATGCTGTGAGGCGTCACACCTATCACCCGCTGTTTTCCTTGTATTTCAATAATTAAGATACGTTCACGCTGCCCAAGTGGCAGGGTGCAAATTACTTTCATATGCCGGCTGCCCGGCAGGCGCAATGTCAATTTTTTGAATAACCAGCCCAGACCCAACACCAACAAAATCACCAGTGCCAGAGAAATGGCGATTTTGCCAAGCGCCATTGAACCACTGCTATTATCGCTGCCAGGGTTTAATACAGCGTCACGGCTGACTAACCGGTTGGGACGGCTATTTTCAGTGGGCAAAGGTTCGGCAACTGGCTCCTCTGCCTGACTCTGTGCCGCTGCTGTTGCTACTTGTTGGCTTGGCTCTGCTGACACCTGATTCGATGCGGTAACACCAATGGGTGACAGCAGCAGTAGCAGTGATAACGCAAGTTTTGCGACCAGTTTTAGCATCAGCGCAGCTTCTTAATCCGTTCGATCTGACTAATCACGTCAGTCAGCCGGATACCGAATTTGTCGTTCACCACAACAACTTCGCCGTGCGCGATTAGCGTGCCGTTTACCAGCACATCCAGCGGTTCACCGGCGATCCGGTCCAGCTCCACAACTGAGCCCTGATTCAGTTGTAGCAAGTTGCGGATGCTGATTTTGGCCCGACCGACTTCCATTGAGATGGTAACCGGAATATCCAAAATGGTATCCAGCTTGCGTTTATCAACTGCGGCACCTTTTTCATCCTGCAACTCTTCCAGTTCGACGGCTTTAGCTCCGCCCTCGGCCTCCGCCATGGCGGCTGCCCATTCGTCCATGGTGTCCTGATCATTTGCCATTTTGTTTACCTTCTGTCTCTGTCGCTGAAATTCAGATCAGCTTCTAATTCTGAGATATCGGCATCATTATCCAGACGCCGGCCACCTTTGGTGAACACCTGTAGTTCTGACTTAACAGATTCAGGGCGTTTAATTTTTTCAATAATTTTCAGCGCAACGTTATCGCGCGACCGTCCGACCTTAGCCCGGAAGGTGGGCAGATCCTCAACCATAACCGTGACATGCCCCGGAATATCAACCGGGATAATATCACCAGCTTTTAGCTCCATAATATCGCGCAGCGTTAAATCTACATCCAGCATACGGGTGGTGAGATCGACTTTCACATCCATAATTTCATCACGCAAGGCTTTCGACCAACGTAGGTCTGTATCTTCCTTGTCGCTTTGTACCCCCGCATCCAACAGTTCACGTATGGGCTCCAGCATCGAATAAGGTAGCGCGACATGGAAATCGCCACCACCGCCGTCCAGTTCAATATGAAAGGAGCTGATCACCACGACTTCGGTCGGACTGACGATATTCGCCATCGCCGGGTTAACTTCAGAGTCAAGGTACTCGAATGACACGTCCATTACCGGCGCCCAGGCCTCTTTATAATCTTCAAAGATTAACTTCAGCAGCATCTGAATAATGCGCCGCTCGGTCGGAGTAAATTCGCGGCCCTCGATCTTGGCATGGTAGCGGCCATCGCCGCCGAAGAAGTTATCTACCAGAATAAAGACTAACCGCGCTTCCATGGTAATCAGGCCTGTGCCCTTTAACGGCCGAAAGCGCACCATATTCAAGCTGGTTGGTACAAACAAAGTGTGCACATACTCGCCGAATTTAATCATTTGCACGCCGTTTATTGAGACCTCTGCAGTACGACGCATCATATTAAACAGGCTAATCCGCATATGGCGGGCAAAACGCTCGTTAACCATCTCCAGGGTCGGCATCCGGCCACGGACAATGCGATCCTGAGATGAGAAATCGAACTGCATAGTGCGGGAGCCGTCACCGGGCTCACTGGCGTCGACTTCTTCTTCGACAACTTCATCAACGCCATGCAATAGCGCATCTATTTCATCTTGCGATAATAAATCCGACACGGTTGCTCACTCTTATTGCATGACAAAACCGGTAAACAGAATTTCTGCTACCACCACAGTACCTACCACGTCCAGCATGGCATTTTGTAAATCAATCAAAGCACGGTTTTTCAGCTCTTCTTTACCGGTAGTTGTAATCAACTCATCGGCATTTGCCGCACTGAAGGTCGCCAGCAAGGTGCCTTCAATCAGCGGAATATGTCTAAGCGCCAGGGCCTGATTCGCATCCCCCCGTACCATTATCTGTACCCGGATCTGTACTAGCCGATCCCGGTTACTGCCAGCCACATTAAACACAAAGGGCCTGGGCATCTGTACGTATAAAGCTGTGCCGCTGATGGCGGTACTTTCCGGACTACCTGTTGGCACTGGGCCTTCCTCAACCCCCCCCTCAGGCGCGCTGCTATCCCCTGATAGTAGAAAATACCCACCAGCCGCAATCACTAACAGCAATACAGCAGCACCGATTAGTATCAGCTTTTTACGTTTTGCTGCCTTATCTACCAACTCTAACTCATTATCGGCCATTACTATAGGCTCCCATCCAGGCTGAGAATTCGCAGTTGGTTATTATGCTCACCGCGGTTTCGCTTTGTAAACGAAAAGTCCGGTTGATGAAACGACAATAGCGGATTATGCATAATAATCCACCAGCCTTTCCCGATGTTGTACCTCAACCGTGTTGGCAGCAGGCAAATCATCATTAAAACTGTCTGCTGAATGATTTGCTGTTTGTCCCGGGCGCTGGCTACCATCACCATTGCCTTGCTGCTGCCGGCTATGTTGCTGCACCTGCCCCTCTCCGAGCTGAATCCCCTGTTGCTGCAACAGCTCGCGCAAGCGTGGCATTTGTTGTTCTAATAATTCTTTTGCATGTTGCTGCTGCACAATAAACTGCACTGAAGCCTGTTCCTGCTGTAAGTTAATGCGGATTTGCATCTGCCCTAACTCCGCCGGATCCAGACGGATCTCTGCGACCTGTATATTCTGCCGCACCATTAACTGCACGCGTTCGCGTAACTGCCCCGCTGCATCTTGCTGCTGCAAATTAAGCTGTTTAAGTCGGGCGCTTAGCTCAGACACTGGTGTTTTCTCACTTGCACGCTGAGCGGCTACAACGCTGGCAACTGAGGCGTCAAGCCGGGCCAGTTGCTGCTGAAAGCTCTCGCTCTGAGTGCTGCCTTGGCCTGCGGAGCCGGATGTCAGCGTCACATCTATACGACTAGGTTGAAATAAGCGTTGCTCGGTTCCCTGTTCCGCTCCCCGCTCATCGCCGGTAGATTTAGCATTGGTATCGCTCTTTAATACATCATTGCTACTGGCCATGTTAGCTGGTTGTTGACTAGTCTGCCGGCTGGCTTTTGACTCCTGAGTGCTGGCAGAATCAGCAGGACTTAGTGCAGTACGAGCCACTGCCTCTGCCTGCACTGCTACCTGAGTTGCAGCTGTCGCGTCTATTACAGACCTTACGTCCTCTCGTATGGTATTACCGGCAATGTCGCGTTCTGCCCCTTCCCGGCCAGACAAGGCAGATGTCGTTGGTGTCATGACTGGCTGAACTAGCGCATCCGGCGCTGTTGAAGCTTGGTTTAACGCTTTACTTTGGCTCAGTTCAGCGACTCCAGATACAGCGCTTGCTTCTTTTTCTTTGCTGCTGACTGATTGGACTGGATAAGTTGATTGCGCGGCTGCTGGCTGCTGCTCACTTGTATTAGCCGGCCTTAGTGCTGATTGTTCAGATGCTTCTGCATCCGGACTTACTCTGATCCTCTCCGACCACTGAGCCGTGCCCGTTGTCGCTGATCTGGTTATTTCGAACTCAGAGCTTGGTGTTACCGCACTATCCAGCGCAGTCTGTTCGGCTAAGTCTCCTTCAGCTCGCGGTAGTTTGTCGGTAGCACTGGCAGCATGAGCGGCCTTAATTACACTCTGTGCTATTGCCGTTGGCGTAGATTTGGCATCATTACCCTGGCTTTGTGCAACCTGTGCTGACAGTTTAGCCTCTGATGCAGATCGATCAGCCCGTTTTTGTTCCGCTTCTCTTTGCTGAGCTTTAGGCGCAGTAGCAGAAATAACTTCACTCTGCTCCGTTCCCGGCACTGGCGTTAAACCATCGTCAGGTAACTGAGTATCGGCCAGTGTAACCGGCTGTGTTTGTGCTTGCGCACTGCCTGTCGCCGCGAGCTCGCTATTTACGACCCTAAGGGAAGTTTTATTATCAGCTGTGACTTCAGGATTAGACTCAGGAGTGACGGGGTCTTCAGACAAAACCGGTGTCACAGCTTTTAACTTAGTGTCATCCTCTTTACTGCCGGCATGAGCTGTCAAATCTTTGTCAGATGCAACAGGTAAAGCAGTGTCGCGAATAACCGAAAGTTCATCTTCAACCGGCTCAGCCTTATCAAGCTGCGGCTGCGGCACTATATGGTGCTGCTCAGCGGCAGTGTCCGCTTTTTTCTGTAACTGACTGGCAGTGAGGTTAGCACGTTGGATTAAGCCAAGCAGCTCGCCAGCTGCGTCAGTAACGTTTGAAGACTCGTCAGATGCTGATGGTTGCTTATTAGTATCAGCAGATTCATTAGCTGCCTTGCTAAGTTGAGTGTCTTTGCCGGGCACCGCCGGCTTGGCTTGATGATTTACCCCGTGTTCCACGTCTTGTGTTACAGCGGCAACATCTTGCCGGACAGTTCCATCGGCTTGTTCGCTTGCCAATACTTGCCGAAAGCGCTCGGCCTGTTGTTGCAGCTCCGGACTCGTCTGACTAAGGTTAGCTGCCGACGCGTCAATACTTAACATATTGTCGGCGCTGCTAAATAACACTGAAAACTGTAAACCCTGTGTCATGTTTGTGATGCCTTCTGTCAGCGGTTACTACGGGTAGCAAAATGGTTTATAACCATTACATACAAAAAACAGGCCACTTTTTGTGATTAGTACTGTTCAGCCAGCTGCTGTTGATAAAAACGCTGTGCCGCATATTCGTCGGCCAGTTTCTGTTGTTGCCGTTGCTGTAGCAACTGTTCGCGTTGCTGTGCCTGTTCGACTAATTTTTCCAGCGCTTTACGTTTGGTTTGCATCTTTAACCAGCTTTGGCGCCGCTGCTCGGCGACATTGCGGCTTTGCTGTACTACCCGTCCTTGCTGACTGAGTGCCTCATCGAGTTTGCTGATAAAGGCGACGTACTGGTTGTACTGCCGGCTACCCAAGCCAATGGCGCCTTGTTGCATACTTTGTTGAATATACTCGGTACGATAATTCGCCAATCCCTGATATTTCTGTTCCGCCAACTGAAACTGTTGCTGTGCTTTGACAAACTGCGCCTGCAGTTTTTCTTCACGCTCTTTTTGTACCCGGATTAACATCGCGAGTTTATTACTGCTCATGCTCTACCCCGCTGCGTTGGCGCTAACTGACTCAAGGCCGTTAAACAATCGTCATAGGGCACCACTTCTTTCATGCCCTGCTGCAAAAATTGGTTGATCCGCGGCAACATGTTGATGGCCTGGTCCAGTTGTGGATCGCTACCGCGAACATAAGCACCAATAGCAATCAGGTCTTTACTTTGTTGGTAACTGGCATAAAGCTGCTTGATGCTGCGGGCTAACAGCTGATGCTCTTCACTGGTAACAGCTGGCATCACCCGGCTGATGGATTTTTCAATATCAATCGCCGGAAAATGACCGGCATCGGCCAGGTTACGGGACAGTACAATGTGCCCATCCAGAATAGCGCGGGACGCATCGGCGATTGGATCCTGTAAATCGTCTCCTTCCGATAACACGGTATAAAACGCGGTAATCGAGCCCTGATTACCCGAGCCGTTGCCGGCACGCTCAACCAGTGCCGGCAGTTTAGCGAATACCGAGGGCGGATAACCTTTGGTTGCCGGTGGCTCTCCTACCGCGAGCGCTATCTCACGCTGCGCCTGCGCATAACGGGTAATAGAATCGATAAGCAGCAATACATCCAAACCCTGATCACGAAAGTACTCGGCTACCTGCACTGCCGTTTCGCAGCCTTTTAAGCGCATCAAGGGCGACACATCGGCCGGCGCGGCGACCACGACAGAGCGAGCCTTACCGTCTTCACCGAGGATTTCGTCGATAAATTCTTTCACTTCGCGGCCACGCTCACCGACCAGGCCGACGACGATAACATCGGCAGCGGTACCGCGGGTCATCATACCTAACAGTACGCTCTTACCGACGCCGGAGCCGGCAAATAAGCCCATACGCTGGCCCTTACCCACCGTCAGGATCGCATTGATCGATCGCACCCCAACATCCAGCGGTTGCTTGATCGGCCGGCGATGCAGTGGGTTAATAGCTTTGCCTTTACCGCTGGCGTATTGACTGGCGGGAATAGGGCCTTTGCCGTCAAGCGGCCGGCCAACGCCGTCAATCACCCGGCCCAGTAGCGCCATGCTCAGTGGTATACCTTTATATTGCAGCATCGGGGTGACTTTAGCGCCCGGGACTACGCCCTCGATCTCTTCCTGCGGCATCAGAAACACCCGCTCCTGGGCAAACCCGACGACTTCGGCCAGAATTTCCCCGCGGGCACTTTCTACCAGACAGGCCTGGCCAATAGCCGCACTGCAGCCGGTGGCTTCCAGTGTCAAGCCGACAACCCGCACCAAACGGCCGGAAACTGCCGGGCGACTGCGATGAATATATTGATGTTGTTGCTGCAAATGTTGCAGCAGACTTGCGCTATCGGCCATAAGTACTCAATGAGTTTGCCGGTGCGGAACCGGCGACATTAGTCTGATGTAGAGGCCTGATGCAGGAAGTGTTCCAGACTGGTATTTACGCGCTGCGTCAAACTTCTGTCGACACTGGATTTTTCGGATTCAACCAGACAACCACCACGCTCCACTGTGGGCTCTGCCCGCAATTGCCAGTGTCGCTGTTGCAGCTCCTCCGCACTGTAATATTGCTGCAGAATCGCCAGATCATCCGGATGCAGTTTAATCCGCATTTGTTCGGTTTGTAGTGGCAAAGCTGATGTGGCGTCCTGCACCGCTTGCAGGATCACCTGAGGGTTGGTGGTCACTTCAACACCAATCACCGCTTTTGCCATCGCCAAAGCCAGTTCAGTGATCCCGCCAGCGACTTGTTGATCTAAACCAGATAACGGCTGTTGTAATTGCGACAGCAGCGCGGTAAGTTGGGTGAGCTTGTCATCAATTTCTTGCTGCGCCTGACTCAGGCCAAGTTTTTTGCCCTCAGCCAAACCCTGTGCCGTGCCATCCGCCAACCCCTGCTGACGCCCCTCGGCATAACCTTTACCAAAGCCTTCCTCTTTGCCTTCAGCAAAACCCTCGTCATAGGCGGCCTGGCGGATCTGCTCCATATCCTCGGCGGTTAAGGGTTTATACTCCGGGTTTTCCTCCTCTGGCGCGACTAGCTTTGTCGCCGCAGGCCGCCGCATATTCAGCGCATTAGTCTGGCCTGGCTTTAACTCGGTTTCC
The DNA here is from genome assembly GCF_000272005.1 of Alishewanella agri BL06. GTDB lineage: Bacteria > Pseudomonadota > Gammaproteobacteria > Enterobacterales > Alteromonadaceae > Alishewanella > Alishewanella agri. The sequence continues at coordinate 84,962 of NZ_AKKU01000001.1, read as the reverse complement.
TCAGTTAAATCCAGCGTTTGCCAAGCCTGTAGTAGTTTTTCCGCCTCGGCATCAGGTGAAAAAGGCTTTTTGAAACGAAAGGCATCGGTTGTCATGCTGTTTGTTTAACCCTTAGAGGAATTCCTCACCGCCACCACCGCCCAGCATAATTTCACCGGCATCTGATAAGCGACGCGCCACGGACAGAATTTCTTTCTGCGCTGTTTCCACCTCACTAACCCGCACCGGCCCCATCGCCTCCAGATCATCCTGCAATAATTCAGCCGCACGTTTTGACATATTTTTGAAGATTTTTTCTTTCAGGTTCTCGTCTGTGCCTTTCAGTGCCTTCATCAGCACATCCTGTTGTACTTCACGCAAGATAGTTTGGATACCGCGATCATCGACATCAATCAGGTTTTCAAACACAAACATCAAATCCTGAATTTGTTGTGCCATCTCTTCGTCCTGCTCACGAATAGCATCCATCAGCTGACCTTCCAGGTTGGTATCCAGGTAGTTCAGGATATCGGCAGCCGCTTTTAAGCCCCCCATCTTCGCGGTCTGAGTACCAGCCTGACCAGCAAACTGTTTCTCCATAATTTCATTTAGCTCTTGCAGCGCCGCCGGTTGTACTTCCTCCAGATTGGCAATCCGCATCGTCAAATCCAGCCGCACCTTTTCCGGGAATTGCGATAAAATTTCCGCCGATTGCTCTGGCTCTAAATAAGATAAAACGATAGTTTGGATTTGCGGGTGCTCGTTGCGAATAATATTGGCAACCTGTTTTGAGTCCATCCACTTTAATGAGTCCAGACCGCGGGCACCGCCACCCAGAACGATTTGGTCAATCAGATTAGCGGCTTTTTCTTCACCCAGTGCCGCGGTCAGGGCACGCTTAATAAATTCTTCACTCTGGAAGCCGATGGTGCTGAAATTCTGGATCTGCTCAATAAAGCGCCGGTGCACCGCAGCAATTTTAGCCTGATTCAGATCCGTGGTTTGCGCCATCGCTAAACCGACCTTTTGCACCTGTTTCGGTTCCAGATGCTTCAAGATTTGTGCGGCATCCTCTTCTGATAAACTTAGCAGCAGGATGGCAGCTTTTTCGACACCATCCAGTTTGCTGATGTCGAATTCTTTTATCGCTTTATTCTCACTCATCTTCAGCTAACCAGTTTTTAACGACCAGAGAGGACAGTTCAGGTTCGTTCGCTACCAGCGCCCGTACCGCTCGTAATAAATCTTCATCACCATGCAGATCTGGCAGCATCAGGGTACCGTCTGGCGCAAAACCTACGGCTTTGTCGTCGAACGTTGAGGCTGTCATATCAAAATCATCACCTAAATCCAGGCCCTGACTTAACGCATTTTCATCATAGGTATCAGAGGTATCGGCCGGATTCATCAGTTTTTGCAGCATGGGTTTGACTATCGCCAGCATAATGACGATAACCAGCAAGGCGCCCATCACCACCTTCACCACTTGCAGGAACCAATCCTGCAAATAAAATGGCACTGTGGTATCTACCGCCACTTCCTCACGCACAAAAGGCACTGAAATCACTTCAATACTATCACCACGTTGTACATCAAAGCCAACCCCACCTTGTAACAGGCGGCGAATATTCTCCAGCTCAGCCTGATTGCGCGGGGTCGGCACTACTGTACCATCATCGGCAGTGACATTTTGATAGTCTACCGCGACTGAGACGCTCAACCGGCGGATAATACCACTTTGCTGACTGGTATGGCTGATAGTGGTATCAAGCTCAAAGTTGCGGGTGGACTCGCGATGGTTACGCCCCGGTACGACGGCCTGGCTAGCGTTACCGGTTGCCTGCTCTGGTATTGCCGATGGCATCGGTGGTTGATTCGATAAGGCACCGGGTACGCCGCCGCTACTGCCGCCAACGCTACTTTCTTCGATAACCATTTCACTGCGTACTGCCGGTAAATCCGGATTAAAACGTTTCTGCGTTTGTTCGATGGCGGTAAAGTCCATCACCAGATCCACTTGCGCGGTATAGTTACCTACCCCCAGCACTGGCATCAGAATAGAGTCAACTTTCTGACGATATTCGTCTTCACGGCTACGTTGAATTTCCAGCTCACGCCTGTTACGGGCCGCGCTACCATCTATTGAACCTGAGTTTAACAGCCGGCCATTTTGGTCCGTTACCGTTACCCGGCTTGGTGCCAGACCTTGCACTGCTGAGGCAACCAGATCGACAATAGCATCCACTTCACTATCACGAATTACCCGGCCGCCGCGGGCAGTAACTAACACCGTCGCTGACGGCTGCGCTTGTTGCCTCGCGAAAACATTTTCTTTTGGAATGGCTAACAGAACCCGTGCGCGGGCAACGCTTTGTAACTCTTCGATGGTACGCGCTAATTGTTGTTCGCGGCTATGTTTCAGGCGCTCCATTTCCAACCGCTGACTGACGCCAAAGCCGCTATCCTGCAGTAAAAACTCCGTGCCAAGTGAAGGTTCATTGGTCATGCCGGCACGAGACAAACTTAAGCGCACATCCTGTAATGTATTCTCCGGAACCAGAATGACATTACCTTCAAGTTTATATTTGAATTTCTGCGCATCAAGGTGATCAAGAGTTTGAATCAGCTCCTGGGTACCGTAAGTACCCAAGGGCCGCATTTCCGGCGCCCGCGCCCACAGGATGATCAGAATGGCGATGGCCAGACAAATGGTTAAGGCCACAACCAACGTGATCTGGCGTACCAAATCGCCGCCGCTATTAAATGAATTTAAAATGCCGCCTTTGCTCTGACCCTGAGCCTCGGTATTAAAGTCTGTATTGGTCAATGCCAGCTCAGTTGATTGATTCTCTGCCACCTTGCTTCTCCTACTGCCTGCCTAGCTTAAACCGGCATTGACATAATTTCTTTGTACGCTTCAACGACTTTATTGCGTACCTGCACTGTGGCTTCAAAGGCCAATGATGATTTTTGTGATGCGATCATGGCTTGAGCCAGTGATACTCTGGGATCTCCCAGCTCAACAGCATTGCGCATCGCACTGGCCTGTTGCTGCAGATCATTAACGTTGCCCAGGGCATTTTTAAATAAGGTAGTAAAATCAGACTGGCTACCATTAACCGGCGCGATATCCATGGCGGGTTTAGCGTCTGCCGGTAAGGCTCTGGCCTGGCTGGCCATGCTTTGCATCTGTGCGTATAACGCCTGACCTTTGATTTGCATAAGAGTGCCTGTCAAAAATTTGCTGTTAAGCTGATACAGGGACTTAAGCAAGGGCTATGCCACCTCAGCAAGGGTTACGCCACCTCGATACCTAGGTCGCGCATTCTGGCCAGTTTATAACGTAAAGTACGGTCACTGATCCCAAGTCTGGCTGCGGCCTCTTTGCGTTTATGATCACAAGCACGCATGGTAGCCAGGATCAGCTTGTGTTCCTGTTGGTGGATTTCGGCTTTAAAGTGGCTTTCTTCCGCCAGCGTTTCGGGATGCTGACTCGCAGCGCTCGGCACAAAAGGATGGGATTCGAGCAGGATATCGTTCGCCTCAAGCAGGCTGCCACTTTGTAAAATCAACGCCCGTTGCATCACATTATCCAGCTCACGAACGTTACCCGGCCAGTTATAGCCTGCTAAGCGCTGTTTCGCTGCGGCGGTCAAAGACGGGATACTGCGTTCCTGCTGTCTGGCATACCTTGCCAGCAGATGCTCTGCCAACGGCAGGATATCACCCGGCCGCTCGCTTAACGCTGGCCAGCATAGTGGAAACACATTTAACCGGTAATACAGATCCTCGCGCAGTACGCCGTCATTAACAGCCTGACGCAGCTCGCGATTGCTGGTAGCCAGAATTCGGATATCCAGTTTGATCAGCTTACGACCGCCCAGGCGCTCTACCTCACGCTCCTGGAGCACCCGCAGAAGCTTAGCTTGCAGGTTTAGCGGCATCTCGGTCACCTCATCTAATAATAAGGTGCCGCCATTAGCTTGTTCAAACTTACCCGGGCAGGCATTCACCGCTCCGGTAAAGGCGCCTTTTTCGTAACCAAATAAGGTTGCTTCCAGCATATTCTCCGGGATCGCCGCACAGTTAATCGCGACAAAGGGTTCGCCACTGCGGTTGGACTGCTGGTGAATATAACGTGCCAGCACTTCCTTACCCGAGCCGCTTGGGCCCAAAATCATCACACTGGCCTCGCTGCGCGCCACTTTTTCTGCCAGTTGTAACAGCGCCTGACTTTTCGGATCGGCGACTACCGGCTGATTAGCCGACGTTGAGACAGCTTTCACATAGCGACTGACCATCGTTACCAGCACTTCCGGTGAGAAAGGCTTACTCAGATAGTCAATGGCGCCCAAACGCATAGCTTCAACCGCATCCTGCACGTTAGCGTAGGCGGTCATTAATAACACCGGCAGTTGCGGATAATGCTCATTCAGGGTTTGCAGTAAATTCAAGCCTGACACTGATCCCATCTGCACATCTGATACCACCAGCTGGACTTTTTGCTTTTTTAACAGTAACAGCGCCTGTTCGGCGCAGTCAGCCGCCAGTGGCGCATAGCCAGCCAGTAACAAGGTGTCGCACAGGGCTTCGCGTAATCCGGCATCATCTTCGACGACTAATACCACTAAATCAGACATGACTGGTCTCCTGTTGCAGCTGTTTGGCTGTTAAAGCCACTCTGCTCTTCGCACTTGGTGCCATTAATGGCAGCGTAATCGCAAAACAAGCACCACTTAGCTGCCCTGCGGGCCGATCGGCGGGCAATAAGTAATGGATCTGCCCCTGATGACTCTGGATCACCGCCTGCACCACTGCCAGCCCCAGACCACTGCCTCCGGCTTTGCGGGTGAAAAAAGGCTCGAAAATATGCGGTAATAACTCAGGCGCAATACCTGGACCGTTGTCACTGATTAGCAAAGTGAGCTGCGACCCGGTTTCGCGTTGCAACACGACACGGAACTGCCCACCGGAGCCGGTCGCCTGGATGCTGTTTTGCAGTAAATTTAATAAGGCTTCACACAAGCTTTGCGGATTAGCCAGCAGTAGCAGCTCAGCATCAGCGCAGCATAACTGGAGCTCAGCCCTGGCGCTGGCTAACATCGCCTCGCTGCGCTCGGAAAACGTCTGCAACAAGTGCTGCAGATTTACGGCTTGCACCGCTTGAGCTGTACCGGAACGCGCAAAAAGCAACATATCATTGACCTGCTGCTCTAACTCACGCAAACGTAACACCAGTTTTTGCTGGAATTGCTCACGTCGCGGCACTGCCAATTGCGGACTGGCTAAATTCTCGGCGTAGAGCATAGCTGAGGCTAAGGGGGTACGGATTTGATGCGCCAGTGTGGCCATCATTTTGCCGAGGGTTGACAGACGTTGCAGATGATTCAAGCGTTGCTGTAAGGCGCGGGTTTCAGTTAGGTCAGTCAGCACGATCAGCTGGCCAGGGTTTAACGCACTGATCGCAATGTGCAGGCGACGCCCGTCTTTAAGTGACACTTCCAAACCATCGTCGCTACGTGGCTGAAAACAGCGGTTGATCACAGTTAACCAGCGCTGCCCCAGCACTGGTTCACCCAACATTGCCAAAGCCACCGGATTGGCCTCCACTACCAGACCTTTGGCGTCAAGAATAATGACGCCGGAAGGCAAAGCCCGCAGAATTTGCTCAAAACGTGAGGTATCAGACATTGGGTTACATAGCTCAGGTCTGGTGAATAACTAGACCTGATCATGCAGAGATTATGCCAGCATTAAAATTATGATTTATAAGAACTTATCCAGTCAAAAAACTGACAACCCTTATTCATCCTTGCCCAGATTATATTTGCGCATTTTCTCAACCAGGGTAGTGCGGCGCAAACCTAGCACCTCAGCAGCCCGGGCCACAATAAAGTCATGTCGCTCCAGTGCCTGCGAAATAAAACGTACTTCCAGCTCAGCCAAAAACTCTTTTAAATCCAAACCACTATCCGGCAAATCTTGTAATCCAAGGGGTTGCGTACCCGCAGCAAAGGCGAACTGGATTTCCGCTAAGGTTGTCTCAGATTCCGCTGCAGACTCAGCTTCTTCATCGGGTGACTGAAATAAGGAATTCAGTAAATCCCGTTCTTGCAGCTCTTCGGGGTACACCGGCTGATAAGAGTCTACTTCCAGGTGTTGATATTTTTTCGGTAACTCTGCGACGTCAACCACTTGATCCGGATACATAATTATCATCCGTTCTAACAAATTAGCCAACTCACGGACATTACCAGGCCATGGATGTAACTTCAGACTTTCTAATGCCCGCTCAGTAAACTTTACTCTGGCCTGATGCGCCTGATATTGCCGCTGTAACAGTTCATTGATTAACAATGGTAAATCGTCGGCACGCTCACTAAGAGCAGGGGTTTCAATTGGAAATACATTTAACCGGTAATACAAGTCTTCACGGAAGCTGCCATCGCTAATCATCGTTTCCAGATCGCGATGCGTAGCGGCGATAATCCGTACATCCGCTTTGATGGTTTGTGCGCCCCCCACCCGCTCAAAAATCCGCTCCTGCAGCACCCGAAGTAGCTTAACCTGCATTGGCTGCGGCATATCGCCTATCTCATCCAGAAACAGCGTGCCGCCCTGCGCCAACTCAAAACGGCCTTTACGGGTTGAAATGGCGCCGGTAAAGGCACCTTTTTCGTGGCCAAACAGCTCACTTTCTAATAGTTCCGCCGGAATCGCACCGCAGTTAATCGGCACAAAGGGGCCACTGGCACGGTTTGACAACAAATGGATATTGCGTGCCACCACTTCTTTACCGGTACCTGATGGCCCCAACACCAGCACATTGGCTTCGGTTTTTGCCACCTGCTGAATTAAAAACCGTACCTTCTGCATCGCCGGCGTTTGTCCAACCATGCCATCAAACTTGGCCTGGCTATCTGCCTGTTTATGCGTGGGCAGCAAACGATGATACTGCTGCGCATCGCGCAGTAATTGCGTCAAACTGGCGTAAGCAAAAGGTTCGGATAACACGCCAATGACGTTAGCATGCTCCAGCAAGAAACTAAGGCTCTCGCCGACAACTAAAAAAGCCGAAGCCGGAAACTGCCGTACCAGTTTATCAGGTGCCAGCTCTCCACAAGCCCCCAACAACACTACCGCTTCGGGCTGCTGCTGTAATTTGTCCAGCACATTTTCAGCGGTCAATACTTGCTGTGCCTCGCCAATAAAACTCAGCACAGTGGCTAAACGCTCAGCACGATTTAATTGTAAATCAAAGATATACAGCGGCGGTGTGGAGGACATAGCAGCACAATTTATTCTGGTTATTTGACTTTATTGTACAAGCTAAGTGTGGGTATGCAAGGTGGAATGCTGGTTTTTTGACGCTAAAACAAGGTTTACGTCAAAAAACCAGCGAAAAACCACGCCAGTTAACTCAGCAGGGATAACGCCTGTTCCGATGAAACTCTGGCCTGCAATGCCACATTTATGGAGCTTTGCGTCAGAATATTTGCTGCCGCCCGATCACTACTGGCACGGGCATAATCTAAGTCAGCGATGCGGCTTCGCGCCTCAGAAGTTGCCAGTTCACGCCCGGAGGCGGCATTTAATGCGCTTTGCAAGCTATTAATCCCGGCGCCGGTTTCGGCCTGAAAAGCACTGATTTGTTCACTGGCAGCGCGGATACTGCTTTGTGCAGCCGTTAAACCCTGAGGGTTGGTGAGGTCGAGATTAAAGATATTCTGTGCCGACAACAGCGCCTGCGCATCACGGGTTTGCAAGCTCAATTCACCATCGCCGGCATTAAAGCTGCGCGTCGAATCAGTAAATAAGCGGTTACCGGCAAATTCTGTTGCTAAACCTTGCTGAATATTGGCCAGATAACCCTCGGCTTCTGCCTGCAACGCCTGCCGATCTTGCGCACTGTAGATACCATTACCCGCAGCTATCGCTAAACGATCTAACTCCAGAAGATTATCATTAACCCCCTGCAACGCCTGATCGTAAACCCGTGCAAAGGCGATACCATCTGCCAGATTCCGCTGCCCTTGTTGCTGGGCATTGATGGTACTGGTTAAACGGTTACTGATTGGCAGGCCAGCCGCGTCATCGGCTGCACTGTTAATACGCTTTGCAGTAGCTTGCTGTTGCAGCAATTTTTGTTGCTGCTGCATCACGTTACTCAAAATATTGCCGTTGGAAGGGGTAACCTTCATTTGACACCTCGGTACATCAGGGTTGCACATAGCTTAAGCATAGCTGGGATTACTCAGGTGCTCAACTTTGCGTCATATTTGCAATATTAGCCGATTATAACGGGATGAATCTTGCCCCACAGCAGAAAGTATCTACACTGAAGCGAAGAGCTATTGATTAGTATGGCTTTTCAGATAAAACCTGCTAATTTGGCACACTAACTGCTTAATGTAATTAGTTTTGACTGCGGATGATTATTATGTTTGATGGGAAAACGATCCTGATCACAGGCGGCACCGGCTCCTTTGGCCATAAATACACACAAACGCTATTAACGCGCTATAAACCAAAAAAAATCATCATTTTTTCGCGCGATGAATTAAAGCAGTACGAGATGCAGCAAAAATTTAATCAAAGTTGCATGCGCTACTTTATTGGGGATGTGCGTGATGAATATCGTTTGGTGCGTGCTATGCATGGTGTCGATTATGTGATTCATGCTGCAGCACTCAAGCAAGTCCCCGCCGCAGAATACAATCCCACTGAATGTATCCGCACTAATATCAATGGCGCAGAAAATGTGATCAATGCAGCTATTGAGACTAATGTTGAGAAAGTCATTGCCCTATCAACTGACAAGGCAGCCAACCCTGTGAACCTATACGGAGCCACGAAGCTGGCCTCTGATAAACTGTTTATTGCTGCCAATAATATGACTGGAGGTAGCCGGCCACGTTTTTCTGTGGTGCGCTACGGTAATGTGGTAGGTTCCCGTGGCTCCGTCGTGCCCTTCTTTGAACAATTGATTAAAAGTGGTAGCGACCACATTCCCATTACACATCCCGAGATGACACGCTTTTGGATTAGTTTGCAACAGGGTGTTGATTTTGTATTGAAGAACTTTGAACGCATGCTCGGTGGTGAGATTTTTGTCCCGAAAATCCCATCAATTCGCATCGTCGATCTGGCTACAGCAATGGCACCACATTTACCTCAAAAAGTGATTGGGATTAGGCCTGGTGAAAAACTGCATGAAATGATGTGTCCGGGTGATATGTCCTATCATACTTATGAGTTCAGCGACCATTTTGTCATCGCACCCGCGATTAAATTCTTTAATCGCAGTAACGACTTTTCAACTAATGCGTTAAACGAACAAGGTAAGCTTGTGGCACCCGGCTTTGAGTATGTCTCTGATACGAATCCTGACTTTCTCAGTGTTGGGCAGATGCGACAGTTTAATGAGGAAGCACTTTCGTGATCCCGTATGGCCGTCAAAATATTACTCAGGCAGATATCGATGCTGTAACCGAAGTATTACAAAGTGACTTTCTGACCCAGGGACCGGCGGTACCGGCTTTTGAGCAGCGTCTTTGTGAGCTGACGACGGCTAAGTACGCGGTAGCCGTTAACAGTGCCACTTCGGCTTTACATCTTGCTTGCCTCGCTTTAGGTGTTGGACCGGGTAGCCGGGTTTGGACTTCACCGATTAGTTTTGTTGCCTCAGCCAATTGTGCCCGCTATTGTGGCGCTGATGTTGACTTTGTTGATATAGAGCCAGAAAGCGGCAATATGTCGGTAGCTAAACTCCGGCAAAAGCTGGAAGCCGCCCGTGACAATAACTGCCTGCCGCAAGTGGTAATCCCGGTACATCTGGCGGGCTCCAGCTGCGATATGAAACAAATTCATGATTTAGGGCAACAATTTGGTTTCTCCATCATCGAGGATGCGTCTCATGCAGTGGGGGCAAGTTATCAAAACGAACCAGTAGGCACCTGTCGCTATAGCGATATCACCGTATTTAGCTTTCACCCGGTAAAGATCATAACGACTGCTGAAGGTGGTATGGCATTGACCAATAATCTTCAGTTTGCCGAAAAAATGCGGCTGTTACGCAGCCATGGCATTACCCGTGATGCAGATTTGATGACAGAGCCAAGCCATGGTGCCTGGTACTATCAACAATTATTATTAGGCTTTAACTATCGCATGACTGATATGCAAGCTGCGCTCGGATTAAGTCAAAGCCATCGGTTACAATCGATTGTTCAGAAACGTCAGTTACTGGCTGAAAAGTACCATCATTTGCTGGCCGAATTGCCACTGCAATTGCCGCCACTGGACAAAATTAACAAAAGCGCCTGGCACTTATTTATCATCCGGCTAAATGATAAAACGACACGCCACGCCGTTTTTGCCGGAATGCGGGAAGCGGGTATTGGCGTCAACGTGCATTACATTCCAATTCATACTCAACCTTATTATCAGCAACTTGGATTTGACTGGGGCGATTTACCGGTAGCGGAAGATTTTTATGAGCGGATTATCAGTCTACCGATGTTTCCTGAGTTAACAAATGAGCAACAGAAATTTATTGCAGACACCCTGGCGAGGCTGCTGGCATGAGGCTGGCGATTATTCCCGCCCGTGGTGGCAGTAAGCGCATTCCACGCAAAAATATCAAAAATTTCTGTGGCCAGCCGATGCTGGCATACCCAATTAAAGCTGCATTGCAAAGCGGTGTGGTTGATAAAGTAGTCGTATCGACTGATGATGATGAAATTGCCGCCGTAGCTCGCCAATACGGTGCTGAGGTGCCATTTATGCGTAGCCCAACCTTGGCCGATGACTACACAGGCACTAGCGCAGTAATTCGCGATGCGATACAGCAACTACAAGACCTTGGCTGGACAGTGAATTATTGCGCATGCGTGTACGCGACAACACCGTTACTGGCTGCTAATGTCATCCGCGCCGGACTCGAATTACTGCAGCAGCAGGATGCTGATTATGTGTTTACCGGTGCTCGTTTCTCATTTCCGATCCAACGCGCGTTGCTGATAACCGAAAATGGTGGCATAGCGCCGTTTGACCCAAGCAATATAGGAAAGCGCTCGCAAGATTTAACACCAGCATACCATGATGCTGGGCAGCTTTATTGGGGAAAAGCTAGCTCCTGGCTGGACAAAAATAAAACGATCTTTAGTCAGCAATCACGAATGCTGGTGCTACCGGATCACCTGGTTCAGGACATTGATACCCCAGAGGATTGGTACCGGGCAGAACTGTTGTACCAAGTTTTGCAGCAGGAAAAAATCTGAGATGAGAGCCCTGTTACGAGCTGATGCGTCGGTAACGCTTGGCAGCGGCCATATTATGCGCTGCCTGACTCTGGCAAGCGCTATGCAGCAACACGGGGTGACTTGTGAGTTTATTTGCCGGCAAAGCGATGGGAATTTGATCACCTGGTTGCGGGATCAGAATATCAACGTGATGACCATCCCGCAGACTATCAACTCTGAGGAGGAAGATGCGCAATTTTGCCTCTCAGTTATCACCGGGCATTATCAGCTATTAGTTGTTGATCACTACCAACTTAGTGCTCCCTTTTGTCAAATTCTGCGTCCCTACTGCACGCACATCATGGTAATAGACGATCTGGCAAACCGCCAGCATGATTGCGATCTGTTACTTGACCAAAACCTGTTCCCTGATAGCACTTTGCGTTATCGACATTTAGTGCCGCCTTCCTGCACTCAGCTACTGGGGCCACGTTATGCGTTATTACGAGATGAGTTTTATCAGGTTCATAACCCTAGGCAAACGCAACATATTCTGGTTGGATTTGGCGGCAGCGATGAGCAAAATTTAACCAAACTCGCAGTTCAGGCTATTGATAAATTAAAGCCGATGCAAATCACGGCCGATATAGTAATAGGTGCAAATAACCCGTGGCGTGCAATGCTTGAGCAGCAAATCGCATGTCTGCCTAATGTGCAATTACACGTACAGTGCAAAAATATGGCGACACTGATGCGGCGGGCAAGACTCATGCTCGGCGCGGGTGGTGCCACACATTGGGAAAGGTGTATTTGTGGCCTGCCGGGCTTAATCGTTACCGTTGCCGAAAATCAGCAGGCGACAACGGCCTATTTAAACGAGCTCGGCGCTTGTGTCTGGTTGGGTCAGGCTGCTGAAATGTCAGCAGAGTTCTTTGCAGAGCAACTATGCTATTACCTGTCCCAGCCAGCACTGCTTGAAGAAATTGGCCAGCAGGCGAAAAACCTGGTACCGGCTCATGCCGGTACGCCTTTAGTGATAGAGCAAATATTTAATGTAGTGGCGGGAATATAATGTCAGAGATAAAAATAGGTAACCGTTTGGTTGGGCCAACACAACAGCCCTTTATTATCGCTGAGATGTCGGGTAACCATGGCCAATCGCTGGAAAAAGCCATGGCCTTAGTTGATGCCGCCGCAGCGGCGGGCGCACATGCACTAAAACTGCAAACCTACACACCAGATACCATCACACTGGATGTGCACGAGCGCGAGTTTTTTATCGCTGATAAAAATAGCCTGTGGCAGGGTAACTCGCTGTATAACTTATACAAAGTTGCGATGACCCCCTGGGAGTGGCACAAACCGATTTTTGACTATGCAACTAGCAAAGGCATGTTGGCATTTAGCTCGCCGTTTGACTTAACGGCAGTCGACTTTCTTGAGTCACTTAATGTGCCCGGCTACAAAATCGCTTCCTTTGAAAATATCGACCATGGCCTGTTAGCGGCGGTAGCTAAAACAGGCAAGCCTGTTATTATGTCAACCGGCATGGCAACCCAAGCAGAGCTGGCAGAATCTGTCGAGGTGCTGCGCAGCAACGGCTGTAAAGATCTCATTTTACTAAAATGCACCAGCAACTACCCTGCCCGCCCGGTAGATGCCAATTTGCGCACCATTCCCCATTTAGCACGGCTGTTTAATTGTCAGGTCGGCCTGTCTGATCACACCCCTGGCGTAGGCGTTTCTGTAGCAGCTGTCGCATTAGGCGCTACTGTAATCGAAAAACACTTTGTACTGGACAGAAACGGTGGTGAAGTTGATGCCGAGTTTTCCCTCGAGCCAACAGAGCTAAAAATGCTGGTAGAGGAAACCGCCCGCGCGCATGATGCGCTTGGTATGGTGCATTATGGCTGTACTGAGAAAGAGATAGTCTCACGGATACACCGCCGCTCGCTCTATATTGCCAAAGAGATGAAAGCCGGTGATATGTTTACTACAGAAAACCTGCGCTCTGTGCGCCCGGGGCTTGGCCTGGCACCGAAATATCTACCACAGTTTCTCGGTCGTAGAGTAAATCAGGATGTCGCCATGGGCACTCCGCTAAGCTGGGAGTTAATCTAAGGCATGACGGCGTCTGTCCTGCTGCGTTTAGCCAATATGGCTGATGCAGACCGTTTGTTGCACTGGCGTAATGACGCAGACACACGCCGCTTTAGTCTTAACCCAGAGTTAGTTACTGAGCAGCAGCATAGGCACTGGCTGGAAAAAAGCCTGAGTAATCCGAAACGCAGGCTGTTTATCGCCGAATATAACGGCCAACCTGTTGGCACCGTCAGAGTGGACTCAACAGCAGAAAGTCATCTTATTTCCTGGACATTGGCCACCGAGTATCGTGGCAAAGGCTTAGCGAAGGCTATGGTGAAATTGTTAGTTGACCAGCTAACTGGAAAAATAGTCGCTGAAATTCGGCCCAGTAATATAGCATCAATACGCGTGGCCGAACACGCCGGTTTAAAATATCAGTGCACCGAAAACGGTATTATGTATTTTGTTAAAAAATCAGACTAACGGCATAGCGTAAGGGCGAGCGATGAAAGGCATTTTATTAGCTGGTGGCACAGGTAGCCGATTGTTTCCTATTACCCTTGGTATTTCCAAACAGCTGTTGCCTATTCATAATAAGCCGATGATTTATTACTCATTATCCGTTCTGATGCTGGCAGGTATCCGCGATATTCTGCTGATTACCACTTCTGACCAACAAGCCGCATTTCAACGCTTACTGGGTGATGGCAGCAAATTCGGTATTAGTCTGCAGTATGCTGTACAGCATAAACCTGAAGGTATCGCTCAGGCATTCTTAATTGCAGAAAAGTTTATCGGAAATGATGAAGTATGTCTGGTGCTGGGCGACAACATTTTTTACGGTGAGGGCTTTACCCCTAAATTACATAGAGCACGCAGCCGCCTGCCGGGCGCAGTGATCTTTGGTTATCAAGTAAAAGATCCTGAGCGCTTTGGCGTAGTTAAATTTGATAGCAACTTTAAAGTGCAATCAATTGAAGAAAAACCAATACACCCACAAAGCAAGTATGCCGTAACAGGCTTATATTTTTACGACAATCAGGTTGTTGATATCACAAAATCAACACAGCCATCAGCACGGGGTGAACTGGAAATAACCTCTGTAAATCAAATATATTTGTCGCAACAACAGTTACAAATAGAGTTATTGGGCCGAGGCTTCGCTTGGCTTGATACAGGTACCCATGAAAGCTTGTCGGAGGCTTCAACTTTCGTTGAAACCATCGAAAAACGCCAGGGCTACCAAATTGCTTGTTTAGAAGAAATTGCTCACTTAAATGGTTGGCTTTCTAAAGATCAGGTAATAACACTTATGCAAAATATGCCTGATTGCGGCTATAAAGATTACTTGGCCGAAAATATCATCAATAAAGCCATGCCGCTTTCATGCTAATCTCTTCTTTATGCTGGAATAATGCCCTGCATATTGAGTACAGATTCAAAGTAGCAAAATTAAATGCACCACTTAACACCGTGCCGACTCTGATCTTATAAATGCAGACTGTGGATGAGGAATGATGCAAAAAAACAGAACACGCCATAATCAGCACATTTCTAGCCCGTTTGAAACGGCGGGCATCAGTTGCAGTATCTGTCAAAGTAACAATACCGCCAGCATTACGACATCTATGACTTATGCAATGCGCAGTGATGGCCTGCTGCTGAATGAACCGCTAGCGAAAGTGCATTGCTTTAATTGCGGAGTGCTATTAGGCCGCAACAACCAGCCAGAACAAGCCTATCTTCGTTCAAGCGGTAACTCTGAGTTTGATTTGAAACGGCATCAAGCGGTTGCCAATGGAATAGCCAACTTACTAGAGACAAGCAGTAACCAAAGCATTCTAAGTACCCTTTGCAAAAGCGATGCTAGGGTGCTGGAAATAGGTGGAGCCAACTTCGCCACGGCTTTAGCCTTAAAAAAGTTAAAGCCTCATCTTCAGATCACGTCGATAGAACCGTCTCCTGAACAAGTACCTGAAACAAATGATATTGATATTATTATTGACACGTTTTCAACCAAGCATTTCAAGCACAAGTTCGATATTATTTTTTCCAATAATGTTATAGAGCACATTGCCGACACCAGAGCTTTTCTAAAACAGTGCCGTGAAATGATAGAGCCATCTGGCTGTCTTATTGTGTGTTGTCCGGCACACACACCAGCCAGCAATGAACTTTTGTTTTCAGACCATCTTTACCATTTTACGCCGCAAAGTCTGGCACTATGTTGTCAAGCGGTTGGCTTGGAGCTGGTTGCTCAGCAAGTCGCCGGCTGGGACACGTTGACACAAGTGTATTTGCTACGTCCGACCACTGGCGGTCAATATCAATTGGAAGAGCCGAAACCGACACAGCTGTTCCAAGTCAGACGTCGCCTTCTAGCTGAATGGAGCAAGCAGGATACGCTCTTGAAGTCACAGTTAGATGCTTCACGACCGTTATTGTTATTCGGAGCAGGAGAATTTAGTCAGTTAATTCGTACTTATCTGCCAAAGACCTATGCCAAAGTCAGTGCGATAACGGTTGATAGTGTGCTTGGAGCGCGGCAGTTTGATAAGCCGATTATTGAATTCGGCCAACTACGGGTAACCAATCAGCAAATTTTAATAGGCTTAAACCCTTCTGTTCGCCCTGCCGTTGAGCAAAAACTGAGCGCCGCAGGTTTTAACCAGAGCCAAATAATTGTGCCAACTGTATAAAGCGAGGGTAAACTGGAATGACATTAAATGCTGACAAAAAATATTTCACATCATAACGTGAGCTGAAAATAAAAGTAAGTAATGCCAACATAGCGTTTTTTCTGCATGTAGTTACGGCTGTTTTTAAAGCGTTTAGTAAAGATCCACATCCATAAGAGGTGGCTTTGCGTTGGCCCCCTATAAGAGGGCTTAATTATTTTCAACATCCAGCCTTAACTGGCGTTCTTCATCTTCTCTCGCCACTTTGTCCTGATGCCTTACATAGCGACGGATTATCTCTTCATTCGCCCCGACCGAATCCACGAAGTAGCCCCGATGCCAAAAGTGATTGCCCCACAGTTTCTTCTTCCTAAGGTACGGAAACTTATTGAACAGCCTGATTGCCGTTCTACCTTTCAGAACGCCCATTAACTCTGACACGCTTACATTTGGCGGGGTTCTCACGACTAAATGCACATGATCTATCTGCACATTAAGCTCTACTACTGTGCAACGCTTCATCGAACAGTACACATAAATACTTCGGTACAGCTCTTTGCCAAGATTTCCTGTCAGAATCTTGTATCTGTACTTCGGCGTCCAAACGATGTGATACTGGCACCGATAGAAGACGTGTGATGCGGATTCATATCTACTCATGTTATTTACTTCCTCATTTGCTGGTTACAAACGAGCGAAGTATCTAACATGGGTATTCTACGGGCATAGCCCCGAATTAACGATCACCACCTCCATAGGAGGTGGTTTAAGATTGACAATAAAGAGGCTATGCTGACATAGCCTCTTGGATACTCGTGAGCAATGCATCAATGACCCGAAGCTGTTGAGCTTGAGTTAAACCAACCCAAAGCGGCAAACGTAATATACGCCCGGATATTTCATCGGTAACGGCCATACTGCCGCTCACCCGACCATACCGCTCGCCGGCTGGCGAATCATGCAATGGGATATAATGAAATACTGTGTTTACCTGCTTTTGTTTTAGTTTTCCCATCACGGTTTGTCGATCAACTTTAGCATTTAGCAAAACATAGTACATGTGTGCATTGTGACCGGCATGTTCAGGTATTACAGGTCGGGTCAATAATCCCTGCTCTTGCGCCCAAACCAAGTGAGCATGGTAAAAGTTCCAGCAGTCGAGTCGAATATTGGTTATTTTTTCAGCTTCTTCCAGTTGCGCCAATAAAAACGCAGCAATAATTTCCCCTGGCAGAAAAGACGAACCGATATCCTGCCAAGTATATTTATCAACAAAACCACGGAAAAAACGTGCCCGATCTGTCCCCTTCTCACGCACAATTTCAGCACGAACCACTAAATCGGGTCGATTAACCAGTATGGCTCCGCCTTCTCCGGAGATAACATTTTTCGTTTCATGGAAACTATAAGTACCAATATCGCCTATAGATCCTAATGCTTTCCCTTTGTAAGTGGACATAACAGCTTGCGCTGCATCTTCAACAACTGCAATATTATACTTTTTGGCCAGACTCAATATTTGGTCCATTTCGCAAGCCACGCCAGCATAATGAACTGGCACAATAGCCCGAGTGCGAGATGTAATAGCAGCTTCAATCAGCGTCTCATCAATATTCAGTGTATCAGGTCTGATATCAACAAAAACCGGTTTCGCCCCGCGCAATACAAAAGCATTCGCTGTGGACACGAAGGTATACGACGGCACAATGACTTCATCGCCAGGTTGCAAATCCAGTAGAATTGCCGCAATTTCAAGCGCTGCAGTGCATGAATGTGTTAGTAACGCTCGGTTGCAGCCTGTATGTTGTTCCAGCCAACGATGACACCTTGCAGTAAATTCACCGTCACCGGCCAGTTTGCCAATACCATGAGCTTTAGCAATATAGTCAATTTCTCTGCCGGTCATAAAAGGTTTGTTAAACAAGATTTGCATAGTGTTTTCCTTTCATACGCTCATCAGACCCGCTTCAATCGTTGCGAAATAAACGCATCCACAGAAGAGATTTCTTCATATTCGAAACCTAGAAATTGCCGCTGCGTCCTGGTTAAATGTTGTGCGCTAAGATTGCCGGGTATTTTAATCTGTTGCTTAAAAAACGGGATATTAAATACATGGTTCACTGCTCTGCGTGCAGTGGCAGTATTGTTGTAGCCTCCCGCGTGATACGTCATACAATTTATCAGAATAAACTGACCGGCTTTGGCACTTACCTGAGTCGCATGTTGCCGAACGTACTCAGCTGATGGCATTTCTTCGCGTAAATGTGAAAATGGCAACACAAAAGTTG
This sequence comes from Alishewanella agri BL06, assembly GCF_000272005.1. GTDB lineage: Bacteria > Pseudomonadota > Gammaproteobacteria > Enterobacterales > Alteromonadaceae > Alishewanella > Alishewanella agri. Next base: position 66,689 of record NZ_AKKU01000001.1, on the reverse strand, counting down.
CGCCGTTGTCAGGTGTAAAGTCATCAACGCAATACAGTGCATTTATCGCAATTGGTCGCGATGTGACAAAATGCTGGTAAGGTAAGTCTCGATGCCACAAACCTTGGTTATATTCTTGCCGGGACGGATTAGTTATCGCATTTTGCTGATTAAGAATAAACACTCCCTTAATCATACCTGAGATAAAGTCCAATAGTTGAGGTTGCAATGCTAACTGCAAAAATACATCATGCTCTTCAACAAGCAGTGGCGCCCGCACAGTATGATACTCATCGCAGCCTTTCAATTTTTCGGCACCATAGTGTCGGATATATTTTTCAGTCAGTTCATCAAAGGCATTTTTTATTGCTTGAATCTGTTGCTCTGAAAGACCAACGTCCAGAACCGCAAAGCCCTGGGCTAAAAACTGCTCTGCGAGAGCATCTTGTGTCGTTTCGACGTATTTTTGTTCTAAAATACCATAGCTCTTGGATGGAATGTGGCAATCGTTTTTCATCAGGAGGCCTCAGGTGTGCTCATATAATCCAATATTGCTAAACCAAAACCAGTAAGGCCAAACCCATTACCGTTGTACAGCATGTAAGTTGTATTTTTGTGTTCAAACACAAATGGATACTCAACCATTTCTGCGTCCCAACCAGTATCTGAAACTGTAATACCACTGTGCTTCAACGCCAATTGCCAGCCGTCCCCATCATTATAGGCGTAACCAATACGGTAACGCTGGCCTTGACCGCTGCGATACGAAAACCACATGTCTAGACCGCCACTACTATGCTTTATAACAGCAGGTCTCGAGAATGCCTGAGCTGAATTCAACATGTAGGGCACGGAGTCCCCTGTCTTACACCAAATATGACCATCCGTCGAATAAGCATGCTTTATTACATGCACCATTTCTCCGTTACCACCGTCCCAGCTTATCGTCGAGCCGTACCACATATCGTAGCGATCCGGAGCTGTATGCATTACCCACGGATAGGATAGACTGATGGGATCTACAGCATCTGAGCCAAACAATGGTTGAGACTGAGCTAACTTGAGACTGAAATCTGGCATAACGATCAACTGACCGATATCACCTCGCCAGTGGCCATTAGGAGGGTTCTGCCAGCCCATAAACAGGATGTACCCTTTAGAACCTACCGTATAGTGATTACCAATACTAACCCCATCAGCATAAAAGGTTCCGCATTTTCCATGCAAAAAAAACGGTTCAAAATGATCTGTGACAACTTCCTGACGCACAATATCAATATCAACAGCGCCGACTGATGAACGATTTTGTAGGTCTCTGCCACTGTAAAACACGCGGAATACATCATCTTGCAGGTGGATCGCAAGCGGATTTGCTGCATGGCTGATCAGTTTACTATGGCGCTTTTTATGCTGCGGGCTATATAGCAATCCTTGTTTGTGCCAGATTGGTTGTCGCTTCATATTTTGCGCAAACCAGAGCTTGACCGTGTTGAGCGTTCAGTTGCCACACCTTTGTAAACCCCATCAGGTTCCGCATTCTCCAACAGCAAGGCGCCGGCACCAACAACACAGCGATCACCAACACTAATATGGTCACGCAATGTCGCATTAACCCCGATAAAACATTGCTCTCCTATCGAAACGCCACCCGATACAACAATATGCGATGCCAAAAACGTGTGGTCTTTTATTACTGAATGATGGCCAATATGATTACCACTCCAAAGAGTAATATTGTTACCAATCTGCACGAAAGGTTGGATCGTGTTATCTTCTAAAATAAAACAGTTTTCGCCGATATTCCGGTTATTTAAAACAGTTGCTTTACTACTGATATAACTCACTAATTTATAACCTAAGCTTTTAACAGTGAGGTATTTTTCCTTTCTGATAGCATTTAACCTGGAATAGCTTAGTGCCACAAAAACATAGACATCATCACTACTGTATACGGATTGCAACTCTTCAAAGGCAATAACCGGCAAACCACAGAAGGTGTCATCGGTTTTGTATGCTGCATCTACTGTGAACGCCACCACCTCATAATCACTGTCTTCACTAAAATAATAGTGGGCGAGTTGCGCTATGTCCCCGGAACCAAATATCACCAATTTATTTTTCATGACTTCCTCACAATAATGGTAAATTCGAACAGGTTATAATCATGTAATAACGCCACATTGCGACTAAACTGTGTCTTACAATACTGAAACAGATAACATGGATCGGCATAATAAAGGTTATCTTTCATTCTTTCTGTGTCAGAAAATGCCGTTAAACAATTAAAAGCAAAGCCTTTGGCACTAAATTTATCCATCTGAGACAATGTACTGAGTATATAGGCCAACCAGTCGGTTTCTTTGTTAGCAAACTTTACATTAAATATCCCGCTGGCTACGCTGTAATCAGCTAGTACATCCGGTGTGTTGGCATGGATAAAGCGAGCGTTGTTACAATGGGAAAATCGGCGCTGTGCGGCCTTGACCATATCGGCAGAAACGTCAATACCACAATACTCCACCGCGGCATTGACCGTGCTTAGGTACTCATAAAAAGCACCGTATCCACAGCCGATATCATTTATACTAAATGACTTGTCATCATTAACCAGTCGCATTAGTTGTTTAAAGCGAAGCAACTGACTTTCTGCACCATTCCAATCTACTCCTCGCGGAGTTTCACCATACTGGTTAAGTTTTTCACTATAGTATTCTGACACTTGGCTGACAATTTCATTGTTCATTTTACTTTTCCAACGTCATCAAAGAACCGGGGGGTAGCTTAATATGATCTATGGCGCCACGACCGCAATTAAAGAGTAAGTCGATGATGCTAACGTAAGGTTCAAAGCCCCCCCAAAGTTGGCTATATGGTAGATAGCCACTGTAATCGGCCCAGTGCAACTGTATGTGATGCTCGCGAAATACCGTATCATCGATATATTCTCTGGCAGCAGGGCCTGACAGATATGCTCCCGCACCAGCCTGGCGGCATAAATCTACCAAGCGTTCAGTTTTTCCGTCGACTAAATGGTAATCTGATGACTGCGAAATTTTGGTTGTTATATTAAGATAATCACAGATAGCACTGATAAACAGCTTGTTGATCGCAGTGAGCATCCATTCGTCACTATTTAAGTACAAAGGCTCCAACCAGCTGGCTATATCTGAAAAATATTGCGCTTTTTTGTAATTTTGCAATATCGTTTGCCAGTGTTGCTTTCGCCAGTGCTGGTCTGACACTCGTGTTTGACATATTTTCTGATAATATTTTCCCTTCACATCAACAGGGACAGTAAGCCATAACAGCCCCTGGCTGGTTTTAATTTTGTTCCTGTTACGCCAGTCTCTCCGCGTGTACTGCATATCATCATATAAGATAAACTCATCAACCGAGGAAATAAGGCCAAAGTAGCCCCGCCAGGGAATATAATTTGACTGCACAATAGCAACACGCTTCACTGATTGCTCTCCACAGTAAAAGAAGGTTGGTTGAACAATGGACCTGCTACCACTTTGTCAAACAAATCAGTGTACTTATCGCTTTGCTGCTCCAAAACCAGAAACCTGGCGCCAGCTTGTGTTTTAAGCGCTGTCAGTCGAGCAGGATCCTGATGAAATGACCTTAACTTGCTGAGCATATCCGATAGCGTTGCAACTGCAAATTCATCTCCGGCATATGCGTATACATCACCAGTTTTCAATGTTAACACTGGCACAGAAACACTAAGAGCACACAGTGCACTCAAGCCACCACCGCTGCGAGGCGGGTTAACGTACACATCAACAAGTTGCATAAAAGCAACTAAGTCTTGCTGATACCCAGCATTCACCGACATGTCCTTTAGCGCCGGATACTTAGCACATAACGCATCATAGCCCCTAAATACACCAGCAAAAACAATAAAGTAGGCTTTAGTGGGCAACTGCAACAGCATGCTAATAAACTCGTCTGTTATCTCGGCATCAAGCCTATTACCAAGAACCGCCAGTACAATTCCCTGTTCTGGTAACTGCAGCATCGAGCGAGTTAAACTGCCATGAGCAATCGGTCGCTCTGGCAACATATCAACGGATAAAATACTCTGGTTTAATGCTTCTGGTACATCATCAGCATTGGCAATAAAACGTTTATTAAACACCCGATACTGACTCAGAGTATGAGGCAGGCGAGCTACTGTTGGAACCACTACGTTCGGCACCCACTGGCTTATAATATCTGCAACCAGGCTTTCCCCAACAGTAATGGTAAAGTAAGGTTTGTAGGTTTTGACCAGATCCACTACGCCGGCAATTTCATCTGAGTTAGGCATGCCCGCAGATAATTGCAGGTAGTTAAATCTTGCCCCCTCAAAGGTTAGAGAGTCAGCTTTATACTGACCGCGATTGGCATAGGCAGCGTCGTACCATGGCAAAGCACCATTTACCGGTAGCAATTCACAGGTATCTATTAACACTACCTGTTTTTTGGCCGACAAACATAAAGCTTTTATGGTTTCCAGCACTATTTTACTGGGAGCATGATTGGGGCTGAGAAACTGGCCGATAAAAACAAACACAATAGACGAGTTTCTGTCATTTTGGTCAATAAATGGACCGGCTTCACCTAATGATGCAGCAAAACCTTTTACTAAAGACGAAAAAGCCGTGTAGCGGGTTTTAAAGTCAGCCCGATCTTTGATTAATCCGTTAAACTCAACCGACAATAACTGATTGTACAGAAAAAAACGTTCTTTGAGGCTGAAACGCGTGTCAAGCACAAGCCGCCACAAATCCTCACCTGAGACCGAGTTATCGCCGAACTTAAGTGCCAGACTTCTAAAATAGGAATCGCCGTATTTATTAACTTTTCCAGCGAAAAAACTTAAGAGACGAATCTGTACAAAAGCCGAAAACGCACAACGCTGAGCAGACAATCTGGCGATAAACGCCTGTGTCATATTGGCAATAGCCTCTTGCTCAGCAATATCTGTTAGACGTTCATCCAGCTGAAAAAACGCAACGAGCTGCTTTAACTCTTCCGATACCAGCGGCTCGGCTGTCGCAAGGTCAAAGTAAGGTAGAGGTTTTGCCTGCTCAGCATATTCAGTGAACCAACCAGCATCTGATGCTTCAGTAGATGGAACCTTAAGTAAGGATTGAAATATTTCCGGGAAATAGCGCGCAAGCTCATTATATAATTCAACATCGCTACATAAAAAACAGACCGCGCTAAAGGTGTTGTAATATTGGCGGAGGGCTATCAGCAGCGGTTCAATATCGTTGGCCGAAGCTACCTTTACTTCAAGCACATTATCGGCTATATGACTGACGCTGCTGGACGGCTGCTCAACCTCATCGGTCTGCACTACAGTCAGCAAAAAAATGCCTTTGGGCTTACATTCAGTAATTGCCATTAATACCTTTCCAATCTGTGCAATAAATTAACTATAGAGCACGCATGCAAAGATAATGCCATAATTCAGAGTCAATTTTTAAACATTCATTTCTCAAAAAATGTTGGCCAGTACCGCTTTTGCCATTCATCCGCCAGATTTATTACTAGCACGCTATTGGCAACTTCATTACTTACTAAACAGATGCCCCACATCGACATCGTCAAACTTTAATGGCTGAAGTAAAAACGCATCGCAGGCTGAAACTACGTAATCGCGCCACACTTGCAAAACCTGATGGAATACACGCAAAAACTCTTCATCTTCATTGCTAATACAGGCAGCCACTTTTGTCATTAATCCACCAAAATAATTGGTGCTTCCATAAAACAGGAAGAATGTCGGATCCCCTGCCTGGCGGGCTTTGCGCTGCAACAGACGCCACTGCTCACTAACGAAATTTTTCGCTTGCTCCTGTGTATTAATATCCATATCAAACAATGCAAGCCATTCCTGTTTTGTCTGACGGAACAGGTCAAAATCGATTTCGCCGTAAATAGCGCTTCCCTGCTCGCGCAAATCGTCAAAAAAAGCTTGTGCTATCAGCTCAGTCAGTAACTGTTCTTTATTTTTTGGCACATCAGTGAACAATATATTTTCCGGCTTTAACGGCACCGCCCCTTTTATTCGCACACCGTTACTGCAGTTATATACCTCAACTTTGCGACCTGCCTTTTCAATTGCCTGCTCTAATAACTTGCGTGACATGTCAAATTCAGGCTTGGTAAACACTAATGGTTGAAAATTGCCTATTGCAGGTAAACCTCCACCATGTGTTTGCTGATAATCATATACCTCAGTGCCATCTTTACGATAATAGGCTGATGCTTGTGAGTGATGATATCGGACGTCGGCATAACCTAAATCTACACCAAACAAGTAAAACACTTTAAAACCAACGCGTAATGCGTAGTTAAGGACAAGATTAGTTACCGTGGGGTAAGCATAACTTAGCGAAGCAACATGAATGTCACGTGTTCTCAACCCTCTATCGAAGAAGTTGGTCGACGATTCTCCATCTTTAAAACATAACAAAGTGTCGCAAAATAAATCCGCCGTTTCAGGGTGAATACCATTTACACTTATCAGCCGGATTTTCTTTAAATAAGCTTTATCTTTTACCTGACTAATCCAGCAGTAAGTTGACCGATTTTGTTCTACCTCAGCGTGAAAATCTGGTGTGATACCTTTTTTATACAACGAGTACAGCGCCGTACCACAGCTGATAACAATAACTTGTTCCCGATGCTGCAGAATATACTCGAAGCTACTATCCAACGACGGACCATTGCCAACAATAAATACAGGTAGTTCAAGTGCAGCTAGCTGACGAAAATGCTGGTTGTCTTGTTTCAAAAACTTATGGCCACAAACCAAACTATTGTGGGTATGCGCAATACCATAACGACAATGGTCGTAATATTCACCAAGTGCCAACACGACTTTTAACTCAGCCCTTAGGTTAGCAATTGCCTGGTGCATTTTATGATTGTAATAAGCACTGAACATGTAGGTGTTAGCGATTGAGTAGGCACCAACTTGATAAAACTGCGCCATCAAATCGTAAAAATAGGTGGAACCATCACCGCCTAAATTTAGATAAATCCGATGGCCGTTTTTCTCTGCTTGCTCGAAAATCGCGCTCCAGTCCGTGACACGCAGGCTAGCGGCAAAAAAGTCCAGATTCGGTTCACAAATATAAAAATTTTTGATTTTGTGCTTTGCAGTGAGCAACTCAATATGTTTGCCCAAAGCAACACCAAACAATAACAGAGAGTCTACTTCTTCAGGCAAATGAATTTTTTGCTTAAGCTGCTTACTTATTAAAGGCTGAGTTTTCGCAATATGTGAATAATGAATGTAGTGCTGAAATTTATCTACACTGGTTTGTCCAAGCAGTACGTCATCTTTATAAGGATTTTGCGTAAAATATGTGATCAGCTGCGCAGATTCATCCCAAATGTGCTGATAAAAAAACGCTCTGCGCTCACCGTGATAGAGGTTTGGTTTGCCGGCAATATCTTTTACAAGTTGCCAGTGCTTGGGCTGGTGCTTGATAATTTCTTCATGAACTTTGGGGTAATATTTCTTAAGCGCCGTAAGGTTTTTCTCATAAAGCGATTTAGCGTGAATTTTGCTGCCAGACACAATATTACCTAAATTATTGCCAGCACGCTCTGCTACGTAATCCTGAACTTCATCAAAAGGCAAAAATTGTTGCCGGCTACTAAGTAACTCCTGTTTGTCGCCCCTATGCCGCATCAGATGCAGAATCACCTGATCCATCACCGGATGAAAATAATGCCGGTAAACATACACCCGATTAAAAGCAGCGGCTTCGCTGAGCTCGGTCAGATCTTCTGCAACAGTACTACCGTCATTATCAAGTTGCAAAAATATATGACAGCCCATATTTTCAGCAACTTCGAATATCTTCCGCCAATTGTTACTCTGTAAAGAACAGACTAACGTGTCAACATTCGGTTCATAGATGATTAAATACTTAATTGACACGCTCTGCAGCAATGTCGATAGCTGATGTCCCAAACCAAGGCCAAACATCACTAATACGTCTATTTGCTTTGGTGACGGTTCAATCGGCCAGACATTTGAAGGAAATGGTAAGTCTGCTGCGTCTAACTCAAAAAATGGCGCAGCATTACAGAAAAGTTCAACTTCAGTGCGGACTTCAGTCGAAGGTGTTGGGCCATACCAAACCCGGCCGGTGGCAAAATCAACAATGTTAAGTTCGCCCGATTTATTGCAAAACACTGAATACTGTTGCATGCTATGTTGCTCGATAAGCGGGACAACACTCGGCATGTAGTGGCTAAACGCAGCAATATTGTCTTGCAGGTAGTGTTTAATGTTCTTAGCTGCAGTTTGTTCTAAATACGATTGCGCCAGTTCGTCAGTGTTTAACTGATAATTGATATACTTCAGCATTACATTCAACCTTTATAAAGTTCAGTTATGCTGTGTGTAACTATGCTTTGCGCGGCGCCCTTTTTGAACTTGCAGCATGCTTACAGCAACAGCGTCTTTCTCTTTAGACAGTTTTGCCATCGAAACCTTAAGCCAGTCAAGGTTTTGCTGTAAAAATAATGCATGCTGTTCAACATCTTCGCTGGGGTCGACAGCCTGAACCAATAATTGTCCAAGCTGATCGTTTAATGCAACCACCAACTCAATATCATAACTTTCGCTTTCTAATAGCAGATCTATTTTTTCACGTAACTTCTGACATAGCTCTGCCTTTTTTGCAAGCTGCATCAGGCACCTACGGCTTGTTGTTGATCACGCTGCGCTTGCAGCTGATACCCTTTTTCTCTGTCTGCCACAGGGATTTGATCCCAAGCACCTTTTATAGTAAGCAGAATTTCCATTACCTCATTCAGCTTAGCAATACTTTTTTCGCGGCTGGCTAAGATAAGGTGATTCAACATGAACTCATATAACGCGAACAAGTTGTCTGATATGTCGCCCGCATTCATATCTAAAGAGCCTTGTAAAGACGAGATAATACTAATTGCTTTAGATACCGCTTCTGATTTTCCTGCGAAGTCATTGCGGTCAATACAGCCTTTAGCCTTAGCCATATTCTCTAATGCACCTTGCATCAATAACTGTATTACGCGGTGCGGATCGGCAACGGCCAGGTCATCTTTAATACCAACGGCTTTATAGGCTTTAATTCCATAACTCATGGTGCTCTCCACTAATTCGATTTATTGGTGCCAAATCCGGGCAAACTTGACAGCTGCGCTGTTACCGTAGACGCCATATTTTGCATAGAGCCCAACAGCGCATCTAATGCGGTGTAGCGGCTACGCAAAGTTTGCTCGAAACTAGCTATATATCGGTTAGCTGCCTCTAAATCTTTAGTATTTTTATCAATTTGTGTCTTAAGCGAGTTTTCTTTGCTGGCAATAATACCGCCAGCTTGGGTAAATTCTTTCAGGAAGCTATCCAGAGTTGCACTTAAACCTTGATCACCACCAAAGAAGGCTGCCACCCCATCATAGTTTTCATTTAACGCTTTATTAAAACGGGTTCGGCCAGAATCTGCACCAAATTCAGAGCTGCTGGATATCTCTAACTTTCCATCCTCACGGAACGTAATACCCAGCGAATATAGCGTTGACAATGATTCATCAGCGCCTTCAACCACATTACCTAACAAGCCTCGCAGCTGAGACATGATGTTCTTCGGTAGTTGGTCCGTGGCTAAAGCACCGCCCTCTGCGGTGACGGTTTTGCCGTCTGCACCTAAGGTACGCTTTTTGGTCAAATCGGCTATTTGATCAACTAGCACGTTGTAGTTGTTAATAAAGTTCTGAATATTCTCTTCAGCACTGGCATTGTCAGTAGCAATATTCACACTGGCATTGTTACCGTCAGGCGTCACAGCTTTAACGGTAAGGGTGACATCCTGAATAACATTACTAAAGGTATTGCTGGCATTAGTCGTAGTAATACCATCAATTTCAATAATGGCATCCTGTGCTGCCTGGCTGACACTCAGGCCTGCTGTAGCGCCTGTTGGCACGGTTGAGACGTTATCAAGCTCGGCGTTATTATTAGTGATAACCAAATCGTTACCCGCGCCTGTCTCATCAGAGGTTAATACCAGCTTGGTGCCGGTAGCACCGCCTGCATTAATAATGTTGGCATTTACGCCAAAATTATCACTCTTTGCATTAATTTTTTGCCGTAATTCATTCAGCGTCATGCCTGCCGTGACGTCGACATCAAAGCTTTTACCGTTGGCAGCAAAGGTTAAAGTGCCATTAGTGGTAGAAATCACATCGTTAGCAGACGAAAAGGCTGCATCAGCACTTTCCAGGCGGCTGCCGGATGCCAGCTGGTTCACTTTAATATCAAAGCTGCCTGCCGCGGCTGTGCTGGACGCTGAGGCTTCCAGGTAGGTTTTATTTTCGGTCGGCTGAGTAACGGTTGCAATTCGGGAATTTAAAGTATTTCCACCCAGCTTTTTTACCGCATCCTGAAACGCCGATAATGCCGATTTCAACTGCCCAACACCGGACAAAGACGTGTCTAAGGTTTTTTTTGTGGTATTAATCCGGCTCAGTTTACTGTCACGCTCTACTTTTACCAGGGTAGAGACTAACTCTTCCAATGGCAAGCCAGACGCCGAACCCAAAAAATTAATACCCGACATAAACCACCTCTACACTTTATTGTCGATTAACAGGCCAATTGACTGCCCCATCTCTTCCTGTAGCCGTTTAATATCCCGTGCTACTTTTAACAGCTCCTCGGAGGGGATCTGTTTAATCAGCTCGTCTGTTTCAAAGTCTACCACTTTAATCACAGAACGGCCTGATACATCATCAACGGAAAAGCTTAAAGAGCGCTGATCTAATGCAACAGCCTGGTTTACCACATCAACCGCTTGCTGCAATTCCGCTTTGCTTATTTGCTGCGCGCCGGCTGCTGCCAATTTGCCCGGTTGCGCTTCATCCGCAGCCTTAGGCTCGGCAACGACCGTTTTAGCGACTTTATCAGCAGTGGCCGTGTAACTGAAACCTGACGCACTGTTGGCATTAATGCTACTCATCTTCAGACTCCTTATCGGCGCGTAGGGTGAGAACTTTATCAAAACTTCTCACCACTACGCGTATTAGTTTAACCCAATAACGATAAAGCTGCCTGTGGCCGCTGATTTGCCTGCGCCAACACAGTCGTGCTGGTTTGCTGCAGGATCTGCTGACGGGTCAGCTCGGCGGTTTCACGGGCAAAGTCTGTATCGCGGATCCGGCTGCGGGCGCCTGATACGTTCTCAGAAATATTCGTCAGGTTGCGGATAGTAGACTGGAAACGATTTTGCAACGCACCCAAGTCAGCCCGGGTACCGTCAATCACACCGATCGCTGTATCGATTGATGCCAGCGCAGCAGAAGCACCACCAACAGAAGATACACTCAGAGCACTTAAGCCAAGTGCATTAGTACCGTATCCACCTGTACGAGACAGTTTAATATCGATGTTTTGACCTGCATTAGCACCTACCAGAAATGATGCAGAGTAAGTACCGTTTAACAGGTTTTGCGTACCGAACTGAGTTACAGAGGCAACGCGACTGATTTCTGCTTTTAACTGCGTAACTTCTTTTTGCAGTGCGGCACGATCAGCTGAGCTGTTGATACCGTTTTGCGACTGAATGGCCAGTGTACGGATTCGCTGTAAAGAGTTAGTAATCTCTTCCATGGCGCCTTCAGCAACCTGAGCAACTGAAATACCATCGTTGGCATTACGTGCCGCCTGGTCCAGACCATTTACCTGGCTGGTTAAACGGTTTGAAATCTGTAAGCCTGCAGCATCATCCGCAGCACTGTTAATACGAAAACCTGAAGACAAACGCTTGAACGCCGTATCCAGGTTATTACCTGAGTTAAACAACTGACGCTGTGCATTCAGCGACGAGGTGTTGGTGTTTACATATAAAGCCATGAGTCACTCCTTAGTTGTCGGTAGCGCTGCCACGTTCAACTGATGTTTAAAATACGGGTATCCCGTTAACTGAGCCAAGCTGCAACTTGGCTTAACTTAGTTATCGACCGCGATATTTAAAACTTTAGAAAAAAACTCATTTTTTTTAAAATTTTTTTCAGACCAAAAAATACAATATAATTCATAAATTTAGGGCCGCCACAAGGCGGCTCTAAATTAACTGTTCAAGACACTTAACGCAGCTTGAGGCCTTTGGTTGGCCTGCGCTAAAACGGATGTACTGCTTTGTTGTATAATTTGCGTTCTGGTTAATTCAGTCGTCTCCCGGGCAAAATCAGTATCACGGATCCTGCTACGGGACGCGGATACATTTTCACTGATATTGGTCAGATTGCGTATTGTGGTACTAAGCACATTCTGCCAGGCCCCCAGCTCGGTGCGCGCCGTATCGATATTCAGTATCGCAGCATCAAGTGTACCTAATGAACTCGCCGCAGCATCAGTGCCCAATTGGACGCCAGTAATATTGAGACCTGCCGCCCCACTGACGTAACTGCTGGACAAATCAATGGCAATTTTTTGCCCGGCATTGGCACCGATTTGAAAAATTATACTCTGGCTAGTGCCGTCTAATAATTTCAAACCACCGAACTCCGTATTTTCAGCAATGTTTTGGATTGAGGCCGCAAGTTCATCATATTCCTGCTGCAGTGCAGCGAGATCCGCCGCACTATTAATGCCATTCTCAGACTGGATAGTTAACACTCTCATCCGCTGCAAACTGACGCCAATCTCATCCAACGCGCCCTCGGTAACCTGCACCAATGAGATCGCATCATTAGCATTTCGTACAGCCTGATCCAAGCCATTTACCTGGCTGGTGAGTACGTTACTTATGACTAACCCTGCGGCATCATCTGCTGCACGGTTAATTCGTAACCCCGAGGTTAAGCGCTCAAAACTGGTCGTTAACCCCGAGCTAGCATTACTGAGCAATCGCTGGGATACCAAAGATGACTGATTGGTATTTACGACTAAAGTCATACTGCAATTCCTTCTCGGTAAAAAATGTAACAAGCCACCATCAGGCGGCCCATTACACTATCCCGGTTACTGCAGTAAACTCAGAGCAGCCTGCGGCCGCTGGTTGGCCTGCGCCAATACAGTGGTACTGGTTTGCTGCAGGATCTGCGTGCGGGTCAGCTCCGCCGTTTCCTTCGCAAAGTCGGTATCACGAATTCGGCTGCGAGCACCCGAAACGTTTTCAGAAATATTTGTTAAGTTGCGGATAGTCGCCTGAAACCGGTTTTGAATTGCACCTAAATCTGCACGTGTGCCATCTATAACACCTATTGCCGTGTCAATCAGTGCCAACGCACCAGACGCGCCTCCTACAGACGATACGCTTAATGCACTTAAACCAAGCGCATTTGTGCCGTATCCACCGGCACGTGATAATTTAATTTCAATGTTTTGACCTGCATTTGCACCGACCAAAAACTTCGCTGAGAAGCCTCCAGACAGCAAGTTTGTAACACCGAATTGAGTGGTAGAAGCTACACGACTAATTTCTGCTTTTAACTGAGTAACCTCTTTCTGTAACGCAGCGCGATCTGTAGAACTGTTAATACCATTCTGAGACTGGATAGCCAGTGTACGAATGCGCTGCAGCGAGTTGGTAATTTCTTCCATCGCGCCTTCAGCAACCTGGGCCAATGAAATACCATCGTTGGCATTACGGGCGGCCTGATCCAGACCATTGATCTGGCTAGTTAAGCGGTTAGAGATTTGTAAGCCTGCGGCATCATCTGCCGCGCTGTTAATCCGAAAACCTGATGATAAGCGTTTAAACGCTGTATCCAGCGAATTTCCTGAATTGAACAGCTGGCGCTGAGCATTTAGTGATGAAGTATTGGTATTGACATACAAAGCCATCTTAACTCTCCTGCTACCTAATTAAACACTAGCAGCAGTCGCCGTAATTGACGATGTTGCTATACTTTTGTGTTAACTATGTATCGGAAAAAAAAGAGAATACTTTAGTTAATTTATAAAAACAGTGCTTAATTATTAATTTCACCTCTAAAATAAAAAAGCCGCAATAAAGCGGCCTTTTATCCGGATGTTTTTACTAGCCTTGCAGCAAGCTCAATGCTGCCTGTGGCCGCTGGTTAGCCTGCGCCAGCACGGTGGTGCTGGTTTGTTGCAGGATCTGTGTACGGGTAAGTTCGGCTGTTTCTTTGGCAAAATCGGTATCGCGAATGCGGCTACGGGCACCTGCCACGTTTTCTGAGATGTTGGTCAGGTTACGGATAGTGGCCTGAAAGCGGTTTTGGATTGCACCCAAATCAGCACGAGTGCCATCTATAACACCAATTGCTGTATCAATAAGTGCCAGTGCTCCAGATGCACCACCGACAGAGGATACACTAAGTGCACTTAATCCCAGAGCGTTGGTGCCATAACCCCCAGTACGAGACAACTTAATATCAATATTTTGTCCTGCATTCGCACCTACTAAGAATGTAGCGGAAAAGCCACCAGCTAAAAGATTCTGTGTTCCAAACTGGGTTGTAGACGCTACACGGCTGATTTCCAGTTTCAGCTGTGTCACTTCTTTTTGCAGTGCAGCACGGTCTGTCGAGCTGTTAATACCGTTTTGCGATTGAATCGCCAGGGTGCGAATGCGCTGCAGTGAATTGGTAATTTCATCCATTGCACCTTCAGCAACCTGCGCCAGTGAGATACCATCGTTGGCATTACGGGCTGCCTGATCCAGGCCATTGATCTGGCTGGTTAAACGGTTAGAGATCTGTAAACCAGCCGCATCGTCAGCAGCACTGTTAATCCGGAAACCGGATGATAACCGTTTGAATGCTGTATCTAACGCGTTACCTGAGTTGAATAACTGGCGCTGAGCATTCAGTGATGAGGTGTTAGTGTTTACAAATAAAGCCATGATGTTTTCCTCGCTTTTTAATCTATTAGGGCAATTTAGACTACGTATTGCCTGTTTCTTGCCGTGTTAATTATTTATCGGCGCGGAGCGGGGAAGCTTTAGAGTTTTTCTGCTTGATTTTTTTATCTTGATATTCAGAAAGTTAAAAGCAGGCGTTATGCCTGCTTTACCTTATTAGCGGATATAGTCGAATAATGTTGTCGCATTCACTTTCTGAAAGGTTTGTGATGCAGCCTGTAGCGCCACTTCCTGACGCTTGATTTCTGTTAAAGCCGCAGCCAGATCGACTTCGGAGATATCGGCTTTGTATTGCTGGTTGCTAATTAACAGATCCGCATTAGTGTTAAACACACTGTCCACGACATTTAACCGCCCCCCAAGATTTGCCAGAGAACCATCAACATTACTCGAGGTGCTTGCAATTTCTTGCAAAGTATCAGCCAGAACAACCGAGAGTTCATCTGATGTGGCGTTGGGGTCATTCAAAATATCAATATAACGCTGTATGGTGTTGAGAACGTTAGTTTGCTCTGGTGGTGGTAATGTAAAATCTACCTGAGTTGGAAGTGTAGTGGCGGCATCCAAGTTAAAAGTTAAACCATTAAAGCTGATTGGTTGTCCGGCAGTATAACTACCAGTAACAGGGGGATTAACCGCTGTACTGTTTCGTAGTAACTGGTACGAACCCCCTGCGTCAATCTGCAAACTAAACTGGTTATTTAGTGGATTCAGACTGTCGAAATTTGCTCGGTAAAAACTATCAAAGGTCGTTTGATTCGAAACGTTGAGATTCGCCCCAGCAGGCGCAAGCGTAACCTGAGGTTGAAAACGCTTGAAGACACTTTCAAATATTGCTTTGCCACTATCGTTACCAGGCAAACTAATTGACTGTGATATTTGCAGGGCGCGATTACCGTCATCACCTTTAAACTCGAATACGCCAGTCACGGGGTCGCGTTCATATGCAGGTGTTTTATCCTGATATCCCGCGAAAATATAGCTGCCGTCAGCTGCGCGGGTATTCATTAAATCAAACAACTCAGTTTGGATATTTCTTAATTCAAAGGCTATCGCTTTACGTTGCTCCGCACCATAAGTACCATTGCCAGATGCAATAGTCAGGGTAAGCACACGATCGTAAGACGTACGCATGCTGGTCAAGACAGTTTCCTGTAATGCCAGATTGTTCTTCAACAGAATACTATTTGTCTGGTACTGATCGATTTGGGTTTTATTTTGATCCAGGCTGAGCACTTTGGCGGCGCCTGCCGGATCGTCAGCCGGAGACAAGATACGGGTTTGTTTACTCAACTGCGATTCTGCTTTCGTCATCCGTTGCTGGGCATTCAGAATACCATTCAGGCTTTGATTAAATTGCATATTAAAGGTTAAGCGCATGATATTACCTCACTGCCTGTAACAGGGTGTCGAACACAGTTTGTGATGTTGCCAAAATTTTGGCAGCAGCGGCATAGCTTTGCTGAAAGCGCACTAAATCTGCTGCCTCCTCGTCAAGATTCACACCAGACAATGACTCATACCACAAGGTTGTTTGCTCTAAAATTGCGGCATTAGCTTCATCTGCTGTGCGCGCTTGCCGGGTCCGTTCCCCAATATTACCCACCATAGTTGCGTAACTTTGGTTCAGACTATATTGATTAACAGCTGCGCCAAAGGGTTCCGGATTACGTCTGACCAAAGAAGCGTTCTGTAGTGCTGAGAGCTCTAAACCATTACGATTATCATTAAAGCCATTCTCATTAAAAGCGATAGTAAAGGTATCTCCTGCCCGTGGCACGCCGGTGATACTAAAATCAAAACCTAAAGTGTCTTTTAACGATGGTGAACCAACACTATTTTCTAATACGTTATTAAAGTTATTACTGCTAAAACGCGCCTCACCCAAGGTCACCCCGTTGATATCCGTAATACTAAAAACGAACCTGTCGTTATCAGCGCTGTCCTGCCCCTGAAAAGTCACGGTATAGGGGCCATCAACTAACGATGAACTGGTAAAGGCAGAGCTGCCTGGGTCGGTAGAAAATATTTTTACGCCTTCAATCCGGCCATTACCCAGATTCGCAGCAGTGAAATCACCACGCAGCGGACCAGCCAATGCAACGTCTTCGGCGCGATTAGTCGCCATTTGCATTGAACGCGCAGCAGCATTGAGCGGCTTAAGCACGAAGCGATCGCCTGCTACAGCAGCGTCAACTTGTAATTGTAATCCATATAAATCACCGTCTGCCACATCAGCAGAATTAAACACGCCCGGAATACCAGTTGGGCTATTGATATTCTTTGCGTTAGCGGTAATCGGATTGCCCATATCATCCAGTGGTGTTAAACGAATATTGTTGGCATCGATAACTTCAAGTAAAAAATCATTTGGTGGCAGCTTTCCAGACTCGCCCGGTTCTATCGACACTGAAACTCTGGCATTCGCCGAATTGGTGCTAAATGACAATCCTTGTGCGGCCGGCAGGCGGAATAAATCCTGACCTATGGTACCGTTTAACGTTAAACCCAGCTTATTCTGTGTGTTCATGCTATCTGCCAAAGTCAAAGCCAGCTGCCCAAGCTGACGTTGAACCGGGTTCACCACTTGCAAGCGGTAATCCGTTAAGGCTCCGATTTTGCCACCAACACCTTTCGCATCCAGCTCTATCCGGACATCATTATTGGATTGTAACGTGAGCTGAATCACACGGTCGTTCGGATCTGGCTCCCCGCGAAGTGAAAACAGATTGAACTCGCCACGCTCTACCACCAACGCCTGACCACTGGCCATAAATACCAGCTTTTCGCCACTATTAGAATTGACCGTTTGAATATCAACGTATTCGGCTAACTTTAAAATTGCGCTATCACGCCGATCCAGAAGATCCAAAGGAACTGGCCGGCTACTGCTGCTGCCGTAAGACACAATATCGTTGTTGTAGGTAGCAATTTGACTAATTAAGTCATTGACCTCACTCACATTGGCATCTAATTGTTGATTAAGAAACTGCTCCTGATCCGCAATCAGGGTCGACATACTTTTAAACTGATCCAACAGCGACTGACTAGTACCGATGACCAATTGCCGGTTAGACAACTGCGTCGGGTCATTATTTGCGGTTTGAATTTGTTGGAACAGATTATTCATGCCGGTCGCAATACTATTGGCAGCATTTGAAAATAAAGCATCTAGCCGGTTGGCTTCAGCCAGATATTGCGAGCTATAAGCAGCATTAGTGGTATCACGCCGCAATTGTTTTTGGGTAAACTCATTTACCAAACGTTCGGTAGTGCCCTGCCCAACCCCTAAGCCGAATTGCTCAGCAACAAAGGTCGTGCGCTGACGCACATAACCAGGTGTATTAATATTGGCAATGTTGTTACCTGTGGTATTGAGTAACCGGCTATTCGCCAACACTGCTGTTTTACCAATACTTAATAAACTATCTGCCATTAATTGCTCCGCCCACCACTGGGTATTGGCTACTCATCGGCTGCTGCCGCAAAATCTTGAGTACTTTCTAACTCGGCCCGAACCTGCTCAAAGGCAGTACTACGGTAAACCGACATGATTTTTTGCGCATAATTAGGATCTGTCGCATAACCGGCAGCTTGCAGTTCACTGAAATACGCCGCCGGTTCGGCTGCCGCAGCTACGGCCTGCTGGTAACGCAGACTGTTGGCAATAAATTCAGTATAGTCTCTTAAGCTATCTTCCGGCGAGGTATAGGCGCGGAATTTTGCCTGCTCTTTGCGCGCCACGCCCTGGCGGTATTCCAGCGTGTCGACCACCGCCGTGTCGCCCTGCCAGTTGCGGCTGGCTTTAATACCGAACAAATTAAAACTGTTGTCACCATTGGCAGTTTTAATCATCCGTTTACCCCAACCCGTCTCCAGTGCAGCCTGAGCAATCAGTGCCAAAGGATCTAAACCCAGGGCTCCTGCTGCTTTGCGGGCGGCAGGTAATAAACTTTTAATAAAGGCAACTGGCGAGTCAACCTGCCATGGTGCAGGGCTTGTTTGCGTTTTGGCTAAATCCGGTGTCGTCGTTTGTTGCACGGCGCTCTGGGCCGCTTTTTCCCGTTGCTGTTGTAACTTTTCCAGCAGCGGTGTCAACACCGAGGCGTCACGCCGACCAGGTTGGATCACCCCTGCCTGCACCAGCTGCTGGGCAGATTGGGCCTGTAATAGTGCCATTTCCGGCTGTTCGTTAAACTGTTGTGCTTGTGGCATGGCAAGCTCGCGATTTTGCTCGCCCGGCAGTAGTAACGCTGCCGCTTGCTGACGATTTTTAGCCGCGGCAGTCGGATCCAGTTGCTGGACTAAAATATCTGCCAGCCCCAAGCTACCTTTTTGGGCTAAATCGGTTGCCATCTGATTATCATGCATATCCCGATAAAATTCGGTGGTCTGGCTATTCATTAAACCTTCGGCTTCAAAGGCTTTGTTTGCCTGGCGCATGCTTTTCAGCAACATATTAAAGAAAATGGCTTCAAACTGCTCCGCCGCCTGACGTAAGGCGCCTTGCTCATCCTTTTTTGACGCTGAGCGGATCTGCTGCAAACTTTGCAGATCATGGTAGGAATGCTGCAGTTTGGCGCCGTTCATCTTAGATCACCACCAGCTCACCATGGATAGCACCCGCTTCTTTTAACGCTTCCAGGATGGCCATCAGATCGCCTGGGGCGGCACCAACTGCATTTACAGTACGCACTAAATCATCCAGGGTGACACCGGGATCAAACTTAAACATCCGCGAGTTTTCCGGGCTAACGTTGATAATACTGTCTTGCACAATAGCTGTATCACCGCCAGCCAGAGGGTTGGGTTGCGAGACTTGTGGATTTTCCTCAATGGTCACAGTTAAACCACCGTGCGTTACTGCAGCGGGGAATAACCGCACGTCTTTGCCAATGACAATGGTACCGGTACGGGAGTTAATAATAATTTTCGCGGACTGATCCGCAGGTTGGAACGTCAGATTCTCCAGTGTTGATAAATAAGATACGCGCTGACTGATATCGCGTGGTGCCCGCACCTGCACAGAAGAGGCGTCCAGCGAGAAGGCTGTTTCCGGTCCCATAAAGCCATTAATGGTTTCCGCCAGCCGTTTGGCCGTAGTAAAATCCGGCCGCTTTAGATTAAAGGTAATAAAATCGCCTTTAGCAAAGGGCGACTCAACTTCACGCTCTACCACAGCGCCGTTGGGGATGCGGCCTACTGTCGGCGTATTGACCAGGATCCGTGAACCATCTAACCCTTCAGCACCCAAGCCACTAACAATTAAACTGCCCTGCGCTACTGCATACACATTACCGTCTAAACCGGTTAAGAAAGTTTGCAGTAAAGTTCCGCCGCGTAAGCTCTTCGCACTGCCGACTGAAGACACCGTAATATCAATAGTCTGGCCTGGCTTGGCAAAGGCCGGTAGCTCAGCGTGAATGGCCACTGCTGCCACATTTTTTATCTGGGTGCGGGTGCCGGCAGGTAAATTAATACCAAAGTTTGCCAGCATGGTACGAAAGCTTTGTTCTGTAAAAGGGCTTTGCTCGCCGGTACCTGGTAACCCGACCACTAGACCATAGCCGACCAGCTGGTTCGAACGAACCCCTTCGATATCGGCGACATCTTTAATCCGCGCAGCATCGGCGGTGACACTGATTAGCGCCAGCAACAGACCGACAAGCAAGAATCTACTACGCATTATGTGCTCCTAGAATGGCCACAAGGGGCCATTAAAAAACCGTGCTAACCAGCCAGGTGATTGACCATGATGGTGGGCACCGGTACCACTGTACTCAATTCGCGCATTGGCAATCTTGGTTGACTCGACAGTGTTATTCACATCGACATCTTGTGGCCGGATCACCCCGGTTAAACGGATATATTCTTTCCCGGTGTTCAGCGTTAACCATTTTTCACCGCGGATCACCAGATTACCGTTCGATAATACCTGCAATACATTGACCGAAATGTCACCGACCAGGCTGTTGCTCTGATCTGCCTTAGCATCGCCCTTAAAATCCTGGGTACTACCCGCGCCAAACTGCAATACATTGCCACCAATAGACGCATTGCGTCCGGCGATATTCAATGGCTCAAAGGCCACATTGCTATCTTTCTGCGTTTCAGTTTTCGCTTTTTTTGACGCCTGAGTTTTTTCACGCAGTACCACGGTAATAATGTCACCTTCATGGCGCGCTTTATTATCGGAATACAAGCTGTTTGAATGCGTTTGAGTAAACAACGAACCCGTCTTCAGCACCGGCCGTGGTGCTGGCTCGGGCGGTAAAGGCGCAAAATACGGGTCGTCGGGCATTGCCTCACGGGTCGAGGCGCAAGCTGTGAGTAAACTAAACAGCAAGACTAACGATAACGTACGCATCAATGCCTCCTTAAAGCTGCTGAATGACATAACCCAGCATCTGATCGACGGTAGAGATCACTTTGGAGTTCATCTCATACACCCGCTGACTTTCAATCAGACTAACCAACTCTTCCGTGACATTAACGTTAGAGGTTTCCAGCGCCCCCTGCACAATAATGCCCAGCCCCTCCAGGCCCGGAATACCTTGTACTGGATCGCCACTGGCCGGCGTTTCTTTAAACAGGTTCTGGCCTATCGGTTCAAGGCCAGCCGGGTTAATAAAGTTGGTTACCGTCAACTGGCCCAGTACCGCATTTTCGACCTGCCCGGCTAAGCGCACAGACACTTCACCATCTTGCGAAACCATGATGGAAGTCGCGTCCGGCGGAATCACAATATTCGGTTGCACCTGATAGCCGGCTCCGGAGGTGACCATATTGCCATCACCGTCTACCGTAAATTGACCATTACGGGTGTAAGAAATGGTGCCATCCGGCATTAATACTTCATAAAAACCATGGCCCTGAATCATTAGGTCCAAACTGTTTTCGGTGGTAATCATATTGCCCTGGGTAAAGCTTTTTTGTGTCGCGACCACCTTGGTACCGGCACCAATCATTAATCCGTTAGGCAGTTCCGAGTTTTGTGAAGAACGGCCACCTGGCTGATTAATATTTTGATAAAGCAAATCCTCGAAAATCGCCCGGCTTTTCTTAAAGCCGACGGTGCTGGCGTTAGCCAGGTTATTCGAGATCACCGAAATATCACGCTGTTTGGCGTCTAAACCTGTTTTGCTAATCCATAAAGCCGGATGCATTTGAACCTCCCGGGCCTGAGCCCTTTGAACCGAATGATTAAGGCGGTTACCTCAATCGCTAAAACCTGACTTAACCGATAATCCGCAGCAGCTGGTTTTGTTGCTGATCCATTTGCTCAGCCTGCTTCATCATTTTCACCTGCAACTCAAACTGTCGTTGTAAGCTAATCATGCTGGTCATCTCGCCAATGGCATTGACGTTACTGCCTTCATAGGCACCATGCAGCAAGCTGACTTCGGCACTGACTTCAGCTAGCTGGCCATCTTTACGCCGGAATAAACCATCATTACCTTTTTCAATTTCCGTATAAGGTGGCTTAACTAATTTAATTCGCCCGACCTGTTCCATTACGTTGGCCGGAGCGCCCTGTACTCTGGCGCTCACCGTACCGTCCTGACCAATCTCCATTTTGGCAAGCGGTACCGGCAACTGGATTGGGCCGTCATCGCCGAGCACTGGCAAACCGCTGGCGGTTAACAGCATGCCGGTTGGGCTTAATTGCATATTGCCGGCGCGGGTATAGGCTTCATTACCGTCTTTATCCTGAACTGCAAACCAACCGTCGCCCTGAATCGCCATATCCAGCTCACGTTCAGTAATAATCAGCGCACCGCTGTCAAAGTTTTGACCAGGTCGTTCGGTCATCGAAAATACCCGGGTTGGTAAACCTGCGCCAAAAGCCTGCATCGCGCGAGCCTGCTCAAAATCGGCTTTAAAGCCTACTGTACCGGTATTTGCCAGGTTGTTAGCTCTGACACTGATACCATGCATATTTTCTTTGGCACCGCTCATGGCGATATAAAGCAAACGATCCATCAGCAACCTCGTGTAAAGGAATTGACTCTTGGCAAGATACTAAGCAAGGAAAGTGCCAGATTAATTAATCCGGGCAGCAGAACTACAAGTTGGAGAGAATGAATTGCCTGCAAAAGCAAATACAAAAAGCCACGCTGTTACAGCGTGGCTTTTTAAACAGAAACATCGGATTACCGGATCTGCAGAATCGTTTGCTGTAACGAGCTATTGACTTCCAGCGCTCTGGAGTTGGCCTGGAAGTTACGCTGGGCACTGATTAAATCCACTAGCTCCGTAGTCAGGTTAACGTTTGATTGTTCTAACGCTGAGCTTTGAACACTACCAAAGGTACCGGTATTAGGCTCACCCGCCAGCGGTTCGCCCGATGCTAAACTCGCCCGCCACGACGTATTCCCTGACTGACTTAACCCCTGTGGATTGGCAAAGCGCACCATTGATACCTGAGATAAATACTGCTGATCGCCGTTAGAATAGGTCGCCATAATCTTGCCGCTGGCATCAATATCCAAACCAGTTAAACGACCGACAGTAGTACCATTCTGACTTAAAGTACCCACTTCAAAATTTGATGCATATTGCGTTGGCCGTCTGGTCCCAGCCTCATCGCGGAAACGAATACCGAAGTCGTTGGCTGGATCACCGAAACTCGCCCCGTTAGTAAGCAGGCCGTTTAGCACGCCCACCGGCACTAATGCATCATCAAATAAGCCAGAACCGTCATTGTTCGAGCCAGCCGGTAAACCAGCGGATGTAAACTCTAACGAAGTCAAAGGTGCTATAGGTAAGGGATCTCCATCAAAAGCACCGTACACATCCCACTCATTGGATGTATTTTTCACAAAGTAAATACTTAAAATATGTGCCTGTCCCAGACTGTCGTATATGGTAGTCGAGGTGGTACTGTTATAACTGGCTCGATTTTCAAGATCAAAAGTAGCGACTGTCGGTGGCAGAGCTCTTGAATCCAGATTCATACTTAAAAACACATCCCGCGTTGCACTGGGTGCCCCGGCGGTGGTTGGAATTTGAATCGGGTTAGTGGTACTTAAACTGACCGAAGTGGTAGAGCCACTTTCAGTATCTACCGGATACCCCTGCAAGAAATTGCCGTTGTTATCGACAATAAAGTTGTTACTGTCCAGCTTAAATGCACCGGCGCGGGTATAAGAATAGTCCCGCGAGCCGACTTCAGAAGCGGTAACAAAAAAACCATCACCGGTAATCGCTAAATCCAGTGAGTTATTGGTAAATTGCAGCGCACCTTGCTGGAACTGCTGGGCAACCGCAGCGGTCCGCACACCATCACCCACTTTGGTTTTTGCTGATTGGAAAACTGATGATGCATACACATCAGCAAACTCGGCACGCGACTCTTTAAAGCCGGTGGTATTCACGTTTGCGATATTATTGGCCGTGGTATCTAAATCTTTCTGCGCAGCAGCAATGCCGCTTAATGCAATTTGAAAACTCATATGTCACCTCACCTTAAGCGGTTATTTAACTGTAAGAAACTTCTAACACATCAGCCAATTTGACTGATCCCAAACCAATCAGATTAAGCATAATGCCATTACCATTGTTGCCCATGCTGACGCTGGAAACCGGGGTGTAGACCTGCACGGGCACGGTTTCGGTTTTACCGTTGGCACTAACTTCCACCTTGATATTGTAAAGTCCGGGTGGCATTGCTTCACCATCACCATCGGTACCATCCCAAACAAACTCGTTCTTACCCAGTTGTGGATTATCCACACTAAAGGTATTCACTAATTCGCCATTGGGTTTGGTAATAATCACTTTCATATTGTCGGCCACGGTATCGACGTTAATCTGACCACGCGATAACGAATCGCCGGTAAAAACTAACTGGTCTGACTGCGTCAACACACTGCGTCCAACTAGCGACGACGCCTGCAGTGCCTGGTTAGAGCTCATGCTTTGCGCCAGACTGGTAAAGTTTTCATTTAACTTTGAAATACCATCGGCCATGGTAAAGTTGGTCATCTGCGCAATCATCTGATCATTCTCAACCGGCTTGGTCGGATCCTGAAATGCCAGTTGCTGGGTTAACAAAGCAAAAAAATCAGATTGGGTTAAAGCACCATTATTCTTGTCTGGTACCTTGTTTTTGTTGTCCCAGTACATCCCATCCAGTGCAGAATTATTATTAACGGTCGTCATCAGTTAGTCCTTAAGAGCTCTGCCCTAAGCGTAGAGTGCGCATTAACATTTGCTTGGCAGCATCGGCAGTTTGCACATTGGTTTCGTAAGAGCGTGATGCCGAGATCATGTTGGCCATCTCTTCCATAATATTGACGTTAGGCTTGTAGACATAGCCGTTTTCATCTGCCAGCGGATGATTGGGCGCATACTCCACCACCGGTGGCGCCTCTGACTCGACAATACCCAGCACTTTTACGCCGCTACCGGCATCTTGTTGCCGCTTTGCCTCGGACAGTTCTGCCGCAAATACCGGATGCCGGCCTTTATAAACCTGATCAATACTACTACTGACGCTATTAGCATTCGCAATATTACTGGCGGTGGTATTCATTCGTACCGACTGCGCAGTCATGCCTGAGCCGGCAATATCAAACACTTTAAATAAGCTCATAATTATTGTCCTGTACCTGTGATAGCTTTTTTCAGGCCACTGATTCGGCTATTCAGAAACTGTAAACTGGTTTGATACTCAATGGCATTTTGCATCATGGCATTACGCTCGCGATGCATATCGACGCTGTTGCCGTCGCCAGTATCGGGTTGATCCGGGTTACGAAACTTCACTTCCTGCCGGACTTCAGTAGAAATATGAAAATGCCCTTCATGGGTTCGGCTTACCGGCCGCGCCTGACGGGACTGCGCATTATTCAGTGCTTGTTGAAAATCGAGCTCTTTGGCTTTGTAGCCGGGGGTATCGGCATTGGCGATATTCTCAGACAGAACCTGGGCACGGCGATCACGGATCAGCAGTGCTTGCTGGTGCATGCCAAATGCTTTGTCAAAACTGATAGCCATTTTTTTGCCACCTTAAGTTGAACACTCAACCAGGCAATGCAAAGAGCAGGCCAAAAATTAGTGAAGTGTTATCAGGCTAGGTTTTCTTGCGGTAGATAATGCCGGGATTACAGCGCAGCATCTCAAAGTCTTCATTCAGACTAGACAGTGACTCGGAAGCGCCCAGAATTAAATAGCCCCGGCTGTTTAAAGCCTGCGCAAACTGGCGGATGATCTTGGTTTTTACTTCGGGAGAGAAGTAAATCAACACGTTACGACAAAAGATAATATCGAACTTACCTAACAAGGTATAAGAGTCGAGTAGGTTTAGGTGGCGAAAACTGACGTTTTTACGAACCTGCTCTTTTACCCGCATCATCCCCTTGCCACTGTCTTCAAAAAAGCGGCTACGCCGCTCTGGCGACAAGCCCCGGGCTAAGGCTAAACCGTCATACTCGGCTCGCTGGCAATGTTCCAGCATAGTATTGGAAATATCGGTACCTAGAATACTGACACCACCAGGAAACGCATTCGGGCGCCCCTGCTGGTACTCGAGCACGGTCATAGAAATCGAATAAGGCTCTTGCCCTGACGAACTGGCCGCTGACCAAATTTTGACGCTGCGGCAAGTTTTTTCCAGCTCCGGAAAAATTTGGCTCTTTAACAGCTCGTAGGGGTAAGTATCCCGAAACCAGAGTGTTTCGTTAGTGGTCATGGCGTCAATAACGGCTGAGCGTAATTGGCGTTCAAACGGATTCATGGTTTTGGTGAGCAACTCGGACAAGGTAGCAATACTAAAACGCTGCATTAAGGGCCCAAGCCGGCTCTTTACCAGATACTGTTTGTTCTCACCCAGCACAATACCGCACTGCTGCTCCAAAAAATCACGGAACTGGCGGTATTCACTTTCTTGTAATTGCTTATCTGTCACCGAAGGTCCTCAGTGCTTAATCAGTGTGTAACCACTTTTGTACTGACTGTGCCAGCTCATCAGGATTAAATTTGGCAATAAAATCCTCAGCACCAACTTTTTGTACCATCTGCTGATTAAACACCCCGCTTAATGAAGTATGCAGAATCACGTGTAATTTGCGCAGTTTCGGATCGGCTTTGACTTCTGCTGTCAGAGTGTAGCCATCCATCTCTGGCATTTCGATATCGGAAATTAATAACCCTACTTTTTCCGTGATCGAGGTCTGACAGTCTTTCGCTAGCTGTTGTAAATAGGTTAAGGCTTCCCGGCCATTATTTACCAAATGCAT
Source organism: Alishewanella agri BL06 (assembly GCF_000272005.1). GTDB lineage: Bacteria > Pseudomonadota > Gammaproteobacteria > Enterobacterales > Alteromonadaceae > Alishewanella > Alishewanella agri. The sequence continues at coordinate 39,583 of NZ_AKKU01000001.1, read as the reverse complement.
TTGCACGCCCAGCGGTTCCAGCGCCCGCTTTACCTGATTGCGCGCTACAGCAGAGTCATCAGCAATCAGAATTAAGCGGTTACCCAAATCTGTTGTAATACTCTTGGTTAGGGCTTCATCCCGGATCATCGTTGGCGAAGGAGAAATCTCTTCCAGTATTTTCTCCACATCCAGGATCTCGACCAATTCTTTGTCAATTTCCGTTACCGCCGTCAGATAACTTTGTTTGCCGCTGGTGCCTTTGGGTGGCGGCATAATCGCCTCCCAATTAATATTAACAATGCGCTCAACCCCACTTACCAAGAAGCCTTGTACCGAGCGGTTATATTCAGAAATGATGATAAACGCAGTCGACAAATCGGCGATGGGCTTGCCGCCAGTGGCAAGGCTTAAATCGATAACAGAAATGGTTTGACCGCGGATATGGGCAATACCGCGTACAAATTTATTCCGCTTCGGCATCGCAGTTAATTGCGGGCACTGCAGCACCTCTCGCACCTTAAACACATTGATGCCATACCGTTGCCGACCATTGAGTTTAAACAACAGTAGCTCAAGGCGGTTTTGCCCAACCAACTGCGTGCGTTGGTTAACGGAATCTAGGATACTAGACATCAATGGCTCCTTTATCTGCTAATGGGCGCGGTACTTGCATAATTGGCTAGCAGTGACAGAAAAATGACTGAGCGGTACCTGGCGGTCATGTTATAACCCTTTATCTGTAAAGCATAGCCAAACTATATGAAAAAGTACGAAAATTTTATCTGCCGAGCCCTGTTTACAGCATCATTGTTGTCGGTTTGTTTGCTTAAAGTACACGCCGACGATAACCAGAGCTATACGCCAGAGCAATTAACCGAATTAGCCGAGGTCTGGGTCAATCAGCAATTTGCGACCGCTGACACCGATACGGAAGTGCAACTAACGGCGCTGGATAACCGGATTGGTAACAAAAGCTGTGCGCATGCGCCTGAGTTCAGTCTGCCGGCAAACTATAATCCCCGGCAAACCACGGTGCAGGTGAGTTGCAATGCGCCGTTAGTTTGGCAGCTATTTATTCCGGCACGCCTGACCGAATGGCTGGAGCTGGTAGTCAGCCGGCAAAATATCGCTCCAGGAACCGCTCTTACTGCCGATATGCTGGAAATACAACGTCGTGAGCGGCGATTAGTGCGAGGCGCTATTGTGCAAGAGCCTGCGCTTATCGTTGGCAGCCGTAACAAACGCAGTTTAAGTGTCGGGCAGATAATTAGTTTACAAGACTTATGTCTTGTTTGCCGTGGCGATATTGTTACAATACAGATTAGCCAGGGTGGTTTAGCAGTCAGTACCACAGGCGTTGCGCAGCAAGACGGCAGTTTGGGTGACACCGTTCAGGTTAAAAACCAGCAGTCTGGCCGCAACATCAGTTCCGAGGTCGTTGGCGTGAATCAAGTCCGGATAAAATTTTAGAAAAAAAGCTAAAGTTTTATTAAGTGCAGCCGTTAACCTGAGCATAAGGACTGTGTTTAAGGTGATGAGGTTCTATTATGGCAATTAATATCAATAACTTGCAGAATACTCCGCAAGTAAAGTCAGACAAAACTGACCAACTGGTACAGCGCCAGCAAACTGCTGTGCAGCAAAATGCGTCCAGTCAGGCAACGCAAAAGCAGGACTCAGTATCGATTACCCCGCAAGCGCAGCAGTTTTCTAAATTACAGGAAAAGGCAGCCAATAGCAGTGGTATCGACCAAGAGCGTGTCGACAAAATTAAGCAAGCTATTGCGGAAGGTAAATACAAGATTAATGTTGAGATGCTGGCCAAACGCATCATGCAATTTGAAGGCGATTTATTCGACCGAAAATGAGTCAACAGCCAGATACCATCATCACCTTGTTAAATCAGCAACAAGCGCAATTGGATGCGCTTTTGCTGTTATTATCGCATGAGTTAACTGCCCTAACCCAACGTGATGCCGCGCAACTCGACTTACTGGTAGAGCAAAAAAGTGACTTGCTGCAAAAAATTGCCACCCTTGATCAAACGCTGGCACAATTCCCTGAGTTAGCGAGCTTCAGAAGCCAAGACTGGTTTATTGAGCAAGTGACACAAATGGACAAGACACTGGCTGCCTGTAAACAGCAAACCCAGGTTAATCAGCAAGTCGTCGAGCAAAGCCAGCTAACGTTGCAGCGGCTTAAGAATGAGTTATTAGGGGCGCAGGGTAAATCAGGCTTAACTTATACGAGCAAGGGCCAACCAGCGGTCGATAACAAAGGCCCCGGCATTAAAGCCTGAGCCGGTCAATTAGCATTAGTCTTCAGAATTTCACCATAGATACCGCACACTACGAATACTTTGTTTTGGCTGAGTATGTTGTAATGTTGCGTAAACCTCGGCGAAATTCAGCTCCAGCTCCGTGATATAGGTGTCATCCACTGCATAGGTTTTCACAACCCGGGCACCACGGATCACGCCTTGTACTGAAGCTTCCAACACATCGCTTTGTGCCACCATCGCACTCACTGTATTCTGGCTGTCAATTCTTTGACCATATATCCGCTCAGCTAACTCTCGGTAGGCTTCTAATTTAGACGCGCGCATCGCTAATAACATCCGCTGTGTCGCATCATTGCCTTGCTGTGCGGAAATGGGTGCAGCTCCTAAGGCAGTAATCACCGGGAAGCTCAGCGGAACCTCCTGCTGATACTCAATATGCCGATCAGCCAGTTGACTACAACTCGCCAACAGGGCGCTACAGATAAAAGCTAAACCTGCATTTTTCATTTTGCTCACTCTTGTCAGTCGAAATCGCTATTAAACACGCTGCTGGCGAAGCTTAAAACCAGCAGCGCAGCCTGCGAGTTAATCTTGTGTCTTTCTATAAAGCAAAATAAATGCCATAACCTTCGTTATGACGGCATAAAGTTTGCTTTATCCAACTGAGTTCGGTATTGCTGCCAGCGTTATAATAGCCGCTGCCAGGTTCCTAAAAGGTTTGATTATGAGAAATACGCTTCGCGCGCTGCGCCCTTTAAGCCTACTGCTGTTAAGTTTATCACTTTACAGCGCCAGTGCGGATGCCAACTGGTACGAAGCCACCGGCCAGGCGCCTATTGAGCGTGGTGATATCAATGCCGCACGCCAAGCAGCAATTGCAGACGCTTTGCAACGCGCCAGCTTATTTGCCGGTGCCAAAATACAGAGCGAGCAACAAGTTATTCAGGGTATCTTACAACATCATCAGGTGACCCTAAGTAGCGCTGCAGAATTAAAGCAGGTGCAATTATTATCAGAAACCCACAGCCAGAATCAGGTTAGTATCACGCTTAGAGCACATATTATTGCCGAAGCGAGCCGCTGCAGCTTGCAACACCGCGCACCACTGCAACTCCCGACCATTCAGTTAGCGGCACGGCAGGATGCGATCCATGGGCAATTATTTCAACTGGGTGAACATAGCACCCGCCAACTCGCCCGACATTTGCGTGACTTTGCACCTGCAGCCAGGCTTGAGGTAACAGAGCAATTGATGCTACCGGAACAACTTAACGCGGAAGTCGCCGATGCCTTGTTTGCGGACGGACAGCAATTTATCTTACTTGCCAGCATCAATGATCTATCTCTGGGCCGTAAACTCAGTAAATTCTGGCAAAGCGACAACTACGAGCGTTTTTTTGCTCTGGAGCTGTGGTTATACGATACCTATCAGCGCGAAATCAGCTTTCAACAAGAATATCGCACCGGCAGTCAATGGCCGCAGCAACAAGCAACTCCGGCTAGCCATAGTATGGCATTCTGGCAAATGCCTTATGGTCAGAAAATCGATCAGGTACTGCGTGCTGCCGCTCTTGATATTCAGCAACAACTGCAATGTCAGCCGCTGTTAACGCAAATTCGTCAGGTTCGCCAACAACAAATTGAAATTGGTCTGGGTAGCAGTCACGGTTTAAAAGTAGGCGACCAGGTGCAATTGATACAAGTACAACGCGACCCGCAAGATAGCCGCATTCGCCGCCTGATCCACAGTCCGGTTAAGCTAACGCTCACTGAGGTAACGCCTGACAGCGCCTGGGCCGCCTCGACTGCGCAGCAATTACTGAATCATATCCAACCGGGAGATATCGTGAGTCTGGCAGGGCAATAGCCCCGCCAGTAGTTCACATAAGGATTTAACTCTGTTAGACTTTCGGCCGCCTTGCCCCATAGTTAAATGGATATAACGGCCCCCTCCTAAGGGGCAATTACAGGTTCGATTCCTGTTGGGGCAGCCAGGCCTGACATGAAATTAGTCGCCAAAATTCACTGTTTGCGGCTGCGAGCTACTGCTTATCGTCACATTCTGTGCACTAATAAATGTGATGTCATCAGGTTGATCGGGATCGTCCTGCGTATCACAGCTAATGGCTACGGTATAAGTACCGGCATCAATATAACCCAAGCGATAACTGTAGCGAGTTTGTGAATTATCAAAAAATACCGCTGTGCTGGCATACGGCTGATAGGTGTTATTACCACCATTATCAGATAACTCCAGCAGCGGCCTATCCGCGCCACTGTATAGATAAATACTGGCTACCGCGACCCGTTCATCAGCAGGATTAACAGTACATTGGTTATTGAGTAAAAAACCTTCGCTCACTTCACCCTGCAAATGACCGACAGTGCTGTTATCCACTAACCTTAACCCGGTAGGTTTTAATAAATAATCCGGTGTCGCCGGGTTGTTGTTACCGGATGGATTAGCATCGACCAGCGCTTTGCGTAAATCGAACTCCAGGGTGTAATTAAAGGTGCCGCCCGCAGACAGGACTGGCCCTTGCAACCTAAGTTGATTGGAAGGCACTGATAGCGGCACGCGGCTACCGTCAAGCTTCTCAACATAGCTGCCAGCTGCAATATCTAAACGTAACTGACCGTAGCTCCCTGCAGGTACCGTCGCCGCGCTAATCAGAGCCTCAGCTGTCGCTCCCTGTAGCGTCAGTAAATCAACGCCGCGGGTATTAGGGACTACCGAGCCACTTAAGTTACGACACTCATCGTTCGCATCGGATGTAAACTGACCGGAACCGATAGTAAACCTTTGTGGCGATAAACCATTGCCGACCAGCTCGATTCCAGAGAAACAAACCATTACTTTAGCCGCCTCAGTGACTGGGGCATCACTTACCGCAAAGCTGAACACCGCAGTTTGATTTACCGGCACAGCAGTATCACTGTCGGAGCCACAGGCGGTTAGGCCAAGCGCTGTCAGCCCCATCAAAGTCAGTGGAAATATCGCTTTCATCTCTACTCTCCTTTTTCACCCTGTAAACTGAGATATCAGTTAAGGTTATCCTTTGATTATGCTGAGCCTTGCTGACTGACAGATGAATAAAGCTTGCGTAAGAAGTTTATGGTGACGTAAGCATTATTTATGCTACGTCACGCTGGCAGGTACTGGTTATTTTGCGCTAACGCAAGATCGAAGGATAAAGCGAACTTACCACAAAGTGTGGGATCAGCTGTTGCGAGCTGGCGGCAACCACTTTGGTCCGGAAATTGATGACTCTGGCGTTGACCATAATACCGCGCGGGGTAAATACCATAGTACCCGACAACACATAATCAATTTGCTGCAGCATATCCAGTTGAGTGTGATTGCGACTAAACACAAAGTCACCACCAGGGGTTACCTGAATATCCCGAGTCGTTTTGAAATCCACCACACTAATACCAAATTGCTGGAACTGATGAATAAAGGCTTCTGCTAACTGATTACCAATAATATTGGTGCGGTTTAATTCACTGTCCAAATCGACAAAGGAGGCAACCGCCACCCGTGACTCTACCGGAAATAAATGAAAGGTCTCTACCAGCTGCATCGCCATTTGCGCAACATAATCGTTCAGCTGCTTGTTTGAATTGAGACTGGTGACATATTGATGCGGCACCATCCAGCCGTTCTGCTTGACTCCCTGTTGATTGGTCGGCAGAGGAGTAATGCCGCTATCTTTTCCATGATCATGATAATGCCGACGCATTTCAGTATGGCAATTACCTTTGCTGTCACAACGGCTGTAGCCATCCTCTACCCTGTGATAGCTGTAGCAACCACTCAACAGTGTGACAGCGCCTAATAGCGCCAGACTTACTTTTTTCATTCTTAGCTCCTTGATTCCGACATAAGATGTCGCATTCTTTTCGGCTTATGTTGGCTAAACTTTAGCAAAAGACGAAGAAAAGTCACAAGGCGGTAAAGGTGATAACGGCGAAAGAAAAATGCAAACCGGTTGTCAGGGCGACAACCGATGCGGAAAAAACTAACGATGCGCTGCTTATCCCTGTTTTAACTTTAGAATAGCGTCATGCTTTTGTTGCAGAATCGCGTTGTAGACCGCTGCGGGCACAAAGGTGCGGGCAGCCGAAATCACTCTTTTGCTATCAATCTGAATTAACCGTGCGTTTAACATCACCCCCGCCTGATGCGTAGTGATAGTACCGGTTACTACATATTTGATTGGCAATTCCGCTGATAGCTCGCTAAAGTCCCGGCTTAACACAAAGTCACCTTTGTCGGTCACCCGAATATAATCAGTAACTTTGAAATCCAATACCGGCACACCGAACAGATGTAGATCGTAAATAATAGCTTCGCTCAGATGATTAGAAAACACCGAGCCTTGCTGTAAATCCGACTCAACAAAAGCCAGATCAGTCACCGCGACCATTGCCTGCTCTTCTACCCGATGGTGATTAGCCATTAATTCGTGCACCAGATTACGGGCATAATGATCCAGTGTCACCAGTGGCGTCTGTCGGAAATGTTGTGGCGCCGATTGCACTGAGAATGCCTGCTGCTCCAGGATCCGCTGCTCACGCGCCAGCTCACCGCGCATGGTAACAGCATTCTCTGGCACAACTTTGGCAGCTGGCGGTGTTTGCGAACAAGCAGTCAATCCGGTCAGAGCAAGTGCTAACAACAAATAAGGTTTCATGGTTTCTCTCCGATCCGATCACTTCGATATAAATAATTGCCTCTTTTGAGCATTTTCTCGGCACTCCAGGTGACATTATCCGGAATATAATCCGTTGCTGCCGCCAGCACTTGCTGAGTCTGGATATCAATCAACCGTACATTGACTACCACACCATCCTCCTGCGGCGCATAGGTTCCGCTTAACAGGATACGTGCCTGGTGCTGGTGTTGCAGTTCCGATAATAACCGGGAAAAGCCTTGTTCATGATCCGCTTTTAGCAACACCGCTGCCCGCAAACGTAAATCAATAACGTTATAGCCACGCTGCACTGCCGCTGTCAGCATACTTTCAGCCAGTTGGTTAGCCAGGTCAATTTGCTGGCTGTTACTGTCTTCCAGGGTTAATTGGCGTACCGGCAAAAAACTACTGACGGCAATCCCATGCCGCCACTGGTTTTCAGCACCTGACACCGGATTAAACAGTTGCACCGCTAAACGATCGGTATAAAACCCCAACGGTTGCGGACTTAAACCCGTCGACTGTACCTGCCTGATGGGCAGCGGTACGGTTAACCCGGTACTCTGTTGACGGGCACAGCCGCTCAGCGCTATTAACACACTAAGCAGCAGGCCGGCAGAAAGCTTATTCATAATCACCTCTTGCTGGTTACTACTAATGCTGTTAGCAAAAAACAGGCCACAACAAGAGATGATTTTTTGACTAGACGCTGAACGGGTATTTGATTGCCGGGTGGTACTGGTAATCGTGCAATACGAAATCGTCAGTTGTAACCCAGGTTTCCAGATCGGTTAAGCTGCGGATCTCGGGATTAATAGTTAAACGCGGCGAGGGATAGGGTTCACGCTGCAGCTGCAGTTTTAACAGCTCCAGCTGATTTTCGTAAACGTGAGCATTGGCAATTTTATGGTAGGCCTTACCCGCTTTGTGGCCGGTGATTTGCGCCATAAGTGCCAGTAATACGAAACATTGTACCTGATTAAAATTCAGTCCCAGCGGTACATCACAGCTACGTTGATAAGACGTCAGATACAGCTTATCTCCCAGTAAACTAAAGGTATGGGTATGCATGCAGGGCCGCAGACAACCAAGCTCAAACTCACCAGGGTTATAAAAGGTCAGGATCTCGGCACGATCGTCGATCCCCTTGCTCAGGTTGCTGACGATTTTTGCCAGTTGATCTAAAGTTGAGCCATCGGGCTTCTGCCAACGCCGGCCTTGCACACCATATACCCGGCCCATATCATCTTCACCCTTACGATGCGGGTTATCTAACCAGGCCTGATTTTCGTTGGCATTCGCGTTCCAGGTATTACAACCGATAGCACGGAATTGTGCGGCACTGTCATAACCCCTTAAGTATCCTAACAATTCAGCTATCGCTGCTTTGTAATAACTTTTACGTGTCGTCAGCAGCGGGAATTGATTATTGCCAACATCATATTCCAGATCAGCATTAATGACTGTCAGACAGCGGGTACCGGTACGGGCATTCTCAACCCAGATGCCTTCATCAACAATACGCTGACATAACTGTAGATATTGCCTCATGATTTAACTCCCCGCCGCGCTTGTTGCCGGGCGTAGAGCACTATGCCAACGCCGGCAATAACCATTGGCAGACATAACCACTGTCCCATCGTCATCCCAAGTGACAACACGCCAAGATGGGCGTCTGGCTCACGGAAAAACTCTACCGTAAAGCGCGCGATACCGTAGCCGGCTAAAAAGACACCGCCCAATACGCCTTGTGCCGGCTTTAATTGTCTAATCAGAATAATCAAAACAAACAATAACATGCCTTCCAGAGCGACATGATAGAGCTGTGACGGATGGCGCGCCACATCGCCACCGGTGGGAAAGACCATCGCCCAGGGTACGTCGGTTGGCCGGCCCCACAGTTCTCCATTGATAAAATTGCCAATACGTCCGGCAGCCAGCCCCAACGGGATCAGTGGGGCAACAAAGTCACCCAGTGCCAGGTACGGTTTTTGGTATTTGCGGGCAAACAAGGCCATCGCAAGCAATACACCTAATAACCCGCCGTGGAATGACATACCGCCTTCCCAGATCCGAAATAAATATAATGGGTCCTGCTGCAAATAGCTGAATTGATAAAACAGGATATAACCAATCCGTCCGCCTAATAACACCCCAAGAAAACCATAAAACAACAAATCGCTGACCTGTTCCTTATTCCAGCCCGAATTGGCTTTCGCCGCCTGCCGGTTCGCCAGCCACCAGGCAATCGCAAACGCGACCAGGTACATCACGCCATACCAATGGATCTTCACCAGGCCCAAGTCCAGTAGGACTGGATTAATATCTGGAAATTGCAGCGGTGTCGTTGTCATAACAGTCCTTTTATGTGTTCTAAGCCAATACCATGCGGGCCGAGACCACTAACAAAAAGATCCCGAACACCCGCTTAATGGTCATTACCGGTAACTTTTGTGTCAGGCTGGCACCAATGGAAGTAGTAAAAATGGAGGTACTAATCACACCCAGTAAAGCAGGTAAATAGATATAACCAATAAAACCGGCATTAAGCTGATAATGCTGCCAACCGGCACTGACATAACCGACTGTACCGAAAACAGCAATGGCGATACCACTGGCCGCGGCGCAACCGATAGCGCGGCGCATATCTACAGAAAAATAGTTCAGCATCGGCACGATTAGGGCTCCCCCACCAATACCGAGTAACGCAGCAAAGCTACCCAGCAGTGCGGCAAAACTGCCAAGTGGGATCAGACCGGGCAGCGCAGCTTTGCCAGTGGTACTTCGTGAAATCAGCATACGCAGCGCCAGTATCCCCACGGCAACACCAAAAATCAATTGCAGTGTATTACCACTCAGATTATGTGCCAGGTAACCCACCAGCAGTGCGCCGAGTCCGGCACCCAGCATCACCGGCAGGGCAATATTCCAGCTCACGTTATTACGTTTATGATGCGCTCGGACCGATGACACTGAGGTGATAATAATAGAAGCCAGCGAGGTTGCAATCGCTACCACCATTGCATGCTCAGCCGGAATAACATCAAAAAAGGGTAATAGTACTACTAACACCGGCACGATAATCAGGCCACCGCCAATACCCAATAAGCCTGCCAGTAAACCCACTACGGCGCCTAAGGCGGCGGTTAACAAGAAGATGCTTAACAAAAGCGATTACTCAGCAACACAAGATAGCCCTAGTGTACCAGAAGCCGTTGGCTGCTGCAGTAGGGTTAAGCGTTGGCTCATCTTAGCTTGCGTCAGGCCCGGACTTGGGCTAACAGCTGCTTTTGTTCCAAAAAGCGCTGTACCTGCAGCCGAACTTGTTTTGGCGAGTGACAACAGAGGACTTCCGGTAACAGTAATGCCAGCTCCGATAAATCAACCCGCCGCAATAACCATTTTATCCGTGCCAAATTGCTGCTATTCATACTAAAACGCCGGAATCCCATGGCCGCCAGTAACAACACCCCTGCTGGTTCACCACCCAACTCGCCACAGATACTGATCGGAAACTTTAACGCCTGCGCCTGCTGGCCCAATTGATACAGCGCGCGCAGTACGGCAGGGTGTAGCGCATCATAGAGGTTAGCAACCCGGGCATTATTACGATCCACGGCCAGCAGATACTGCGTTAAATCGTTGGTACCAACCGAACAAAAATCGACCTTTTCAGCCAGCTCCGGCAATAAGTATAAAACCGAAGGCACCTCAATCATCACACCAATTTTCGGTTTTGGTAAGGCAATACCCAGCTCGTCGCTAACCTCAAAGCAAGCTTGGCGAATTAAGCGCACCGACTCATCGACTTCCGCTAAATCACAAACCATCGGCAGCAGAATATGCAGATTATTTTGGTCAATATTGGCCTTGATCATCGCCCGGATTTGCACCAGAAAAATTTCCGGATGATCCAAGGTTAACCGGATCCCACGCCAGCCAAGAAACGGGTTTTCTTCGATAATACTGAAATAAGGTAAGGCTTTATCACCGCCAACATCCAGCGTACGCATCACCACGGTTTTCCCCGGATAACCGGTTAACACCTTCGTATAGAGCTCGACCTGCTCTTGCTCGGTAGGAAAACGACTGCGGATAATAAACGGAAATTCAGTTCGGTATAAACCAACGCCATCCGTGTACTGGGCGTTTTGGTTCTCCAGCTCTACCGCCAGACCGGAATTCACCATAAATTTAAAGCGCTCACCACATTGCGACTGTGACGGCAAGTGAATTTCTTCCTGATACCTGGCATGCAAGGCGACGTCTTCACTGATCAGTCGCAGGTATTCATTACTGACCGCCTCGGTTGGCGACAGCAAAATCAAGCCCTGGTAACCGTCAACGATAACTTTTTGTTCATGCCAGTGTAAAAGAGGTAGTTCGCTGACCCCCATCACCGCTGGGATCCCCAGCGCTCTGGCCATAATAGCAGCGTGCGAGTTGACCGACCCGCGCAATGACACCACGGCAACTAACTGCTCGCGTGGAATTTCAGCCAACATGGTCGCGGTCACTTCATCGGCAACTAATACCACTTTTTCCGGCAACTTGGCCCGGCGCTGTTCGGTATCCAGCAAATTATTCAGCACCCGCTGCCCCAGATCGCGGATATCCAAACCACGCTCACGCAGATAAGGATCTTCCATATCATCAAACTGGCGGGCAAAACGTTCTACAACCCGCTTCAAGGCACTTTTGGCACACCAGCCTTCAGCAATTTGCTCTTCAATCTCCCGCCCCAGGCTGGCGGCATCGAGTAACTGGTGATAAACATCAAAAATCGCCAGCGCATCTTCCGGCAAATGTTGTGACATCCGCTCAGCCAGACGATTAAATTCCGCTTTAGTAATCTTTACTGCGCGATAGAACAGCGCCAGTTCTTTTTCTGGATCATCGGCTTTTTTCAGTGAAATCGCGGCAAAATCGCTGGCAGGCTGCAGCACATAAGCCTGACCTATCGCCATCCCCGGCGCACCGGGTAACCCATGCAACTGTGTTGCCTGTTGTTGGTAACTTGGACTGCGGCTGGCTGCATCACGCATTTCAGCATTAGCCAGCACTGATGCCAGTTGCACGCCGAGGGTCACCAAAAAGGACTCTTCATCTTCGCTAAAGACGCGCTCTGCAGATTGCTGAATCGTCAGCACGCCCAGCACTTTGCGATGATGGATAATGGGGCAGCCTAAAAACGCCGAAAAGCGATCTTCGCTGACCTCTGGCGTGACTTTAAATCGTGGGTGTAAATGGGCCTGAGCCAGATTGATGGGTTCTTCCCGTTGGCCAACCCAACCAATCAAGCCTTCGGAAAAACCAATCGACACTTTGCCAACGGCATCCTGATTTAAACCATCAGTTGCCATTAGCATAAAATGCTGCTGTTCATAATCGGCAAGATAGACCGAGCAACATTCGGTGGCTAACGCGTGTTTAATACTACTGACCAAGCCAGCGAGCGCCTTGTTAAGTATCGGCTCCTGTGCCACATCCTGAACAATACGCCGCAACTGGCCTAACATACTAACCTCATTAATTTGAAGGTTGTTTATGGTTTACGTTTACTGCTATCCCGGCGAATAAAAGGCAAAGCGACCGGAGCGAATTCTTTCATAACCTTGCGATACACTTCCCGTTTAAAGGAAACCACCTGCCGCACCGGATACCAATAACTGACCCAACGCCAGCTATCAAACTCGGGGTGACTGGTTTTCGCCAGATTTACGTCTTCTTCCCGGCAAGTCAGTCGTAGTAAAAACCACTTTTGCTTTTGCCCAATACACACCGGGTTACTGTCTTTACGAATCAGTCGTTTTGGCAGCTTATAGCGTAACCAATGTTTGGTTGTCGCAATAATTTCTACGTCTTCGGGCCTTAGCCCAACTTCTTCGTGCAGTTCACGGTACATTGCCTGTTCGGGAGTTTCCCCGTCGTCAATACCGCCCTGTGGATATTGCCAGGAATGCTGACCATATCGTTTCGCCCAAAACACCTGTCCATGGGTGTTACAAATCACTATGCCGACATTGGGCCGGAAACCCTCGGCATCGATCACACTAACCTCAAGCAAGTCTCTGTCTGCTATAGCAAAGATTCTTTCACAAAGTTGCCGTGGCGGCAAACGGTATTTTCAGCTTACTTCACACAAGTTATCCACAGCAAGATAAGTTTAAGCGGCAACACTGTGAACTTTTTCACAGAGTCTGTGCATAAAGCCTTGGATAAGCCAGAGTTAATCACTGGATAACTTCTTGTCCCTGTCGAAATCAAGATTTAATAAATAGGTTTTTATATTACATTTCATTTAGTTAGCTAATTAACCGGCTGCCAGCTTAGCAGCTTTGTCTGTGCATAAGTTAGTTTGCTGCGTTTTTAAGCAGCCGTCACAGCAAAAAAATGCTAGGGTAATAATTCACTTAGCTAACGAACGTCACGATGCCTGCTGCCCCTGCTAACCTTGATCAAATACTCGCCCGTTGTCAGCAGATTGCCGGCCTGACACTTGGCCAATTGGCGGCTGAATTACAGGTGCCGGTTCCTGCCGATTTGCGGCGTGATAAAGGCTGGGTGGGCCAACTATTGGAATTAGCGCTAGGCGCCAGCGGTGGCTCACAAGCGATCCATGACTTCCCGCACCTTGAGCTCGAGCTAAAAACCCTGCCCATTGACCGACATGGAAAGCCGCTGGAAAGTACCTATGTTTGTGTTGCCCCCCTTACCGGGGCAACCGGGCAACAATGGCCTGAATCCTGGGTCTGCCGCAAACTGAGCCGCGTCTTGTGGTTACCGATACTAGCAGAGCGAGATATGGCACCGGCCGATAGGATTATTGGTCAGGGCTTTATCTGGCAACCCGACGCCGCGCAGCAGGCTTTACTGCGACAAGACTGGGAAGAGCTGATGGAACTGATTGCACTGGGACGTTTGGCTCAAATTAAAGGCGCGCATGGTAAGGTATTACAGCTGCGCCCCAAAGCCGCTGACAGTAAAGCACTGACAGCGGCTATTGGTGCTGATGGCAGGCCAGTACTTAGCCTGCCACGCGGTTTTTATCTAAAAGTGGCTTTTACCCGGGCTATCTTAGCGCAGGCATTTGGATTAGAGAGCGAGCGTTAACGTACCGGCAGGTCAAACTTGCTGAACATCCGGTCAATTTCTTCCTGACTACGCAAAGCATTGGCTTTTTCTACCACATCTTTAGTCAGGTGCGGTGCAAAGCGCTCGATAAAGTCGTACATATAGGTGCGTAAAAACGCGCCCTTACGAAAGCCAATTTTGGTAGTAGAGGCATCGAATAAGTGACTGGCATCCAGCGCGACTAAATCCTGGTCCAGCACCGGGTCGATGGCCATGGAAGCGATAACCCCCACGCCCAAGCCAAGCCGGACATAGGTTTTAATGACATCGGCATCTGTGGCAGTAAACACGATTTGCGGTTCCAGTTGCCGGGCGGCAAAGGCGCGATCCAACTCCGAACGTCCGGTAAAGCCGAAGACATAGGTAACAATCGGAAAACGCGCTACATCCTCAATTTGTACTTTGTGGCTAAGTTGAGCAAGCGGATGATCTTTACGGACGATCACGCTCCTGTTCCAGTGATAACAGGGCAACATCACCAAATCGTTGTATAGGTGTAACGCCTCAGTGGCAATGGCAAAGTCCGCATCACCACGCGACGCTGCTTCGGAAATTTGTTGCGGCGAACCCTGATGCATATGCAAAGAGACCCGCGGGAACTTTTGCATAAAACTACGGATCACCGGTGGCAGTGCATAGCGGGCCTGAGTATGCGTTGTGGCAATATTCAACTTGCCCTGATCTGGCAGCGTATGCTCTTTGGCGATGGCTTTGATATTTTCCACTTTCGCCAAAATTTGCTGCGCAATCTCTATCACCTCGCGACCTGCCGGGGTAACGTGCGTCAAATGTTTGCCGCTCCGCCCAAAAACCTGAATACCTAACTCATCTTCCAACATTCGAATTTGCTTGCTGATACCCGGTTGGGAGGTATACAAACTTTCAGCGGTGGATGAGACATTCAGATTATGATTCATCACCTCAACGATATAGCGTAATTGTTGTAATTTCATCGCTAAAGATCCTTTCTAACCAAATGTCACTATACCTGATGACAGAGATATTCCAATAGCTTTCTATACTAGCAGTTTCTATATCAAAATGTTGCTAGGCGAAAGTCTATACTACCGCACTTGCAGCAGATGAATTTTTGGCGCAACTTTTGCTTAAGCTAATAAATAGCAAAATTGGTTTTAGTGGTAGAACGACGGAGCATAAACAACGCCAAAGCTTGGCTGTTCATCTGTGGTTTTTCCGATTAAGATGTTGGCATATCCTGAAAGACAGAGGTGTAAATGGTCTTACCCCTGATCATCACGCTAATCTTAGCTTTGGTGATTATCGCGATTACCGTTAATGTGATGCAACAGCATCGGGAGCGGTTACGGGCATTGAAACGTGCTGAATATACGAAGCTACGACATGGTCTGGAAGAAACAGAAGAAATTTTGTTTAACGCCGCCAATGTCCCGCTATCTACCGGCCTATCGTTGATGTTACTAAGACGGATCAGTTATCTGTTACGAGCCATGGTCGAATTGGAGCCAACGGCAAAAGATCTGCAGCAACGACTTGATGAAACCGAAAAGCGCGTCAGCGAACTGAGTAATGCCCAACAAGCAATCGCAGATATACCGGGCCTGCCTGACAACGATCAACAATTACTTGCCATGGTTAAAGGTATTAAGAAACTCAGAACCCTGCTGCGGGCTGAGCATGCCAGAGGTAACATGGATACCCAGTTAGTTATCGATGAAGATCGCCGGTTAGATTTACTGCAATTGCGAATAAATGTTGAGAGCCAATTAAAACGTGGTCGTAACGCCCGAGCCAATAATATGTTGGGCTCTGCACGTCAATATTTTGAAAAAGCGTTGACTGTATTGCGTCATACCAGTCACCAGAATGATTATGTTACTAATCGTATTTCAGAAGCCCAAATGGCGCTGGAAGAAATTACCGTTGAACTCAAGCAGGGTAATGCGCGGGATATCGAAAAACGTGGTGAAAAAGAGAATAAAGATATCGATGAGCTCTTTGCGCCAAAACGCAAATGGTAATAACAAAACAGGGCCCTGGGGCCCTGTTTTGTTAAACACAACGCTGGCTATTTATCAGTAACGACCCAACGGCCATTCTCATACCAGGCCGACCAGCCGGTCGCTTTACCATTCTGCTCGGTCATTACATACTGCTGCTTAGTTTTGCGGCTATAACGCACTATAGCTGGGTTACCTTGCTTATCCTGCTCCGGCGCATCGGCCAGATAGAAAAACTTTGGCGACAGCCGGTCACGAAATTGCTTTAACTCACTCACCAGTGGCGCGCGGGTTTCACGTGATTTCGGGAAGTTTGCCGCTGCCAGAAACACACCTGAAGCCCCATCGCGCAACACAAAATAGGTATCCGACTTCTCACATTTTAACTCTGGCAAATGAACCGGATCTTCTTTCGGAGGAGCCGCTTCGCCGTTGCGTAATAACTTACGGGTGTTTTTACACTCGCTGTTAGTACAGCCAAAATATTTACCAAAGCGGCCGGATTTTAACTGCATCTGCGCGCCGCACTTATCACATTCAATCTCAGGGCCCTCATAACCCTTCAGCTTGAAGTTGCCCTGCTCCACCAAGTAGCCATCACACTGTGGATTGTTACCACAAACATGCAGTTTGCGCTGCTCATCAATCAGGTACGAGTCCATCGCGGTACCACATTTAGCACAGCGTTTTTTCTGACGTAGCGCTTCGGTTTCCAGTTCATCATCGGCAACATGCACCGCTTCTTCGCCTGACACCAGATTCATCGTCGTAGTACAGCGCTCTTTGGGTGGTAAGTTGTAACCCGAACACCCGAGGAATACGCCGGTAGAAGCCGTACGAATCCCCATCTTGCGACCGCAGGTCGGACAATCAATATCGGTTAACACAAACTGGTTGACGCGCATCCCACCTTGCTCTGGTTCCAATTCAGCGGTTTGCAATTTTTGGCTAAAGCCCTGATAAAACTGGTCCAGCTCACGGCGCCAGCTTAATTGCCCTTTCGCAATATCATCCAGCTTCAGCTCCATATTGGCAGTAAAATCGTAATTCATCAGATCATCGAAGTTTTCAACCAAGCGGTCCGTTACAATTTCCCCCATTTTTTCGGCGTAAAACCGCTTATTTTCCACCCGAACATAGCCACGTTCCTGAATAGTGGAAATAATGGCGGCATAGGTCGAGGGCCGTCCAATACCACGTTTTTCCAGCTCTTTTACCAGGCTGGCTTCGCTAAAGCGGGCTGGCGGTTTGGTAAAGTGTTGTGCTGCAATAAGGTCCTGCAAACTCAGGACTTCGCCGGTTTTCACATCAGGTAGCTCGGCTTCTTCTTCGCCTTTGCGCTTTACTGCTGGTTGCACCCTGGTCCAGCCGTCAAAACGCAGTACCCGGCCTTTCGCTTTCAATTCAAAATCCGCTGCACTGACGGTGATATTGGTCACATCATATTGCGCAGCCGGCATCTGACAGGCCACAAACTGGCGCCAAATTAATTCATAGAGCTTACGGGCATCGGCTTCCATATCAGTCAGGGCCGATGCCAACACCGTGACGTCGGATGGCCGCACGGCTTCGTGAGCCTCTTGTGCATTGGCTTTGCTACCGTAACTGATTGGCTCCGCAGGCAGATAGGCTGGCCCAAAGGTATCGCCAATATATTCCCGACACTGATTGACGGCATCGACACTCAGGTTGGTCGAGTCGGTACGCATGTAGGTTATATGACCTGCTTCATAAAGCCGCTGCGCCAACATCATCGTTTTTTTCACCCCGTAACCAAGACGGGTACTCGCGGCTTGTTGCAGGGTTGAAGTGATAAAAGGTGCCTGTGGCTTACTGCTGCTCGGTTTATCTTCGCGCTCGACGACGCGGTATTCAGCCTGGCGTAATATCGCCAGTGCCGCATCGGCAGCGGCTTTATTTACCGGGTTAAAGGTTTTGCCGGCATGTTTCTGTACCGCAAGTTGCAGTGGCGCCTTGGCGGCAGTCAATGTATCGGCATCGATACTCCAGTACTCCTCCGGTACAAAGGCTTTAATTTCCCGTTCCCGTTCTACCACTAACCGCACAGCGACCGATTGCACCCGGCCTGCGGATAGCCCGCGGGCAACCTTTTTCCACAGCAGTGGCGATACCATAAAACCGACCACCCGATCGAGGAAACGTCGTGCTTGCTGGGCATCGACCTGGTCCAGATTCAAAGCACCTGGCACCTGGAAGGCCTGGGTAATGGCATTTTTAGTAATTTCGTTAAAGACCACCCGCTTAAATTTTTGCTCATCACCACCAATGACTTCACGCAAATGCCAGGCAATCGCCTCCCCTTCACGGTCTAAGTCCGTTGCCAGATAAACCGTATCCGCTTTCTCAGCCAAGGCTTTTAGCTCTTTCACCACTTTTTCTTTGCCGGGCAGAATTTCATAGCGAGCTTTCCAGCCATGCGCCGGATCAATCCCCATCCGATCTACCAGGGCCTGATATTCCTTTTCGGCTTTACTCAGGCTTTTATCCGTGGTTTTGGCTTTATCTTTGCTGCTACTCGTGGGCAGATCCCGGATATGCCCCACACTGGATTTAACGATAAAATCGCTACCCAAATATTTATTAATGGTTTTCGCTTTTGCCGGTGATTCAACTATAACCAGTGATTTTGCCATTTTTAATCCAAAGATCCTTCAGCACGACGCCCTAGTCTGACGCCCCTTTTTTAAACGTATATCCGCAAACCGTTATTGTGACAAGTGTCTAAACTGATTATTATGCCTATTGGCTGGTTTTTTCGCTGAATTGACCAGTCTCTGACCATCTAAAAAAATGAAGCATAACATCCCGCGACCAAAAACAACAAAAACAGCGTCGCAACAAATAAGGATAAATATTGAAATGCAAGCTTATGAAGCCAATTTTGACGGCCTGGTAGGGCCGACGCACAACTATGCCGGTTTGTCAGTCGGTAATGTTGCCTCTTTAAACAACGCTAAAAACGCTTCCAGCCCGAAACAAGCAGCCAAGCAAGGTCTGCAGAAGATGAAAGCGCTACATGATTTGGGCATGTTACAAGGCGTGTTAGCACCACAAGAGCGGCCAGACCTGGCTGCGCTGCGCCGGCTCGGATTTAGCGGCACTGACACCCAGGTGATTACTCAGGCTGCAAAACAAGCGCCACAAGTATATCGTGCGGTTTGTTCTGCATCCAGTATGTGGACAGCTAATGCGGCAACGGTATCGCCGAGTGCTGACACCGCTGATGGCAAGGTCCATTTTACCCCTGCGAACCTGACTAATAAGTTTCATCGCTCGTTAGAGCCGGAAACTACCGGACGTATTTTGCGGGCAATGTTTAATGATAGCCGCCATTTTGCACATCACCAGCACTTACCGGATAACGATCATTTTGGTGACGAGGGCGCCGCTAACCATACACGCTTATGCAGCGACTACGCCAAAGCCGGTGTCGAGCTGTTCGTTTATGGCCGTCACGCCTTTGATAGCAGTAAACCCGCACCGCAACGTTACCCGGCCCGGCAAACGCTGGAAGCCTGTCAGGCAGTGGCACGTTTACATGGCTTAAGTGATACTGGCACGGTTTATCTACAACAAAACCCGGCCGTGATCGATCAGGGCGTGTTTCACAATGATGTTATTGCGGTAGGTAACCGTAATGTGCTGTTTTATCACCAGCAAGCATTTTTAGACACCCAGCAGAAACTGACTGAAATCCGGCAGAAATTTGGTGAGACCAGCCCGCTGCATTTTATTGAAGTTAAAGATCAACAGGTTTCAGTCGCCGATGCAGTCAATACCTACTTGTTTAACACCCAATTAATTAATCTGCCATCCGGTGAAATGGTGATTATTGCGCCTACCGAATGCCAGGAGCACGCTGGCGTATATCGCTATCTCACCGAATTATGTGAACAGGATACGCCCATTCGCCAGGTTAAATATTTTGATGTTAAACAAAGTATGCGCAATGGTGGTGGTCCTGCCTGTTTACGACTACGCGTCGTGCTAACTGAACAGGAACGTCAGGCTGTTAATCCGGCAGTATTGATGTCCGATGCACTATTCGGGCGTTTAAATACCTGGGTCGATAAGCACTATCGCGACCAGTTAAACGAAGCTGATCTGGCCGATCCACAGCTGATGATTGAATCGCGCACTGCTTTAGATGAGTTAACCCAAATTCTGCAGTTAGGTTCGGTTTACAGTTTTCAGCGTTAAGTTCTAGTACTAACTAGCTACCGTATTTTTCTGGTAGTGCATAATATAAAAAGGAGCCGACTGGCTTAATGCCGGTCAGTTAAGCTGACCGGCATTTTTCTTTCTAACAGGGTATTTCTGCTTACTCGACTTTATACACCGTGGGTAACATCGCTCTCGTCGTCCAGGTAGTAAGAAGTAAGACGCCATTTCGGTAATATTCATCACTACCCGTGGGACTCTTCCTGGCGCAACATAGGGTAATGTCGCTAACTGGAATACGATGTAACTTGCTGATTCTTTGAAGCTCAGCTGACTTGGCGTGATATCTTTTCCTAACGAGGCAGCCATAAGTACCATCTGATACCGGATCAAGTTATAGGCCAGCAATACTCCCCACAGCTCTTGTTTCACCATATCTGGTTTTCTTGAGCGCAGTGTGTAGGTATTCTGCAACATTGACTGCTTTATTTCCCTGAAGCCCAGTTCGATTTCCCAGCGGGTCGAGTATAAATCAACAATGTCAGCGGCAGGAAAACGCATCGGGTCTACCAAAGAGCAGAGTATTTTGACTTCTTTGTCTTTAATGGTTTTAGTCAGCAATCTCGCTTCAATCGTATGCGGTAAGTCTGCGAATTTCTTGCGTGATTGGGGCGTCGTTGTCAGTCGTACCAGTTGATCCTGTTTGCCCAATGACCGAATGACTTCATACTGTGTATGCTTCTTCAATGGCAGTAACCAATGGCGTTGTTCACCTGTGCTTTGCCACTTATAAAGCAAACCCAGTGAGTAAAACCCCTTATCGAATATTGTCAGAGAGTTATCACTGGTATGAGGGATTAGGTCCTCAGCTAAAATCATCTCATTAGTATCAACACTGTCAAACCGGCTGGCGGTGAGCAAATGGCTCGTTAACTCCATCTGACATACCATTCGAATTTGTGGGTAGCAGGCTTCTCCCGTGTGCGACTTCGTTCTGGCGAATGCGGCACTATTCTCGGGTGTATCTTCGGTGCGAAACACGACACCATCCACACCTAATAGCGTTAATCCGCACCAATTGGGATGGTCAGCTTGCTGATTCCAATGTCCAGCGGTGAGATTAAATATATGCTCTATCGCTTCGTAGCCTAAACGCTGCCTGGCCTGTACGACGGCACTTGGCGCAACATAAGGTACTTTGCCTGGCAACAAGATATCCATCTGAGATACAAGCTGTTTTATAGACATATTACGAAACAGGGCCATACCCAGTACTGCCCATACCATTTGCTCCATGGGAAGACGGCGAGTTCTGATCGTGGATACACCGGCAATGCTAAGCCCTGTTTCAATAAGTCCAGGGTCTAAAACATCTGACAAACTATCAAAGTCAACGGTATGACTATTTACTAAAACGGTTTCCAGCGCTTGGCTAATATGCATAAAAAAAGCCTACAGAGTTCATTCTGTAGGCCTTTATATACCAACTACTGGATCGGTCAACCGATCTGAAAAGCTATTAACTGATCGGCATTACCGACTGGCTCCTTTTTAGTTATCATCAATCACATTAGTCCGGTGTAGCGCAGTTGGCTACTACGCCAAACGGGTTATCAGGAGGCGCTATGTTCTCTTGAGTAACATCCGCCGCAGCCACCGGTAGGGCATACTCTCGGTAGCTAATATTTTCGGTACCGGCAGCAAAGCCCGAAACCTGCAACCTTACGTCTAACCACGGGGCGACATCTCTTGGATAAGTCACGTTGAAGACGGCAATCCCTTCATTATTAGAGGTCACGGTTCTGGGCACTGTCGCCAGATTGCCTGGAGTGAGCTGATTGTCACCATTAAAGTCTTCGCCACTATCCATGATGCCGTTGAAATTAACATCTTCTGTTACACAAGAGGCGGTGGTAACTGCAGCCCAAACTTTAAAAGTCTCCGGTGGTGGTGGCGATTTTTCCCAGTAGCCTTTACGGTACCCAAGCGAGACAACTGCAAGATTTAGTGGTTGGTTAGTTACTGGATTACCTGATGCATCAGTGACAATAATCGAGAACTCTTTCCGATAAAGGCTCGGGCTCGGCGATTCAACAGTATTACCAGTACCAAAGCGGAAAAACAGTGTCCGGCCACCAACACTGATATCGGTTGTATCCGCAATACTACTATTGTTGACCAAAGAAGCATTCACCACAAGATTCCTCTGCTCAACACCAGCTCCAGTATTGAGGTCAGCAGTAAATGATGTCGTTGCTACACCTTGAGAGTTAGTGATCGCAGTTCCGGAGCTGATAGAGCCTCCGGCGCTATTTTCAAGCGAAAATGCGACCAGCTGGTTTTTGACAGGGTTATTATTGGCGTCGCGGACAATAGCACGAATTGCGCTGCTTTCACCCGGAATTACCTGAGCAGGAAATGCCTGCACTTCTACTTTACTTGGGTTTACTGCTATAAATTCCACCAACCTTTGGGTATTAACCTCATTATCGCCACCACGAGCAGATATGGTAGATAAACCTGCAAAAGCTGACCGTATGAAGACTTCAGCCTGACCATCTGTTCCAGTCGTAGTTTGAGCAACTACTTGAGCAGTCGATAAACCTGCCTCCGTCTCAGCAATTTGGCCCCGCGTAGTCGAGAATAGCACTGGGCTATTAGCATTCGGAATACCATCTGTTAGCCACTCGAGTCGTAATGACTCCGGTTGATTTAACTCAATTTCCGGAACTTGCAGATCATCGGCAGGTAAAAAAACGAAACTATCGGCTTTAACACTGATTGCAAAGGTTTGACTTAAGCCTAACGCAGTGACCGTAACGGTATCGTCACCACTCATCGCTGCGTTATATTGAATACTGACCTGACCATTATTGCCCGTTGTCGGATTCGTCTGACTCAATGCATTACCTAATGCCGACGTTACCTGAAGTTGCTGGTTCGCAATCCCCTGACCAGCAGAGTCTTGCAGGGAAAAGTTGAAGGTAACCTGATCGCCGAGCACCACGGCTGAGGGGGCAACCACCTCAAGGATAGTGCCAACTACCCGCACCATTATTACGTCCTCAACGCCACCAACTCTGGCACTAACTCGGATGTCACGAATTGACTTATCAATTTGACTGGTCAGTTTTGCCTTGGCAACACCATCTTGTTCTGTCGTACTGGAAACAATTTCCAATTCACCAGAGTCCGCAGAAAACACAACTGGGATATCCGCCAACAAAACATTATTAGCATCCCGTACCAATGCAGAGAGCTGAATTGCCTCTGACGCTCCCGATCCAAGTTGGGTGCGATCTGCCAAAACGCGAACGCTGGAAATAGTAACACCGGTTTCACCACCTCCATCTCCGGCAGACTGAAACCCAACTGCTCGACTGGCACGGACGGTTTCGCCTTCGCTATAGGTTGCGGTGAGCAAGCCTGCACCGCTTACCGTACCGACATTGAGCGTCAGGGTGGCGACACCATTACTGTCTGTCAACGCAGTGCCGGTATTACTGGATAACGACGCCAGACCTTCTCTGTCAATGGTAAAGGCGATAACTTTGCCGGCAATGGCCGCGTTTTGGGTTGCGGTTAATGTTGCTCTGACGGTTAATGGCTGGCTCGCAGACAGCGAGCTGTTAGCCGCGCCAGTGGCATTAAGGAGTTCAACTTGCAGAGTGTAAACAGGTGTCGTGCCTGAACCTCCGCCACCTGAACCGCCACCGCTTTCTAAAGTACCGCCACCGCCACAAGCTGACAGGACGAAAATTACAATCACAACCCAGAGTTGCCGGATGCTCAGCATGAAAACTCTCCCTAAATAATTGTTCCAAATAGTAGATCACTCAGGGAAGGGAACTCAATGCGGTTTGCGCGATCAGATCGGTCGCCAAACTAATAAGCCACACAAACGCATTGAGTATGAACAGGATAGCATTTTTATATGGTGCGGAAACCCGCCGGCTGAAGAAGATTATTCACAAAACACGAGATAGAGACCTTTGCCGCCGTGCGAATGCCGTCTTGCTGGTGTTGAAAGGTAAAACCAAGTCAGAGGTTGCGAGCTTACTGCAAGCGGGTCGGTCATCGCTTAACCGCTGGTTGAAATGGTATGACGTTGCCGGTGTTGATGGTCTAAAAACTAAAGGCGTTGGTCGACCCGCTAGGCAGAATCGGGATTTTATCTGTGGCGTGCTGAAAATTTTGCTGAAGTACACGCCAAGGACGCTTGGATATCAGCGTTCACGCTGGAGTACAGAGTTGTTTGCGCTGTTACTGAACAAGTTATGTAACATTCAGATCCACAGCTCAACAATCAGACGCTGGTTGCCCAAAGCAGGAATTGTCTGGCGGCGAGCTGCGCCAACACTTTATATCCAAGACCCGGATAAAAAGGAGAAACTGGCGGCTATCCGGGAGGCGCTGGCAGATAACAGTATTGACCACCCGGTGTTTTACCAGGATGAAGTGGATATCCATCTGAATCCTAAAATCGGTGCAGATTGGGGGCACCGTGGCGAGCAGCGTAAAGTGGCAACACCAGGACAGAACAAGAAACATTATCTGGCGGGAGCATTACACGGCCAGACAGGGCAAATCGTTTATGTAGGTGGCGAGCGCAAGACCAGTGACTTATTTATTGAATTGCTGGAAAAGCTTAAAGGTCAGTATCGTCGGGCTAAGAGCATTCGGTTAATCGTGGATAATTACATCATCCACAAGAGCAAGAAAACCCAGAAGTTGCTGAGCGACAATCCAAAGTTCAAGTTACTGTTCTTGCCGGTTTATAGCCCATGGCATAA
The DNA here is from genome assembly GCF_000272005.1 of Alishewanella agri BL06. Taxonomy (GTDB): domain Bacteria; phylum Pseudomonadota; class Gammaproteobacteria; order Enterobacterales; family Alteromonadaceae; genus Alishewanella; species Alishewanella agri. The sequence goes on along the minus strand of NZ_AKKU01000001.1, from coordinate 14,535 downwards.
CAAAATTGAAAAACTGTGGCATGCTCTGCACGAGACGATAACCCGGAATCATCAGTGCAAAAACATGGATGATTTACTGGAGCAGGTTCACTACTTTATGGACACTGCCGCACCGTTTCCGGGCGGCAAGCATGGACTAAAGCGGGTGTATCACAATTAGGATCGGTTATTTAGCTCTTTTTATATAGTTTTGTTAATTCTGTATCTTAAACCAATAAATATCCAGCCGGCAGCGTTATTTAAAAAAAATTATTCCTGATCTGCCATGCAGCTGCACAAACTGTTACCCTATTATTATGACAAGTATTAGATGATGAGTATGATGACAACAACAAAACTCAGCCTGACAGCCCGTATTGTTCTGGGCATGATTGCCGGTATCGCCGTTGGTTTCTTCTTTCAGTGGTTACTCGGCGGTGCCGAAGAACGTCGCTTAACCTTGCTCGGTATGTCGCTACCCTTAAAAGCTTTTTTTGTTGACGGCATTTTTCATGTTGGTGGTGAGATATTTATCGCCAGTTTAAAAATGTTGGTGGTGCCATTAGTGTTTGTTTCGCTGGTCTGTGGTACCTGTTCTTTATCAGATACCTCCAAGCTGGGCCGCCTTGGTGGAAAATCTATCGGGCTCTATATTCTGACTACGGCACTGGCAATTAGTCTGGCAATTGGTGCCGCCCTGCTGGTTGGCCCCGGCAACGGTGTCGAAATGCAAAGCGACGCGACTTTTGACGTCAGTTCTGCACCGACTCTGGCGCAGGTGTTTATTAATATTTTCCCAAGCAACCCGATTCAATCGATGGCGTCAGGCAATATGCTGCAAATTATTGTCTTTGCTGTTTTATTTGGTTTAGCTGTAGCACTAAGTGGTCAGGCAGGTGAGCGGGTTGCTGCATTGTTTAATGATTTTAATGAAATCATTATGAAGCTGGTGACGTTACTGATGAATCTGGCACCCTATGGCGTATTTTTTCTGATGGCCAAGCTGTTTACCACTCTGGGCTTTGAAACCATTGCCAGCTTATTAAAGTATTTTTTAGTGGTGCTGTTTGTGCTGCTGTTCCATGGCATGGCTGTTTACCCGACGCTGCTAAAATCGCTAACCGGTCTAAACCCGCTAATATTTTTGCGAAAAATGCGCGATGCTGCGTTGTTTGCTTTTAGCACTTCCAGCAGTAACGCCACTTTACCGGTCACCATGGAAACCGTGAACAAAAAGCTTGGCGTCAATAACAGCATCAGCTCTTTTACTGTGCCGCTGGGCGCTACCATTAATATGGATGGTACCGCCATAATGCAGGGTGTTGCTACCGTCTTTATTGCACAGGTGTTTGGTGTAGATCTAACCCTTAGCGATTATTTAATGGTTATCCTGACCGCAACCCTGGCATCAATTGGTACTGCCGGTGTCCCAGGTGTAGGCTTGATTATGCTGGCAATGGTATTGCAACAGGTTGGTTTACCGGTGGAAGGAATAGCGCTGATTATCGGTGTTGACCGTTTACTCGATATGACGCGGACCTCGGTCAATATTACCGGCGATGCCATGGTGTCAATCGTAGTTGCTAAGAGCGAAGGTGAGTTTGACGAGAGGGTATTTAATGATCCGCGAGCCGGCTTAAAAGACGAAACGATCGACTTTCACCATATGCGGAATTAACCTGGCAGATCTTCTGACACGGCGCCATTAGGCGCCGTTTTTGTAACGGACAGTCCAAATTTTTTCTAACAAATAACTGGTCGCCATCCGGCGGCGGCCAAAGCCCTGCCCGGTAATATCAACGGTATCTAACAACTCGATCTCGCAATTTGGAAATAACACCGTTAATTCCGCTGCCGGTACTGAAAATGGCGGCCCTGATCGCTCCTGCTGTGGATACTCCAGCGTAATGACCAGTAACTCAGCACCACGCACTAACCAGGACATCAGCTTTGTTGCATAGTGTTGGCGCATCTCTGCCGGCAAGGCAATTAATGCTGCCCGATCGTAAATGAGTGCGCTGTCAGATACCCATTTATCAGGCACCTGAAAGAAATCGCCCTGCCAAAGCTGAATGCGTTCTGCCTGATAATGCATAAACTGCAGCTCAGGATCCGGCCAGGGCTGACAGCTGACTGCCAGATTATGCTCCCGAAAAAAATCCTGACAGGCAATCGGCGATAACTCAAACCCTTGCACCGGTAAAAATTGCTGGCAAAACAGTAAGTCGGGCGTTTTGCCACATAGTGGCAACACAATTTCATTACAGTCATCCGGGCGTTTCGCCAGGATCCGGGGGAGATACTGCTGCAATAGCGGGTGCGGTTCTGTAAGTTGAAACCCCAGTTGATTCTGCTGCCAGCACTGATGCCAAAACACTGCTTCCATCGCCGTTAAAACCAGCGCTTTTGTTGCAGCTTTTGCCATAAATCAGCACCAAAGCTCGCACTTGCTGAGCCTAGCTTTTCAGCCAGACGTTTACGCTGACTGAATTTTACCGCGAGTACCTGACGTTCCTTGCACGCGGCCTGCAAATAATCATCACTGGTACTGAGCACATCGACCAACCCTAATGCTTTAGCCTGATAGCCAAACCAGTGTTCACCGGTCGCTACCTGTTCCAGAGCCAGTTGTGGTCTATGCTCAGCAACAAAGGTTTTAAACAACTGGTGTGTTTCTTCCAACTCCTGCTGAAACTTTTGCCGGCCTTTGTCCGTGTTTTCACCAAACAAGGTTACCGTTCTTTTAAACTCACCTGCAGTAAATTGCTCAAAATCCACATCGTGCTTTTTCAGTAATTTATTGAAATTAGGTAATTGCGCGATCACGCCGATAGAGCCAACAATAGCAAAAGGCGCAGCGAGGATTTTATCAGCGACACACGCCATCATATAACCGCCGCTGGCAGCGACCTTATCGACGGCAACGGTTAAGGTTATTTTTTGCTGCTTTAAGCGGTCTAACTGAGAGGCCGCCAAGCCATAACCGTGCACTACACCACCGCCACTTTCCAGTTTTAATAATACCTCATCCTCAGGCGTGGCAACGGCTAATACCGCACTGACTTCCTCCCGCAATGCCTCGGCCTCGCGGGCATCAAGGCTGCCATTAAATTCCAGAACAAACAGCCGTTTGGGTTGTTCGGTTAAGGCGTCATAGGCTTTATGGGCGGTTTTTTGCCATTTTTTGAAGGCCTTTTTGTCTAACAAATGCTGTTGCAGCAATTCCTGATGCTGATAAAAGCTTTGATTTAAATCCGTTACCTCTAACTGACCTTTGCGGGGTCGGCTTTTAACTGCTGCGCCAGTGACTAAAGCAATAATGACCGCCAGTGCGACAACCAGGGTCGCAACCTGAGCTAAAAACAGCCCATATTCATATAAAAATGCCAAGGCATCCTCCTACTACAGCAATGTTTCGCTATTTTATGCCGATATCCGAAAAAGCAACAGCCCGGCGCAAGTGCAGCCGGGCTGTTTATTTTAAGGTCGCCAGACCTTAATTACCGGCGATAACTGCCGGATTTTGCACCCCAATCTGGGTACCGCGACTGAGGAAGAAGGTTGCCGTCTGGTATTGCATCTCACCCGTTGCGGCGGCACTGGCTGCCGGGCTCAGAATAGAGCCATGGTCACCGGCATTAAAGCGGGTTAAGGCATTGTTACCATCCAGCGCAACACCCGGTGCCTGCGCCGGCACGGCAACAACACCTAATAAACGCGCCAGCGGTTCAGTACCGGCTAAAGCCATCCGGCCTTGCGCTAACGCCGTCAACGGATTAAAGAAGCCGTTTGGAATAACCTGATCCGGCTTATTGTCTGCGCCATCACCTACCACTTCAATAATATAGGTTGGGGTGTTACCCGCTACCAACATTTGTGCATAATTATTTGGGTCACCGCTATCGGTTACGGTTTGCGCTGCAAAGGCGAACTGCGTCAGCGTTGCGGTAATACGCGCTAACTGAGCAGTGTTGCCGGTTTGCTGCAAACTGGCCAGATAAGTATTTACAGCAGGTGCAGCACAGGCTGGCCAGGTTGCCGCCGTTGCTGCCGTTGGCGCACCACAATCGGTATTGGTCGCAATATAGGTTACAAATTGGCTGGTTAACTCCCCGCCTGCACCCAACATCACACTGGCTTTAATCAGTGGACCAAATGACGGAGAATCTAACAGGAAGTTAGCAACGGCACCGCCTGGCATTGCCAGAACCGCCGTTTCAACCTTAAAGGCCGCGTCTAACATGGCGTTACCCGACGGCGCATTAGCAACAGCAACCATACTGGCACCGGTAATACCACCCAGTGAATGGCCTAAAAATTGAACCCGGCTTAAATCAACAGTGACACCGCTAATCGTATTTAATGCAAAACGCAGCGCTAACATGTCAGCAATACTTTGCCGCAAGTTATCGCGGGTTACTAACAGGTTAGACAGGTTCATATAATCTGTCGCTGAGTTAGTCGACGCATTAAAGTTTAAAGTACGGTCAGGGGTTTCATAGCTAAAACCGCGGCTACCATGCAATGGATGGTCGATCGCAATAGTCGCAAAGCCCTGAGAGCTGAGTGTACCCGTGATAGCCAGCATCGCTTGCTTATTCGACGTAATACCGTGCTGCAGAATCACTACCGGCCACCCGGCTTCCGGCATTGGAATAAAGTTGGTATCCGGCACTGTCATCTGAACTTCGACGTTCTGATAGCTGTTGATCTTAGGAATAGTATTAAATTTGGTCAGGTGACGGGCACTGTCAACACCTAAATCGCGCAAAGCACCGTTACTGACTGCCTGGCAAAAACCATCATTCTCGGAAACCGGCGTGGCAGGTTTCAAACTTGGTGGTAGCGCAGCAATAATAGCACCACTGTCACAACGCGCTGTCCAACGGGTATTTAGCGGTGCCGTGACATTTTCAGCTGAAGGTACGCCCAGGAAATAAGGAAGCGTCATACTGCCCTGATAATAGCGTGCTAACTGAAACGCCGGCGAAGTAGCAAACGCCGGATTTAATTGAGACACTCTCAAGCCGGTATTCTGCACCGTTAACTGACCAGGCGCATAACCGGTTGGTGTAGGAGATGCCATCAGCTGCTTTAAATTAGCAATTACCGCTGCCGTCGATTGGGTAGTAATGGCAGCGGTGTAGATAATACTTTCTTTCGGTAAACCTTCGTCGCGCAGCATAGTGCTCTCGAAGCTATTGATCACTGCCTGCAGGCCGCGCTGTGCATCGGTCGCTAATGGATTAGTCGCCAGATCTTGTTTTACCAGTTCATAAGTGGTCGATGGTTTAATAGCTGCGCCGGTGCTGTCTTTCAAGCCATTGGTTAACGCCAACAGATAAGTGGTTGCCCCCTCCAGTGGCTTTAACGGAATCACAGCGACACTGTTACCACTGCCCGCCGATACAAAATCAACGCCGTATTGTAATTCAGCGACAATTTTACACGCCAAACCGCGAGGTACTGGCCGACAATCCGCATCAGGTGATGCCGGATCGCCCATCAAGGCTTTAAACAGACGAACAGAGCCTGGTGCCCGCGCCGAATCCATATTCAGCGATACGCCGGCTGGGAAGTTTAGTGCAATACTAAAAGGATTCTGCGTTGACCAACCATCCAAGGCACCTAAAGCGACTTGCGGGTTAGTGTAGTCAGGCGTAGCACCACTATCCAGAGTTAAGGTGCCGTCGTTAGTTCCCTGAAATAGTAAGTCATTTGGTACCGAAACCTGACCGGCTGTAGGGTCAAACACAACTCGGGAACTAGGGACTACCACCGTCCCGGAGTCCACGACATCCTGTTTGATATCATCCAGCGAATCACCACAACCCGCCAGACCGAGCGCCGCTGTGACAGCAATACTTATTGCCAGCTTGTTCATATCTTCTCCCCTGTCCATCACTGGTATTTTTTTATTGCAAAGCAAAACCTTACTCTGCTTATTTCTGAATTAGGCGGCTGTTAATGGCTAACAGCTACGACCAGTTAAAGTTAACTCAAAGTTTTCAAGAGCGCTAGAGCAAAAACACAGATATCGTGAAGAAAGGTGCAAAATGCCGGCTTTCGGCGTATCCTGTCGCCATTTTTTCTGGCTTGGGAGCATGAAATGCAAGTTCCAACATCTTATAATGCACCGGCGGGTGTGCTGCAAGACAAAGTCATCTTAATCACTGGCGCCGGAGACGGTATTGGCAAAACCGCCGCTGTAACTTTCGCCCGCTACGGCGCTACCGTTATTCTGTTAGGAAAAACAACCGCTAAACTCACTGCAGTTTATGACGAAATCGTGGCGGCAGGTTATCCGGAGCCGGCAATAGTGCCACTGGATTTAAAAGGCGCGACCAAAAAGCATTATCAGGATATGGCGGCAACGATCCGTGCTGAATTCGGTCGCCTTGATGGTTTACTGCATAACGCAGGCCTGTTGGGGGTATTAACGCCCTTTGAACATATCGACTTGCCTACCTGGCAAGATATTATGCAAATCAATGTTACTGCGGCGATGTTAATGACTCAGGCGCTAATTCCTGTGTTGCAGTTAAGTCAGCAGCCATCAGTGGTATTTACATCATCGGGTGTTGGTCGCAAAGGCCGGGCATTTTGGGGGCCATATGCAGTGTCAAAATTTGCCACTGAAGGATTGATGCAAATCCTCGCCGATGAATATGATAATACCAGCCTGAGGGTGAACTGTATCAATCCGGGTGCTACTCGCACCAGTATGCGTGCTAAAGCCTATCCGGGTGAAGACCCGCAAAAACTGAAAACGCCGGAGGATTTAATGTGGCTTTATTTATATCTGATGAGTGATGCCAGTATTGGTGTTACCGGGCAATCGCTGGATGCGCAACCAAAATAGCTCGCTTCTTACAATGATAAACCCGGCAATGCCGGGTTTATTGGTAAAGACCTTGCTTTGAACTATTACAAGCAAGACATCAGCTTAACGCTGTTCTAATAACTCACCACCATTAACTCTGGCCCAATCATTCCAAACTAACACTTTCTGATTATAGTTTGTGACTGCCTGCTCAGTGGCATCGGCTAATAAACGCTCAATATCTTTAGCAAACTTTTTGTCTACCTTGGCGGCGGGAACCACATCAATTCCGCGTTCCTGCAAACCTTTTTTCATTGTATGAGTCCGCAATAATTGTAACTTGCCATTCTCAACATAAAAATACTGGCTATCTTTATTCAGCGTTTTAAATTTAGGCTTAACTGGCTTTTTGTCATCACTGCTTACTGACGCCGGTGTACTGGCAACCACCTCTTGTACCTGTTTATAACCTAACTGCTCCAGTGTAAATCCTTTTTCACGGGCGAAGCGTTCAATTTCATTGATCGCATCCAGCTCAGACTGACGTTCTGCCAGCACTGATTGTAACGTCTCCAGAACATCATTTAACTTAGCCAGCGTTAATTCTCTTGCGGCTTTCTTTAACTCGCGTTTATCAAGTAATAAAGACATCTTAGACTCCCGTTTAATAATCCGCGACATGATAACGGAAATGATGTAACAACAAAAGTGCTTTTATAATATCGATATTATTCAGCTATCATTCATTTAATATTGCGTTACTAATTTGTCCCCATTAGTGTTGATATATGCTATCTAAATTTATTGTAAACGCCTGTGCTGCCAATACAGTAGCTGAGTCTGTTTTGGCTGGTCAGTGTTGTAGTTTGCGAAAAATCCGTTATTGTGTCGCGATTTTGTCTTCGTGAGCGCTAAGATGCCAGACTTTAACAATTTGTTTATTAACAACCGCAATTGGGCCGATCGTATTGAACGTGAACAGCCTGGCTTCTTTAAACAACTCTCCGAGCAACAGGCACCCGAGTATCTGTGGATTGGTTGCTCGGACAGCCGGGTGCCTGCTAATGAAATCGTCGGCCTGATGCCGGGCGAACTCTTTGTGCATCGCAACGTCGCTAATCTGGTGGTGCATTCCGATATGAACTGCTTGTCGGTATTGCAATACGCTATCGATATTTTGAAAGTGAAACATATTTTAGTGGTTGGCCATTATGGCTGTGGTGGTGTTAAAGCAGCGCTATTGAATCAGCGCGTCGGTTTCGTCGATAACTGGCTACGTAATGTAAAAGATGTTTATGCGCTGCACCGCCAGCAAATTGATTGCCTGGAAACCGAGGATCAACGGGTGAACCGCTTGATTGAACTCAATGTCGCTGAGCAGGTAAAAAATCTCTGCCATACCAGCTTTGTCCAGGAAGCCTGGGAACGCGGCCAACAACTGAGTGTTCATGGCTGGGTGTATAGCTTACGTAATGGCCGGGTCAAGGATTTAAAAGTCAGCCATTCCAGTCTGGAGCAAATTGACAGGATCTACGCACTGGATCCGCTGGAACTGCCAGACAGCGACTAGGGCTACAAAATCACCGTTTTGTTGCCGTGTACAAAGACCCGATCCTCAGTAACAAACTGCAACGCTTCGCTAAGCGCGGCTTTTTCAACATCACGACCGGCTCTTTCCATATCTTCCGCGCTGTAGCTGTGATCAACCGGTAGCACTTTCTGCTGAATAATCGGCCCTTCATCCAATTGATTATTTACAAAATGCGCTGTTGCTCCGATGATTTTCACCCCACGCTCAAACGCTTGCTGATAGGGTCTGGCACCAATAAAGGCAGGCAAAAAGCTGTGATGGATATTGATAATCCGGTTTGGAAACTCGGCGACAAAGGCCGGCGTTAGAATTCGCATAAATTTGGCCAGAATTAAATACTCCGGCTGATAGGGCTGAATCGTCTGCAGTAACGCCTGCTCATGCGCTTCGCGACTTAATCCGTGATGGCTAACGTAATGATAAGGAATCGCAAAGCGTTCCGCGAGTGTGGCCAGTTGCGGATGATTCCCCACTACCGCCGCGATATCCAGCGATAACGAGCCATCGTAAACTTTTATCAGGATATCACCTAGGCAATGTGCCTCTTTGGTTACCAGAATCACTACCCGCTTTGCCTGACGACGCAACAAACTCCGGGAGCTGCCTGCCGGTAAAGCCCGATCCAGATCGGCGAGTAAGGTGGTTTCGTTAAAAAACCCGTCCAGCTCGGTTCGCATATAGAACTGCCCACTGACCGGATCCACATATTCAGTATTCCGACTAATATTTAACTGATGCTTGTAGCAAATATTGGTGATTTGGGCGATCAACCCTTTCGAGTCCGGGCAGGCGGTAAGCAGGATCCGTTGTTCCATCTGGTTAACTTCCAACTCAACTATCATGCCTGTCATTCTGACAACATATCCATCTGGCGTCAAAGCCATTTAGACAGCTAAAATCAACTTTTCTTGTTGTTTCAAGCTGGTGCTTGCATAATAAAGTCCGAATAAAACCTACAACTTAACTGCTAAGGCCGAATGACTAACCCGTATCAGATGCAGGTGATTGGCTATATCGAGTCACCCTACAAACAAAAATTTGCGATTCCCCGGCAGCCGGGATTAATACCAGAGGCCACCGGCAAGCTAAAACTGCAGGCACCCTACGCCAGCGAAACGATGATTCGGGGTATCGAAGCGTTCAGTCATCTGTGGTTGGTATTTGTGTTTCACGAAACCGCCGATAAAGGCTGGTCGCCTATGGTGCGCCCGCCACGCTTGGGTGGCAACACCCGCAAAGGGGTCTTTGCGACCCGGGCAACTTTTCGGCCTAACCCACTGGGTTTGTCGGTAGTCAAACTGGACGGGGTTGAGATCCATAATGGCGCAGTAACTTTACTTATTAGTGGTATCGATCTGCTCGATGGCACGCCAATCCTGGATATTAAACCCTATCTACCCTACTCTGATGCCTTGGCTGATGCCCGGGGTGGTTTCGCTGACGCGGCACCGGAAACCAGTATGACGGTTGAGTTTAGTGCAGCAGCCGAGCAGTTTTGCCGGCAACAAAGCGCCTACCCGAAGTTACAGCAGCTGATAGAGAAGGTGTTGAAACAAGACCCACGCCCGCCTTATAAAAAACAGCGCGAGAGTGAACAAACCTATGGTATGACGCTGTATAACTTCAATATTAAGTGGACGGTAAACGGAGAACATAACTATGTTACTGAAATCATTAAGCTGTCTGAGCTTGCTGGCTGCCAGTAGTATCGTACTGGCCCTGCCTGACTTGCCAGAGCCGGTCAGTAACAATGCGGTGGCGAGTACCAGCATCCGCGATAAAACCTATGTTTTGTCAGTCGGAGGCATAGCGCCGGGAAAAAACACCGCTGATCAGCATAACAAAGTCTGGTTGCATACCGTCGGCGAGTTTAGCTGGAACAGTTTGCCAGCCCTGCCCAGTCAGCAACGCCTGGCTGGCCGGATTGGTATTAGTGCCGTTGCTCTGAATAACAACTTCTTTATTTTCGGCGGCGCTTTTATGCAGTCCGATGGTAATGTGACCACCGCCTCAGACAGTTACCGGCTGGACCCGGTCACCCGGCGCTTTACCCGTCTGAATGATATGCCGGTGCCGGTTGACCATGCCGCAGCCGTGCCACACCAGAACCGGTATATTTATCTGGTAAGCGGCTGGAGCGATCACGGCACCGTCAATCTGGTGCAGGTATTTGATAACTTTACCCAGCGCTGGGCGCAGGCGACGCCTTTTCCCGGGGCGCCGGTATTCGGCCATGCTGCCACCATCGCCGCCAATCAGTTAATTGTCTGCGATGGCGTCACCCTGCATTACGCCCAAGACCAGGCACCAGCATTACAAAAATCACCGGCTTGCTGGGCCGGCACTCTGGCTAACGACCCACTTAAAATCAGTTGGCGCCAGATCGCGCATCCCGATCAACAGGGCCGGTATCGTTTAGCCGCCAGCACAGTGCGTTTTAATGGCGAAGAGTTCGCGGCCTTTATCGGCGGCAGTGATACCCCTTACCGCTTAAACGGTGTCGGTTATCAGGGCGAGGCCGCTGAGCCCTCGGCTGCGGTATGGCTATATTCGCCAAAGCAGCAACGCTGGTTTAAAGGCGAGGCTGCCACCGCAGTGATGGATCTGCGCGCGCTGGTGGAGATCAACGGCAGTTTTTACAGCCTGGGCGGGATGCTCGCACAGCAGCAAGTGACCAATCAGGTAATTAATCAGCAGATTAAACTTCTGCCCGAGTAAAAGCGTTGCTAGAATAGCCGCCACTTAAGAATCAGCTTTTTGCAGAGAATCGCATGCGCACCAGTCAGTATTTATTATCGACCATGAAAGAGACCCCGGCCGATGCCGAGGTGATCAGCCACAAACTTATGCTGCGCGCCGGAATGATCCGTCGTCTGGCCTCGGGGATGTACACCTATTTGCCGTCTGGTGTGCGGGTGCTGCGTAAAGTTGAGCAAATTGTCCGCGAAGAAATGAATAAAGCCGGCGCCATTGAAGTATTAATGCCGCTGGTACAACCGGCTGAGCTGTGGCAGGAATCCGGGCGCTGGGAAAAAATGGATGCTGAGCTGCTGCGCTTTGTTGACCGCCACCAGCGCGACTTTGTGCTGGGGCCAACCCATGAAGAAGTGATTACCGATCTGGTACGCCGCGAAATCACCAGTTACAAACAGCTGCCACTGAATCTGTATCAGATCCAAACCAAATTCCGCGATGAGCGCCGGCCACGCTTTGGCGTAATGCGCGCCCGTGAATTCCTGATGAAAGACGCCTACTCTTTCCACTTAAGTCAGGAATCGCTGCAGCAAACCTATGATGCGATGTATAGTGCCTACTGCAATATTTTCAACCGCTTAGGTCTGGACTACCGGCCGGTGCTGGCTGATACCGGCGCTATCGGCGGCAGCGTCTCGCACGAGTTCCACGTCTTAGCCGCCTCAGGTGAAGATGCGATTGCCTTTTCAGATACCAGCGATTACGCCGCAAACATCGAAATGGCGGAAGCCAAGGCACCGGCAGGCCCCCGCCCTGCCCCGACGCAGCAGCTGACACAGGTAGCAACCCCTGGCGCGAAAACGGTCGCTGAAGTTGCCGCGCTGTTACAGCAACCGGCCAGTCAAATCAGCAAAACGCTGATTGTCTATGCTGCCAAACCCAGTGACGATGCGCCCCAGACATTGGTCGCCCTGGTACTGCGTGGCGATCACGAATTAAACGAAATCAAAGCCGAAAAGCTGCCACAAGTTGCCAGCCCGCTGGTGTTTGCTTCGGAAGAAGAAATCCGCGCCGTAATGGGTGCCGGCCCGGGTTCGTTAGGCCCGGTAAAGTGCCCGCTGCCGCTGATTGTCGATCGCAGCGCGGCGCATCTGGCCGATTTTAGCTGTGGTGCTAATCAGGATGGCTTCCATCTGACCGGTGTTAACTGGGACCGCGATGTCACCGATTATCAGGTTGCCGACCTGCGTAATGTCGTGGAGGGCGATGCCAGCCCCTGTGGCTTTGGGAAACTGGTGATCAAGCGCGGCATTGAAGTGGGCCATATCTTCCAACTGGGTGATAAATACTCACAGGCGATGAAAGCCGGTGTACTGAACGAAGAAGGCAAGCACCAGATCATGACCATGGGCTGCTATGGCGTTGGCGTGTCCCGTATCGTCGCTGCAGCCATCGAGCAAAACCATGACGAACGCGGCATTATCTGGCCTGACGCGATAGCGCCATTTCAGGTGGTGTTAATTCCGATGAATATGCACAAATCAGTACGGATTGCCGAAGCAACTGAACTGCTATACCAGCAACTGACTGCTGCCGGTATTGAGGTACTGTTTGATGATCGTAAAGAGCGCCCGGGTGTGATGTTTGCCGATATGGAGCTGGTCGGTATCCCGCATCATATTGTCATCGGCGAGCGTAACTTGGATAACCGGCAGGTGGAATATAAAAACCGCCGCAGCGGTGCCACCGAGTTGCTGGCTATCGATGAGGTGCTGGCCTTTGTTAATCAGCAGCTCAAACGCTGAGTGACCGCTTGATAGCATAAAGGCAGCCGAGGCTGCCTCAGATTAATGACAAACCCCGGTTTTTAAGACTGGGGTTTGTTTTTTTACGGCTGTGATCTTTATGCTGCCGCAGTTATCATTTTTTACCACTTTCCAATCAGATTACGGTTACTCGCCATATCTCAGCCCTAAATCGCACTTTAATTCCCATTAAAGTGCACTTTATGAGATAAAAAAGCGATAAAAAGGCCAGCAAGGCCATTTTCTTGATGTTTTGCGCTACCGCCGCCAGTAAACACTGCATCTGCACTTTCGCCAGACCACGGAACCGTGCATAGCGATGGCCATGATGCTGTTTTGCGTCCGCGAAGCTGCGTTCAACCGTCTCTTTTCGTCGGTTGTAAATCTTCTTACCCCACGACAGCAGCCGCAACCCGCTCACATGCTCTTTATCCTCTTCCCAGACATGCCGGGTTATCGTTTTCTTATACTGCTTGTTCTTCGTGCAGTCCTGGCGTAGCGGGCAATCCTGACACACTTTAGGGTTAGACTGATAATGCCGGTAGCCCTGACGGTCTGTCGTGCTGTAAGTCAGGATTTCACCTTGGGGGCAACGATAGGTATCGGTTGTTTTATCATAGGTAAATTGCTTCTTCTTAATCGGATTAGCGGTGACATTGGGACGACGGTAGGCAATAACCGGCGCAATTTGCCGCTCCCGGATTAAATGGCAAAGCGGTGCCGTAAAGTAGCCCGCATCTAAGCCAACGGCTATCGGACTAAACTTAAAGCGCTCAAGCTGACGGTCTAATCTGGCCAGATAAGGCTGGCTATCATGCACATTCCCCGGTGTCACGAAGGTATCCGTGATGATGCCGTGGCGGCCATCCACGGTGCGATGGTCAAGGTAGAAGAAGCCCTGCGGTTTGCCTTCCCGCGTCATAAAACCACTGTCAGGGTCGGTTGTGCTTACCTTTTGATTTTTGGTTTCAGGCTCCTTCGAGTCATCTTGTTTGAGTGGCGCTTTGCCATGGGCTAACCGGTCCTCTTCAACCGCCTTGTTGAGCTCAGCGATATACGCCGATGCACTGACCGCCACCTCTTTGTTCACCGCCTTGCGCTTATTGGCATTGGCTTTTAAATGTGTGCTGTCAGTGTAAAGCGTGTGACCACCAATCAGACGCTGCTCATACGCCTGTTCAACTATCCGGTCGAAGATACGCTGAAACACATCCGTGCCGTTAAAACGACGAATACGATTCTGGCTCAGCGTGGAGGCATCAGGCACTTTCTCGGTTAATCCCATCCGCAAAAACCAGCGATAAGCCACATTAACCTGAATTTCCTGTACCAGACGACGCTCACTGGGAATGCCAAACAGATAGCCGAGGATCATCATCTTAAACAAACGGACAGGGTCAATCGGCGGACGGCCATTATCTTTGCAATAGAGATGTTCGACTTCAGCACGAATGAACTCGAAATCAATGGCGGCATCGACCTTGCGTACCAAATGGTTCTTTGGTACCAGCTCTTCGAGCGTGACCATTTCTAACTGATATTGTTGAGGAGAGGGAGTTTTGAGCATGATGGTTAGCCTTCAAATCAACTAACCCTATTAGATCAAAGTCCTGGATCGGCGTCCAGGACTTTGTCAGCAGTCT